>CAZGNV010000010.1:0-94957 GCA_964527835.1 uncultured Desulfosarcinaceae bacterium | reverse complement strand
ACCACTTCGATTATGAGCTTATCATCATGGCGGGTAAATATGATCCGGTACTGCCCTACCCTAAGGCGATACCCCAACCCTGCTTTTAATTTATCAACGTCCAAGTTTGAATCATCAGGGTTTGCTTGGAGTTCATGCAATTTATTTACAATTTTCGATTTAATTTTAAAGGGTAATCTTGCCAGATAGTTTCTGGCCTGCCGCCGATACTTTAAATCATACATAGCCTAATTATAGCCTTAAAAGCTATATTGTCAAGCATTTTAGTGAAAGGGTTTGCGCCCAGAAGAAAGGACAAAGGTGAAGGGAAAAGCCGGAGATGGCAGCCGGAATGCGAAAAGGCGGGATTAACTGAACCAAAAAAGCAGGTGCAGCAATATTTCATTAAGGGCTCTGATCTGTCTTTCGTTAGCGGTTCTGGGTGCAATCTTTTTTTTCGGTTTGCGTTCCAAGGGGTTTAATTCGGCGAACAATGTACACTGGCTGGCAGATCAGGCCGGCATCCGGTTCGGCAGATTCGGCATCGCCTATACCTCTCCCGGCAGCGGCCTGGATAAAACCGGCGCCGATGGGTTCTCTGTTGAAATGGCGCTAAAGCCGGCCGGCCGGGGCCAAGACCCGGCTGGTGCTGGGAAATTCGGTTTATGGCGAACATTGCTGGAAAGGCGAGATTTACGGCCTGGCTTTTTACAACGTTCGACTCTCAGCGCGGGACGCCGCACGGCATTTTAAACAATGGCGCCAGAAGCGCAACTTTTCCTTTTCCCGCCAGGAAAACCTCTTATTGCTGTATCTTTTCAATGAAAAAAGGGGCCGGCAGGTACTTGACCATTCAGGTGCCGGGCGCCATCTTCGCATTCCTTCCAGGATGCAGGTGCTAGATGCAAGGATTCTTTCTTTTTCAGTTCATCGGCTGCGCCTTGACGCGAGCACTTTCAAGGATATCGCCATCAATTTTATCGGCTTCATTCCCCTGGGGCTTGTCCTGACGGCCACCTTTGTCAAAGCCGGATCGGTTTTCGAAAAACATGCCGTTCTGATGACCCTGGCGCTGTGTTTTACGGTCAGCCTGAGCATTGAAATCCTTCAGGCCTGGATGCCGTCGCGCAGTTCGGATCTATCGGACCTGGTCTTAAACACGCTGGGGGGGCTGGCGGGGGTTTTGATTATAAGCGGGAAAGGTGAAAAGGCAAAAACGGACAAAAGCGAGATTGGGAAAAACTGAGGGTAATGGCGACGCGCAGAAAGTTTTTAAAGGAGCTGCCGGCATTTGAAAGAAAAATACGCCGATCGTTTCACCACCCGCCATCTGATCGATGTGGATGCGGGGGGCCGGCTTCAGGCAAATTTGTCCTTCCAGAGCTCGGAGATAAATTTTTGCCAGGGCAGGGTCAGGATGCCATCGGTAAGCGTGCTGACCGGGTCCTGGCTGACCAGGATGAAATTTTGAAAGACGCCCTCTTCCTGCAGATATTTTAATCCCTTGAAATCATTGCGGCTGATATTTTTTGCAGCCTTGACCTCGATGGCGGTTTGGGCGCCCAACAAAAAGTCCACTTCGTGACCATTTTTTGATCTCCAGTACGTCAGGGGGATTTTTTTGCGCCGGTAGCTCAGATACGCCCGCAGCTCCATGCAGATGAATTGCTCAAAACTTTTGCCATACAGGTCGGAGTTGCGATCCAGGGTTTGGGTGCCGGCCAGCATGTGGGTGATGCCGGGGTCAAAGAAATAAAACTTTGCGGTTTTGATCGCCTTGCGTTTTTTGGATGCGGTCCAGGCGGGCAAAAGATAGCCCACCAGGGTATCCTCCAGGACACCGACGTATTCGGTCACCGTTGAAGGCGGCACCTGGCAGTCATTGGCAAGCTTGGTAAAGTTGATCATCTCTCCATTGGCCAGGGCGATGGTTTTCAAAAAACGTGAAAATGGCGGCAAGCGCCTGATCAGTCCCTCGGCCATTATTTCCTCTTTCAGATAGGTATTGACATAGGCATCGAGCTCTTCTTCCGCATAGGTGCTCAGGTAGACGGCCGGCAGTCCGCCATAGCGCAAATAACGGTCCAGATCAAAAGATGGAATTTCGCGGTAAATCAGCGGAAACATGCCGGCACTCCAGACACGTCCAGCCAAAAGGTTGGCCCTGCCCCGCCGCAGTTTGCGGGCACTGGAGCCGATGAGCAAAAAGGTCTGTTTTTTAGATTCGATGAGCCGGTGAACTTCATTGAGCAGCTCTGGAATGCGCTGGATTTCATCGATCACGATGATGTCGGCCGGGGCTGCTGCAATTAAGGATTCAAGCGCATGGGGGTCGGCGGACAGCTTCAGAAAATACCGTGAATCCAGCAGGTCGATGACCGTGGCCTTTTGCGCCAGTTGTTGACGAATGAGGGTGGTTTTGCCGGTCGCCCGCGGGCCAAAAAGAAAAAACGATTTCATGGCCAGCAAAGGGGCCAGCTGCAATTGGCGCTTTATTTCCATACGGCAATTCCATTGTGAATTATCTGGATAATTCGTATTATAAATGGTTGTGGGCGGAGTTGCAAGGTAAAAAGGCTAAGATGATAGGGGTCCGCGAGCTGCAGATCCGAAAATCCCGATCCTGTTGATAGTATATTTATCGCGATTCTTGCGTTTATATTCCCGTAAAATGTGCATTATTTCATCAGGTTGCATAGTGATCGCAATTCCTCCATTCAAATAAGGGCAATTTAAAACTATTTTGAATTTATTACAAAAATAGGCGTTAAGTCAAGAATGTTTCATGTTTTACAAAACGAAAGCGCTGGGAAGCGCTGGAGTGCCTGGAGGATAAAGGAAAGCGCTTTTTATGAAAATTGTCACCATCGTCGGTGCGAGACCCCAATTCGTCAAAGCAGCCTCGGTCTCCCGGGCCATTGTCAAGCACAACCGGCAGGCTGAAAACTCATCGGCATGTTTGGCTGAAGTGGTTGTGCACACCGGTCAGCATTATGATCGCAACATGTCCGCGGTGTTTTTCCGGCAGCTGGAAATCGCTGAACCGGATATTAATTTAGCGATCGGCTCCGGCGGGGTTCAAAAAGAAGCTTACTGGATGAAGGTGCCCTGCATCACCCTCAGAGACGAGACGGAGTGGACCGAAACGGTTGAATCCGGCTGGAATGTGCTTGCAGGAGCGGACACCGCTAAAATTGTCGAGCTTGCCAGGGCTTGTGAATGTCCCGCCGGCCAGGAGCCGGTTTTTGGCGATGGCCACGCATCAGAAAAAATTGTGGCCACCCCTTGCAAGCCAACAGGCCGGGGTTCCGGGCGCCAGGTGAAAAGCGCCGGTGCCGGGCGCCTGCGGTGCTTTAAGGGCGTTATTGCAAATCTTGCGGGCTCAACTTTCCAAGCACGTAGCCCGAATATTTTTTCTGGAGCTTTTTGTCGAAGCTTAATAATTTTTTTGCCTGCTGATGTTTTGCCTGGTGTACGATTAAAAGGTCAGCGAAATCACCACCTTTTTTATATTCGTGGATGGCCCTGCGGATAACCTGCGGATCGACAAATGCAAATGGCGGGGTGATGATCAGGGTCTGCAGAAATTTCAAAATTTCTTCCCGGCTGCATTGATAAACCGATTCAAGCACCCAGACAGTTTCCACAAGCACTTCGGATAGGATGAGAACCGGCACGGACTTTTTTTCAGCCAAAGCAATCGTTTCCTCGATAACCCGTGCCTGTCTCCTGTCGTCTTCTATTAACATTCTTACCAATACGTTGGTGTCCAGCGCAATCAATTCTCCCCCCGCTTGGCCCGCCTTTTTCTTATGGCATTGTCCATCTGTTCGATCGATACGGGTTGTTTAAGGCTGCGATGCTTGAGCATCCCAAACAGCGCTTTGGCCGGGTTTCGTTTGCTGGTAATTAACACGTTGCCATCTTCCAGGGGAATAAAGACGATTTTATCATAGGTTCCCACCTGAAGAAATTCTCTAATTTTTTTAGGCACTGTCACCTGGCCCTTTGATGATATTGTACCGACAATCATGGCAACACCCCAATAGTTATTTTTGCGTCATTTAATTCCTTACTATATGGTAAGAATAACATCCTCCCGTGATTTGTCAACATCGGTTGTAAAAAAACTGCTGGTCAGCATATGTGCGGAATTGCCGGGATCATAGACTTTCATTCGCCGGGGCCGGAGGCGGGGATTTTGCGCCGGATGCTGGGGGCGTTGGTGGGGGGTTGTGATTATAAGGGGAAAAGGTGAAAAGGCAAAGGCAGGGTAATCCATACCCTGCCTTTGAGTGTGTGTTAAATGCGAAAAAATTAAGAACTTTTTTGCAGTTCATTTAACAAACGCTGGAATTGCTCGTATATGTCTCTTCTGTGGTCCACGTAGTATATCTGGATAAAGCGCTCTTTTTCATTGATGTCATAAATTATGCGATACCTGTTTGATCTGAATGATTTAAGGCCCTTCAATTCTTCCTGCAAATCATGGCCCCGGTAAGGGTCCTGGTGAATGGTGAGGAGTGCTTTTTTAATGAGTTTTTTATTTTCGGGATGAAATCTTGACAGCAAGCGGGAGGCTTCCGGTGTAAAGCGCATTTTGAACTTTTTCATTCCGCGAATACCTCATCAAAGTCTATCCAGTCGCCCCTGTTGGCCTGTTTGATTGATTTTCGAATCGCTTTCATTGCGTTTTCATCAGCAAGGATCTCGATCGTCTCCAGCAGTCCCTCGAATTTTTTCATGCTCAAAAGCACGGCCTCCGGAACACCGTTTTTTGTAATCGCAATGGCCTCGTTGGATCCCTCGATTTGCCTAATTAGGTCCAGCAAGGCGCTTTTTGCTTTGGTGACGGGAATGTAGTCCTGGATGATCATGGTTTTAAGGCCCCTTTGTTTTTCTGTTTTTTTTCACTAACATATGGTCATTATAGTGGTTATTATAATTTTGTCAAGTACGATTAAAACAAAGGCGCTGGGCGCCGGCAAAAAGGGAGGGATTTCCGTTTTTTTATAGAAGTTTCAGCGCTTGGGTCGGGGTGAGGATTTGCACTTTACGGTATGACTTGAGACTGAGCAGGTGGGAATCCTTGAACCGAATATTATTTAGCGATCGGCTCTGGGGGGTTCAAAAAGAAGCTTACTGAATGAAGGTGCCCTGCATTACGCTCAGGGACGAGACGCGGTGGACCGAAACGGTTGAATCCGACTGGAATGTGCTGGCAGGAGCGGACACCGCCAAAATTGTCGAGCTTGCCAGGGCTTGTGAGTGTCCCGCCGGCCAGGAGGTGTTTTTGTTCAAATTTTACGGGCGGAATTTTTGGAGAATAATGTTTTTTATGGTTTTGTAATGTTTCGTATTAGCCGTTAACAGGGGAAGGCCATAAACCATTGAGGTGGCTCCAATCAAGGCATCGGCCAGTTGAATCGAATGACTGAGGTAATATTGTTCAACCAGAAACATGGCTTTGGTCGAAATCTCCTCGTTGATATAAATGATGCCGGCTTTCAAGCGCTTAAAAGAATTGCGCATTATGTTCAGCTCTTCTTTGTTTCGCAGTCCTTGCACCAGCTCGATGTAAGTGACAACCGAAACTGAAAAACCGTCAAGGTCGCTGATGGCCTTTCCGGCCTTTTCATTACCGCGCATGTACCAGATCAGCACATCCGTATCAACCAACATTAGAATCTTCCCTTGCGCAGGTTTCTAATAAATTTATCAACCTCTTTGACATCACTGTGATCTTTCCAGATACCGAAAAGGGGGTCTGCCTGTGAGTCTTTTTCGCCGGCCTCCTGCAGGGGGACCAGCTTTGCGCAGGGTTTGCCTCGATAGGTGACAATGACTTCTTCTCCACGGGAAACGGCTTCCATAAGGTGTTTGGAATAAAACCTCAGGTCTTTGGCCGATGCATGCATGGCGGCTTCCTTTCAGTTAAAGTTTATACTACGAAATATAAACTTTGATCATTTGAATGTCAATCTAAAAATTCCGCCTGACGCTACCCCGCTTTGCAAGGACGTAAGAAAAAAGAGCAGGATGAATTTTATTTCTCGCTGCCTTATGATAAAATAGATATTTATTTGTATGCCAAAAACATGGGGATTGCGGCCGGGACGGTGGCCGCTGCCATCGGGCTGAAAGTCCAGCAGGTCAAGCGGGTGTTTGAGGACATCGAGCAGAAGCGCCGCGCTACCCGCTATCTTCACCTGCCGGCGCTTTTGATTGAAGATATTTGCGAAATCCAATACCGATGAGGGAAGTTATTTATGGAAATTGCTGAGATTATCAGGAGCTATATTGTTGAAAACTTCCTGTTTGGCGATGACCCCGGTCTGCGGGACGATACGTCATTTTTAGATGAGGGCATCATGGACTCCACCGCCGCCCTGGAGCTGGTCGCTTTTCTTGAAAAGCAATTTTCCATCCAGGTCGAAGACGAAGAGCTGATCCCCGAAAACCTCGATTCGATCAACAATGTGGTCCAGTATTTGGAAAACAAGCTGGGGCAAGGATAAATTGGACACCGGGAAAAACGGATTAAAAAATAAGCCGTTGCGGCCGTG
Organism: uncultured Desulfosarcinaceae bacterium; assembly: GCA_964527835.1. GTDB lineage: Bacteria > Desulfobacterota > Desulfobacteria > Desulfobacterales > JAFDCJ01 > JAFDCJ01. The sequence continues at coordinate 88,412 of CAZGNV010000010.1, read as the reverse complement.
CCGGGAGAAAAGCTCAAGGTGAAAGCTCCTTGTTTAATTCATCATTTCCTGGAAAAATCGGCAAAGCGCTTTCCGGACAAAATCGCGCTGGTCCATGAAGACGTGCGCGCCACCTATGCGGCGATCAACTCCCAGGCCAACCGGCTGGCCCGCTGTCTATCCGGTCGGGGGGTGGCAAAAGGCCAGCGGGTCGTTTTTATTTTTAAAAACAGTCTTGAATACGTGGTCAGCTACTACGGCATTCTCAAAAGCGGTGCGGTTGCCGTGCCGTTGAGCACCGATCTGAAACCGGACGGCCTGCAGCGGCTTTTAGACGAGCTGCAACCCAGCGCCGTAATTGCGTCCTCACGCTTTGAACGGCTTTTAAAGGCCGTCGAGCTTGGTTCGTTGAACATCGGGCTGTTGATCATTGATAAGCCGCGGCTTGCCTGGAGCGATGCTGCCGTCGAGTGCATTCAATTAGAAGCGGTCACCGCCGAGGGGCCGGCAGCCGACTGCGGCCTTCCAATTGACAAAACGCAACTGGCCAGCATCATCTACACTTCCGGATCCACCGGGAGTGCCAAGGGGGTCATGCTGTCCCACGATAACATTGTTGCCAACACCCGCGCGATCTGCCAATACCTGCAGCTGTCCGAAAAAGACATCCAGATGGTGGTGCTGCCCTTTTTTTACGTGATGGGCAAATCCCTGCTCAACACCCATTTTGCCGTGGGCGGCACCGTGGTGGTGAACAACAAGTTTGCCTATCCGGCGTCGGTGGTGCAGCAGATGCTCGCTGAGCAGGTGACCGGATTTTCCGGGGTGCCGTCCACCTACGCCTACCTGCTGCATCGGTCGCCTTTGAAAAAATATCGTGAGCGACTCAAATCCCTGCGCTACTGCTCCCAGGCCGGCGGGCACATGGCGCAGCCGCTTAAAAGGCAGCTGCGCGACAGTCTGCCGGCGCACACGAAGATTTTTATCATGTACGGCGCCACCGAAGCCGCGGCCCGGCTGAGCTATCTTGACCCGCAGCGCTTCGAGGATAAAATGGGCTCGATCGGCAAGCCCATCGCCGGAGTTGAAATCCGGGTGCTGGATTCAGAAGGCCGGCCGGTGCCGGCCGGCCAGCCCGGGGAGCTGGTGGCGTCGGGTCCGAACATCATGCAGGGCTACTGGAAGGATGCCGCCGCCACCCAAAAGGTTTTGACCCGCCACGGATACCGTACCGGGGACCTGGGATACCGCGATGCGGATGGATACCTTTTTGTCAGCGGCCGCAGGGATCACTTGCTGAAGGTGGGCGGCCATCGGGTCAACCCCCAGGAAGTTGAAGAGGCGCTGCTGGCCACCGGGCTGACCATCGAAGCGGTGGTCGTCGGGATGGCGGACCCGCTGCTGGGAACCCGGCTGATCGCTGTGGCCGTGCCGGCCAACGGGCAATGCACGGAACAGGATGTTATGCGCGCATGTGCTGAAAAATTACCGAAGCACAAGCTGCCTGCGGAAGTAAAACTGCTGCGGGCTCTTCCCAAGGATGCCAGCGGAAAAATTAATCGTCAAATGTGTGTGCAAATGCTAAGAAAGAACAGAGGATAAAAAAGCGGGGCTGGCGCGCTTTTTTCCCGGACTGCAAATAAAACGGATAGTATGGTGAAAATATGACCCAAAAAAAATCGGCAACGGCGTCCGACCTGCCTGCAGTGGCCGTTATCGGCAGCGGCTACTGGGGCAAAAATCTGATCCGCAATTTTTACAACCTCGGGGCGCTCAAGCTCATCTGCGACAAAAACGAAGGGGTTTTAGCCGCATTCAGGCAGCAGTACCCGGGCCTTGACACCTGCATGGCCCTGGCGGAGGTGCTGGCCCGCGACGACATCCGGGGGGTGGTGATCGCCACCCCGGCCGAAACCCATTTTAACCTGGCCCAGGAGTCGCTGCTGGCCGGCAAGCATGTCTACGTGGAAAAACCGCTGGTGCTGCACGAGGCCCAGGGCCGCCAGCTCATCGCGCTGGCTGAAGAGAAAAACAAAGTGCTCATGGTCGGCCACCTGCTCCAGTATCACCCCGTATTTGTTCGTCTCAGAGAAATCGCGGCAGCCGGGGAGCTGGGCCGGGTCAACTATATCTATTCGCACCGGCTGAATCTGGGCAAAATCAGGCGCGAGGAAAACATCCTGTGGTCCTTTGCCCCCCACGACCTGTCCATGATCCTTGCGCTGGCCGGTGAACAGCCCGAAAGCGTACTGGCCACCGGCGGCAACTACCTGCACCAGAAGATCGCCGATGTGACCACCACCCACCTGGAGTTTGCCTCCGGGCTGCAGGCCCATATCTTTGTCTCCTGGCTGCATCCCTTCAAAGAGCAGAAGCTGGTGGTGGTGGGCGATCGCAAAATGGCCGTCTTCGACGACACCTTGCTTTGGCCGGACAAGCTTCTATTGTATGCCCATGAAATCAACTGGCGTGACAACCTGCCCGTGCCGGTCAAGGGTGAAGCGCAGCGCGTTGAAATTGCACAAGACGAACCTTTGCGCCGCGAGTGTCTGCATTTTCTGGACTGTGTCGCCAACGGAAGCCGACCGCTGACCGACGGGGCCGAAGGGCTGCGGGTGCTCAGGGTGCTCAACGCCAGCCAGCAGTCGCTGAACCACCACGGCTGCAAAATCGAGCTGAAGGAAAAGGCGGGGGTCCTGCCGCCTGACGGCGGCGATTTTTTCGTCCACCCCACCGCGGTCATCGACGGCGATGTCAGAATCGGGGCCCAAACCAAAATCTGGCATTTTTCCCACGTGCTTTCCAACTCGACGATCGGCCGCCGCAGCAACATCGGCCAGAACGTGGTCATCGGCCCTGATGTGACCATCGGCAACGGCTGCAAGATCCAAAACAACGTATCGGTTTATAAAGGGGTGACCCTTGAAGACGGTGTGTTTTGCGGGCCATCGATGGTGTTTACCAACATTTACAATCCCCGGGCGCAAATCGGCAAGATGGACCAGGTCCGGCCCACCCTGGTAAAAAAAGGGGCCACCATCGGCGCCAACGCAACGATTATTTGCGGGACAACGCTGGGACGCTACTGCCTGGTGGGCGCCGGGGCGGTGGTCAACAAGAATATCGCCGATTATGCCCTGGTGGTGGGAAACCCCGCCCGCCAGATCGGCTGGGTCTGTGAATGCGCCGAACGGTTGAGCGACGATTTGGAATGTGTTGTCTGCGGCAAAAAATACAGGCAAACCGCCGACGGGCTGACGGCTGATCCGGACCATCCCCTGCAGGGGGTTTGATTATAAAGAATCAAATTGTCAATAAAAAATATTAAACAGCGAGGCGCTACCGCGCCAGGAAAAATGCAAGGCGGCCTGGAAGTCTCACCCGTTTGCCCGTCAGACCCGACAGGAAAACCATTTATGAGGCATCTGTATTTTACTGCTTGCTGCATTGTGCTGACCGCCCTGTTTTTTCAACCTTTCAGGGAACTGGCCGGGCTGTCCTTTCATAATCAGCTGTACTCGCATTTTCTGCTGATTCCGGTGGTCAGCCTCTATTTTTTCATTGCCGAGCGCAAGGCCGTTCTGGCTGAAACCGGCTACAGCTTGACCGCCGGCACTGCCCTGGCCGCCGGCGGGCTGCTGCTGTACTGGATCGGGACGACCCAATTGCCGGGGCTGAATCGCAATGACCATCTGGCGCTGATAATGTTCGCATTTTTTATCTGTTTCAACGCGGGCTTTATCGGCTGCTACGGCCTGCGGGCCTTTCGCCGGGCGCTTTTTCCCCTGTTGTTTCTGATCTTTCTGGTGCCCATTCCGACGGTGGCCCTGGAGGGGCTGATCAGGATTTTGCTTGTCGGTTCGGCTTATTTTTCCAGTGCGCTTTTTCAGCTGCTGGGGGTGCCGGTTTACCGGGACGGCTTTGTGTTTGAACTGCCCGGCATTGCCATCGAAATCGCCCGGCAGTGCAGCGGCATCCGCTCCACCATCGGCATGTTCATCACCAGCGTGGTGGCCGGCCACATGCTGCTCAAGACCAGCTGGGCCAGGAGTGTCCTGATCGTATCGATTTTTCCGATCACCGTCTTGAAAAATGCCGTGCGCATCGTCACCATTTCGGTGCTGGCCGCCTACGTGGACCAATCCTGGGTCACCGACAGCTGGCTGCACCACAGCGGCGGGATGGTGTTTTTTGTGGTGGGGCTGGGCCTGATGGTTCCCGTCATCTGGCTTTTGATGAAACTCGAAAAAAAGCCGGCGGCGGCAAAACAGATCTGACTTTGGGAAATAAATTTCCCATTCTACACGCATCTGTTGCCGTTGAGGTGTGAAAAGAATTACCCTTGCCCCACCGGGCTTCAACTCATTTATGTGAATAATCGGTTAGTTATTAAACCAACCCGCAGGACGCAAGTTTGGCATAATAATTGAATTACCTGACAAAGCAACAATCGCCCGACAGCAATGCCATGACTGATGGAGGAACCAAGGAAATGCCACCGACAGGAGGGGCGGAAAATACGCTTTTTTTTAAACCCCTTATCGCGGGGCGGCACCCGGCAGTCACGCAAAGAAGGCTGTGGGCCCTATCGGGCTACCAGCTGGCCCTGCTGGCCGGGGACCTGGCGGCGGCCTTTGCGGGATTTGCGCTCGGGCTCTGGCTGATCACCGGCAATGTCTTGCTTGATGACGATCCAAAAACAATCGCTGGTTTATTCATTCTCAGTGTGACGGCCATCGGGTTTTTCAGGACCTACCACCTGTACAGCTATCATTACCTGTTTACCCGCAAAAAGCATCTGGCCAACCTGGCGCAATCCTTCTGCTGGAGTCTTTTCAGCCTGGCCATCATTTTTTTCCTCAACAACAGCGCCCGGCTGCTGGAAGCCCATTTCTATATCTTCACCACGGTGCTGCTGACCGGTGCGGTGGCGTTTGTCTTTCTCAGCCGCCTGCTGTCGGACCACCTGCTCGATTTGCTGCTGGCCATTGGCCTGGCGTTTCTGGTCGTCGGCATGACGGGGCTGCTGTATCACGATCAAATCCCGGTTTTCATGACCGACGGGTGGCTGATGTTCGTCTGTTTTACCATGGCCGCAGCGCTATTGACGCTCAGCAGGGTTTTTCTCTACCACGTGGCCTTTGCCAGGTGGCTGCGCCGGCGCTTCAGAAGGCAGGTGCTGATTGCCGGCTCGGACCGGCAAGCCAACCAGATCGTCCAGCACATCGTTGATCACAATGCGCCGTTTTGGGTGGTCGGCACTGTGGGCCAGGATTCGACCTGCACACTGAAACCGGATCTGGGCAAGGCGTGCCTTGGAGATTTCCGCAACATCCCGGCCATCGCCAGCCAGCTGAAAATCCATGATCTCATTATCACCGATGAAAGCATTGACCGGCCGTCGCTGGTCGCCCTGCTGGACTACTGCACCTCGGCGGGAATCGATGCCTGGTTCCCTCCCCGGCTGATGCCCATCATCGACGTCAAGCTGTACATCGACAATTTCTGCGGCCTGCCCATGATCCGGCTGTGCTCCCAGAAAAACACCTGGCTGTACAGCAAGGTCAAACATGCCGTTGATGCCCTGATCACCCTGCCGCTGTTTATTTTACAATTGCCGCTGTTTGGCCTGCTGGCGCTGGCCATCAAGCTCGACTCGCCTGGGCCGGTTTTTTACAGGGCCACGGTGGTGGGCAAAAACGGCAGACAATTCAAGATGTATAAATTTCGCTCCATGCGCACGGAGGCGTCCAGCGACATCCACCGGCAGTTCGTCACCAAGCTCATCAAAGGCGAAATCACCAACGGCACCGACAGCAAGGAAAAACCGCTGAAGATCACCAACGATCCGCGCATCACCCGGGTGGGCCGCTTCCTGCGCAAATTCAGCCTCGATGAGCTGCCGCAGCTGATCAATGTGCTCAAAGGCGAGATGAGCCTGGTTGGCCCGCGCCCCTGCCTGCCCTACGAGTTTGAGGTTTATGAAGACTGGTACAAAAAACGGGCGGCGGTGCGCGGCGGGATCACCGGCCTGTGGCAGGTCACCGGCCGCAGCGAGGTGGCCTTTGAAGACATGATTCTGCTGGACCTTTACTATATTTACAACCGGGACCTGGCGCTGGATCTGAACATTTTGTTTGAAACCATTTTCGTCGTCTTCGCCAAAAAAGGGGCGTATTGACAAAGAGGATAAAGGTGCGGCGCTTCGCGCCGGCTGAAAAAATATGAGGGTCGGACCGATTCTCCCAACATGCCTGGGGAAATGGTCCGGCCTTTGCTTTTTGATGATGGTAAAAAGGGTGGTGTTGAATTCTGCCAAAAATGTGATAGATTGTAAGGATGCGAATTCTCGTCACCGGCGGGGCCGGGTTTATCGGCAGCCACATTGTTGAATATTTTCAGGGCAAAGCGCATGTCCGGGTGCTGGACAACCTTCGCAGCGGCTTGCGGCGCAATATCGCAGGGTTTGACGTCGAGTTTATCCAGGGCGACGTCTGCGACCGGCAAACCGTCAAACGGGCGGTGGCGGGGGTGGATTACGTGTTTCATCTGGCGGCGATGGTCAGCGTTCCCGAATCCATGGACCGGCCCATCGAGTGCGCCCGGATCAACGTGGAAGGCACCTTGAAGGTGCTGGAAGAAGCCGCCGCGGCCGGGGTCAAAAAACTTTGCTTCAGCTCCTCGGCGGCCATCTACGGCGACAACCCCGAAGTGCCCAAACGCGAAACCATGGCCCCCGAGCCCAAATCCCCCTATGCCATTACCAAGCTGGATGGGGAATATTACTGCGCCCTGTTTGCCCGTGAAGGCCGGCTGGCCACCGTATCCTTGCGCTACTTTAATGTTTTCGGGCCCCGGCAGGACCCTGCCAGCGCCTATGCGGCGGCCATTCCGATATTTGTCTCCCGGGCAGTGGCCAACGCGCCGATCCCGGTTTTCGGCGACGGGGAGCAGACCCGGGATTTCATCTATGTCAAGGACGTGGTGGCCGCCAATGCATTCATGGCCCAAAATGATTGTACCGGGGTCTACAACGTGGCCTACGGCAAAAAAATCACCATCAACGATCTGGCCGGGTTGATTGTCGATATCACCGGCTCCTCTTCACCGATCGAACATGGCCCGCCGCGGCCGGGGGATGTGAAACACTCCCAGGCGGCCGTCGGCAAGCTGCTGGCCACCGGCTTCAGCGTTGGCAGCGATTTTATGGCAGGTTTGCAAAAAACCGTGCGCTTTTTTCAACAGATTCCCGGAGTGAGCGATGATTGACATCTTTTATCCGCAAGTCGAAGACAGTTCCGTCAAGGGCATCATCCTGGCCGGCGGGGCCGGCACGCGCCTGTATCCCATCACCCATGTGGTCAGCAAGCAGCTTTTGCCGATCTATGACAAGCCAATGATCTACTATCCGCTGTCGGTGCTGATGCTGGCCGGCATCCGCGACATCCTGATCATCTCGACTCCTGAAGACCGGCACAAATTCGAGGCGCTTTTCGGCGACGGGTCGCAGATCGGGCTGCGCATCTCCTATGCAATCCAGCCCCGGCCCGAAGGCCTGGCCCAGTCCTTTATCATTGCCCGGAATCACATCGCAGACCAAAACGCCTGCCTGATACTGGGAGACAATCTGTTTTTCGGCCACAGCCTGTCGCAGCTGCTGGCCCGGGCTGCCCAAATGGATAAAGGCGGGGTGGTGTTCGGCTACTGGGTTCGGGATCCCGAGCGCTACGGGGTGGTGGATTTTGACAAGGACGGCAATGTGCTGAGCATTGAGGAAAAGCCTGCCAAGCCCAAGTCGAATTTTGCCGTCCCGGGGCTTTATTTTTTTGACAACGACGTCGTTGAAATCGCATCCGGCCTGAAGCCATCGGCCCGCGGGGAGCTGGAAATCGCCGATGTGATCAACACCTATCTTGAGCGCGGTCAGCTGAAGGTGGAACTGCTGGGAAGAGGCTTTGCCTGGCTGGATACGGGCACCCATGAATCTTTTCTGGAAGCCTCCGTGTTTATCGAAACCATCCAGAAACGGCAGGGGCTTAAAATCGCCTGCATTGAAGAGATTGCCTGGCGGCTGGGCTATATTGACCGCCAGCAGCTGATACGGCTGGCCGAACCTTATTTGAAAAATGAATACGGGCAGTACTTGATGGATATTTTGAATGATGAATAAAAAGGGTACAGGGTACAAGGTGCAGGGTACAAGGTGCAGGGTACAAGGTGCAGGGTACAAGGTACAAGGAAAAGAATTGACGGGGAGGCCAAATGGAAGTGCGCAAAACGGAGCTGGACGGGGTGCTGATCGTTGAACCGGCGGTGTTTGAGGACCAGCGCGGGTTTTTTCTGGAGACCTATCACCAGCAACGCTACCACGAGCACGGCATCAAAACGCAGTTTGTCCAGGACAACCTGTCGTATTCCAAAAAAGCAACCCTCAGGGGACTTCACTACCAGTACCCGCAAGGCCAGGCGAAGCTGGTGCAGGTGCTGGACGGTGAAGTATTTGACGTGGCCGTCGACATGCGCCAGGGATCGCCGACATTCGGCCGCTGGATCGGAGAGATCCTGTCGCACAAAAACAAAAGACAGCTTTTTATTCCTGAAGGCATTGCCCACGGGTTTTGCGTGCTCAGCGGCAGCGCCCTGTTCCATTACAAATGCAGCGCTTTTTATGCGCCGCAATGCGAGGGGGGGCTGCTGTGGTCCGATCCGGACCTGGCCATTGACTGGCCGGTAAAAACGCCGGTTGTTTCGGACAAGGACCGCAAGCTACCATGCTTGAAAGACCTGCCTGCTGGTCGGCTGCCGCCTTATGAGAAGCCTCGCTGAAAGAGGAATTGTGAAATGCTTTACATAATTTTATGGAGTTTTTTTCATAAAATGTGGCTTCGGCTATTGACAAGGGTCTCTGGTTTCAATAGAAGGGGGAAAATCCAGCTGGCTCTGACTCAAATTCGAAAAAATTACAGCCGACCGCGATATCGTGAAAAACAAATCACAACTTCTGATTCTCCTGGCAGGACTGGCGCTGATCTGCAGCATGCTGTTTCCTATTGCCGCCTCCACCGTTGTGCCCCCCGAAATCACCCTGGCCTGGGACGCCAATACCGAGGAAGACCTGGCCGGATACGGTATTTATTTTAAAACCTCTCCTGACCAGCCTTATCAATTGCTCGACGACGTCTACCTCAATGAGCTGGAAGACCCGGACAACCCAAGGGTGACCCTGACCGAACTGGAAGACGGCCTCACCTATTATTTTGCCGTGACCGCCTTCAGCGAAGAAGGCGACGAGAGCCGTTTTTCAAAAAAAGTATGCGTTCAGGTCGACGGGGCGGGCACCACCGGATGCGATTCAGAAGACTCCGACGACAGCAGCAGCGGCGGCGGAAGCGGCTGTTTCTTTGCGGCTTCCAGTGGCTGACACGGCCGCTGGCCCGGCCCTATTGCTTTGCGGCGGCGAAAACAAAATAGCCGACAACTTCCCTGGTATGCCGGGTTTCTGTGTTTTTCGACTGTTCCTCGTCAATCTGAATTTCGACAGAATCCGGCGCTTTGCTTCGCCAGCGGACATTGGCGGTGTCCATGCCGTCGGCGGATTGCATGCCGGCCAGAAAAACCGGCAGCTCCTGAAACGGCGGTTCAAATTGAACGCTGAAAAACTTGTGCTTGACTGCATCGGGGGTTTTGCCGACCTCAAATTCAAGCTGCCCCACAGTCCCTGTGGCTGGCTCCCAGGCGATGTAATCGATGATTTCGCTCCGGTGTGCTTTGGCGTTTGATTCCTGCTCCTGCATGCAGAACTCAAATCCCTGGGTGCTGATCCGGCGTGTTCTGCCGGTGACCGCATCCTGCTCGTTTGCGCTTGTAACGGCCGTCAGCACCACGGGCGCCTCCTGAAACGGCCGAATGAACGCAACGGCCCCGAAAGAGCCTGTTTTAGCGGTTTCAAACCGCCCGGCCTCGACCAGGGTGCCATCGTCCAGGGTGTAACTGCCGCGCTCCATCACCAGGTAGCCGACGCTCTCCTGGGCATGGGGCCCGTCCAGGTAATCCCATTCCTGCACCCGCATCTCAAACCCATCAGGTTGAACATTGCGTATCCGAATGACTGCCGGGTCCGAACCGTTGCTGCTCAATGCACGGGCGACCACGACCGGGTCGACAAATGACTGCTGAAAATCCACCCGGCGCCATTGATGATTCAGCAAAACCTCACCGATTTCGATGGCCGGCCCCGACGAAATGGTGTGGACCAGTTCCTCGGAATAGTCGCTTTCATTGTTCCGGCTGTCGTAGGCGGTGGCGGCAAAGTAGTAAACGCTGCCTTCCTGCAGCCCGGATATGGTGCAGCTCGTCTCGTTTTTGACATCAACACTGTACTCATAGCTGCCGCTTTGAGTCCCATAATGTATCCGGTAACCGGCGATGTTGGACTCGCTGTTAGGGTCCCAGGCCAGGGTTACCTGTCCGGCCCGGGCACTGCTGGCAACCCAGGGACCGATGCCCATGACTGCGAGCAAAAGCAACGCCGTTAAAGGAGCGAGGATGAAGCATTGGCGATAAAATCTCAACAAGATGATCCCCTCCAGTGTCTGTGCGGTATCATCAAGCCTTAAAGGCCTGGTTTGAGTTGATGACAGGAGCAAACCGGGCTCGGGCCAGGGCCGTTTGATAGAGCAAAGTTGCGGTCTCGTCAAACTGAGCAGGCATTTCAGCAAAACCGGTGCCAGAAAGATCGGCAGGAAAGCCAGGCGGCGGATGATCCTGGAGGAATTTGACTTTAATCACCTGAAAAAGTTGGCAAAATATTTTTTGACTTTTTCTGCTTTTCTTCGAAAAAAAAGAATTCAATGACTAGCAAGAAAAAACGATGGGGGCCAATTACAGTTTTGTGTACATCCTGTTTGAAGGAAAAGATACGGATGAAGGGAGGCGCGGCGCGCCAGGTGCAAGGTCCAGGTGGGTCTGTGGGGGGGGAGTGGCTGAAAGACGGTGACTGGTTTAAATTTTTCTTATTCTAGCCCGGCCAGGCTCTAGGACAACGAAATTTCTTAAAAGTTCGAAACCGTGAATATCAACAAGGACTTTGATTTCTTCACCGAGTTGTCTGCGTGCGTTCGCCGGAAAACGGATTAGAATAACTCCCGATACATTTTCACCATGTGCGAAGACCCATTCTCCGAAATCCTTGTCCTCAGTTAGCAATATCCGTTTTTCTTCAGTCGCATGGCGAAGAACCTGTTTATCAGAAGCTGAAGGAAAAGATTCCGCTACAGATAATACATCATATTTTGCTGATCGCAGTGTCCGAACGACTATAAAATCGCAACCTTCATCTGCTAAAAACTTAATCTCCTTCAACTCAAGTTCCTGTTTTTAAATCGATAAGCGTCTCATTACCCATGTGCTCGGCAGCATACAGCAAAGCAGCTTGAATGTCATCTTTTTCAAGGTTTGGGTACGCATCCAGAAGATCTTCAAAGGCTGCCCCTTCTCCCAGCTTCCGAACAATAAGTTCAACTGGAATCCTAGTGCCTTTAATGACAGGTTTACCTAACATAACATCCGGATTTATTGTGATTTTATCATAGTGTGTTTTCATAATTATTGCTCTAATGCATATTGAAAAGGAGTTAATAGATTTGCAAATTGTTTTTAAAAATCGGGGTTTAAAATCTGACGTAATTTAAGCATCATCTATGTTAAAAGTCAAATCTATCCTTCCCTGAAAAAAATTATGGTTGGCAATGATCAGAAAACATTCCAAACGGACCTATCGTGGGAGAAAACCAATCAAGGCTGGGGCTGGATCTTGAAGCGAGGTTTTTTGCGGCGATCTTCGCCGCAGCGGCGTTCCTGCCCGCTTCTTCTTTCAGGGATGTGCATCGTGTAGGAATAATTGCGCCGATCACCTCCTGAACGGCGGCCGCCGTTGTCGACAATAACCAGCATTTTTTTTATTTCAACTGCATTATCTTGCTTTTCCATGGCGAGAGCGAAATTTCAGAAGGTTGAAAACATATCCGGCGGTCGCTTCTGTAATTCAATATAGCAAGCATTTTTCATGCCATCGCCGCCCCTGCCAGGTGCCTGCCCACGAAAGCCGCAACCGGACAATATACTTATTACCGCAACATCAATGGGTTAGATATTTAAAAGGGGCAGTGGCGGACTGCTGCGCTGGCGTTTGCGTATCCCTTGTCGCTATCATCCGACTCGTGTAATTGGAAAAAAATTACCCCTTTATAGGAAAAATTTTCCACAGAGGGCATCATTTTTCTTGGTTGATCGGGGTGTTGTTAAAATGCCGGGGGACACAGGGCGGATTACTCGGGCCGTTCGATGCCCAGGTCTTTGATCTTGTACAGCAGGGTCTTGTAACTGATGTTGAGAATTTTGGTCGCCTTGCTGCGGTTCCAGCCTGTTTTGTCCAGAACGTAGGCAATCACTTCTCTTTCCACCCGATCCATGGCTTTTTTCTTGATTTTTTTAAGTGACAGCGATGCCAGGTCGATTTTGCTCAAATCCAACAGGTCCGAAGACATCAATGCTGCCTGAACGGGCTGCTGCCCGGCGGCTGCCGGCTCGCCGGACCGGGCGACGGCCAGTAATTCATCGAGGGTTTCTTCGCCGTCGGCGAGAATCATCAGACGTTTCAAAACATTTTGCAATTCCCGGACATTTCCCGGCCAGTGGTAGGCGATCATTTTATCAATGGCCGCCGGGCTGGGAGTCAGCAATTGCTTGCCATCGAACTGGGCGGTATACAGCCGGGTGTAATGTTCGATCAGATGGGGAATGTCCTCGGGGCGGCTGCGAAGCGGGGCGACATATATCTTAATGGTGCTGAGCCGGTAATAAAGATCTTCCCTGAATTTGCCGGCCTGCATGTCCTTTTCCAGGTCATGGTTGGTGGCCGTTATCACCCAGGCTCCCATTTTTACGATTTTCTCGGAACCCAGGGGGGTGAAATCCCCCCCCTGCAGTACGTGCAGCAGCTTGGACTGCAGGGGCAGGGACATATCTCCGATTTCATCCAGGAACAAAACCCCTCCGCTGGCCTGTTCAAACTTGCCTCGTTTGCGGCGGTCCGCACCGGTAAACGCTCCCTGTTCATAGCCGAACATTTCGCTTTCCAGCAAGGTGTCCGGCAGTGCGGCACAGTTGACCTTCACAAAGGGCTTGTCAACCCGGTTGGACTTGCGGTACAGGCTCTGGACCACCAGTTCTTTGCCCACCCCCGTCTCTCCGTAAACGACGGTGTTCAGTCCGGTGTCGGCCACCTGCTCGATCAGGGCCCGGATGCGCTGGATATTTTTGCTGACGCCTATCAGTGTAGGATCCATATGACCTTCGAAAATAAGAAAATGTTACCTTAATTTCCTAATTTTAGCGACAAATATTCCATTTGACAACCAAAAACTGCTTTGGCGCCCTTATTTTGCTAAAAATGTGAAAACAAATGCCAGATGAAGCAAGGTGAAGGGTGCAGGGAGGCGCTTCGCGCCAGGTACACGCTTGGACATTTCGCTATTTAAAGCTTAAGATTTTACAATTATTGCCAATAAAAAACAAAAGGTATGCATTTTGCAGGTCAGCGGTAGAATCGGTTTTTAATCCCGGTCAAACCTTCAGACCGATACAGAACAGGCGACTGTCGGCCGGACTGGCATATCCGCATCAGCAAGGTGATATCGCTTGACATTTCAGGTGTTTTATAAAATAATTGATATAGTTACATGTCGTCGACATTTTCGGGCAACCACCCGTTTCTGATACTTCCATTGTAGCGGAGAAAAATTTTGGCTAAACGTGATGCGCTATCATCGACCGAGCGGCTGCTCGACCTGATCCGCGATGACCGCAAACCCGAATATACCGCCCCGGCGGTAACCAGTCGCCAATCATTCGGCCAGCGTTTCAAAAGCATGTTCAACAACTCCGTTGCCTTTAAAAAGGCAATCTCGGTGGGCGTTGACCTGGGCCATGATGACCTGAAGCTGGTAAAAATCAACCGCATCTCCGATCACAAGCTTGAACTGCTTGATTATGCCCGCATCCCTTTTGACCCGGCAATCCCCAAAAACAGTCCCCAGTTCCCCCAGTTTTTAAGACAACACTTGTCGCGCTTCTGCGGTCATTTAAAAAAAATGGACCTGTGGTGCACCATCCCGTCGGCGCGGGTGGAAACGCGCCAGATCCGGATTCCGAAAGTCAGCCAGAAGCAGATCGCCAATTCCGTCTACTGGACCTATCAGCGCATCTCCTCTTTTAATGACAACGAAAAACTTTTCGACTTCGAACTGCTGGGGGAAACCGAAGAGGACGGCAAACCGAAGATCGACGTCATGGCCTACACGGCCCCGCGGGAGGAAGTCAAGGACCTCAAGGAGCTTTTCAACAGGGCCGGCTGCCCGCTGACCGGCATTTCCATCGTGCCCTTTGCGTTTCAAAGCCTTTTGAGGGCCGGACGTCTTGAAACCGATGAGACCCATGTTTCCAGCCTTTACATCGGGCGGGACTGGTCGCGGATTGATATCTTCTCAGACGGCAACCTGATGCTGTCGCGCGGCATCAAAGCCGGAATTAAAACCATGATCGAAGCGCTGCGCACCGAGATCGAGGGCAATCTGTTCGAGCTTTCGATTGCGAAATCCCCCTCCAAGGACACGGCCCGAATCCGGGCCATCAAAAAGAAGCTGAAATACGAACTCGACCAGGCCCACCAGCTGTTTTTCGGGGGGATCCACGAAAACCCGCCCCAACCCATAGACGAAAGACAGCGGCTGTTAAAGGAAGACAAGATATTCAAAATGATCTCACCGGCCCTGGAACGGCTGGTGCGCCAGGTAGAGCGCACCCTGAGACATTTTGCCCTGCATTATGACAATGCCCGGGTCGGAAAAATTTACATTTCCAGCGGCGTTAATTTGCATCGCCAAATTGTGGACTACATCGGCGACGAGCTGGGCATCCCCACCGAAGCCGTCAATCCCTTCGCCGAAAGCCCCAATTTCATATCCCTGTCGCCGAGCCCGGAAAACATATCCGAACAAAGCTCCTATGCGCCGGCAATGGGCATGGCCCTGTCAAGCAATGCGATCACGCCGAACTTTTTGTATACTTACAAGGATAAACAAAAAGCGGCCCGCAGCCAGCGCATCAACCGGGTGGTTTTCGGCGGTTTTTTGCTGGTGATGGCCCTGTGTGTGGTGGCCTCCGTGTGGCAGGAGCGCACCAACGCTGAAAAGGAATACCAGCTGACCCGCCTGCAACAACAGCTCAATGCCTTTACCGTGCGTATCGACAAGAATTTAATCCTGAAGCTGGTCTCGCAGATCAAGGCCAACAAGCTCGAGGTAAAAAAAATCGGGGAAAAATATATTGGACTGGCCGTCATCAGTGAATTGGCGGATCTGACCCCGACCAACATCCGCCTGCTCAAATTGTCGGCCCGATTGGCCAAACCACCGGGCAACAAGAAGGGCAAGGCCAAAAAATCGCTGGTCATCGAAGGCATCGTACAGGGCGACCGGCTGACCATGGAATCCGCGCTGGCCGCCTATATGATGGACTTGAAAAATTCGCCGCTGTTTGCCCAGCCGAAAATAAATAAAAAATCCTATACCAATTTTGGGAACAAACCGGTGCTGAAGTTCACGGCACGCCTGGATATCGTTTAGCATGAAAAAAATATTGTCCATTCTGCCAACCCAGAGCCTGGTGTATTTTGCAATCTGCGGTGTGGGGATCCTGGCCTTCATTTTTTTGATCCTCATACCGTCCCACAGGATTTCGGCTGAACTGGACAGCAGCATCGCAAAACTGCGCAGCCAGATCGAAGAACAGCGCATTCTCAGGCCGGTATTCGACACACTCTTAAAACAGGTCAAAGACAAGAACCCGACGGCCCTGCCGGCAACCCCCAAGGCCAAGCTGGACCACGGCGAAATTGGAGAAGTCAGCCGGCAACTGCAGGAAATGGCCGCACGCCATGATCTCAAGCTCAACGAATTGCGAACCGATGTCAATTCCGCGGTCGGCAAAAGTGGGTTTTTACAGATGCGCCTCGATGCCACCGGGGAGTTCATGAAGCTGCGCGATTTTCTCATCGATCTGGGGACCATTCCGGCGCTGGAATGCATCGAGGAGATTCAAGTGCAGGCCATTGAATCCTCCAGGCAGTTCAAGCTTAAAATATGGCTGGCTCAGAAGTAAGAAAAGTGTCTTAAATGGCTAAAGTGCCTGAAGTTGTGGTTCGCCTCCGGCGAATCGACTTAGGCTCCTTGACAACTGACTACTAAAGAAAGCGAATGTCAAAAAGAGAAAAAATAATCGTCGGTGCCATGCTGCTGGCAGTGGTCTATGCGGTTTACGTCCTGTTTCTGGCCAAGCCGCGCAATCCCGCGCCCTTTGCCAAGCCCGCAGGTGACAGGCAACTGGAATCGCTCAACGCCTTCGTGGTCAAAATCGCCGAAAAATCAAAAAGCGGCCTCAACCCCAAAGAGGCCTATGTCCTGAAAAAAGCCCAGGAAAAATGGGCCCAGGACCCGCTGGTTGAGCTTCGCAAAACCAGGTTCATGCAACCGGAAAATGTCAAACCCCAGGAGCTGAAAGGCGAGATTCAGTACTCGGGATTTTTGCAGATGGGCAAACGACGGCTGGCGATTATCAACGGTATGGAATATGAAAACGGAGACAAGCTCGAACCGGGAGGCTACAAAATCAGAAGCATTCATCCCAATCACGTCGTTCTGATCACCCTGGACGGCAGCCGCAAAAAATTTATCGTCCCACTGGAAGAAATGCAATAGGGCCATAGGATTGATGACTTATGAATACTGATCGGCATAGATATAAAATTTTCGTGGACCTTGTGTGTCTGTTGGTGGCAATTGCCTTAATCGGCGCCTGTGGGCCCAAAAAGGACCTGCAGTCCGTCAAGGACCCATTTTACGAACAGTGGCGGGTCAAGGCCGAAGAAGCCAAGGGCAACTCAGCGGTCGAACCGCCACCAATTGAAGAAGAACCTTTTGCCATCGTATCGCCGGAGGAGGCTGAAAAGGAACCGCCGAGGGCCAAAAAACCGCTGCCCACCCGCCCGATCAGCATGAAAATGAACAATATCGACGTGTCGGTTCTGCTGCGGGCCCTTGCCCGGGCGGCCAATCAGAATATCATTCTCAGCGAAAAAGTCGTCGGCAAGATCAACATCAACATCCACCAGGCCCCCTGGAACGAGGTGTTTGAAAGCATTTTGCGAACCCAGGGCCTGAGCTACACATGGGAAGGCGACATTTTGCGCATCATGACCGCCCAGGACATGGAGGCGGACCTGCAGGCCAAAACCCGCAAAAAGGAACTGCGGCTTGTCCAGCCGCCGTTGACCCGCATCGTGGCCGTCAAGTACACCGAAGCCGAGGATCTCAGCAAAACCCTCGAAAAGTTCCTCAGCCCGGATCGAGCCGGGCAAAAAACCGGATCGATCATGGTCGATGCGCACACCAATTCTTTGATCGTGCAGGCCCTGGCCAATGACATGCAGCGCATCCTGGCGGTGATCAAAAAATTGGACCGACCCACCCCCCAGGTGTTGATCGAAGCCCACATTGTCGAGGCCGGCAAGGATGTCGCCCGGGAACTGGGCGTGCAGTGGGGCGGGGCCTACAAGGGCAAAAGCGGAGACAAGACCTTCGGCATCGGCGGCAGCGGGGTGGGCACCCAGAACCAGTCCATCGGCCAGCCGGTGGACATCACCTCCGGGTCGATCGTCGACCTGCCGGCAGCCGGCCTGGCCGGCTTCAACCCCGCAACCCTGGGAGTCCTCTACCAGCGGGTGGGCGAATACCTTTTGTCCGCCCAGCTGTCCGCCTTGCAGGACCAGGGTAAACTCAACATCCTGTCGAGCCCGTCCATCACCACCCTGGACAACCAGACCGCCCTGATCGAAAGCGGTTCGAACATTCCCTTTCAGACGGTGGAAGACGGCGAGGTGAAAATCGAGTACAAAAAAGCGGTTCTCAAACTGGAGGTCACCCCCCACGTGATTGACGGCAAGACCCTGAAAATGGCCATCACCGTGAATAAAGATGAGCCTGATTTTTCCAGGACCGTGCTGGGCAACCCGACCATCGTCACCAAAAACGCCCGGACCAACGTCATTCAAAACGATGGACAGACGGTGGTCATCGGCGGGTTGAGCAGGGAAAAATCAACCCGCAGCCAGACCGGCACCCCGTGGTTCGAGGATATTCCCGGGCTGGGATACCTGTTCAAGCGCAAGAGCAGCGCCGATGAAATGGAAGACCTGCTGATTTTTATCACCCCGCACATCCTGAAGCCCAGGGTCCAGGGAGTAAAAAAATAGTCATCAGCTGAATTGAGCCTTTCACCGAGCGCTCAATCCAGGATTTGCTAGAAGCCAACACGCCATGGATTACTTCAGCATTCTTGATCTGGCCCGGGAGCCTTTTTCCAACTCCCCGGACCCCGAGTTTTTTTTTCACTCCCGGCAGCACCTGGACTGCCTGCAGAAGCTGGAGCTGTCTTTGCTGCTGCGCCGGGGACTGAACGTGGTCATCGGAGATGTCGGCACCGGCAAAACCACCCTGTGCCGCCAGCTGATCCGGCGCTTCGGCAGCAAGCAAGATGTTGAAACCCACCTGGTGCTGGACCCTTATTTTCTCAACGCCTCCGAATTTCTGGGCACCGTGACCAAGATGTTCTGCGGCAAAAAACCGGCGCCGGGAAGCCTCGACTGGCAGGTCAAGGAACACATCAAGCAGCACCTGTTCCGCAAGGGAGTCGATGACAAAAAGACCGTCGTTCTGATTATCGACGAAGGACAGAAGATACCGGCGTTTTGCCTGGAAATCCTGCGGGAATTTTTGAATTTCGAAACCAACGAATTCAAGCTGCTGCAGATTGTAATCTTTGCCCAGAAAGAGTTTGAAGCCACCATCCGCAAATATCCGAATTTCGCCGATCGCATCAACCTGTATCATCAGCTCAAGCCGCTGAATTTTCACGACACCCGCCTGATGATCAAATACCGCCTGGAAAAATCCAGCAATTCACCGAAAACCCTCAATCTGTTCACCACCCCGGCACTGTGGGCCATATTCCGCATCACCGGCGGATATCCGCGCAAAATCATCAACCTGTGCCACCAGAGCATCCTGTCCATGATTATCCAGAACCGCTCCAAATGCGGCTATTTCCTGGTGCGCACCTGTGCCCGCCGGGTATTCGCCGATGAACCGCGCGGCTGGAAAAAAGCGGCCGCCTTTGGCCTGCTGGCCGCCGTCACGGCCGCAGTGCTGATCTTGCTGGTGGTGCCGTCAAAACAGCTGGGCTCGGTGCCGGGATGGATGGCAAAAAAAGTTCAAACCGTATTTGCCGGCCCTCCGGTGCCGGCCAAAGCCTTTAAGGCCGCGGTCAC
This sequence comes from uncultured Desulfosarcinaceae bacterium, assembly GCA_964527835.1. Classification (GTDB taxonomy): domain Bacteria; phylum Desulfobacterota; class Desulfobacteria; order Desulfobacterales; family JAFDCJ01; genus JAFDCJ01. The sequence goes on along the minus strand of CAZGNV010000010.1, from coordinate 68,992 downwards.
TGAAATTGCCCCGGCCGCCGTCCAGGCGCAGACGGCTGCAGGAGCAATAGACGCTGGCAGCCCGCAGCCGGGCGCTGACATCACAGCGCCGCCAGAGCCGGCGCCCGCGGCAGAAGCGGCACCGCAAAAGCCCGCACAGGGCATGCAGCCCGACGCGCTGCCGGACAATGCACCGGCCGCCGCCCCCGCCGTGGTGGCCTCCATTGACACCCCGGCGGCCGAAACCGCGCCGGTGCAAGTCCAACAAACTCCATCCGGGCCGTTTTACACGGCGATTCTGGGGCGCATGACCCTGAAACGGGACGAAACCCTGTCGCGCATCATCCAGAAGGTTTACGGAGGGTTTAACTCCCGCTATTTTAAATCTTTTATCCTGGCCAACCCCGATATTGAAGATCCGGACCGGGTGGAAGTCGGTCAGCGCATCTGGCTGCCGGCCATCCCGGCCCGGGTGACCGCCCCCGGCAAACCGGTGTGGTGGGTCAAGGTTGCCGAAACCGATTCCCTGGAAAGCGCCTTTAACATCTTGCGGCGGCACCCGGACAGCATTCCGCCCATTGGACTGGTGCCCTACTGGAATCCGGCCGGCGGCATGAAATTCGCCGTGGTGCTCAAACAGCTTTACAAGGACAAGACTGCTGCCGCCGGCCAGTTGGAATTGCTGCCGGCAGAGCTTTCAGGCGATGCCATGTTAGCGTCGCTGTGGGATAAAGACACGGTCTATTTTGCAGACCCTTTTTTTGGACGCAAACCATGATTTGATGAAGTCGTCATGATTTCTTTTCATCACTTGTAAACAACAATAACCGCAATAGCAAGAGACCAAAATTGAGAGCACGTAAAAAACTTGGTGAAATACTTGTGGAAGGCGGGCTGCTGACCCAGAAGCAGCTGGAAGAAGCCCTGCCCTTTCAGAAAAAAAGCAACTTGAAGCTGGGACAGTTTCTGGTGCGCGAAGGCATTGTCAGCGAAACCCAGATTGTCGAACTGGTATCCAACCAGCTGCGGCTGGAAAAATACCGGCCGGACAAGTACACCCTGGACGTGGATCTGGCCAACCTGCTGCCGGCTGAAATCGCCCACAAATACCAGGCCGCCCCGCTGCAGAAAAACGGGCTGCTGCTGACCATCGCCATGACCGATCCGCTGGACATCAACGCCCTGGACGCCATCGAAGTTTACACCAACTGCGAAGTCGAAGCCATCATCTGCACCGAGCAGCACCTCAACCAGATGCTCAACAGTCTTTACGGCACCTACGCCGGAATCGGCGGTGTGCTCGAAGACATGGAAGAGATGGAGATCGACAAAGCCAGCGACAAGGCCCCGGTCACCGAGGACGTGGAGGTCAGCTCCCTGCAGGGCATGGCCGAAGAGGCCCCGGTGGTGCGGCTGGTCAACTCCATCCTTTCCCAGGGGGTGCGCGAGGGGGCCAGCGACATCCATATCAGCCCGGAAAAAAATTTCGTGCAGGTTCGCTTCCGGGTGGACGGCAAGCTGCATGAAGTGCCGGCGCCGCCCAAGGCGATGTTTCTGCCCATCATCTCCCGGCTCAAAATTCTGGCCAACATGGATATCGCCGTGTCCAGAATTCCCCAGGACGGCCGGTTCACCGTCAAAATGAAAAACAAGGACATCAACATCCGGGCATCCACGATTCCGTCCATTTACGGCGAAAACATGGTGCTGCGCCTGCTGGACACCAGCAACAGCATTTATTCCCTGGAACGGCTGGGCATGACCGAAACCGACCGCCGCAAACTGGAAACCATGATCACCCGGCCCTACGGCATGATCCTGAGCACCGGGCCCACCGGCAGCGGCAAAAGCACCAGCCTGTATTCGATTCTGAAAAAAATCAACCAGCCGGACATCAACATCATCACGGTGGAAGACCCGGTGGAATATCGGATCGAAAAAATACGGCAGGTCCAGCTCAACCGCAAAGCCGGCATGACCTTTGCCAGCGGTCTGCGCTCGATTTTGCGCCAGGACCCGGACGTCATCATGGTCGGCGAAATCCGGGATTCGGAAACCGCCACCATCGCCGTGCAGGCGGCACTGACCGGGCACCGCGTGCTCAGCACCCTGCACACCAATGACGCTGCCGGCGCCATTGCGCGCTTCATCGACATGGGCGTGGAACCGTTTCTGGTCTCATCGGTCATGGTGGTCTCCTTTGCCCAGCGGCTGGTACGCACCATCTGCCCGAACTGCAAAACCTCTTACCGGCCGCCGCAAGAAGCCCTGGAATCCTGGGGGTTGACCCGCTTCAAGAAGGCTGATTTCAAGCGCGGCAAGGGCTGTTTCAACTGCATGCATACCGGATTCAAGGGCCGCACCGGCATCTACGAGGTGCTGATCGTCGATGAAATGATTCAGGACCTGATTTTGAAAAACAAGTCGGCCCATGAAATCGCGCGGGTGGCCCGTGAAAGCGGCAACTTCACCACCCTGAAGGAAAATGCGGCCGAAAAAGTCATCCAGGGAATCACCTCCCTGGAAGAGGCGGCCTCAGCGGTGATGGTGTAGATATGGCGACTTTTAAATACAAGGCCATCAATGAGGCCGGTGCCAATGACACCGGGGAGATCGAAGCCGACTCGGCTGATAAGGCCAGGAGCATGCTGGCATCCCAGGGGTTGATACCGGTCAGCATAAAAGAGGAGCGCCCGGCGCTGCCCGGACTCAAAAAGGGCAGCCTGCTCGACAGGCTTTCTCCCATCAAGGCCCCGGAGTTGATCCTTTTCACCAAGCAGTTCAACACCCTGATCCGGGCCGGTGTGCCCATGATGTCGCTGCTCAAAGTGCTCGAAGACCAGACCGAGCACCCCCGCCTCAAGCGGGTGCTGGCAGAAATGCACCAGGACATCAAGGAAGGCGCCAGTCTGCATGATGCCTTTCGCCGGCATCCGGGCGTCTTTTCGCCGCTGTACTGCAACATGATCAAAGCCGGCGAAGCCAGCGGGGCTTTAAACGACGTGCTCGACAGGCTCACCTACATTATCGAGCACGAACACAAGGTCAAGTCGGATATCAAGTCCGCCCTGATGTATCCCATCATCGTGGTCTGCTTTCTTTTTATCGCCTTTATTGTCCTGCTGACAGGGGTGATTCCCCGCTTTGTCAAGATCTTTCAAAGCGCCGGCCTCCAATTGCCGTTGCCGACCCAGATCTGCATGCTCATGTACAAGGGCCTGGTCAGCTACTGGTACATCGGCCTCAGCCTGCTGGCGGCGGTGGTGGTCGGCCTGTATTTTTATTTGCGCACCGAACAGGGAAAATTCGTGCTGTACACCCTGCTGATGAAGATTCCCATCATCGGGCCCCTGTTTATCAAAAGCGCCATTTCCCGGTTTGCCAGCATCTTTTCCATTTTGCAGGCCAGCGGCGTCGATATTCTCGAAACCATGGACATCCTGACCGATACCATCGGCAATGCCGCCATCTCCCGGGAACTTGGCGGCATCCGCGACCGCCTGGCGGAGGGCCACGGCATCGCGGGACCGTTGAGTTCGGCAAAGTATTTTACCCCCATGCTCATCAACATGGTGGCCATTGGCGAGGAGTCCGGCAACCTGGAGGAAATGCTCAGAGACGTGGCCCAGCACTACGACACGGAAGTCGAATATGCCATGAAAAAAATGTCCGAGTCCATCGGTCCGATTTTGACCATCGGCCTGGCCGCCGTGGTGGGGTTTTTCGCCATGGCGATCTTTTTGCCCATGTGGGATTTGACACTGATGGCGAAGTAAAAGGAGTGCCTAGAGTGCTCTAAAATGCCTTAAGTGCCTAAAGTTAAGGTATTCTATCTATTTTATGAAACACGATAAATGGTCATTTCATTGTTTTGATTTCCGGTCTCTCATAGTACCGGCATCAACTTCTTTGAAAGATGGAGCGCAGCGACGCCACAATTTTAGGCACTTTAGGCACTTCGAACTTTCGGCACTTGATCGTAATTGCCATCAACCCCTGGCTTTAAACCATTATCAACGCTTATTTATTAGATTGTCAGCTAACTACCCTTGAAACAATCCCGCTTCTACATAAGCCTTTACGTCATCATCCCGTTTATCTTCACCGGCTTCAGCATCCTGGCGGCCATCGTGGCGTTTCGACTGACCAAGTATGCCCTGGAAAGGGGAACGGACCCCGCCGAGCCGGTGTTCTGGTTCATTGTGATCATCGCGGTGCTGGCCTATGTTTGCGGGTTCGCGGTGGTCAGGCTGATCCTGAAACCGGTGGAAGACTTTGTGTCCCGGGCCAGCAAACTGCCCGCATTCAGCGGCAAGAAAGGAAGGAAGGAGTGGTCCGTCGACAAGATCCAGCAGTTTACCAGCGTGTTCGACCAGGTCACCTCGGTGCTCAGCCGGATCGACGCGCGCCATTTTTTCCCGTCCATTATCGGGGAGAGCATGGCCATGCGGGGCCTGCTGAGCCTGATCCGCAAGGTGGCGCCCACGGAATCCACCGTGCTCATCCTGGGAGAGTCCGGCACCGGCAAGGAGCTGGTGGCGGCCAGCATTCACGAAAACAGTGATCGCAAGGACGGGCCGTTCATCAAGCTCAACTGTGCGGCCATTCCCGAAGAGCTGCTGGAAAGCGAGCTTTTCGGCCACGAAAAGGGCGCTTTCACCGGGGCCACCAAATTCAAGCCCGGCAAGTTCGACATGGCCCACAAGGGCACCATCTTTCTGGATGAAATCGGTGATATGCCCCTGAATCTGCAGGCAAAAATTTTGCGGGTGCTGCAGGAGCAGGAATTTTACCGCGTGGGCGGCAGCCGCACCATCAAGGTGGATGTACGCGTGATCGCCTCCACCAATAAGAACCTGGAGGAAATGGTCCGGGAGGGAACTTTCCGCGAAGACCTGTTTTACCGGCTCAATGTGTTCACCCTGCATCTGCCGCCTTTGCGCGAACGCAAGGAGGACATCCCCCTGCTGGTGGAATATTTTCTCGAAAACCTGCCCCGCAAACAGAAAATCGAGATTTCATCGCTATCCCTGCAGATGCTGATGGCCTTTTCCTGGCCCGGCAATATCCGGGAGCTGAAAAACACCATCGAAAGTGCGGCCGTAATTGCCGAAAACGGCTATATCGAACCGGCCCAGCTGCCGGGCAAAATCACCGGTGCCTTCAGTCAAAAGTCCCCCGAGGTGAAATTGCCGGTCAATATCCCTTTGGATGAACGGCTCAAGGAAATCGAAAAGAGCATGATCATCGAGGCCCTGCGCAAAACCGGCGGCGTCCAGGTGCGGGCCACCGAGCTGCTTGGAATCAGCCAGCGCAGCCTTTGGCATCGCATTAAAAAGCACAACATCGATGCCAAGGGCATGAAAAATGACGAAATTTGAAGAAAAAGGTGGACACAATTCTACAATTTTTGTAGAATTTAGACAAAACGCCCCTGCAGCGGGCAAAAGCCATAAAAAAATAAACTCCATAACCATTTGAATTTGTATTAATAAAAATATTTTTTGCGGATGTGTGGAAGACTGGCATCATTTCTGCATTAACTCCATGGCGACGGCAACCACTGCGACGCCGGAAAGTGAGTACGGAAAAACAAAATTTTCAACATAAATACGAGGGAGGGGAAATCACCATGAAAAAACAACATCTTTTAAAAAACCAGGAAGGTTTCACCCTGGTGGAAATCATCGCCGTGCTGATCATCCTCGGCATTCTGGCCGCCGTGGCGGTTCCACGTTATATTGATTTGGAATCCACTGCCAGAAGCCGAGGAGCGGAAGCCGCCTTGGCGGAACTAAACGGTCGCGAAAGCCTGCGGTGGGCCGACGTTAAAATATCGAGCAGCGGCTGGACGAGCGATTCCGATGTTTGGACCGCAATGAAGGACAACGCTGCCAAGACTGAGCCGGATCTTGGCGAAGCTTACACATGGCAGTCTGTAGGGGCTACTGGCGGCTCGTTTAAGTTTAAAGGTGTGGAATTTGATGTATCGAGAACTGCATCCACTTCCGAAAAACCCGCCATATGGGGAAAGGTGAAGAGTGACACTGACTGGAAATAGCTCAGGCACAATTTTATTTAACAAATTCACTGAAATTATTGATTATCAGCTAAATTAACGGATCCATTCACTACTTATATTTCCAAAGGGCAGCGCCTCAGCGCTGCCCTTTTTGGGTTTTGCCGCTTTCCCGTCTTGCCCCTGCAATTTCCTGTGTTATTATTAGGGTTCAGGGTGATAAAGGCAGGTACAAGGTCCAGGGTTTAAGGAATAATACCGGAATTCTGAATATTTTTTTACCTTGTACCTTGCACCATGTACCCTGCACCTTAATAACGCATATAGAGAATATCTCGCTATAATCATCTATAACTATATTCCCAGAGAGGACGTACCTGATGAAACTCGCAGTCAGCGGCAAAGGCGGCGTGGGCAAAACAACGTTTTCAGCCCTGTTGATCCGCACCCTCAACCAGGCGGGAAAACGCATTCTGGCCATCGACGCGGACCCGGACGCCAACCTGGCGGCCGGCATCGGCATTGAAAATGCAGACACCATCGTTCCCATCGCGGAAATGAAAGAACTGGTTTTTGAGCGCACCGGCGCCCAGCCCGGCACCATCGGCGGCTTTTTCAGCCTCAATCCCAAGGTGGACGATCTGCCGGATGCGCTTTCGGTCAAATTCGAAAACATCAAGCTCATGCGCCTGGGCGGCGTGCAAAAAGGCGGCAGCGGCTGCATCTGCCCGGAAAGCACCCTGCTGCGCGCCCTGGTGATGCACATCGTGCTGGCCCGCGACGAAGTGGTGGTCATGGACATGGAAGCCGGCATCGAGCACCTGGGACGTGCCACCGCCAAGGCCGTGGACAAACTGATCGTGGTAGTGGAGCCGGGAAGACGCAGCATTGACACGGCCGGGCACATCCGCCGGCTGGCCGGGGAGATCGGCCTGGACGCCATCACGGTGGTGGGCAACAAGATCCGCAGCCCCAGGGACGAAGAATTTCTGCGAACCCACCTGCCGGATTTTGAATTTTTGGGATTTATTCCCTACGACGAGGCCCTGATCGAAGCCGACCTGAACGGCGTGTCTCCTTTTGACGTGGAATCGGCCGCCAAAACGAAAGTCGAAGCTATGATCGCGAAACTTTAGCCCCCAGATAAAGAAGTGCCTAAAGTGCCCTAAAATGCCTTGAGTGCCTAAAGTTTTGGCGTCGCTACGCTCTGTCTTTTTTATAAGTAACTGGTGCTGGCAGTTGCAAGCCAGAAAGCATAATAATAAAATGACAGCTTACTGTGAGATTCAAATTCTTTAAAAATCGACAGAATACCTCAACTTTAGGCACTTTAGGGCACTTCGAACTTTAGGCACTTTTGTTTCCATGTATCACAGCAAACAGCACTTCCCAAAGTCAAAACGTCGCGTCCGCACCTTCCGTGCGCCAAGCCGCATCAAACCTGGCGCTGATTCGAAGCTCAAAAAGGTTTTTGCGGGCATCGGGGTGCCCGAAAGCCGGCCCTTTGTTCCCGACGCGTTCCAGCTCGAAGCCTTGGCGGCCGTGGAGCACACCGACTGCCTGGTCAGCGTGCCCACCGGTGCCGGCAAAACCTGGATTGCCGAGCAGGCCATCGCCCGCATCCTGGAAAAGGGAGGCCGATCCTGGTATGCCTGCCCATTGAAGGCCCTGAGCAACGCCAAGTATGCCGACTTTTCAAAACTTTTCGGCCCCTCCCAGGTGGGCATTCTCACCGGTGACCGCAAGGAAAACCCGGATGCGCCGCTGATCGTAGGCACCACCGAGATCCTGCGCAACCAGCTTTACGACGCCATGCACCGCGGCCGGAGCCTGGCCGCCGACTTTGTGGTGCTCGACGAGGCGCACTTTCTGGGCGACGAGGACCGGGGAGTTGTCTGGGAAGAAATCATGATCTATCTGCCGTCGCGCATCCCGTTGCTGCTGCTGTCGGCCACCATCGGCAATGCCGATCAAATTGCCGCCTGGCTTTCATCGATCCGCTCGCGCCCCTGCATCGTGGTGGAAGAAACCACCCGACCGGTGCCGCTGTTTGCCCTTTTTTTTCACCCCTCAGGCACCCTGCTGCCACTGACCTCCCCGGCCGCCCGCAGCCGGCAATCAAAGATTTATCCCGGGGTTGCGAAGTTTCTCAAAACCGGCCGGCGCCGGTTTGTCGGCAGGCACCCGGGGGCGCCGCCGTTTGGCGATGTTTTGCGGGTTTTAAGGAAGTTTGACCTGCTGCCGGCCGTTTTCTTTCTAAAATCCCGGGCCGACTGTGACCGGGCGCTGGATTTTTGCAGGGACAACCTGCTGCCTGCAGGGCCGCGCCAGGCGCATTTAAGCGCCAGGATCGATGAATATGTCCGCCAATTCCCCCGCCTGTCGGACCACCGCCAACGCTGGCAACTGGAACACCTGGCAGTCGGCGCGCACCACAGCGGACAGCTGCCGGCCTGGAAGCTGCTGCTGGAGCGCCTGATGACCGCTGGGCTGCTGGACGCTGTTTTTGCCACCTCGACGGTGGCCGCCGGGGTGAATTTTCCGGCGCGCACCATCGTGCTGCTCAATTCGGATCGCTATAACGGCAAGCATTTTGCCCCCCTGACGGCCACTGAGTTTCACCAGATGACCGGGCGCGCAGGCCGCCGGGGCATGGACAAGATCGGCTTTGTCCTTTTCATGCCCGGCCGGCACATGGACCTGCGTCTGATGGCCAGACTGCTGTCATCGCCTTCACTGGCGGTGACCAGCCAGATTAAAATCAATTTTTCGATGGTACTCAACCTGCTGCTGTCCCATGACCCGGACCAGATCCAGCTGCTTTTGAAAAAATCCTTTGCGGCCTATTGCATCGCCCAGAGCTCCGCAAAAAAGAAAGCCCGCGAACCGCATAAACTTCTCTGGCAGGACTTTTTGCGGCATCTCGAGTTTCTTAAACTCACCGGCTTTGTAACCGCCGCCGATGAGCTCAACGCCGACGGCCGGTGGGCGTCACAACTGCGGGTCGACCAGCCGCTGTTGATCGCCGAAGGGTTCCGGCGCGCGGTTTTCCCGTCGGCTGATCCGGACCTGCTGGCCGCCATTATTGCCTGTCTGGTCAATGAACGCGAAGTGGACGTGGAACCAGCAAAAAAAGCGGTGCCCCCCGCTCTGGCCGAGGCTTTCACCACCGTCAGCCAGGGATTGAAACCCCTGGTGCGGCAGATGACCCGCCACGGTTTCGAGGTGCGCCCGCTGCTGCTGCGGCCCGCAGCCGCCATGTACGCCTGGGCCCAGGGGAAATCATGGGAGCAGGTGCTCAACATCGCCGAGCTGGAGGAAGGAGATCTGGCCATGCTGGTGCTGCGAACCGCAGACCACCTGCGGCACATCCGCCGGCTGCAGGAGGTCTTTCCCGAACCCGCCCGCACTGCCGCCGCCGCCATTGAAAAAATCCTGAAACCCCCGGTTATCGAATAGGAACAAGTGAATCGTTGCAAAAGGTGCGCGGTGCAGGGGGCGCTAACGCGCCAGGCACAAGGCAAGATGTTCCCTTACCTTGGACCCTGCACCTTGGACCCTGTACCTTTCTTTTCCATGCTTTTCTGGACTTTTTCAGCCAGCTGGTGCATGTTGAACGGCTTCTGGATAAAACCCTCACAGCCGCGCTGCAAAATCTCTGAGGCCTGGCCGTTGAGACTGTACCCGCTGGAAAGCAGCACCCGCACCTGGGGGTCAATTTCCTTCAGGCATTCGAAGGTTTCTCCGCCGCCCATGCCGGGCATGATCATGTCCATGATCACCAGGTCGATCTGTGCCTGCCGGGCCTGAAAAACCTCAACGGCCTCCTGGCCGCTGCCGGCCGTCAGGACCGCATAACCCAGTTCTTCCAGCAGCTCGCGACCGACTTCGACAATCATCTTTTCATCGTCGACCAGCAGGATGGTGCCGCTGCCCTTGACGATGTCGGCGGTGTCCTCCACCTCGTGGACCGCATCCGCATCCATGCGCGATGCCGGAAGGTAGATCGTAAACGTGGTGCCCTGCTCTTTTTCGCTGTAAACATTGATGTAGCCGCCGTGGCTCTTGATGATGCCATATACGGAGGCCAGTCCCAGACCGGTGCCGCGGCCCATTTCCTTGGTGGTGAAAAAGGGTTCGAAGATCCGCTGCTGGGTTTCGCGGTCGATGCCCACGCCGGTGTCGGAAACCGAGATCTTGACATATTGTCCGGGCTCGATCCGATACGGCTTGGTGCTGCTGCGATCCAGGCGGGCATTTTCGGTTTGGATAAAAAGCTCACCGCCTCCGGGCATGGCCTGCCAGGCATTGACATACAGGTTGAGCAGCACCTGCTCGATCTGGCCCCGGTCCACCTCCGCCGCCCAAAGATCTTCAATAAGCTCGGTGCGAACCTGGATTTCTTTCTTGGTGCGGGCAAACAGCTGGGAGGATTTTTCGATGATCTCGTTGAGATCGGTGGCCTTGACCATGTATTTTCCCCGCCGGGCGAACCCCAGCAGCTGCTTGGTCAGTTCCGTGCCGTTTTGAACATATTTTTCGATGTTTTTGATTTTTTCATAGTTCGGATGACTGGGATCGATTTTGAGCAGCATCAGCGAGGCATTGCCCTGGATGCCCATGAGAATATTGTTGAAATCATGGGCAATGCCGCCGGCCAGGGTGCCGATGGACTCCATCTTCTGGGCCTGCTGAAGCTGGGTTTCCAGCTTGCGTTTTTCTTCCTCGGCCCTTTTGCGCTGCGAAACGTCGCGCACCACACCCCGGAACCCCAGAGGTTGATCCCCGGCGTCCTTGAGCAGGGAAAGCGACAGCTCCAGGGCGACCTGGCGGCCGTCTTTGTGGACCACATCATAATCGGGGACGTTTTCCGGCACCCCGCTGCTTTTGACCCGCCCGGTTATTTCCGCCATCCGGGCGGCAGTTTCCGCGGTGGTGTATGCGTTGATGCTGCTGCCCTTGAGTTCGTCGCGGGAGTAGCCCAACATGCGGCAGAAAGGCTCGCTGAAAAAGGTGAGGTTGCCTTCCAGGTCGGTTTCAAAATAGCCTTCTTCAATGCTTTCAAGGATGGTGCGGTACTTTTCCTCACTTTGCCGCAAGGCGTCATCGGCTTCCCGACGCTTGTTGAAGGTGTACTGGACATGGGATCCGAAGATGACAAAAAGGCACAGCACCAGCAGGCGGGTCCAGGTTTGAAAAATGTCCGGTCCGAGCATGTGCTGGAAGAAATTGGCTTCCGGATCGAGGAAAAAATACATGAACGATTCACAGACCCAGTAGAAACCGGCCAGCCCAAGGCCGGTGACCACCATCGAATCCATCATGTTGACTTCGCGCTTGCGTTTTTTCTGCATGGGAGCTTACCTTGTGTAACCTTTAAATAATATTAAAAATTCGAGCAGATGTCAATTCAAAAACACCGATCCGGCGTCCAAAGCCCATGCCCGGGATTAAAACCGTGCGCGGGCCTTCCAGACTTCCGGTGGTCGCCGGGGCCAATCCGCATTGTGATTGCTTTTTGCCCAAATTTCCGGTATCATTAAATATACTTTGATCATCCACCAATTAGTTATCGTCAATTATGGGTTGTTTCAAAAGAAGAACTACAAATAAAAATTCCCTCCAGGATACCCGTGAATAAAAACCGCTCGGCATCCACCGGTGCCTTGAAATACGAAACCCTGCTGCTGGCCCTGGCAGCGGTGGTGGTGATCGTCATTTATGCCGACACCCTGACAACCCCCTTTATTTTTGACGACCTGGTCAACATCCGGGACAACCCCCATATCCGCATCCCATCGATCAACCTGCACAACCTGGTCTGGGCCGGGTTTCACAGCCCGGAAAACCACCGTCCGGTGGCCAACATCAGCTTTGCGCTGAATTATTATTTCAACGGCACCAACCGGGTCGGATACCACCTGGTCAACATCCTGATTCACCTGGTGACCGGCATGCTGCTTTACGGCCTGGCCCGGGCCACCCTGCGCACCCCTGCCATGGGTGATCACCGGCAGCAAGTCGGCTGGATCGCGCTTTTTACCGCCCTGATCTGGCTGGTCCACCCGCTGCAGACCCAGTCGGTAACCTACCTGGTCCAGCGGATGAACAGCATGGCCGCTATGTTTTACGTGCTGTCGATGCTGCTGTACGTAAAATTTCGCCTGGCCGCCGGCACCCGCAAAAAATGGCCGCTGTTTGGCGGCTGTATCGCCGCCGGCCTGCTGGCCCTGGGGACCAAACAGGTGGCCGCCACTCTGCCGCTATTTATTATTTTGTATGAATGGTATTTTTTCCAAAATCTGAATCCTCAGTGGGTTCGCCGCCGTGTGCCCCTGCTGGCCGGTCTGTTGCTGCTGCTGGGCCTCATTGCCCTGCTCTACCTGAACTATGACCCCATCGACCGGATTCTGGCAGGTTACAACCACCGGGATTTCACCCTGGTTCAGCGGGTGCTGACCGAGTTTCGGGTGGTGATCTTCTATATCAGCCTGCTGCTGTGGCCGCACCCGTCGCGTTTGAACCTGGAGCATGATTTCAGCCTGTCCCATTCGCTGGTCGATCCGGTGACCACCGCGCTGGCGCTGGCAGCGATCATCGGCCTGCTCGCAGCGGCCGTTGTGACCGCCCGGCGCAGCCGGCTGGTCTCGTTTGCCATCCTCTGGTTTTTCGGCAATCTGGTGATCGAATCATCGATCATCCCGCTGGAGTTGGTTTTCGAGCATCGCAATTACCTGCCGTCCATGTTTGTCATCTTTGCGGGCGTCTACCTGCTGTTTGAATATGGAAAACCCGCGTGGCTGGCACCGCTATTGCTGTGCGCGGTCGCCGCGGGGCTGAGCCTGTGGACCCTTGAAAGAAACCGGGTCTGGAGCGACGAGGTTGCCCTTTACCGGGACTGTGTGGAAAAATCTCCGGCCAAGGCCCGGCCCCACAACAACCTGGGGGCGGCCCTGGCCCGACGCGACCGCCTCGACGAGGCCATCGCCCATTACCGGCAGGCGTTGAAGGTCAAACCCGACTACGCAGATGCCCACTACAACCTGGGATACGCCCTGGCCCGGCAGGGCAAGCTGGAAGCGGCGGTTTCCGAGTTTGCCACGGCCCTGCGCTTGGAGCCTCGCAGCCTCAAAACCCACAACAACATGGGAGTAACGCTGATGCTCCTGCACCGGCCCCGCAAGGCCATTGACCATTTCAACGCCGCGCTGAAAATCAACCCGGCCGATGCCGACGTGCACAACAACCTGGGCACCGCCCTGAAATCAGTGGGAGAACTGGACGCCGCCGCCCGGCATTATTCCCTGGCCCTGAAAGAAGATCCCCACCGGCCGGCAACATACAACAATCTTGGCGAGATCCGGTTGCAGCAGGGCCGCTACGATGAAGCCCGCCGGCTTTTCTTAAAGGCGCTGCAACTCAGCCCCGATTACAAAAAGGCCCGGCGCAACCTGAAAGAAATCGACAGACGACTGTAACCGGCGGGAAGCAGTTCGGGCAGCAAATGGAAACGAAACGGAAACCTTATGTTGTGTCGGAATCAGGGCCGGGGTGAAAGGGCTCGGATTTTGCTAAAGCCAGGATGGAAGACGCTGTTGAGAATCAACAGCGTCTTTTCGAGAAGAAATGCAGCAGCGTTTTTCGGAAAAAAGATAGCGTTGGGACATCCAGGATAATGATAGATGTAAAGCACCTGCTTTTTGAGCGAAGATCCTCACACGACCCCGTCCGGAACAGCCTTTTCATCTCCACTCAGTCTCCGCTCCCCTTACCTTAATTATGAAGAGGCCCCGGAGGATCTTTTGCTCATCTATACTTTTCAGTTAATCAAGGGTCTCCCTCTTTTTTCTCCTGAATGCTACAATACCTGCCAGACCAGCGCTTAAAAGCAGTATTGTTGCAGGCTCCGGCACCGGGGGAGGAGGCACTTTCCCTATACCATCCAAGAATGCATAGCCTCCATGCCCACCCCAGGCACAATCTGAAACAAACATCTCTATTTTGATACTGTCGCCGACATTGAAACCGGAGAGGTCATAGCTCCAAGTATCGGTATTGTACCAAAGAGTCCCCCCATAGGACCCTGCGTTTGTCCATCCAGTAGTATCCAGAGCGTCTGCAAAAAAACTATCCAGCAGCGAGCCGTTTTGGTACACATTGATACCAAAATAAGGTTGGGCGTAATCCGGATGAGCATTTGAAGGCTCGATCAACATGGCACCCCAGGTCACATAGATCGTATCACCCTGGTCCTCCGCAGCAATGGTGTCTTGTTGCCACAGTTTGGTGGCATGGTATCTCCCCTTTATATCATTGATGCGAGCCATGTAATTGTCATAATAGGGATCAACATCCAAGGTCTGACCAACCATGGTAGCGGCACTATCAATAACATCATAAAGTCCGTGATCCGGTTGTCCCCATGTAATGGTCGACACATTGGCATTACGCTTGCCGAACTCCAAGTTCCACCCGGTAAAATCGCCTGTTTCGAACCCCCCGTTTGTAAACAAGGCGGATGCCGGGGAAATCCAAATGAAACTCAAAGCAAGCACCAATAACATTAGAAATCTCAACCTCCTTGTCATCGTAAAATCCTCCTTATTTTTCCATGGTTCCTTAAAATACTTCACCTCCACGAGCGATACGCAATTCCACCTCCTTTCGTTTTTTTGCATATGCATATTGCAAATTCTATGACATTTTGTGAACACATAGACTTTTTTTTAGTATCAAGTGACAATTATAATTTATAACAGATAGTTATCACTGAAAAAATTTTGTGGGAACGTAGACAGGATACCTTAGCAGGCTACTGAAAATGCTTTTTTCCTAAGAATTAAATAATCTAAGTTATAAAATTGAGAGGTAAATTACACATAAAGAAGATGAGCAGAAGAATAGGGTCACATCTTAAATATTAAATATTTAGGAATGGAGCCGGGAGACTGGAAGTGCTGTGCGCAGGGTACAAGGTAAAGGGGTATAGACTTCGGAAGGCGAAATTTCAAAAAAGAATATGAAGATGAGAAAATAAGAGGCAGGAAACAAAATTGCTCATCTGTTCTGAGATAAAGGATAAAAAAAACGCCTCATTAAAGTTTTTCCCAGGTTTCTATCGCGATGCCAGCCTCCTTCAATATTAGTTTCAACAAATTTTTGCCAATGTCTTTTTTATGTGGATTGGGAATCCTTATTCGCAAATCACCTTTAACCATAAACTGGTGTTTACCCCCCGCATAGGGGCCGCTAAAATCCAGCTTCCTGAACAAACGGATCAACTCTTTTTGTTTGATTGGCTTAAATGCCGGCATCAGGCCACTTTTTCAAAGTTCAGTTCAATGCCATCAATAACAGGGATATGGTGATTCATCTTAAGGCCCAGTATAATCCATTCTTCCAATACCTCACGCAATTCGTCACGACAGGCTTCGAGTGTATCGGCATTTGCCCAGACACCCTGAAGTTCTGGTATTTTACCAATATAGCCCTCACCATCTTCTAGCAACTCATAATGAGCGCTACGCATTGCAGCATTTATATATGCAGTTAGCATTATTTCCCCCAGCACTTAACCATGATAAAGATTATAATTGAACTTTCCATGCGCAAATCTGAAGCTATGAGGATAGAAAGTTGGGAGGCTTAATATCTTTTTAGAAGGCCTTTAAGCTTTCTGAATACCCCGCCGCCCAGCCTTTTTGCTTGCTGGTGCCGGAGGAGAGAATCGAACTCTCACGGGCGCAAGGCCCACTGGATTTTGAGTCCAGCGCGTCTACCAATTTCACCACTCCGGCATGCGTGCTTTTATATGTAGAATTTAATAAATTGTCAATAAAAGATGCACGCTGAAAATCGAATGCTGTTCATCCTTTTCAGTGTTCATCCGTCGAAGAGGGTCAGGATTTCCCCTTCGCTGACCGCACCTTCCCTTAAAATGCGGAGGCGCCGGCCGGTGACATCCACCACGGTGGAGCCGCGGCCGCCTTTAAGCGGGCCGCCATCGATAATAAGATCCAGTCGGCGGATCAGCTCCGGGTCCAGGTCCTCGATGCGGCGGCATCCCGGGGCGCCGGAAAAATTGGCGCTGGTGCCCGTAATCGGACCGTTGACCGCGCTGAGCAGGGCGGCGGCAACCGGGTGGCCGGCCTGCCGGATGCCGATTTTGCCGGTGCCGGCGGTTAAAGGCTCGGCAACCCCCGCGGCGGCTTCAAAGACGATGGTCACTCCTCCTGGCCAGAATTGATCCATGATCCGTACGGCTGCATCCGGTATGCGGGCTGCCAGCCCCTGCAGCTGCACCGGGCTGTCGATCAAGACCAGGATCGGTTTGCTCCGCTGCCGCTGCTTGAGGTCAAAAAGGCGCTCCACGGCGGCTGCGTTCAAGGCGTCGGTTCCCAGTCCATACAGGCCCGTGGTGGGAAAGGCAACCACCCCGCCTTTTCTTATTACGGCCGCTGCGGCCTGAATTATTTCAACTTCGGGCCGCTGCGGGGTTACCTTATACACTTTCAACCTTTTTGGCCTTCTGCTCCACCTGGCGCGCCATCTCCAGCTTGAAGTCTTCAAGCCGGCGGGCCAGTTCGTCATCGGCCAGCGCCAGGATCTGGGCTGCCAGGATGCCGGCGTTGCGAGCCCCGGATTTGCCGACGGCCATGGTCGCCACCGGGATGCCGGGGGGCATCTGGACGGTCGCCAGCAACGCGTCCAGCCCCTGCAGGCAGGACGAATCAATGGGAACGCCGATGACCGGCAAACAGGTGTGAGCCGCCAGGATACCGGCCAGGTGGGCGGCATGTCCCGCACCGGCAATGATCACCTGCATCCCCCGGGCAGCGGCCCCGGAGGCAAAATCAGCGGCCCGCGCCGGGCTGCGATGGGCCGAGGCAACCGTCACCAAACAGGGCACGCCAAACTTTTTTAAAATCGCGGCGGCCTCCTGCATGACAGGCAGATCGGAATCGCTGCCCATCACGATCCCCACCTGCGCCGGTTTGTTATCCGTCGTCGTTGTTGTCAAGGCATCCTCCTTTTTCAGCTAAATGTGATAGCAATTCCTTCTTTTTCCGATCCAGTTCCTTCCGGCTGATGCGCGCGCCGTGGATGCCGCCGTTAAGCGCGACTTCGCACAGATAGGTCCGCCCGTCACTGCCGATCATCAAATCCAGGTGGGCATAGGGGAATCGGCCCCGTTGCATGACCGCCCGGCAAAGCCGGTGGTGGTCTTCATCCAATTCACAGGGACTGCATTTGCCCCCGGCGGCCAGGTTGCTGCGGAAGTTGCCCGGGTTTTCCCGGATATAGGCCTCCACATAATCGCCGACCATGATCACCCGCATATCCGTAAAGCTGCCCAGGAAGGGTTGAAGGACAAAAGGATACGCAGCGGCATCGAATCCCAGGCAGTTGTACAGGTGCTCCATGCTCTGCCAGCGCCGGATCCCGTGCCCGCAGTGCATGTGGTCCTGTTTGCTGACCACACCTTCAATACCGTGGGCGGCAAAACGGGAGATGGCGGTGATTAAATCCGCCCGGCGGCAGATCGCGGTGGTGTGGGGCACCATCCATTGCTGGAAAATAAAAGCCTGGGCGACTTTTGAACTGTTGAGCACCTGGCAAAGGGCGGAAGGATAACAGTCCACCCCCCGGCTGGCAAGATCGATCAGCATGATCGGTTTCAGGTGCCTGGCGGAAACGGTTCCGATGTAACAGTCTCCAGCGCCTAGCTCGTTGTACCGGGAACGCAGTTCGCGGTTGCTGCGGATGATCATGAATTTAGGTTCGCTTCGCTCACTAGTAGAAGTGCTTAAAGTGCACTAAAATGCCTAAAGTTTAGGAATTCTATCGTTTTACTTATTTTCTCTCTTCCAGGCCCAGCTCGATCAGCTTGTCGAGCAGCTGGCTGAAGTCGTAGCCGGCCTTTAGAGCCGCCTGCGGCAGCAGGCTGGTGGCGGTCATCCCGGGAATAGTGTTGGTTTCCAGGATATAAAACTGATCGTCCTTCATGATCATGTCCGTGCGGCTGTAACCCTTGCAAAACAAGGCCCGGTGGGCGGTTTTGGCACAGGCCTGGGCTTTTTGTGTCAGGTCGTCGTCAATGCGCGCCGGACATATTTCCTGGGTGATGCCGGCGGTGTACTTGGCCTCGTAATCAAAAAATTCATGATCCGCGTCCGGTATGATCTCGATGACCGGCAGAGCCTCCAGCCGGCGGTTGCCGATGACCCCGACGGTAAGCTCCGTGCCCTCGATGAAAGCCTCGACCAGCACGGCATCGTCGTGGGCGGCAGCTTTATCCAGGGCGGCCTGCAGATCGGCTGCCGAGCGCACGATGGACATTCCCACGCTGGACCCGCCTTCAACGGGTTTGACCACCAAGGGAAGGCCGAGAGTCTCCACACAACCGGCAATGTCGGCGGTATCATCGCGCCTGATAATCACATAGGGCGGCACGGTCAGACCGGATTTTTCATACAGCTGCTTGGTGGCATCCTTGTTCATGGCCAGCGCACTTCCCAGCACCCCAGATCCCTGGTAGGGAATGTCGAGCAGCTCCAGCAGGCCCTGCACCGTCCCGTCCTCGCCATAGAGCCCGTGCAGGATAATCAGGGCGACATCAATATCGCCGGCATCTGCCACCAGGCGGGCCAGGTCCGTTTTGGGATCATAGCGGCGCACATCGTATTTGCGCTTATCGAGCGCCTCAAAAACCTGCTGCCCGCTGTTGAGCGAAACTTCTCTTTCTGATGAGATACCACCGGCAAGAAGGGCCACTGTGATTTTTTTCATGGTCACGGCTCCTGTGTTTTGCCCCGGTTTTTGTCGATACGCTCAACCACCTTGGCGGCGTACCGCTGGGGCATTTCAAATTCGATGGAAGTGTTGCGAAGCGTATTGAGCTTCATGATCAAAAAGTTGAGCTTTTTCAGGACGCGGTACTTTTCAGCCGTGTCCTGCATGCCCTTGAGCAGATCTTCGGTGCGGGCAATTTCTTTTTTCAGTTCGAGCTCGGGGGGCAGGCAGTCGGCATTTTTCAGGATTTTATAGGCCAACCGCAGCTCTTCGGGCACCAGGCTGTCATTTTCGAACACCAGCGGTTTTCCGCTGCCCTCCAGGTTTTCGAAATCGCCCCTTTCCTGGGCCCGGCGAATGCGTTCTTCAACAATGCGGCTGAATCCGGGAAACATGATCGATAAGAAGTGCCTAAAATGCCTGAAGTGCACTAAAGTACGCTAAAGTTATGGCGTCACTGCACTCCATCTTCTTTGTAAATACTCTTGGTGACAAAACATTCTTGCCCAAGCTGCATGACTAATTTTTATATCATAATTATGTCATTTTTAAAATTATAAAGTCAACTGCCCAACCCCGCCATCCAAGGGTATTTTGGATTTGACCCGGGGGGCTGCATTCTGTTAAAGATGGGATTTCAAAATCCGGATTGATCATAAATAAAAAAAGGAACACCCGCATGAAAAAAATCGCCTTTGCCGGAACCGATGGCAGGACCCTGCTCAGCGCGCTGGTGGTCTCCACCGCCACCAGCGATATTTATCCCGACAAATTCCAGGGGGTGGTCATCCGCGGGACCCCGTCCATGCCCAAATTTGTCGAAATCATGAACTGGCCCGTGCAATTTGTGCCCACCGAGAGCAATTCCGTCGAAGACTACACCGGGGCGATTATCAAGGCCTTGAAAGAACAGACCGTTGACTGCGTGGTGCCCATGCCCGAAGCCCTTTTGTTTGAAGGTTTGGTGGATGCCGTTGAGCAAGCCGGATTCGGCGACCGGATCATTGGTTTGTCCCGTGCCGGCGCATTCATCGAAGGCGACAAGCTGGCCTGCAAGAAACTTTGCCGGGATGCCGGCATCCCCGTGGCGGCCCAATGGTCCGAAGTTGATGCCCGGGATTACCCGACGGTGCTGACCACTTGCCTGGACTACATCCACAACCATGGCGGCGCCGTATTGAAATATCCATACAGCGCCGGGGGCAAGGGCGCCCGCCTGATTTTAAACTCCTGGGAAATCCGGGAGGTCTATGACACTCTGATCGGCGACTACAAGGACAGCTATAAAAAAATGTATGGCCGCCGCGGCCCGTGGCCGCTGTTGATCGAGTCACTGATGTCAGGGGTCGAAATCAGCTTTACCATCCTGGTGGATCAAAACGGCCATTTCCAGATCCTGCCCACGGCCATGGACTACCCGGAACGCTTTGAAGGCCCCGCCGGGGTCAACAATCCCATCACCGGCGGCATGGGCGCCGTATCGCCCCATCCGCTGGAAACACCGCAGCTGATGGAAATGGCCGGTGAAATCATTGCCCGGCCGCTGATTGCCGCCATGCAGCAGCGCGGTATTCTGCGCCCCTGCGTGCTGTATCCCGGCTGTTTCGTGTCACTGGACAGCGCCATGCTGCCCACCACCATTCGCGTGTCCGAGGTAAACATCCGTCCCGGTGAGCCGGAAGCCCAGCCCGTCATGCGGCGGCTGAGAAACCTGGGACCCCTGGTCCAGGCAACGCTGGCCGGCAACCTGGATACGGTCGCGCCGGAAGTCCGCCAGGACCAGCTGGCGATGTGCTGCGCCCTGGTCACCGGCCCCGGTGGGCCTGACGGCCAGAAGGGATACCCATGGTCCTGCACCCGGGGAGAACCGGTGCAAATCGACATCAAGTACATGAAACGCAAGGGCATCCAGGTAATCCCCTCGGCCATGATGTGCGCGGCTGAAAATGATGGCTTTAAATCCGACGGGACCCGGGTGGCTTTCATCAACGCCAACGTCACGATCAAAGCCGGGCAGCAGCGAGGAGAAGTCGCCGAACGACTGCGGCAGAAAATGCTGACCGCCTTTGACAACGGCAAGATCCGGGTCATCCCCCGGGAAGCTCCGGACGGCAACCGCCTGGACCTCAGACGCGACATCGGCACCCATTTTCTCAAGGCGGAAAATATCTTCCCGGAAAAGACCCAATGAAGATAAAGTGCAAGGCGTACCCTGTAAAAACACAAAAGCCGCAATCTGCTGAGATCGCGGCTAATATTTGTGTTTGGTGGCGATGCAGGGATTTGAACCCCGGACACTGCGGATATGAGCCGCATGCTCTAACCAACTGAGCTACATCGCCATTAACGAACATTCCCACTACCAGCAAAGCCGGGCGGAGTCAAGCCGAAAAACACACATTGCCCGTCCGAAAAAGCCGGCTCGAAAACAAAGCCCCGTTCAAACCGTCACCGGTTCTTGCGGGGCTGGATTGTCTCAACAGACACGACAGGATCTAGATCGAAGACCCCGCCACTTCGACGCTGAATTCGTCCAGATTAGCCGGCAGCCGGTCGAATACGATCATAAATGGAACCATTCTTCCCTTGGGGACTTTGACGTTGGAGCGCCGGTCGCCGAACCTGTTTTTCAGCCTTTTTTGGATGGCGGCCATGTTCATTGCGCTCAATTCTTTACCGGAAAGCACGTTGCCGCAATAAACGGTGGCCTTTTTCACCTCCCGGCCTCCTTTTTGGAAGATCCTGCCGGTTACCTTGATAAAACTGCGCGGATGATCGTAATCATTTCTGATTTTTCCCTGGATCACGAACAGCCGACCGACCTTGGCGTTTTCAACAAATCTGCCGTTGATCGTTCTTCCCAGGGGATTGATTTTAAGGTTGCCGGCGACATCCTGTTGTTCAGGATTTATCAGATCGCTCAGGAAAGGAATTCTCATGTCCACGTCGCTGAGGAACGGAATCTTGATATCACTGACAAAGGGAATTTTAACGCCCAACATTTTCGGTACGATCAGAATACCAGAGATCAGGACCAGTACCAGAAAGCCGATCATCACCGGCTTTTTCGATCGCACTTTGGGGGCGGTCGGCGCCGGCCCTGCTGCTGCGACGGCGGCCTGGTCATCCTCCTCCGGCAAAACACTCGTTTGACCGAAATCGTCGCTTTCCGAGAAATCATCAGTGGCGAAATCATCGCTAATGGCACTTTCGTTGCCGTCTGCCCCGGCAAATTCCAGCTCCTCGCTTTCGACTTCGTCCAGCGACTCCATGTCATCGTCGCTCAGAAGGTTGGATTCCAGCTGTTCTGCACCGGCGGCAGCATCGTCTTCAAAGAGCTGCTCCTGCTCGGCCAGTTCGCTTTCCAGGTCAAGCTCGAGATCGGATTCAATCGTATCGGGTTCATCTGCAGCGGACTCCAGCTCCAGGTCAAGCTCTTGTGTCCCGCCCGGCGGTTTTTCATCCCGGGTGCCGGCATCTTCACCGTCTTCGAGCATCTGTTCGATATCCAGCATCTCATCATCGGTCGTCTTTTCATCACCGATGTCAAATTCCAGCTCCAGCTCTTCGCCCTCCTTCTCATCCGCACTTTCAGCCGCCGGGCTTTCATCGGATTCAAGCATCTCGCTGATATCTGAAAGGTCCAGTTCTTCATCCGCCCCGGTCGCCGAGGCTTCATCAGCCGTCTCGCCGTCTTCGCCGATCTGAAATTCAAGATCCAGTTCATCGCCGGCATCCACCGGGGTGTCCACCGCCTTATCAGAGTCAACGAGTTCTTCCAGGTCGGACAGATCCAGTTCGCCGTCAGCCTGGTCCGCCGGAGCTGCAACTGCTGCAATGTCCTCTGGTTGTTCACCGAGATCCAGCTCCAAGCCCTCATCGACCGCCGCAGACTCCGATCCTGCTTCGGCTTCATCTCCCAATTCCAGCTCCAGATCCGAAAGATCCAGCTCGTCGGTTTCAACCACCTCCTGGTCTTCTGTCGCCTCGGTCTCATCGCCCAGATCCAGTTCCAGGTCTTCACCGCCCGCTTCATCCCCGGCGTCGGCGTCGGTTTCATCTCCCAGTTCCAGCTCCAGATCGGACAAATCCAACTCGTCGGTTTCAACCACTTCGTCACCTTTTGCAGTCCCGTCCTGGTCTTCAAAATCCAGGTCAAGCTCCAGGTCTTCGGAATCTTGTGCCTGAACCGGCTCGGGCTCCGCTTCCTCCTCTTCTTCGAGATCAAGCGCCCCCAGATCCAGGTCTTCATCAGCGTCATCATCGCCATCCAGATCGATATCAAGCCCGGCAAGCTCGCTGTCAAGATCTTCAAGCTCGGCATCGAGTTCTTCTTCGCTTAACTGTTCATCATCCAGTTCAGCTAAATCTCCCAGATCCCCCAGGTCCGGCAGTTCATCGTCCATGGGCCCCGTCTCACCGGAAGCTGTATCTGCATCTTCATCCAGCTGCGCATCCAGGTTGAGGTCGAGTTCGAGTTCATCGCTATCCAGTGTTTCGGACACCTCCGTCGACTGGTCATCATCATTCTCATCAAACGCGCTCAGGTCCAGCTCGGATTCCTCGGCATCGAGTCCGGTCACCGACAGGTCATCATCACTTTCTTCACCTTCAAGATCCAGTCCCAGATCGAGCCCCAGATCCTCGGATTCGGCATCCCCGTCTGTTTCCAGGGCGGCACCCGCCTCATCGGCCTGCGGATAAACGACAAAAACAGCGCTGCATTTTGAGCATCTCACCTTGGAACCGGTTTCCTGGATCAGTCGGTCATCGACCTGAAAACTCGATTCACATTCATTGCAGGTAATAATCATACGATACTCCAGAGTCTATGGTTGGAGATGGTAAATGGCGGGCAGGTGCCTGTAATCTTCAGCATAATCCAGGCCATAACCCACCAGGAACCCTTCTGGCACCTGGCAGCCGGCATAGTCTATCACAACGTCACTCTGCCGGCGTTCAGTTTTATCAAGCAAAGTGCATACCCGGAGTGAACTGGGTCCAAAAGACCACAAATGCTCCAGGAGATAATTCAATGTCAAGCCGGTGTCGACAATGTCCTCAACCACCATGACATCTTTGCCCTTTATGTCGATCTCAATTTCCTTGGTCAGTTGAATCCTGCCGGATGTGGATGTACCGGAGCCATAACTGGCGGCGCGAATAAAATCGACTTTCACCGGAATGGCAAGCTGCCGAATCAGGTCGGAAAGGAATACAAATGCCCCTTTCAGCACTCCGACCAGAATCAATTCCCGGCCCTGATAGTCCGATGAAATCTTCTGCCCCAGTTCACTTACGATACGCTGAATTTCATCTCTTTTCAGAACCGGCACGAGATCTGGCATCTGCTGTAACGATATGGCAACTAGATTAAAAATAAAACTGGTGATTTGTCTATTAGGTTACCGCGAATGAGCGTTCTTGTCAATAATTTTGATTCCTTACAGACCGGCAGCAGCCAGTTTCTCAACCAGCCGGCGCTGCTCAGCATTGAGGTGCTTTGGAATTTTGACCTGAACTTTGACGTACAGGTCGCCTTTTTTGCTGCCCTTCATGGCCGGCAGGCCATGGCCGGCAAGACGCATCTTGGTCCCAGGCTTCGTGCCGGCGGGGATTTTCAAACTCAACTGCCGGCCGTCGATGGTGGGAACGGAAATGGTGGTGCCCAGCAGCAATTCACTGATTTTCAACTCCCGGGCCAGGTAAAGATCATATTTGTCGGCACTGAACAGCGGATCGTCAAGCACCCGGGATTTGATGTACAAATCGCCGTTGGGGCCACCAAAAGGGCTGGGGCTGCCCTTTCCGGCCAGGCGCAGTTTTTTTCCGGTGATAAATCCTTTGGGGATTTTGACCGTCAGGTTTTCAGCACGCCCCTCGTGCTCAAAGCTGATCACCTTCTCGGTGCCGGTCGCCACTTCCCGCAATGTCAAAGGCAATTCGTAAACCAGGTCCGCCCCTTTTACCTGGGCCTGCTGCTGCCGGGCGCCGCCGAAGTTAAACGGCGAGTCGCCGCCAAAGGAAAAACGGGCACTGCCGCCCCGACCGCCGAAACCAAATTCCCTGAAGATATCACTGAAGTCAAAGCCGCGAAAAATATCTTCCTGGGAAAACCGCTGGCGGAATCCCTCGGAACCGAAAGTGTCGTACTCTTTGCGCTTTTCCTTGTCACTCAAGACGGCATAGGCCTCGCTGATCTTCTTGAATTTCTCCTCCGCGCGCTTGTCTCCCTTGGTGTGGTCGGGATGGTATTTCATTGCCAGCTTGCGGTAAGCTTTTTTGATTTCATCGTCACTGGCATCTTTTTTGACACCCAGAAGTTGATAATAGTCTTCGGCCATCGTCTCAATACCTCATCAACAAATATAAGTTGGAAGTGCCCTTAAGGCACTTCTGCTTTTTAAAGCACATCTAAGATAAGCTGCAAGGTGTAACCTGTCAAGAATACAAGAAGATATTTCACCCATCCTAAGACCTGGCCCCGGCTTTGAGCGCCACCATCAAAACAGACATGGCCGCCGGGGTGATACCGTCAACCCGGGAAACCTGACCGAGGGATACGGGTTTTATGCGGGCGAGCTTTTCCTTGAGTTCATTGGACAGGCCGTGCACGGTTGCAAAGTCGAAATCCGGTGCGATTTTTATTTTTTCCAGTCCCTTGAAACGTTCGATCTCCCGCAGCTGTTTGCGGATATAGCCTTCGTACTTGATTTCAATCTCCACCTGCCGGGCAACGGCCCGGCTGATTGGACGAGATGCGGGCGCCAGGGATTGCACCATGCCGTAACCCAGCTCAGAGCGCTTCAGCAGCCTGGACAGGCGGGCGCCGCTGTCAATGGGTTTGCTGCCCTGGCTGCGCAGATAATCATTTACCGCTGCACTGGGTTTGACAAAGATGCTGCGCACCCGCGCAATTTCACCTGCAATCTGCTGCTTGCGCACCTGCATGTCCCGGAAGGCGTCGTCATCCACCAGCCCCAGCTCATGACCGATGGCCATCAACCGCAAATCAGCGTTGTCCTCCCTGAGCATGAGACGGTACTCGGCCCGGCTGGTAAACATGCGGTAAGGTTCGCGCGTGCCCCGGGTGATCAGGTCATCGATCATCACGCCCATATAGGCCTGGGACCGGTCCAGGATAAAGGGCGGACGGCCCTGGAGTTTTGCGGCCGCATTGATCCCGGCCCAAAGCCCCTGGGCGGCGGCTTCCTCGTAACCGGAGGTTCCGTTGATCTGTCCTGCCAGAAAAAGCCCGGCTACCTGCCGGGTTTCGAGGGTGGGTTTGAGCTGGATGGGATTGACATAATCGTATTCGATGGCATAGGCCGGCCGCATGATTTCGGCGCACTCCAGCCCTTCAATGGCATGCACCAGCTCGATCTGGATCTCCAGGGGAAGGCTGTTGCCCAGGCCGCTGGCGTAGATCTCCTCGGTATCCAGTCCCTCGGGCTCCAGGATGATCTGGTGGCGGTCCCTGTCGGCAAACTTGACGATTTTGTCCTCGAGGGAAGGACAGTAGCGCGCGGATACGCCCTTGATGACCCCGCCGTAAAGGGCCGAGTACTTGAGATTGCGCTGCACGATCTCGTGGCTGCGCCGGTTGGTATGCCCGATGTAGCTGGGCACCTGGGGCATGCAGATCCGGTCGGTGAAGCAGGAAAACGGCGTCGGGTCAGGATCCGCCTCCTGGATGCTGAAGCACGAAAAATCAATGCTTGATTTTTTAAGCCTTGGCGGCGTGCCGGTCTTGAGCCGTCCGAGCTCAAAACCCAGCTGTTTGAGGCTGTCGGCCAGTCCGTAGGCGGCGAACTCACCAGCCCGGCCGGCCTTTATCTGATGAAACCCGATGTGCACCAGTCCGCTCAAAAAGGTGCCGGTGGCCAGAATCACAACCGGTGCCTGGAAACCGAAGCCGGTGTTGTCCTCCACCCCCGCAATGCGGTTGTCTTCGACGACCAGCCGCTGCACCAGGGTCTGTTTGAGGTCCAGGTTCTGCTGGGCTTCGACGACCGCCTTCATGGCCCGGTGGTAACGGTTTTTATCGTTCTGGGTCCGTGAAGATTGAACGGCCGGGCCTTTGCGGGTATTCAGGGTCCGGTACTGGATGGCGGTCCGATCAGTGATTCGCGCCATCTGCCCGCCCAGGGCATCGATTTCCTTTACCAGCTGCCCTTTTGCCATACCGCCGATGGACGGGCTGCAGGGCATGGCCGCCAGCTTGTCCAGATCGATGGCCAGCAGCACCACGCGGCAGCCCATCCGGGCGGCCGCCAGGGCGGCTTCACAGCCGGCGTGTCCGGCCCCGACTACGATGATGTCGTATTGGCAATTGTTAACCGTCATGGAATTTTATTGAATCGATTGCCGTTAAGCGGCTTTTCTGATAGGTTTACAACTAAGGTACAGGGGCGCTGCGCGCCAGGTACAAGGTACCAGGTTCAGGGTTCAAGGTACAAGAGGTTCCATGCAATCTGCTGCCAAATGAGCACAACATGCAGATGAATGAGAGCCCAGTGGATTTTTGGATTATAATCCGGTGAAGGGGGATGGTCAAGCATCGGCCTGCTGATATGGATAAAAGATACAACGATTTAAACACCTACCTGCGCAATATGTTTGGCTGTCGGGTGCAGAAAATATCCATCGATGCCGGGCTTTCCTGTCCCAACCGGGATGGGACCAAAGCCGTCGGCGGCTGCATTTACTGCAACGCCCGGGGATCGGGGACCGGCGCGCATGCCCGGGGAATATCAATTCGCGACCAGCTGCTGGAGGGTAAAGAAGCCCTTGGCCGGCGTTACAAGGCGCGCAAATTCATCGCCTATTTCCAGTCCTTTTCCAACACTTATGCCTCCCTCGACACCCTCAAGGGCCTGTATGATGAAGCCCTGGCCGTCGAGGACGTGGTGGGTCTTGCCATCGGCACGCGCCCGGATTGTGTTGACGGGCCAATTCTGGATCTTTTGCAGACCTATGCCCGCGGCTACCTGGTCTGGATCGAATACGGGCTGCAGACCGCCAGCGACGCCACCCTGGCGCTGATCAACCGGGGCCATGACGTGCAGTGCTTCACCGATGCGGTGCGGGCCACGGCAGGGCGCGGCATCAAAATCTGCAGCCACGTGATCCTGGGGCTGCCCGGGGAAACCCGCGCGGATATGATGCATACTGCCGAAACCATCGCTGCAGAGCCCGTTGACGGCGTCAAGCTGCACCTGCTCTACGTTATCAAGGGGACCCGGCTGGAAACGATGTACCGCCTGGGAAAATACCGCTGCCTGTCCCGGGAGCAATACGTTGAACTGGTCTGCGACTTTATCGAACGCATCCCGGCAAGCATGGTGATCCAGCGCCTGACCGGCGACCCGCACCCATCGGAGCTCGTCGCCCCCCAATGGTCGCTGAAAAAATCCGATGTTCTGGCACAGATAAAAGACACCCTGGAAACGAGAGATTCCTGGCAGGGCAAACATTTGACAGAAACACATAGGAAACGGCCCCAGGCCGTTCCATAAAGCTCGAACCTTTTACCCTTCGAACCCTGTACCATGTACCCGGCGCGTCAGCGCCCCTTGAACCTTGGACCCTGTTCACCCTGAGCCTTGATTTTATTATGTACACCACCAACACAGACAGCTCACAGGACTTTGACCTTTCCTTCAAGGTGTTCCATGAGTTGATGGCCAAAAAGGTTACCGACATCCTGCTGGTCTCGAGCCCGTACGAAGCTTTTATCATGGAAGAAGAAGGCCGGCTGGCCGAACGCATCATTTATGAATACCGCGGTCTGAACCTGTCGCGCCCCCCCATGCTGACCTGGGTTTCCAGCGCCGAGGCGGCCCTGGAAGCCCTGGCCAAAAAAAAATTCGACCTGGTCATTACCATGCCCCAAGTCGACGAAATCGATGCCTATGTCCTGGGCCGTAAAATAAAAGACCTGTACTCCGATGTCCCGGTTTACCTGATGATCCAGAACACCAGCAAACACCTGCTGGAGCGCCGCGAAACCGACCGCAAATCCATCGACCGGGTCTACGTCTGGTACGGCAATTCCGATCTTTTGCTGGCCCTGATCAAGAATCTCGAAGACTCCATGAACGTGGCCTATGACACCCAGCGGGCCCGGGTGCGGGTGATCATCCTGGTGGAAGACTCGCCCATTTACTATTCTTCCCTGCTGCCGCTGCTCTACAAGGAAATCGTCACCCAGACCCAGGCGGTGATGGAAGAGTCGGTCAATGATGAGCACCGGATCCTGAGAATGCGGGCGCGTCCCAAAATCCTGGTGGCTGAAAACTATGAGGAAGCGGTGGCGCTGTACCGAAAATACCAGCCCTACCTGCTCAGCGTGTTTTCCGATGTGCGCTTTCCGCGCAACGGCAAAATGGACGACCAGGCCGGCTTTTCCCTGCTGTCCATGATCCGCGAGGAAAACCCGGACCTGCCGCTTCTCAATCTCAGTTCGGAAGAATCCAACCGCCAGCGGGCCCATGAAATTCCGGCCGTCTTTTTAAACAAGAACTCCCCGGCCCTGCATTCGGAAATCCGCAGCTTTTTTATCAATTACCTGGGTTTTGGCGATTTCGTCTTCCGCTATCCCGACGGCCGGGAAATTGCCCGGGTATCCAACCTGCGGGAAATGGAAATGACCCTTCCCACCATTCCCGACGAATCCATTTATTACCACGGCCAGCGCAATCATTTTTCCAGCTGGCTGATGGCACGCTCCGAGGTGATGCTGGCCTCCAAGCTCAAACCGGTCAAGGTCAGTGACTTTCCCAGTGCCGGCGATTTGAAAAAATACCTGATCGACTGCATCCACGAACGCCGCAAGGGCCGCCAGAAAGGACTGATCACCGAGCTGACGCCCGGCACCTTTGATCCGGACGCCGACTTTGTCAAAGTCGGCAAGGGATCTCTCGGCGGCAAGGCCCGGGGGCTGGCCTTTATTGCCACCCAGCTCAAGAGCCACCCGCATTTGCAGGAAAAATTCAAGGGCATTGACATCCGGGTGCCAAAATCCCTGGTGCTGTCCACCGAAGGCTTTGATGCCTTTATCGGGGAGAACGATCTCAAGGAGCTGGCTACCGCCGATGTGGAAGACGAGAAAATCGCCAGCCTGTTTCTGGCCGCCAAATTGCCGCAGTGGCTGCGAAGCAGCCTGGAGCTGTTTGTGCACCACTACCGCTATCCGCTGGCCGTGCGCTCGTCCAGCCTGCTGGAAGATGCGCAGTTTCAGCCCTTTGCGGGGATATACGCGACCTACATGCTGCCCAACAACCATCCCGATGAAGCCGTCAGGCTTGAGCAGCTGGCTGCCGCCGTCAAGATGGTTTATGCTTCCACTTACTATGAAAGCCCCAAGGCATACGCCCGCAGCACATTTCATCGCCTCGAGGATGAAAAAATGGCGGTCCTCGTCCAGCAGTTGACCGGAGCGCGCTGGGAAGACCTTTATTACCCGGCCATCTCCGGGGTGGCCCAGTCCTATAATTTTTATCCCATCGCCCACATGAAGCCCGAAGAAGGCATCGCTCACATTGCCCTGGGGTTGGGCAAAACCGTGGTGGAGGGGGGTGTTTCGCTGCGTTTTTCCCCGCGCTACCCCCAACTGCTGCCCCAGTTTTCCACGGTGGACGATATTCTTAAAAACGCCCAGCGCTTTTTTTATGCCCTGAAAATGGCCTCAACCCCGGTAAAATTCACCGCCGACAAAGATCCTGCCCTGGTAAGGCTCGAAATTGACGAAGCCCGGAACCACCCGGCGGTAAAAACCCTGTGCAGCTCATATTCTCCCCAGGACCACCGAATCCGGGATGGAGCCCACCCCAACGGATATCCGGTGCTGACATTCGCCAACGTGCTCAAACACCAATCTTTGCCCCTGGCATCCCTGTTGTGCGAAATCCTTGATATCGGCCGCCGGGGGATGGGATGCCCGGTGGAAATCGAATTCGCGGTCAATCTGTTTCCACCGGATGACGGCAACCCTTCATTTGACCTGCTTCAGATCCGTCCCATGGGGGTGAGCCGGGACCAGATGGATGTCGAGATCGGTCCGGATGATCTGTCGGCCGCGGTTTGCTATTCCACCATGGCCCTGGGAAACGGTGTCAACCGGGAGATCGCCGATATCGTCTTTGTGGATCCCGACAGGTTTGACCCGGCCCGGACCGTGGACATCGCGGCTGAAATCAGCCGCCTGAACGGCCAGCTGGTCCAGCAAAAGCGCAAATACCTGCTCATCGGACCGGGACGGTGGGGCTCGGCCGACCGCTGGCTGGGCATCCCGGTGGCCTGGCAGGATATTTCGGGGGTGAGCGCCATGATCGAAACGGCCACCGAAACGTTGAAGGCCGACCCATCCCAGGGATCGCATTTCTTCCATAACATCACCTCCCTGGGCATCAGCTATCTGACCATCTCCGCAAACAGCGAGGATTTTATCAACTGGCAGTGGCTGCAGGCCCTGCCGGTTGAAAGCCAGACCACCTACCTGAAGCATGTAAGGCTGGAGGCGCCGCTGACCATCAAGATCGAGGGGAAGCACTCGAGGGCGGTAATATTACCTGGTTTCCATCCATAAATGGTCTTTTTTCCGCTGTGCTTTGTTCTCCGCGGGTTTGTGGCTGCGACGTACGCCAATGTACGTCTCGCCTCAAACCCTTGTGCGGCCTCGCCCAACGAAAAAAATCCTCATTTATTAATTAGAAACCTATTAGCACCATGCACTGTTATTGGATGGACACTTGATTTAGGGAGTCTGGGCGATGCGCTGCAGGTAGGCCTGGGCATCTTCGTCATCCAGCGCGGCGGCCTTTTTAAAATCAGCCAGGGCCTTGTCCCTGTCTTTTGCCAGCAGGTAAACCCGGCCGCGGCCGTAATAATACAGGCCGTTTTCGGGATCCAGCTCGAGGGCCTTGTCGATCAACGCAATGGCGCGGGTATACTGCCCCAGCTGGCCATAGGAGATGCCCTGTGAAAAATAGGCGCCGCTTTTTTGCGGATCGAGGGAAAGGGCTTTCTGAAAGTAGCGGATCGCCGCCTTGTCATTGCCGTATGTGGCGCAAAGCGCGCCCCGGTTAAACCAGTAGTCCGCACTTTTTTGCGCAGCGGTCGGCTTTTTTGCAGCTTCTGACTGGTCTGCTAAAGGCGATGGCGTCGTTTTGTCAGTGCGGGTTTCGGCTGGCTGCGGCCGGGCGTTGGATTCCAGTGTAATTATCGTTCCGGATGTTTTTTCATCCGGTGCCGTCTTTTGGGCGGCGGCCGGCATTGCAAGACCCATCCACACGACCAGCGCCGCCGCGACGATAAAAAAGATGAAAAATGCGGATATTTTTTTCATGGATTTCCCTCCTGGCAGCAGCAATTTTTTACATTATAGAATGATAT
This sequence comes from uncultured Desulfosarcinaceae bacterium, assembly GCA_964527835.1. Taxonomy (GTDB): domain Bacteria; phylum Desulfobacterota; class Desulfobacteria; order Desulfobacterales; family JAFDCJ01; genus JAFDCJ01. The sequence goes on along the minus strand of CAZGNV010000010.1, from coordinate 36,807 downwards.
CGGCATATTTGTCAAAAAATGTAGCGATAAATTTCTGCGTTCGTCGGCGTCAGTCTGCGGTCAATCACAACCCGATATTTGCAGGCAAGCGTTGTCGACGCCAGGCCGCATAGCGTATTGCCAGGGCATAGGTGTGGACGGCGCGTTCGGCGGAATCAAAAAAGGCGATCCCATTTTCGCACAACTGCTGCGCATATTCGAGCTCAAAGCCGGGTATTTTTACCGCCAGGATGGGTTTTTTGAAATCCCGGTACACCTGGATCAACCCCTGCGTGTACTGGCCGTTTGCCTCGGGGGTCAGCCCGCACCCGATGATCATGACGGCGTCAACTCCCGGATCCCGGGACAGAGTGCGGGCGGTGTGGAAAAACACCTCCAGGTTAAAATGCGCTTCCAGGCTGACATCTACCGGATTGCGCAGGCTGGTCCCGGTCGCAGCCACTACCGGTGCCAGTTCGCAGCGCGTGGCGGATGAAAGATCGGCCAGACGGATTCCCTGCCGGCCGCAGGCCTCGGCCGCCGACACCGCCAGCCCGCCGGGGCCGGAAATGATCGCCATGCGATTTCCCGGCTCGGCCGGCAGCAGGGAAAATCCCATCAACGCGTCCACCAGCGCCTCGAAACCCGCCACCGGTATGGCCCCTGTCTGGCGCAGCACGCCTCGCCATATTTGCGGGGCTGCCGCCATTGCCCCGGTATGGGAAGCGCTGGCCCGGGACCCTTCGGCGGTCAGGCCCACCTTCCACATGATCACCGGTTTTTGCAGTGAGGCCTGCCGCAGGGCGTGGATGAAACAGGGCCCATTTTTAATGCCCTCGATATACGCACCGATCAGGCCGGTATCCGGATCGCTGCCCAGGTAGGCCAAAAAATCAGCAGCCGTCAGGTCGCATTCATTTCCGGAGCTGACGACCTTGCTGAAGCGGATGCCCCGCTGGCCGGCCATGCGGCCGAGAATGTTCGTCAACGAGCCGCTGTGGGAGATCATTCCCACCGGCCCGGGCTTGCTGGACATTCCCGGAAAAAAAGACAGCCCGGTTTTCGGGCTGTAAAGCCCCATGCCGTTGGGGCCGATCAGGCGCATCCGGCCCGCACGGGCCGTCCGGACCAGCTCCCGTTCGAGATCCCGTCCCTGGCGGGTTCCGGTTTCCCGGAAGCCGGCGGTAAACAGCACGGCCCCTTTGACCCCCTTGGCGGCACACTGTCGAACCACCTCCAGGGCGCTGTGGCTGGGCACCAGGATGATCGCCAGATCCACCGGCTCTTCGATGGCGGCAACACTGGGGTAGGCCTTGAGGCCGTCGATCTCTTTGGCCCGGGGATTGACCGGAAAAATGCGGCCGTCGAACCCCTGGTCCAGAAGGGCCATTAAAAACAATTTGCCGGTCTTCATTTCCCGGGGAACACCGACGACCGCCACCGAGCGGGCATGGAAAAGCTGATCAATCTGAGTCGTCACTTGCCGGATGGCTTCGGCTGAATTTGTTGCGTTCATGGGCCTCCTGAAAAGTGCGATTTTCTCACTGTATTTATGCCGGACGATGGAAAATTAAAAGGTTTTTATTGATTTAGGCGCAAAAATTCAATATCTTTGTGATCTGCAAGGAAATGGATTCTAATTTATACTGGAAAAAATCAGATCGGATTGACTGGATATGGTAATTTAAGGAAACTGGAAATTAAGCCCATGGCTGCAGAAAACGACCTGGTGTTGATATACTTCGAGGATAAACCGCTGGTTTTCGCCCGGATTGAAGAGATCCTGCCGAATTCCAAGCCGGACTGGTATCACGTCCGGCTGCTGCTGCTGCAAGTGCCGCCCCAGATGGTCACCTGGATTTTGCGCGATATCTATATCGAGGGTGCAGAATTTACCATGAACGGCCAACGCATGCGGCTGGAAAAAGTGGTTGTGCCGCAGCAGGCGCCATCTGCTGAAACGGCCAGACAGGAACAGAGTCCTGGCAGCGACGCGGAGGCCACCGGTAATGCCAAGGTCATCTCCCTGGATGCTATCAAAAAAAGATAGAAAACCCTGCCCACGGCTCTAAGCCGGATTGCCTTATTTTGCCTGAATGTCGAAGCCCTGCAAGATTGTGATATCCGCATCCCGCCGCACCGATGTCCCGGCCTTTTACATGCCCTGGTTCATGGAGCAGCTGGCCGGAGGCTGTTTTAAAGTCGTCAACCCGTACAACCAGAAGGTATTCACCGTCGCGGCCACCCCGCAGCAGGTCCACAGCATCGTTTTGTGGTCGAAAAATTTCGGTCCCTTCATCGCCGGCGATTACGCCGGCCAGCTGGAGCGGATGGGCTACCACCTGTTTTTCAATTTCACCATCAACTCCCATGCTCCCCTGCTGGAACCCAACGTTCCGCCGTTGGAAGAGCGCCTCGGACAGCTTGCATGGCTGTGCGACCGATTCGGACCCCGGGCCGTCAACTGGCGCTTTGATCCCCTGTGTTTTTACCAGACCCCGGGGGCGGCCATTGAGGATAACCGGCAAGATTTTGCGGCCATCGCGCACAGGGCCGCCGCCTGCGGGATCGAGCGCTGCATCACCAGTTTCATGGACCATTATCCCAAAATACGAAAACGCACCGCCCGGCGCAACGGACCTGCCTTTGTCGACCCGCCGCTGGAACGCAAAGCGGCCATTGTCGGGGAGATGGAAAAACAGCTGCAGGCCGAAGGCATCCGCCTGAGCCTGTGCTGCGAAAAAGAAGTGCTCGCCGCCCTGCCGGCCCACTCAGCGGTTGCGGGCAGTGCCTGCATCCCGGGCGGTCTATTGCAGGAATTGTACGGCGCCGGGTTGAGCCTCAAAAAAGATGCCGGCCAGCGGGTCAAGGCCGGCTGCGGCTGCAGCGCATCCAAAGATATCGGATCGTACCAGCTCCAGCCGTGCTATCACAACTGCCTGTTCTGCTACGCAAATCCATCATCAAGGCCTATCTCAGGAAGCCCATTTTAATTTCAGTTTTTTTCGCGAATGCGCACAATCCTGCAGATACAGGTTGATAAGATTCTGGTATGGCACGCCGGTTTCCTCGGCCAAGTTCTTAAAATAGTCGATGACGTCAACACCAAGCCGAAGGGTTACCTGCTTCTTAAGGTACTTGGCATAAGGATTTTTAACTGATTTTGAAAAATCGTATTCTTTTCTCATAATAAAAAGCTCCCATATTGTTTCCGTTCATTTTTGTTTGCCTTGCGGGCTGAAATAATTCTAATAACCATGTCATCCTCTATGTAACAGTGGCAAACAACAAGCAGCCTTAATCCGGCACTTATTCCAAGAAGGATGAATCTGTCTTCATTGCCGGAATGTTCCGGATCAAAAATCAGCCTTGCATTTGGGTCTGAAAAAACTGTTCGGGCTTCTTCAAAGGATATTCGATGCTTCTTTAAATTTGAGGTGGCTTTTTTCGCATGCCAGACAAATGATATTGTTCTCATAATTATTATATAATTATACAATCGACTTATTGCAAGCTTTTTCTTTATCAGGTATAAATTTGGCTACAATGGACAACGGACAATCCGGCTTATGCAAATCGGCTCCCTGACCCTCGACAACAACGTGATTCTCGCACCGCTGGCCGGCATCACCAATCTGCCCTTCCGGCTGCTGGCCAAAGAAGCCGGCTGCGGACTGGTCTGTTCGGAAATGGTCAGCAGCCATGGCCTGGTTTACAAATCCGACAAGACGCTGAAAATGATCGCCAGTGCGCCGGAAGAAAAGCCGCTGTCGGTGCAGATATTCGGAGCCCGGCCGGACATCATGGCGCAAGCCGCAGCCATCGTGGAGGCCAGCGGCGCTGACATCCTGGACATCAATTTCGGCTGTGCCGTGCGCAAGGTGGTCAAAACCGGCGCCGGCGCCGCCCTGATGCGAACCCCGGACATCGCCGAGGCCCTGCTCAAGGCGGTTCGCCGCGCCGTCCGCATCCCGCTGACCATCAAGATCAGGTCCGGCTGGGACCCTTCCGGCCGGCAAGCGGTTGAAATCGCCAAAATCGCCCAGGACTGCGGTGTGGATGCCGTCAGCGTGCATCCCCGCTCGGCCCGGCAGCTGTTCGCCGGAAAGGCGGACTGGTCCATTATTGCCATGGTAAAAAAAAGCATCTCCATCCCGGTCATCGGCAACGGCGACATCGGCAGCGGCGATGACGCCGTTAGGATGCTGTCGCAGACCGGCTGTGACGCCGTCATGATCGGCCGGGCGGCCATTGGCAATCCGTTCATTTTTGCCCGCGTGCTCTGCCGGCTCAAAGGTGACCCGCCGCCTGCCGACTCCCCCGGGCAGCGGTTCGACCTGATGCGGCGTTATCTGAAAACCAGCGTTCAATACCTGGGAGAAGAAAGGGCCTGTCGCATGATGCGCAGCCGCCTGGGGTGGTTTGCGAAGGGCATGCAGCACAGCAGCCGCTTCCGGCAAGCCATCAAGCAGCTGGCAACGGAAAAAGAGGGGCTTGAACTGATCGACGCCTACCAGCGGTCACTTATTTCTTTCGAACGGTGCTGCCGGCTTTGATTTGCTCGCCGGAGACCCGCTCGGCCTGGGCGCTGTTTTCGCTGATGGCCACGATTTTCAGTTCGCCGGTTTTTAAGCCCGGGATGAAAAAGCGCTGTCCGCCGACGCCTTTGATAATCTTGCTGCTGTCGTAAACTTCCAGAACGTCCCCGATCTTCAGCCCCACCCGGCTTCCCGAAGAGATGACAAACCGCTGGCCGTCGATGCGGGTGAGAAATCCGATCCAGGGCAGGCTTTCGACCGCCCAGCAGATGTTGTCGCCGATATCGACAAGCAGCTGGTGCAGGGTTTCATTGAGCTCCGGCAGCTTGATGGTCCGGTTGTCCTTAATCAGGTCATACTCCAGTTCGTCGACTTTGATGCGACGCTCGAATGTTTCGTCGAGAATCTTGGTGGCCGTGGCACTGTCAAACACTTCCACCCTGATAAAGACCTGCACCAGGTGCTGGGTGTCCTTGGCCCACAGCATTCCCCGCAGTTCATCCAGCAGGCGAATGTCGTCCAGGGACCCGACAACAATGGCATTCAAACCGAGCCGGCGGCCGATAACGGCCAGGGCAAAATTGTCGACCTGGCCCGAAGCCAGCCGGGGCGGCTCCTTCAGCAGTCCAAACCCGCTGCCACTGCCGGCGGCCGACACGAGGATGCCGTCGCAGTTGCCTTCCAGGTATTCAGGCAGGCCCTTGTGAAAGACCATTTGAAAATCCCGGCTTTCGCGCAGGGATCTGTTTTGAAAATCAAAAAGCCCCACCACTCTTTTCAATTCCCGGTCATCCATGGTAAACGGTCGGACAGCTTTGCGCCCGGTCCTTTCAAGGCCCCGGGCGGTCTTTTCGACCGTCTGACAGCCGAGGACAGACAGCAACAAGGCGCTCAGCGCCAGGGCCGCAAAACAGGGAAGTTTGATTATCCAACTGGACTTGCGTCGATAATAGATCATCGTCTCTCTTTTCGGTTATTACACCCCTTGACACCCGCACCGGTTTCTGCTAGCAAGTCAGGCAAAACATTCAAACCGGCACCGTCGGCAACACCCGGGCCCCGGCGACCCCCTTGAAGGAGAATGCCAATGGCAAGCATCGATGAGCAGATCCTGAAAGCCACCAAGGAAATCGTGGTTAAATTCATTGAAGGCGGCAGAATCTCGCCCAGCGGATTTCAGCAGGTCTTTAAAGACGTCTACCACACCGTGGAAAAAACGGTAAAAAGCTCGCTGACGCCTCCTGCGCCAAAAGACGGGGACAAGAAAAAATAAAGCCAGCGCACAGTTTGCCCTGTACCAGGCATCCTGTACCCTTGTACCCTGCACCTTGCACCCTGTACCTTCTAGTGCGCCTCATCCCAGTTTTCTCCCACGGCAACATTAACCTTCAGCGGCACCCTCAGCTGCCAGACCCCCTCCATGATGTCCTTGACCAGGCCGGTGACGACATCGATTTCATCCGGCGGCACCTCAAAAACCAGCTCATCGTGCACCGTCAACAGCATGGCTGACTGCAGCTTTTTTTCCTCCAGGGCGCTGTCGATTCGGATCATGGCCAGTTTGATCAGATCGGCGGCGCTTCCCTGGATGGGAGTGTTGACAGCCGTGCGTTCGGCGGCCTGCCGGGTGATATTGTTGCTGCTGGTGATGTCCGGCAGCAGGCGGATACGCCCCAGCAGGGTGCTCGTACGTCGGGTCTGCCGCGCCGCGGCAATGGTTTGATCCAAAAACCGCTTGACCCCCTGGTAGCGGTCAAAATAATTGTCAATATAAGCCTTGGCCATTTTCTGGCTGATTTCAAGCTGTTTTGACAGGCCGTAGGCACTCATGCCGTAAATGATGCCGAAGTTGATGGCCTTGGCCTGCCGCCGCAGTTCGTCGGTCATCTGGTCGGCAGAGACTTGGAACACCTCACAGGCGGTGCGGGTATGGATGTCCTCGTCATCGCAAAAGGCCTTGATCAGGATTTCATCTTCCGAGCAATGGGCCAGGATGCGCAGCTCCACCTGGGAATAATCGGCGGACACAAAACGCCAACCCTCGCGCGGTATGAATGCCCGGCGGATTTCCCGGCCTTCGGCGGTGCGAATGGGAATGTTCTGCAGGTTCGGATCCGAACTGCTCAACCGGCCGGTGGCCGTCACGGTCTGGTTGTAGGAGGTATGGATCCGCCCGGTTTCCGGGTTGACCAGCTCGATCAGCGCATCGGTATAGGTGGATTTCAGTTTTGCCAGGCTGCGGTGCTTCAACACCAGCGCCGGCAGCTCGTGGTAATCGGCCAGGGTGGTCAACACATTGACATCGGTGGAATAGCCGGTCCTTTTCCTGGTCTTTTTTTGAACCGGCAGCTTGAGCTTCTCGAACAAAATGCGGCCCAGTTGCTGGGAGGAATTGATATTGAAAGCTTCGCCGGCCAACGCGTAAATGCTGCCCTCCAGCGCATCGAGCTGCTGCTCGAAAGATTTCGACAGCTCCCGCAGCAGCCGGGTGTCAATGCGGGTCCCGTGCATTTCCATGCGCATCAAAACCGGCACCAGGGGCATTTCCACCTTTGCCAGCAGTTCGTCCAGTCCCAGCTGCTCCAGCCGCGGCATCAGCGCCTCCCGGGCCATGAAGGTGATGTCAGCATCCTCGCAGGCATAAGGGACCGCCTTTTCCAGGGAAACCATGGAAAAGGGAACGGCATTCTTGCCCTTGCCGGCCACCTGCTCATAGGTGATGGTTTTGTGATTCAAAAAATCCAGGGCGATCTGGTCCAGGTTATGGGCCCGCTTGGACGGATTGAGCAGGTAAGATGCCAGCATGGTATCAAACACCACCCCTGCCAGGCTGACCCCGTGGCGTGCCAGCACCATCCAGTCATACTTGATGTTCTGGCCGACTTTTTTGATGGCCGCATTTTCCAGCACCGGTTTGAGCTGCTGCAGCACATCATCGAGCGGCAGCTGGGCGGGAGCGCCGAGATAATTGTGGCCGCAGGGAATATAAAAGGCCTGGTTGGACTTAACCGCAAATGACAACCCCACCAGCCGGGCTTTCATGGGAATCGGCGAAGTCGTCTCCGTGTCCAGGGCAAACAGCCCGGCGCTTTCAAGCCGTTCGATGAGCCCCGACAGCGCCGCAGAATCCATCACCGCCTGATAATCCTTGTCGCTGAGATCGCTCTGCTGCCTGACGCCTTGCTGCAGCTGCCGGAATTCCAGGGTTTTGAAAAGCTCGCCGAGCCTGCGGCTGTCCGGACCGACAACTTTGAATTGATCCAGGTCAGCGGTCAGCGGCACCCGGGTGTCAATGGTCACCAGCCGCCGGCTCAAAAAAGCCTGGTCCCTGTGTTTTTCCAGGTTCTCACGCTGTTTTTTGCGGGTGATGCGATCCAGCCCTGCATACAGGGCCTCCATGCTGCCGAATTTTTTGATCAGTTCCAGTGCGGTTTTCGGCCCGATGCCCGGCACGCCCGGAATATTGTCAGCCGTATCCCCTGAAAGGCCCTGGACATCGATCATCTGGGACGGCTCGATGCCGTAGGTGCGTCGAATATGTCCAATATCGATGGCGTTGTCCTTCATCGGGTCCCAAATGGCCGTGCGGTCGGTCACCAGCTGCATAAAGTCCTTGTCACCGGTGACCATCACAACCGAATAGCCGCTTTTTTCAGCGCTGCGCGCCAGGGTTCCGATAAGATCATCGGCCTCAAAGCCGTTGAGTTCAATGACCGGCAGGTTAAAGGCCGCCACCACTTCCTTGATGTAAGGGATCTGAACGGCCATGTCCTCGGGCATGGGAGGGCGGTTGGCCTTGTACGCAGCGTATATTTCGTGACGGAAGGTGGGCCCTTTGGAGTCGAAGGCCATGGCAACATAATGCGGCTGGCGGTCCTCCATCAGCTTTAACAGCATCCGGGTAAAGCCGAAAACCGCATTGGTGGGCAGCCCCCTGGAATTGGTCAGCCCCCGGATGGCATGGTAAGCACGATGGATGTAAGCCGTGCCGTCGATGAGATACAGTATCTTCTCGCTTTGCATTCCAAACTCCCTGAACGCCCTTTCAGGTCGATTGTCCGTCGTCAGTTGTTCGCCGGACCTGTCAGCACCGCGGGCCGGTGCGCATCCCCTTGCACCTGGAACCCTGCAACCATTGACACCTTTCGCCGCCTGCTTTACCTTTTCATTGCAATATCCAAATACCAGCAACACAGCCAAACAACAACCATGAAAGCGTCAGCCAGAACATCGGCTTACCGCCGTAAATATCGTCGCAATACGAATTATGCCTGCCATTGCTGCGGACAGCAGTTCACCTTTTGCTGGCACTGCCGCTGCGGGTTCAGCATCTGCCAACGCTGCATGGAAGAAAATATCTGGGGGATGTCCTGCAATGCCATCACCTGGCAGTGCCCCGACTGCGGCGAGCAGAATGGGTTTGGCAATCAGTAATCATTCTGAAGGTCTTATCGTCAGGTGCCGTTGACCAGTGTCCTCAAGATGTCCTCTTTGCCCACGATCCCAACCAGCTGTTCCTTTTCGACCACCGGCAGGGTGTGAAAATTTTTATCCACCATCAGCGCGGCAATATCCTCAATGGGCGAATCCGGTGCGACGCTGACCGGGTTGGGGGTCATGGCATCGGCCACTTTGGTGGCCGCGATTTTTTCCACTTCCCGGTCCAGTCGTTTCAACGAGGTCAGGGGCATGTAGCCGTCCAGCAGTGTAAACAATGAGGGCAGCGGGATGTTTTTCTGCTGGGCGATCAGATCGCTCTGGCAGATGATTCCCACCAGCTGGCCGTCCGGATTGACAACGGGAAGCCCATTGATCCGTTTTTCCAGCAGCAGCTTGGCCGCCTGGGCGATTTCCGCATCGGGGGCAACAGTGATGACTTCCCGGGTCATGATGTCCTTGGCACTCAGCATGGTATTTCCTTTCAAAAGGCCACATGGCTGTTTGGTTGCCATGAGTATAGAGCATGGCTGTCAGGCGAGTCAACCTCAACGTTGTTTACCCTGCGGGAAAGCTATGTTTGCAATCTGCTCAAAAGCACTTATTTTACGGATACTGTAACTGCATCCATTCCAACCCGGGCAGGAGGTCTGCCATGACCGACAATGTGATTAACATCGAAGACCAGGAAGGGCCATTTCAGGAGGTATTCAACCGGCTTATGCGCATGGTGCCCGATCGTGATCGAAACGACAAGAACCTGCGGCTGCTGCTGGCCTTCCGCTTGAAACTGGACGGGGAAGCCGCTTTGCGCGAATACCTGACAGGCAAAATCAGGGATGTGATCAAATGCGCCTACAGGGGCAGCCTCTATGATTTTCTTAAAGACGACTTGCAGTCAAGGCAATGCGGCCTGCCGGAAGATGACCCGCCGCCGGGAGTCGCCTGAGCATTTTTATTGATAGGGGGTTATTTTTCATGCTAAACTCCGGTAAAATCGAATCTATAAAGGACTGTTGAGATATGCACTACGAGGGCAACATTATCCGTCCCCCCAGCGAGGCCAACAGCATTTTGCTGCAGGTCACCGTCGGCTGCTCGCGCAACAAATGCACTTTTTGCGGAACCTACATGGGTGAGCGCTTTCGCATCAAGCCCGACGAGGTCATCATGGAGGATATCGAATTTGCCGCCCGCCACTGCCGGCGTCAGCGACGCGTGTTTCTCTGCGACGGGGATGCGCTGATTATCCCCCAGAAACGGCTGCTGAAAATCCTGCAGACCATCGCGGAACGGCTGCCCTGGGTCACCCGCGTCGGCGTATACGCCAATGCCAAGAGTTTGAAAATGAAATCCCCCCAGGAGCTTGAAGCACTCAGGGCCCACGGTCTGGGCATCGCCTACATGGGGCTTGAAACCGGTGATGACGTCACCTTGAAAAAAATCAACAAGGGCGCCACCTCCGGAGACATGATCGCTATGGGCAAAAAGGCCCGCACAGCCGGCATCAAACTGTCCATCACCGTGCTGCTGGGGATTGCCGGCCGGCAGCGCTCCCAGATTCATGCCGAACAAACCGGCCGGGTGCTGTCAGCCATCGATCCTGAATACGTCGGAGCCTTGAGCCTGATGCTTATCCCCGGAACCCCCCTGTTCGACGACTACAGGGCCGGCCGGTTCGAATTAATCGAACCGCAGGAAATGCTGGCGGAGCTGCGGACCATGATCGCCGCCACCCATCTGTCCCGGGGGCTTTTTCACGCCAATCACGCCTCCAATTATCTGCCCATCAAGGCGCGATTGCCCAGAGACAAGGAAACCACCCTGCAACTGATCGATCGGGCGCTGGCCGGTGAGATTCACCTGAAGCCGGAATACCTGCGCGCCCTGTGAGGAAGATATGGACTTTAAATTGTTGTTTACCACTTTTGGTCTGGTATTTCTGGCGGAACTCGGTGATAAAACCCAGCTGGCCACCGTCTGCTTCTCAGCGGACTGTGATTCGCGGCTTTCCGTGTTTCTGGGCTCTGCCGGGGCCCTGGTGCTCAGTTCGCTGATCGCCGTGCTGTTCGGCGGTGTCATCAGCCGCTTTATTCCGGCCGGCACCATCAAAATCGGCGCCGGCATTTTCTTCGTGGCTGTCGGGGTTTGGATTCTGTATTCGGCCATCAGGACGTGAAAGATAAACCAGGTGCAGGGTACAAGGTGCCAGGTGCAGGGGACAAGGTTCTGCAGGCCGGGTGATAGGAAAAAGGACAAAGGACAGAAGCGCTGGCGCGCCGGGTGATGGGTAATGGGTGATAGGCGGAGTGAATTGATCGGGGCGTTGGATGCCTGCGGGCCTGACACGCGACCGATTTTGCGTCTCTGGATAATGGCGGCGGTTGTCATAGTGGGGGTGCTTTGCGGCCTGGGTCCGGCGGAGGCCGAGCCGGGGGCGTTTCCGTCGCTGGCGGCCGGGTTGCACATCGATCAGCCCCTTGATTTCTGCGGCGAACCCGTGGAACTGGACAACCGCGATGTGCTGGAACGGCTGGAAAAGGAGCTGCTGCTGACCCTGTGGGACCGTCCCCAGGTGGTTTTGTGGCTCAAGCGTTCCAGCCGCTACCTGCCGATCATCGAAAAAATGCTCGCTGACAACGACCTGCCTGCAGACCTGAAGTATATTGCCATCGTGGAAAGCGCCTTAAGGCCCCATGCGGGATCCCGCAAGGGGGCGATCGGATTCTGGCAATTCATGGATGCCACCGGCCGCAAATATGGACTGATCGTCAACTCTGAAAAAGATGAACGCCGCAACATCTTCCGCTCCACCGAGGCGGCCATCAAATATTTCAAAGCGCTCTACGACATGTTCGGGTCCTGGACGCTGGTCGCGGCGGCTTACAACATGGGCGAGCAGGGCCTGCAGTCCGAGATCCTTTCCCAGCGCACCAGCAATTACTACCGCCTCTATCTGCCGCTGGAAACCCAGCGCTACGTGCTGCGCATCATCGCGGCTAAAATGATTATAACCGCGCCGCAAAAATACGGCTTTCAGGTTTCCAGCCGGGACCGGTACCCGCCCCTGGAATTTGAGCGCATCGAACTGGAGTGCTTCCAGGAAACGCCGCTGACCGTGGTCGCCCAGGCGGCCCACACGTATTTCAAGGTCATCAAGGATCTGAATCCTGAAATCCGGGGGCATTTTCTGGCTCCCGGCAGCCATGCGATCCTGATTCCCGCAGGGTCCGGCGAAGGTTTCCACCAGCGGTTTAAAAAGCTGCTGGACCAATGGATCACCACCGCCCGGCAGCGGATCTACGTGGTCAGACAGGGCGACAATCTTTCAACCATCGCCCGGCGCTTCAATGTTCCCCTGCAGGCCCTGGTCATCTGGAACCGCCTGGGCAGGCAGAAGCATATTTATCCAGGCGATGAACTGGTCATCTATCCGGGGGAGATCGGACCCGATGAAATCAACGCCGGCAAAAGCGAGCAGGAAGAAGTGAAAGAGTGAACATCGAACGTGGTCGGTTGTTTCTGGTGGTTGGAAATTCCGGCTCCGGCAAGGATGCCCTGCTGGCCGAAACGCTGCGCCGCTGGCCGGATTCGGCCCGGCCGCTGCGCTGTCCCCGGCGGTACATCACCCGCCCGGCCCATCCATCCGAACCGTTTGTCTCCGTTACAACTGAAGAATTTGAAGATCTCGAGCGCCGGGGAAAATTTTGCATGTCCTGGCACGTCTACGGCACGCATTACGGCGTTCCGGCCACCCTGCTGGATTGGCTTGAGCAGGGTCAGCATGTCATCGTCAATGTCAGCCGGGAGATCATTGCCCGGGTTCGCAGGGAAATTCCGGCAACAAAAGTAATTTTCGTGAAGGTCCCCTTTAAAATCACCCGCCGGCGCATGCAAGCCCGCCGCCGGGAAGCTGAAAACGACCCCTCATTTCAACAGCGCCTGCTGCGGGCCCGGGACAATCCGGCACTGACCGATGCCGACATGGTTATCGACAACAGCGGCCCGCTGGATGCCGCCGCCGCTGAGATGCTCCGGTATCTGTTATCTTATGAAAATTGATGGCCCCGGAAAAAGTCGTTTTCGAGCGACATCAACCCTTTTCGGAAAAGAGCTGTGAAAGGTTGAATTAAAATGAAAATGCTTACCAGTTCACAGGCCAAGTACCTGCGGGGTCTGGCCCATGGTCTGAAACCCGTTGTCTTCATCGGCCAGAAAGGAATCACGGACGCCCTGCTGGCTTCCGCCGCCGCGGCCCTGACGCACCACGAATTGATCAAAATCAAATTTATCGATTTCAAGGAAAAAAAACGGAAAAAAGCGGTGGCCAAAACCATTGAAGAGATGACAGGAGCAACCCTGGCCGGCATGATCGGGCATATCGGAATTTTTTACCGGCCCCATGATGATCCGGAAAAGCGCCGGATCGTGTTGCCATGAGCTGACAACTGCAGGCTATTTCAACAGTTTGTCAATGGCGGCTGAAAGTTCGGGCAGTTCAAAGGGTTTTTTGAGGGTCACGGCATCCAGCTTCTTCGCCATGTCAAAGTCGATGTCGGTTCCGTACCAACCACCCCCGGATACAACAATGACCGGAGTTTGGGGAAACCGGCGCTTGATTTCCACGACCGTTTCAATGCCCTCTTTTTCGGGCATGATCACATCGGCAATCACCAGGTCGGCGGAATTTTCAAAAAACAACCGCAGGCCTTCCTCTCCGTTCCGCGCCTCGACAACCTCATAGCCGCAGCGCTGCAGATACTGGCTTACCATGTTGCGAAACTGTTTGTCATCGTCGATCAGCAGGATGTGCGTCGATCCGGTTTTACGCCTCAGTTTGCCCAGCAGGCCAGTTTTACCGGCCGCCGGGGTGGTCGGTTGTGACAGGTCATTGCCAGCGGACGTCTGCGGCCGCTTTTCAATCAGTCCGCGTTCCAGGGCGCCCTTTTCCAGCCGGCGAATTTTTGCATTCAACTCTTTTTCTTGGCGTGATTTTTTAAACATCCTGAGATTCCTGGTGATAAATTGACGCCGGGAAACCATGCCGGCATTCGGGCTGTCCGCTTATAGACTCCCGCCATGCAGTATTGCAAGAGTTATGCCGATAACGGATATTCTTATTTTGTTTTTAATTTCCGGCTGTTATTAGAATAGCAGTTGAATTGAAATTTTGAAATCGCCGTAATTTTGACTGGATGACAGGAAAGCGGTCAGGGATTTGACTGCTTCAGGAAAAAACGGGCCTGGTGCGTATCATCGATGATCGGAAAAATCCGGGTACGCACCTCAGTCAGAATCTCAACGATGGATTCGGTAGGTGCCCGGTCGGCGGGTATGCTGCAGCTGGGGCAGCAAAAAGTTTTCCAACACGGAAAGGCCGTGGATCCAGTTTCCCTTCGTAAAAACACGGCCGATTCATCCGCGCAGCGCATTGGCGGTGGTCGGCGGCAACAGCCGCCCGCAGCAGACGCCGCGACAACTGCTGCCGCCGGTTGGCACCGTCCATGGTTATGTCGATCAGTTCCTTGGCGTGCATGTGTTAGCCAACAGTTATGCTTTTCGGGCCCGCAATACCTTCTTGTCAATCTTGCCCACGGCGGTCAGCGGAATCTCGTCGACAAACTCGATGACTTTGGGCACCTCGTAGGGGGCGCATTTTTCCCTGGCGAATCTGATGATCTCTTCCTTGAGGGCTTCCTCGCCGCCGTCGAATTGATACGCGGGATTGCGCTGGATATAGGCCTTGACAATTTCCGAACCCGGCCTTGCGGGGTTGTCGATCCCGATCAGGGCCATCAGCTCAATGGCCGGATGCTTGGACAGCACATCCTCCACCTTGCTGGAAAACACCTTGAACCCGCCCACGATGATCATGTCCTTGGTCCGGTCAACCAGCCGGATGAAACCGTCTTCATCCATGATCCCCACATCACCGGTGTGCATGTACCCCTCGTCATCGATCGCATTGCGCGTCTCTTCAGGCTTGTTCAAATAGCCCTGCATCACCAGCGGTCCCTTGATGCAAATTTCGCCGGCCTCTCCCAGCGGAACCTCCCCGCCGCCGGCCGGGTCCACCAGCTTGCATTCCACATTGAGAAACGGCATCCCGATGCTGCCCAGCTTCTTCTTGCCCCTGGAGGGATTCATGGTGGCCACCGGCGAGGTTTCCGTCATGCCGTAAAGCTCCAGCAGCTTGCCCTGGCCGATGATGTCTTCCAGCTCCCGCTGGGATTGCTCCGGAAAGGGAGCGGCCGCCGAGATGCAGGTCCCCAGCCCGGAATGATCCAGCTCTTTGAAGGCCGGGTCGGCCATCAGCATCTGGTACAGCGACGGCACGTTGGCCAGGTTGGTGGGCTTGTATTTTTCCATTTCCTTGCAAATATGCGCCGTGTCCCGGGGATTGGGAATCAGAACCTGGGGCCAGCCGAAAAACAGCGCACTTTCGGCCACCGTCAGCCCCGCGATGTGAAACATGGGAAAGGCCGACAGCAAAACCCCCTGGCCCCACTCCCACCCGAGCCAGCGGTTGATGCTCAAGATGTTGTGCGCTGCATTGCGATGGCTCAGCATGGCACCCTTGGGCGCCCCGGTGGTCCCGCCGGTATATTGAATCCAGCCCAGATCGTCAGGCGTCAGCTCAACGCTCAGCGGGTCGGAGGGAGATTTATTAAGAACATCCCGGTGAAAATCCAGCACGGTTTTTCCCGGCAAAGCTTCGATTTTGCCTGCCGGGATCTTTTTGAGCAGCTTGCCCAGCACCTGCTTGATTTTCGGCAGAAACCCCGCCACGCTGGTGGCGGCCACCAGTTTGAGCTGCTCGATATCCGCGGCGATCTTGACGATGTGACCGGCAAAGATGGCATCCAGGGTCACCAGGCCGACCTTTTTGCCGGTGCTGCCCAGGTCGTTTAACTGGTATTTGATCTGCTCGGCGGACAGCAGCGGCGAGACCCCGGACACCACGCAGCCGGCTCTCAGGGTGCCGACCACCGAAACGAGGTATTCCGGGATATTGGGCAGGTTGATGCCGACAACGTCTCCTTTTTCAAAACCGTTTTGCCGCAGCATATTGGCAAACCGGTTGGCATAGCCGTCCAGTTCGCCAAAGGTGATTTCAACCCCCAGGTATGCCAGGGCGGTTTTGTCCGGCAGCTCTTCAAAGCTGCGCCGGATCATGTCCACGTATGTGGTGTCAAATTCTTCGGGCTTTAAATCATCCAGCCCCTCGTCCCAGTTTTTCTTCCAGAATCGTTGTGCATACATTTTGCCCCCCTTTTTTTACGGTCCCGCCACCGTGTGGCCGCCAAAACCCATCCGGTCCCCATGCCGGCCTGCAGTTTAGCAGTCGTATTGCCTCTTGACAATATATTTATTGTGCCGCCAGGAATCCTCTGGTATGAAACCGGAACGACACCAACGGAATCCGGCAAGGAGCAGTTCACGTGGCTACAGCAAAAAGAAAAAGAAAAAAACCGGGCCTGTCCGCCCAGATCATGATTGGTATGGGACTGGGACTGGCGGTGGGGATTTTTTTCGGCGAGTATTGCGCCTTTCTGGAAATTATCGGCAGCGCCTTCATCAAACTGCTGCAGATGACCATTTTGCCCTATATCACCGTCTCGCTGATCCTGGGCATCGGCGGGCTGACCTATGATCAGGCGAAATTGCTGGCCAAAAAAGCCGGCATTTTGCTGCTGCTGTTCTGGGGGATATCCTTTGTCATGGTTTTGCTGCTGCCCCTTTCGTTTCCGCACTGGGAGTCAGCGGCCTTTTTCAGCACCTCCAGCGTGCAGCCGCCCAAGTCCGTCGATTTTCTCAGCCTGTACATCCCCTCCAATCCCTTCTACTCACTGGCCAACAACATCGTGCCGGCGGTGGTCCTGTTTTCCATCATGACCGGCATCGCCCTGATGGGCATGCAAAACAAGGACACGCTGCTGGATGCCCTGGACACCGGCGCCCAGGCACTGATCCACATGACCAATATCATCGTCAAGCTGACCCCCGTCGGGGTGTTCGCCATCACGGCGGCGGCGGCCGGCACCATGACCATCGATGAATTCGGCCGGCTGCAGGTATATATCGTCAGCTATAATGTGGCCGCTGTTTTTTTGACCTTCTGGATTCTGCCCATGCTGGTGGCCCCGCTGACGCCGTTTAAATACCGCGATATCATCGGGCTGACCAGGGATGCCCTGGTGACGGCCTTTACCACCGGCAACCTGTTTATCGTCCTGACAGTGCTCACGGAATGCTGCAAGCAGCTGTTTGAAAAATACGACCTCAAAAAAGAAAAAACCGACACCTACGTGGATGTCATCGTGCCGATCTCGTTTAACTTTCCCAATATCGGCAAACTGCTGATGCTGGTGTTCATCCTCTTTGCGGCCTGGTTTACCGGCGGCCCGTTGACCTTGAAACAGTATCCCACCTTCGTGCTTTCCGGGCTGTTGAGCTTCTTCGGCGGCGTGGATGTGGCCATGCCGTTCATGCTGGATCTGCTGCACCTCCCCTCCGACCTATACCAGCTTTACGTGGTCACGGGGGTCATCAACGGACGTTTTGCCACCCTGCTGGCCGCCATGAACCTGGTGATTTTCACCCTGCTGGCCACCGCTTCGCTGACAGGGGTCATGGCCATCAACAAGAAGAAGCTGCTGAACTATGTGGTTGTCAGTCTGGTGCTGACCGGGGGGCTGATCATGGGCACCCGGGCCTATTTCGCCATCGCCGTCAAAAATGTCTACACCAAGGACCAGGTGATCGCCAACATGCAGTCGCTGGTTTTTCCGGTTCCCCGCCAGGTTTACAAATCCGCGGCTGACGTCAAAAAGCCGCTGGACCTCAAGCGTCCGGCCCTGCAGCGCATACGCAAAAGCGGTATTTTGCGGGTCGGCTACAGCCCCAACGGCCTGCCGTTTACCTACTTCAGCGAAACCGGGGAGTTGGTCGGGCTGGATGTGGACATGGCCCAGCTGCTGGCCAGGGAGTTAAACGTCAAACTGGAATTCGTCCCCTTTGTGCGCAGCAAAATGGCTGAAGCCCTCGAGGCGGGGCTCTTTGACGTGGTCATGTCCGGGGTTGCGGTCACCACCCCGCGCCTGGAAAAATTGACCTTTTCCGATCCCTACATGGACGCCACTTTGGCCTTTATCGTCCGGGATTACCGCCGGGCCGAATTTGCCACCCACGAAGCGGTCCAGAGCCAGCCGCATTTGAAAATCGGCATTCCCAGCATGCTCAGCGACTATCTTTTCAAAAAAATCCATAATTATCTGCCCAATGCCGAACTCATCGAAATCGACTCCTTGCGGCTTTTTTTTGAAACCAACCCCCATCAGCTCGACGCGGTGGTGCTGGATGCCGAACGCGGCTCGGCCTGGACCCTGCTCTATCCCCGCTTCAAGGCCGTCGTGCCCCTGCCGACGATTTTCAAAATCCCGCTGGCCTATCCGGTGGCGGGGCGCGACAGGGAATTTGCCGACTTTTTAAGCCAGTGGATCCGCCTCAAAAAAGGCTCCGGGGAATTCAAGCAGCTCTATGACCACTGGATCCTGGGGCAGGATGCCGAGCCCCGGCAGCCGCGCTGGTCGGTGATTCGTGATGTGCTTAAATGGGTGCAGTGATAGGGAGGTGAACATGGACCTGCTGCAAGAAATTCGATCCGTTTTTCCGAATGCCGAGGTCGCCCGCATTTTTTTTGCCAACCAGAACATCCTGCTGGAACAGCAGTACGGCTTCACCCCGCAAAACACCCGCTTTGCCGAAGGCGGCTGCTGCGACGAAATCAATGAACCCGAATACCGGCTGCTGGACAATTACTGGGGGGAGCGCTTCAAATTCGGCGGCCTGGCGGGCTACTGCCACGGCGGCAAAACCGGCCTGACGGCGGTCTGCCACCATATCCCGCAAGTCGACGGGCAAAAAAACCTGCTGCTGGCGGCCGGACCCCACATCGGGCTTCACCGGGGACAATGGGGCAAAGTGCCGCGCAAGGGCCAGCCCGAAGTGACCGCCTCCTGCGGTTCACTGGCCGCGGTGCTGCAGACCGGCCATGAGGCCATCGGCCGCAAGGCCGACGATCGGCTGGATCGCCAGCAGCAACACGTCGAGCAGCTGATGCTTCCCTACCTGGAAAAATGCAGCCGGCAGGGCCGCCCGCCCGATATGGTGGAGGCGACAAAATACCTGCTGCAGCAAATCGACCGTGACCTGCTGGCCATTGTGCAGGGGCTGGAGAAAAATTTTGAGGGTCAGATTGCCCTGATCACCGGCACGACCATCAACACCGAGAGGGGCAACTTCTTCAGTCTTTCCTATTTCAAGGTGCACGCATGTAATTCGTCATAATTAATTCGGGCAATTCGGCAATTCGGGGGACATACTGATAATTCGGGGGACCATACTTAATTTGCAGCTTTCGGTTTCGGCGCAGATTTGCGTGCTTTCAGCTGGTCGCCGGGGATTTGTTCCATGCATTGAGATATGGAGAGGAATCAATAATTAAGTATGGTGTCCCCCGAATTGGGACAAAAGAAAACCCCGCATCGGTGATGCGGGGCTCTATCTGTTAAACAACCGATTAGGGAAGCGGTTGCATTCGTTGATGGCTCCCCACCGCGGACGCTATACGAACCAACAAATATGCATCACGATACCATACAACCCGCTGATATTAAAAAAGATAGAGCCGAAAAAGTCACCGAAAAAACCGAGGATTGACTGGTACAAAAAGGCCCTAGAGTATCAGGAAATGTTAACCACCGGACTTGCGAAAAGCCAGGCGGACCTGTCACGCAAGGAAGGCGTATCGAGAGCAAGGATAACCCAGCTCCTGAACATCCTGAAACTCCCGCAGGAAATCAGGGACCATCTCGATAATATCGCGAAGGAAAAGAATCCCGGATTTCCCACAGAAAGGAAAATCAGGGAAATCCTGCAAATAAAAGACCCAAGAGCCCAAATGGACAAGCTCAACGAATTGGTATCAGAAGCCTGGAAAACGGATGGCTGATTGCGGCTCGAAATCTTACCCATTCATTTACACCCTTATCCTTGCCAGGGCAATGGCATGTCCCTCAGCAAAAAACGACATGGGGATGTTTTCTCTGACGATAATAAACAGGGTAATTTGCCCTTTTTTATTTTGAATACAATCCCACAGGAATGTTTCTGCGCATAATTTATTTGACACCTGCGATTATGGCCTGATAAATTAACTATGTTTTTGATTTTTCAATGATTATTTGTTATTCAAAAAAACACGTGATTATTAAGCGAAATGCTTTTAAGTTTTAGCGTCGCAATAATAAGTTGTGATTGCGATGCTAAAGAAGATTTTAAAAAGCCTTTTTGGGAATAAGTCAGGGAAGATAACTTTGGATAGCATAGGCAAATTTGATTTGCAGCTTGTCGAAAAAGGGTCAGATGGGGCGGGGGGAGAGGTCCATCTTTATTCATTCAGGTATAATGAAAGACCGATTATTCTGGTTGATAAGTATGTCACTGAGCCGAAGCTCTTTTCTGCTTATTGGAAAGGCAAGGTTTCCGGCGAATGGGTCTTTGACAATTTCGAAAAGATAGTTTCAGAGCTTTATGATTCTTATATCATATCAGATGATAAAGATAAAATCACCTGTAAAATCTCTGCTGATTATGCAGATTCTGAAATAGAAGAAGAGTTTGAACTTACCGGTTTCGCCAACAAGAGGTATGATTTCGACCTTGGGTCTATGCGATTTCTGAGAATCGATATCCCGCAGCTAACAGTATGGGCAGATATATCATATGGAGATTCAGATAATGATGAGGAACTGGGCATCGCAAGCAACCGGCACATTTTCGAAAAAGTTAGCGATCTTTATTTTCACACCCCTGGCGTTGATGAGACCTACCCAGATAGTGAGAAAAGAGACCTTGATACTATTATAAAACGGAATTCTAAAAATTTTCCAGGCTGAAAAGGGATGAAAATATGACCTGTGAAATCTGTCATGATAAAAAGAGCCCCATGCATGGTATCAATTTTGAAACATGGACCGGCAATATCAATGGCAAGAAAAGATATAAAATAAAGCATGGCGATAACGTCGATCATATAGTGCTCGTCAAGAACAAGAGGCCTCAAGTAATCACAATTGACAAATTCAGCGCTCGCTCTGTTTCCGGAGGCCAGATAGAATTTGAAGACCTGAATACTAAAACAAGAGAGACAAGATGGGGTAAAAATAATATAGTGATCAGCATGAGAAATACCAATTATAGGGATATCAGGAGAATTGTGTTGACCAATCCTTTATTAATGGAAAAAATCCACTGTAATTTTAAATGGCACAAAAGCAGAGGCTCACGACAGCCAGAAGTTGACATGTACATTGATGTTGAATTCTAGGGGCCCAATAAAATGCGCTTTGATTTTAGTTTGCTTGAGTCGCTACCCTTCTTAGCGTCTATTTTCATACAAGCCACTTCCTTCTGGGAAAACAGGTATATCAACACTCTGATTCACAGGTCCTTATCCCAAAGATATCCAAATTATAATTGCAGCAACGCTGATTGCCCTAACCCTCAGATGAATGACGACGGCAGGCAGGAAATGTCAGACCTAGCTTCAGATGCCCATAAGAGAACAACTTTCTTGACTTCCATATTTATTGCAATGATAAGCGCTGTTGCAATCGCCTCAAAGAACCAAGACTGGCCTGCACTTTCAATTTTTGTCATCTTGTTTGCAATCATTTATTATGGAACCGTGCTGGTACTGCCGACATATTTAATGGGAGACTTGATGCAGTTCATAGAAAACCGAGGAGGCACAGAAATAAGGATTTTCGGAAGCAGGATAAGAAAGGCAACAATACTCGCCCTGATATCCTTTGCGATAAACATATGTTTTCTCTTATGGATTAATCTGAAACTTGATAACGCTTAATATCGATTATATCTAAAATTCTGGATTGATGAAGTTACTATTGCCCGTGTGTTAATCAGATATTGGATTAGATATTATAGGGGACCAGAGTGATTTATTCAATGTCCTGAAATGTCTTTAAAAAAGGTATCTATCCGTCTCTTCTCATCCGCGATTATTTTTAAATACCATTCGTATTTTTCTTTTATGCAGTCTGAAAGCACCTCAGATGTATAATAAATCTTAAATATTCTGGGGCTTATTATTTGATTAAATTCTTTTGATATTTGGCTGCTGTTTTCTGGCTTTTCCACCATGAAAATATGAATCCATCAATCTTATACTCTTGTTTTTGGTAAATGCATTTTGTTGCGAGAATCTGAGGTAAGGAGGATATTACATCCATCAGCTGGGTTGCCGGATCTTTTCCTTCAGACCATCTATGCCAGTTCTTAGCCTCCCATAAATAAAATTTTCCGCTTTTCGAAAGCAAACCGTCAGGCATACAATATTTATTATTTTCTTTTTTATCTTTTAGGTAGGTATCTAATATTTTGGCGGTCTCAATCCTGCCATTTCCATTAAAATCTACATCTTTCCAATAGACCCTTGGTTTGCCATCTAAAACATCAAACCCCTCTATATTCCTGAGCCATTCCCTAACAATCCTCTCGTAAAATCTCCCGAATAATGTTGCCTTTGTGGCATCGTCGATTATTTCATCAGGATTCTTCATAATCAACCTTCGATGTAACCAATCTATATAAACCTTACTACTTTGATTATAACATAAGTAAGGAGTTCTCGCATAGGTTTTATCAGGGGGTGTGTCCAGTGCCGGTGTGTGTCTTGGGTGATTATCAGGAAAGTTGCCCTCTTGATTGCTGGCTGTTGCTGGCTTGCAGGAGGGAAAAGTTGAGAGGTGAGAATCTTGAGGACTGTCGTGAGGCTTTGCAGGGATGATGAGCTGAACTGGTATTGGGTCTTCATCTGTGCGGGCCTTACAGCATTGCTTATGGTCTCGATCCTGGATGATGGCCTTGTCAGGGATTTTACGGTCTACCTGCTGTTCACGTTCCTTTTCCTGGTGATGGTGGCGTATCAGGGTTTTGAGATTATCTTGGGAAAATGAAGGAAAATAAGGATTATTCCAGCGTGGATGACAACTTACCGGAATTTGTCAGACGTGTTAATAAGAGGCTTTCTGAAATAATAAAAAAATACGCTGAAAAGTATGGAATGCCTGAAGAGGACGTCAGGAAGATCGTTTATGGCTGAAACCGTTCTCTTTGAGATAGCTTTCAATCTTTTTCCGTACATAATCATCAAGGGCGCTGTCCATATCCTGGCCAGCGAAGGTGCCGCAAAGAGCCTCCATCGCAACCTTCATCTTTTCATCAGCTTCAACAGCGGTCTTTAAGTCAAGTGCCATGCTGCAATTTCCGCAAAACCTGAAATTTGGCGGATTTATCTCCCCACATCTCGGGCATCTTTTCGGCATAGGCTCATCATTGACATCCTCTTCAACCTCCAGGCCATTAAGCTTCAATAGGGCACCATCGACATCCCTGCCTGAAAGATGCACATAGGTGCTGGCCATCTTGCTGCTCTGGGTCCACCCGAAGAACTGGTTCATCTGGGCCTCGGTCAAAGATTTCGCGAGCTGAGTGGCCCGTGAATGCCTGAAAAGGTGAGGATGGACTCTCTTGCTGATTCCAGTCTTCTTTGAAATCCTCTGCAGCACCCTTAGCACTCCAGCGTATTTCATCTCATAATGCCAGGAATACTTTGTCTGCTTATTGCGAGATTTCGCAATCTTCTTGGTGGTACCGATATTGACCCACAGGGGTGCGTTATTATCATCCTTGTCAGGATGTAATGAAAGCCACCTTGAGATATAATTGCTATAGGTTATGATTCTCACCCTTCTCATCCCCGTCTTACCCTTGACCAGCAAGAGACAGCCATGCTTATCAAAAGTCACATTCCTTATCCGTAAATTGGTGAGTTCACTGATTCTGCAACCGCTCTCATATAGGGTAGCTATCAAGGCTTTATCCCTGATATTGTCGGCGGCATCGATAAGCTTCTCGACCTCATCCCTGGTAAGCAGGTCTTCAGGCAGCTTCCTCTCAGACATCTTAACAGTCGTCGGAATCCATCTCACCTCATCGGGATAAACTCCCTTCTCATCAATACCCTTGAGCCATTTGAAAAACCTTTTTATTGTTACCCTATAGTCCTTTTTGGTAATCTCTGAATAATCAGAAACATTGATTTTACCCACCAGCATCTTGATATCACTCTTCGTTGCTGCATCAAAATTTTTCTTAAACAACTCAGCGATCTTTACAAGACGATTTATGTAAAAATCAACACGAGCATTGCTCAGACCCTCAGCAATGCAATCATTCACAAAATCAAGAATAAAATTCTTGTTTTCCTTAGAAATTCCATGATGTCTCGCGACTCTATCAATGCCTCTTGTAACCCGCCTATCATATGAATGTATATCCAGTTTGGTTTTAGAACCCATGAATAAAACCCCCTTTTTAATTGATAAAAAAGAATAAGCAGTGCTCCTTTATAAATATTTTGTTGGAGCACTGAACTTAAGGTTGTATGCTCCCGCCGAGAACTGAACCTAAGGTTCACAACTCAATATTGAAAAGTCTTGATTTTTGGATTTTTTTCAGACTTTTTGCAGGAGTCGCATGCTTTGTTTTATGAGTTGCTGGGTGTGGTCTGTTATCTGGTATGTTTTTTCCTGGGCTTTTTCCAGGAGGTTTCTGTTTATGAATGCGGTTATTGCGTCCTGGTATTTTCCCTCTGAAAGCTTTGTTCCTTGGTTCAGCTCTTTGAGGTTGAAGACGGTCTTGTTTGTCTGCATGAAATGGTTCAGGATTATGCCGAAGATTATGGCATAATCATAGGTGTAGTCTTTCCAGCCTGATTTCTCGAATATTATCGCAGAGAGCATCATATGCTTTATCTCTTCATACGTACTCCGATTCTTTTTGGGAGCTTCCATAAAAATTACCTCTTTAATATGCTTGTAGAGGCTTCAAGTATATAAAGTTTTATCTGAACCAATCATCGCATCATTTTTTTCCAGAACCGGTGAAGGTGTTTGCGGTCGCGATGGCATCGTCGATTATCCGCGAGTTTTCTTGCCTTATCTCGTATTCTCCGAAGAGCCTCCGCCTTATGATTTTCCTGTCTATCAGGTCCTTGATGAGCTTGTAATTCTGCGTCTTGCCGTATCCGTGCCTTCTCAGAAGCCTCGAATATTTGAAAACATATTTCTTTGTGGCCTCGTAATGCCAGAGGATTATCCCGAAAATCTTTGCGTGCCCGTAGCTGAAATCGTCCCAGCCAAGCCTCCTGAATATAGCGCCGGCTATCATCATCTGCCTGATCCTCATAAAAGGCTTCCAACTTTGAAAAATAGCAGGTTCATTCAAACTCATAGTCAACACTACCGGCAGCCAGCATCTTTTTTTAGAAAATATTGGAAAAAAAGACTTTATAAAACATTCTCCTATCAGCTGATACATTTATCCCAAAAAGGCCAAAATTTATCCCACAACAAAGGACGGTCCAAGAAACCATAAGTCCAATCAGCTGGTACCGATAAATCGGTAAAAAGATTAAAAAGAAAAAACACCCAATAACAACCAAGGAGTTCTAACAAACCATTTAAGGAAAAAAATCCAATTAGGGGGTGAAACACATTGAACCTATTCGAGGACTACGCCTTCATAGAGAAAGGCAAAAAAAGGAAACAAATGTTGAAAGAGCTGGCAATACCAAAAAGGCACTGCGAACTCAAGAAAGCACTACATCTGCATGGAAACTGCATCACCAGGATATTAAGGGACTTCTTCAGCAGAAAACTAATAGACACACAATGGGACGGGCCGCAAATAATCAGATACAAGCTCACAGAAAAAGGAGAAAGACTAAGGCTGCTGGTAATAAATCTTGAGAATAAGAAAGGGAGAGATAGAAACTTAGGTTAAGAAGCTGAAAACCACTTTCCTTTTGAGAACAGAGGATTTCAATGCTTCCAGTATTTCCTTTTGAGATTGAAAAAGGCTGTGCCGGCTATTGAGAGCAGGATGATGAGATAGACTATATATTTCAGCCGGGATTTTCTGTTCTGCCCATCTTTTCGTTCGGGTTCATCCGATGCCTCTGTCGCTTTTTGTTCTGTTGGCTTATCATGCTGTTGCACGATCTCTGCCGTTTCTGTGGGTGCTATTCTTGCCCTTGAGGTAATCGCGAAGTATGAGAATCCTTTGGTTTCTGCCTCATAGAATGTGTGTGCTCTTTCTGCTCTTGTTTTTTTGGTGGGCAGCTCCTGCCACTCGTCTTGGTATCTTTGAAGGGTTATCTCGTCAGGCAGGAGGCCGTTTCTTGCGAGCCAGCCGTTCTCGACCTTGAACCTGATTTTAGCCCTGCTGATGTCCTCGTCCTGGATATCCTTGTCGATTTTCAGGTATGTATAAATCTTTCCCTGGGGTTTCGGAGTCTCTTGAGGTTTTTCTGGCAACTTTTCGACGGTGACTACCAGCCTGCTAACTTTGTTCCTGAAGGTTACCTCTAATTCCGTCACAGACACATCCTTTTCAAAAGCCAGTGACTTGGTCTCACCGGCCTTCCCGCCGGTGGCCAACATAACAGATTCTATGTTCCCTTTATTGATCTTTATCCCTCCACCGCTACCTCCCGAAACTGTTATGCTATTATCAGTGCTTTGGCCATAATCGCCACTGCCATAAGAGCCATTACCGAAAGAGCTCGCAATCGAGAATTGCGACAATATAAGAACTGTCAAAAAGAAAGTGATGACAAACTTTGGAACAATTTTTCTTGTCATTTTTCAATATAGAGCCATCCAATCGCTGCCATTACAGCCGTAATGTTTTGCATCACTGAAAATGATACTGCCGGCATCAGCTATATTACAGGCTAATTCCGTCGTGTTCGCGGAAAGCTTAAAAAGCTTATTTGCTGTTATTATTATCTCGGTATCATTGACATATGCAGCACCTGTAAAATTTACATCCCCTCTAACATCAAGCTTTGATGACGGGTCTGATGTTCCAATTCCCACATTTCCGACATCGTAACTTATTATTGTACCGTTTTGTGTCCATAAACCATTCCCGCCATCAATGCGCGCACCAGAAAAATAAGTTTGATGAATATCACCATCAATGTTTCTAGAGCTGCCAAATTCGTGGTAAACATATATTTCAAAATAATCAGAAACCCCATTAGCATCAGTCACTTTTGTAACCGTCATAACCATAGGCGCTGGAGCTACTATATCACTATCATATGCCCATTCAGCAACATTAACCCCATTTTTATATATTGCTATCCTATCAGTCTCATAATCACTCAAACCGAAAAATGTGACTGTGGCAGTCAAAAGATATTTCCCTGGTACACTTGGTTTGAACCATTCATTTGTAGTATCGTAATCGCCATTTGTGTCAAAGGATTCAGTTGTAAAATTGACTTTAACCCATCTATTGGTCGTAACGCCACTTTGATCTACTCCATTTCTATGTACGCTGAAGGCGGGTGCTATTCCTCCTTGTGCTCTTGTTGTCAGGGATACCCATTCCGTGCCGTTGAATCCCTGAAAATCAGTACCTGTCCATCGGATGGTACCATTTGAGGCAATGCCAGTGGTCCCAATATTAATCGCTCCGCTGAAATTCTGCATCTCATCAAAAGTGTTGCTCTCATTTCTCAAGGAATAATTGCTCAAATCGCCAGCGCTCGCATCAGCTCCGCAGGTGATATTGCCATCTGAACCCGTTACCAACTTACCCGAGCAGCTGCCTAAACTGATTGCAGGCAGGAATACATCGCCAGTCACATTCAAACTCTGCGCAGTTACATTCCCATGGCTTCCGTTCTCGGTATGCTCTGCCAGCAGATACTCATTCAATATCACCCCCCAATTGTCAGAATCGCCGCCCACTATAGGCAGCCTCGCCCCGCTCGCCCAAAAAATCCCCACGATAATGAAAGCTACCAGAACAAACAGAAACCTAAAGGCCCTCTGGCTCCTTATCAGCAACCTCTTCTTAAACATCAAACAAATAAAACCAACAAAACTTTATAAAGATTTTCAATCTCTCTCCAAAAAAAGACATTTTTAAAAAAGGATTAAGCTTTCAATATAACGCATTCCAATCACTCCCATTACAGCCATAATGTTTCGCATCACTGAACATGATACTGCCGGCATCAGCTATATTACAGGCTAATTCCGTCGTGTTCGCGGAAAGCTTAAAAAGCCTATTTGCTGTTATTATTATCTCTGTATTATTAACATATGCAGCACCTGTCAGATTAACATCATTGCCTATATTTACATTCCCTGCATTATAACTAATTTCTGAACCATTCTGAGTCCATAAACCATTCCCGCCATCAATACGTGCACCAGAAAAATAAGTTTGATGTGCTCCTCCATCAATGAACTCATCAGTACCGGATTCATGATAGACATATATTTCGAAGTAATCAGTAACACCATCGGCATCGACTACCTTTGAAACAGTCAAAACCATAGGGGCAGGTTGCACAATATCACTATCATATGCCCATTCAGCGATATTCCCTCCATTTTTATATATTGCTATCTTATCAGTTTCATAATCTTCTAAACCATAGAATGTGACTGTTGCAGTTAGTAAGTATTTTCCTGGTATACTTGGTTTGAACCATTCATTTGTAGTATCGTAATCGCCATTTGTGTCAAAGGATTCAGTTGTAAAATTGACTTTAACCCATCTATTGGTCGTAACGCCACTTTGATCTACTCCATTTCTATGTACGCTGAAGGCGGGTGCTATTCCTCCTTGTGCTCTTGTGGTCAGGGATACCCATTCTGTGCCGTTGAATCCCTGGAAGTCTGAGCCTGTCCATCGGATAGTGCCATTTGAGGCAATGCCAGTGTTTCCAATATTGATCGCTCCGCTGAAATTCTGCATCTCACCAAACGTGTTGCTCTCATTTCTTAAGGAATAATTGCTCAGGTCTCCTGCGCTCTCATCAGTGCCGCAGGTGATATTGCCATCTGAACCTGTTATCAACTTGCCCGAACAGCTGCCCAAACTGATTGCAGGCAGGAATACATCGCCTGTAACATTCAAACTCTGCGCAGTTACGTTCCCGTGGCTTCCGTTCTCGGTATGCTCTGCCAGCAGGTACTCATTCAATATCGTCCCCCAGTTGTCAGAATCGCCACCTACTATAGGCAGCCTTGCTCCGCTCGCCCAAAAAATCCCCACGATAATAAAGGCTACCAGAACAAACAGAAATCTAAAGGCCCTCTGGCTCCTTATCAGCAACCTCTTCTTAAACATCAAACAAATAAAACAAAAAGAACTTTATAAAGATTTTCAATTCCATGAATCTCATGAAAATAAAAAAAAGAAAAAAAAGCGGTTGGTTTTCAGTACAGGGCATGCCAAGCAACGCCATCACAGCCATAGTGCCTTCCAGCAGAAAAGATAATCCCTCCTGTCCACTCTGAACAGTTCACAGCTGTTGTATTTTCTGTGAGGAACAAGAGCGCATTGTCTCCGTCAATGCCTATAGCAGCAACTCTTTCTGATGTCTCGTTGGTCGCCCCAACGAATAACTGGGGACGGCCATTCCAGTTACGCCCCCCTACACCAGCTACAATATCAGTACCCGACAGCTCAAGACGCATAACCCATTCAGCTGTATTCAAGACAAAGTCCTCGAATTCCCTGTATACATAAATCAAATTGTTCACTATCAAGTCCCTTGTTATCGTGTGGTTTCCGTATGTGAATTTGTTGTTTGTCAGTTCTACATCACTACTGTTGAACCATTTGGAGTTTACGCCGTTATCAGATATTCGTACTCTGCATTTCCAAATCGCCCCCTCTACCGTCGTGTTATCACCATTTAAAACAAATAGTTCTTCAGTATCATTAGTTACTACTCTGTCATTGGAAAACTGATATACTCCATTTTCATACCATTCAACGGTAGCGCTAAGGCTGCCTTCACCATATGGCGTAAAGGTGCAATTCAAGTCAGAGTACCATTTTGCAGTTGGTGCTGGGCTTATTGTTACCTCTTGATCTTTGATTGTCGGCATTATGTTTGTTTCTGGGCTGTCTATCCATTCTGTGTATTCTTCACCGTCGTATACCTGTGCAGAGCAGTACCAAACCTCTGATTTGGTAGTGTTTCCGCTGTCGAGTCTGAAAGTCTCTTGTGTTCCGTTGGTCACTGTCCGGCTCTGGGTTAAGGCTATCTCTCCGTCCTTGTACCATCTCACATAGCCTGTCAAGGTGTCACCTGCATCTTCATCCAATGGTGTGAAGGTGCAACTCAAATTGGATTCTGCGTTTGCTATTGTTGCCGGGTCAATGCTCGTCAGGTTGTTCTCGATCTCTGGAGGTTTGTCTGGAATCTCTTCATACTCGAACCTTATGTCGTCTATGCTTCCCTTGTCGGTTGAGCATTGGTCTGGGATATCCCAGCCGCTTATGTATCTCGGCTGAGTTATATTGAACGGTATCCCGTATTCTGCCTTGTCGACGATACAGCAGGATGCCCCGTCGTCGAATATCTCTATGGTCGTGGTGTTGACCCTCATCTCTATTGTGCTTCCGCCCGCTGGTGCTCCGCATCCACCGCATATCCATGTTGCTGATCCATCGCATGTCTTGTTGTCGAATCCGAAGACTTGCAGGTAAGTATGACCATGTCCCTGGTCGGGGCTTACCACATAGCCTTTGTTAGGGCAGTCGTTACCTATCTGTATCGAGGTGTTCGTCTCGAATACGCCGAGAAGCGTCCATCTTCCATAGAACGTGTATGAAAGGTTCCATACTCCGTTTGTCTCGACCGGCTCTCCGTATTCCGACTCGTTCTGGATTGAGAAATGGAATCCGTTATCGCAGTTGTCAGTGTTTGACATCTTTTCTCCTGATATGCTCCAGTCTCCTGACTCTGTGTCTCTGGTTGTGTATATCTGTGCAAGGGCATCATCCATGAGATTCCTACCGTCAAGAGTATTATCGTTCATCTGCCAGTAAAAGTACGGGTCGAGCCTTATAAGGAGGGTCTCTCCGGACCAGAGCTCGATGTTGAACTTTCCGCTGCTGCCCTTCGGTATCCTGAAGTGGGCCTCGAAATATTCTGTTCTCTTGGAATCCACGCTTAATAGGCTCGGTTCCTTCAGCTCTTCTGTCTTCAACATCTCTTCTGTGCCGTTTTCAAGCCCATAATACTTCCTGTAGAACCTTACGTCTGAGATAAGGCCTTCTTCATCCACTACTTTCAGCTTGAGCTCATTGAACGAGAAACTTGTATCTCTATTGTTCTTGAGAAAGAACGGCACTGCGCAGTTCCCGTTCCAGCAGGCATAATCCCTGTGGAACGTTGCAAGCTCAAAACCATCTGTCACGATAGATTGTGTCTCACCTATCGCGATTTCCATGTCGACAGGTACCTTATCACTGTTGTCGATGCTTGGGTCTAATCCGTATACTGTTGTCATGGCAAGCAAGGCCAGCAGGCATGTCAGGATTGTTGCCATGGCCTTGCTTTTTGATAGCCTGCCGGCTATCTCGTGTTTTCTCATCTTCTCATATCACCTCTTTGTTCCTTTCAGTTTCTGGGAAAGAGCCTTCTTAGAAATGTGACTCCTCTTGAGGGCTTCCTTCCTCTTTTCCATGGTCCTTTTTGTGCTGAAAAGGACTCGAACATCAATCAGTCACTGTAGATTACCTCCGGATAATCATCTATGATTTCGTTTTGATGAGAAACAATGCCCCTCTCAGACCCTTCAGATTCCTTTTCCAATTCCACCCTTGAAATAATCGATCACCTCACTCTCTCCGAATTTCCCCCTAACTTACTATGAGAACTCCTTGAAATCTTCCTGGCTTCAAAAATCACATCTTTTTGAAACTTAATTGATAATTATGTGGCCTGATTTATTTAAACTTTTCTTACCACTCCGGAATGGTGAGGCGTTTTTTTTATAAACTTTTTTGTTTTTTTATCCCAGAATCTTTTTTCTGGATAAATCTTGTTTCCTGGTCTTTGCCTTTGCCTTCCTGGCCTTATGGCCATCCCTTACCTCTTTGTAGTAGTTGTCCCATTGGGATTCTATTGTCCTGAGCTTTTTCCCTGCTTTCGGTTTTTTGGCCTTTTTCATTTTCGGGAGCTGGTATTTTCCTCTCATTAATATATTTTTCGTGCACGGCCTGGTTGAACGAAAAGATTTTAAATGTTTCTCAATCATACCGAATATGCAAGTAAACAAAAGTTCAAGACACTCAAAAATCACAGGCGATTTTGCAGAAAGCTTAATTTTGTACTGGTTATCCAAATATAATTTTGAATGCGCTAATGTTGACCATACAGGGATAGACATTATTGCTAAAAACCCACGTACCAAAGAATTGATGGGTATTTCAGTTAAAAGCAGAAGCAGAAAACAGGGAACGGAAGGAACATATCTTGGGATAAGCAATGATAATTTTGCAAAAATCGAGAAAGCATGCAAAGCATTCAACTGCGTCCCTTATTTCGCATTGGTCATAGATGAGGCAGACAGAATATACTGCTTTATTCTATCAATGAAAAAACTGCTAAGAATGTATCCAAAAGGCAGGAAGGTGTGCGCGTGGAAGATGGGCAAAAAACAAATCCAGGATTATTATAATGACCCTGGAATTAAGATCTTTGAGTTCAATTATAAGACACATTCATGGTGGTGAAAGCCCCCAAAAAAGGAATATATTTACCTTATTTTTTCCAGACGTTCTGCTGGAAGAATCTTTTCACGTGCCTGTCGAATTCCTGGACTGTGCCGTAGAATACTTTTTTGGGCCTTGTCCTGTAGTTGCGGAAGTGGGGCAGGTTTTTGGTTGTGATGCTCTGGACGAGGATGGTGTCGTCCCATGCGAGGCCGTATTCCTGGACCAGGATGTGGCATATGTTCGTGTAGTAGTGCCTGAACGTGGTTATGTGGATGTTGAGTTTTCCCTTCCTGTGCTTTATCCAGAGTACCATCTTTCCTGTTTCGTATAGCTTTGCAGGCTTTCTCTTGGCTGGCTGGTGCGCGGGAGGGCTTTTTTCACCCTCATAGTTATTGCAAGCCCGTGTCTGCCCCTCCTTCCCGGAAATCTTTCAGGATTTTGTCTGTTATCATGCCTTTCCTGATGCCCATCTTAGGGACCAAGATTCTGAAGGGCTTGGTGTATCCTTCGGACATCCTCATTATTGCCTGGCCTGTTGGCAGCCTGCCCAGCATCGCCTGCTCGTCTCTGCTAAGGAGCAGTGACAGGGCGCAGCCCCTCATGTCATACTCATGGTTCTGGTTCAGGCATATGACCGTGTTCGTGTTCTGCAAAATGGTCACGGGTATCTGGCTAATGTTCTGGCACACGTATATTAGCCCAATTCCCAGTTCCCTGCCCATCCTGAACAACGATTCTATGAAGGCCTCCTGGTTCCCTGCCTGCCTTCTAAGGAGTGCCTGGAATTCCTCGAGAATGATGACCTGGCTCACCTTCTCCCTTTCCCTGCCGTTCAGGTGGTGGTAATAGGAATATTTCAGGATGACCTCGTATATGAGCTGCCTCTCCAGGCTGTTCAGGCTGTCCAGTTCCAGGATGACCTTCCTGCCCAGCAACGATTCGATGCTTTTTCCTTTCGGGTTCCAGATGACATCCTTTATCGTGCTCAGGTCCTCTATCCTCGACAGGCTCGAGTCGAGCCAGGCGCTCTTCCTGTAGCTGGATTGCTTGGATTTTTCCTTTTTCAGGCCGTCCAGCACCTTCTCAACCTTCTGGTCATCCTCGAGCATCTTCCTCAGGATATGGCTGACACCCCTCCCGAAAAAATATATCTCCTCCATGCTGTCCAGGACCATCTTTATCCACTGCTGCCTTGAGAGCCCTCTCGGAGGCTTGAACATGTCCAGGGACTTCGGGCTTATGCTCCTCCCCAGGGTGAAGGCCTCAAGACCATTAATATCCTTGAGCTGTAACATTTCCCTGTAGTTCCTCTTGATGTCAAAGATGATGAAAGGCACATCCTTCCGGGCCAGTTGCGTGGCCATGAGCATGCACAGGTTGGTCTTGCCCTTACTCGTCTGCGAGAACACACCCACATGCTTTATCAATGAACCAAGAGGAAGCCTGAAAGGATACAACTTCCTGCCTCTGAAAAGGACATCCCCCAGCAAGATATCACCATTGCAAAACCCCTTTGGTATGGGCTCAAGCTCAGGCTCACCCTCGAAGAGGTCGAGATGCCTCTGGGCGAGGGTGTTTATCATGCTCTCAAGCTTCGCCTTCCTCCTGTAATCCGACCACATGTACAAGACCCACAGCCTCTCGGCACGTTCCTGCCCAATGAAAGGCTTCAGCAGGTTAAGCCTCTTCCTCACCTTTTCCTCTCTGTCCATCTTCAATTTTTATATTCAACACTCCCCCTTAAACAATAAAAATACCAGAAGCTGTATTTAAGGGAGATTGACATCTGTTGTTAACATAAATGGATTTCTATATTCAGGTGGGTTTCAAAAAAAGAGAATTTGAATCGAAAGCTTTCCAAGCTTTCATAGGTGCCTCAGACGCCGGCAGGGCTTTAGTCATCATGCCAGTGTATCTTTTTCTATCCGAAAGACTATTAAAATATCCCGATGATCGCCTATCCCAAAAGTTTAAATAAAAAAGTTATATTAAATTTGTTATGTTTGAGCGAGATAAAGCAGGTGGCGAAAAGATTATTGGAATAATCTGGCTAATTGCAGGCATAATAATTATTTTCCATTTTTGGTATTTAGGTCTGTCTTTTATTATTGTTGGTTGTGTTATGATACTTATACATAAATCTATAAAAGAACAAGTTGAAAAGGAAAAACAAAAAGCTGAAAAGGAACGTGAGGCGCTGATTAAAATACAACAAGGCCTGCGGGAAGAGTATTTGCATGATTTTGCCAAGAAATTTTTTAACCCTGTAAGTTCTGATATTACGATTTGTGATCTTATTAAATTAGTGAAACATGAAAAAAATATTGAACTTTCAGAAGAAAAAGCCCGTAAACTAATCCTGATTTATCTTGAGCAATCAATTAATGAGATACTCGATAACGAAATTTTTAAGTTAAAGAAAAATAATGAGATACTCGATAACGAAATTCTAAAGTTAAAGAAAAAAAGTGACGCTAATCTTGCGAAGATGCTCTTTAATGTTGAAGAGAAGGTCACAGAACATCTTATGAATATGAGCTCTATTCAAGACAGCATTACTAAGAGACATAGCCTAGGAATGAGCTATCCTGATACAATACTAGATTATTTCTTTAACTACTTGGACAAGAAAGATATTTATTATGATAAAAAGGCGATAAGAGATAAATATATTGAACTCGAAGAAGCTCAAGAAGCTGAGAGAATAAAAGCAGAACTCAAATCATCGGACTCGGACTATTCCCCTTATTATGACTGCCAAGATTGCGGATATAGTTGGGAAACCAAAAAAAGGTATGGTTCCCCATCAAAATGTCCAAATTGTGGATCTAGCAATATCCAAAATGTTGAAGTTGAATAAAATAAAAATATATTGCCTGTTATCCGCATTTAGTAGGTCTAATCAAATCAAGCCTCTTCCTTACCTTTTCTTCCCTGTCCATCCCTGAACCTCAGGATCTCCGTGGCAAGGGCAGCCTTATGCAGCCTGTCCTGGAAACTGTAATACTCAGTGTTGAGCTCGTGCTTCTGCATCCTCTCTGCCAGGAGGTAAAAGCCTTCGCTCAGCTTCAGGTGGGCTGTCTTCAACAGGCTGAGCTCGTATTCCAGAGACCTTATCCTGTCATCCATTGTAGCCTCCCAGGAAATCCAGGCCCTGTTTCTCTTCCCTGTAGCTCTCAAGCCTGTATCTCAGTTCTTTTTTCAGCATCGATATGTCTCTCATGGCCTGCTGCTCCTCCTTCATCAGGGAAAGGTCAAGGTCGGTCAGCTTCTTCTCGAAATCAGTCCTACGCTTCAACATAGGGCCTGCCGAGTATCCGAAACAGAGAGTCTCATTAATCCTGTCCTCGACCTGGCTTCTCAGATGGCTGAACTCATTCCTCGTATGCTCCAAAGCCTTGTATCTCCTGTCAATCTCCGCCACTATGTCATCGACGCTCTCAGCCTTTATCCTTGCAGATTCCCCGAAGATGTCACCGAAACTTGAAGCATCCTCGTACTGTTTCTTCCCTAAGTATCCAGTCCTGTCATCCTGGTCCTTATTGCCTGAATAATATTGCATCCTCAACACCTCCTAACCAACAAGAATGACAGAACAGGTATATAAACCGGATTCACAACAGACGTTGCCAGAACAATTTGATTTAAACTTTGATTTAAACAGGGAGAATATTAAGGAGGGGAATGAATCGAAAGCTGACGCTTTCTATAGGGTGCCTCACACGCCGGCAGGGCTTTTTTTATTTCGTTTTCTAATCCTATTCTTCCATTTAATCTGAATCATTCTTTTGCATTGCACGCAATTAACTCTTGAAGGATAAAAGAAGAATACTTGGGGAATTTCAGCCTTGCAAAAAGGGCAATCCATATCAACTTTAAATGATAACAGAATAAAGCCAAAAATAATCATTAGCATGGCAACGACACCCAAGAGCGCTGTTAATACGAAAATCGGAAAGCCGGCGAAAAATACTGTTGCCGTAAGATTGAACACACATTTAACTCTGTCCCAAGGAGGGCAAAAATAGGTTACATCGTTTAGGCCAACATTGAAAAAATCAGCAAAAATATATATTGCATAAACAAGTATTGATAGGCCAATAATAAGTAAGCGTCAAATAAAGTGCACCACCGGCCGACCTTTATCCGGCAAGGAAAATTG
>CAZGNV010000009.1:0-95224 GCA_964527835.1 uncultured Desulfosarcinaceae bacterium | reverse complement strand
TGAGCGACATCAACCCTTTTCGGAAAAAGAGCTGTTCAGGGTTGAGCGTTAAAAAATTGCAAGCTGTTTGAGGAGCTGGCGACGAGTTCTTGCAATTTAGCGAAACCCTGAACAGCTCCCGAAAAGGCTTGCGGAGCGAAAAATTGAACTTTTTACGGGACCATCATCCTTTGTCCTTTAACCTTTTTCCTTTCTTCAATACCGTACCCTCGGATCGATCAGCGCATAAACAATATCCACGATCAGCGAGGCCAGGGCCACGAACAGGGCGATCATGATGATCACGCCCTGGATGGTGGGATAGTCGCGCAGATAAATCCGCTCTAGCAGCAACCGTCCCATGCCCGGCCACGAAAAAGTGGTTTCTGTCAGCACCGCACCGGCCATCAAAAGCGCGAACTGCAGCCCCATCATGGTCAAAATCGGGATGAAGGCGTTTTTCAATGCGTGCTTGTAGACGATCACACGGTGGCGGATGCCCCGGGCTTCAGCGGCCACGATGTAATCGGCCTTGAGCACATCGAGCATGTTGGTGCGCGTCAGGCGCACGAAAATTCCCGATAGCACCAGCCCGAGGGTGACCGCCGGCAGCACCAGGTGCAGCGCCACATCGGCCAGGGCCTCGTAATCGCCTACCAACAGGGTGTCGAGGATGTAAAAGCCGGTTTTTTCAAAGGTCGAGACAAACACCCGGGCGCCGGTGCGGCCAGCGATAGGAAGCACGTCCAGCCAGATGCCGAAAATCAGCTGCAGCATCAGCCCCATCCAGTATACGGGTATGCAGTAAACCACGATCCCGTATAGCCGGATCCCATAATCACGGCCGGTGCGCCGCTTGTCCGCCGCATAGGCCCCCAGAAACACCCCCAGAAAAAGGGTGATCAGCATGCCGAAAAACGTCAGTTCCATGGTGGCCGGCAGCTTTTCGAAAATGGCGGTGCTCACCCGCTGTTTGAACACCATGGATTCGCCCAGGTCCAGCCGGCAGATCTGCCACAGGTAATTCAAATACTGAACCGGCAAAGGCTTGTTGAGGCCCAGGGCCTCTCTTTTCTGCTCGATCACATGTTCGGGGGCATGGCCCCCCAGCAGGGAGGATACCGGGTCGCCGGGCATGACCCGCAGGACCACGAACACGATGCTCAACAGAATCAGCACCATGGGGATGGTCAGCAGCAGGCGCGTGACGATATAGCGGGTGAGATTTTTCATCGACTGTTACAATCTGCAGGTCCCGGGACAGCCCGGTTGAATTCACCGGGAGGCGGGCGGCTGCCCGCTCCCGGTAAAGGGCTTATTTGACCCGGTGGATGGGGCCGTAGTTGAACTGCAGCGTCGGCGACAGCATGATGCCGCGAATATCCTTCTGGGTAAACAGGTACAGGGTTCCCTGGAACAGGGGACAGGTCGGCACCTCGTCGGTCCACCACTGCTGGATATCCTGGTAGATGATGGTGCGCTGCTTTATGTCCGTCACGGTCTGGCCCTCGACGAACTTTTTATCCCAGACGGGATTGGAAAAATGAATCCCCAGCCCCTTGGAGCCGGCGGTCCCGGCAAAGGCGGCCAGGTAATTGTCCGGGTCGATGTAGTCCGGGTACCAGCCCAGCAGCCAGACGGGCATCACCTTGTTGGACCAGTTGTCCCGGTAGGCGGCCCATTCAGCCGACTTGACGTTGACCTTCATCATGCCCGTGGCCTCGAACTGATTTTTGAGCACGGCGGCAATGTCCACTTCGGTATCCCCGTAATGGCTGGGGGTGTACCAGAAGTCAAAGGTCAGCGGGTTGGTTTCGCTGTATCCGCGGGACGCCAGCAGCGCCCGGGCCTTTTTGATATTGCCGTCGGGCCCGTAAACCGCCCGGAAGGCGTCGGTGTGCGACCACATGCCGTTGGGCACCATGGAGTACAGCGGTGCGTTTTGCCCCAGGAAAACCTTGTCAATGAGCTGTTTGCGGTTGACGGCCGCGGCCACGGCCTGGCGCAGGACCTTGTCATTCCAGGGCGGAGTGTCGGTGAGAAAACAGATGTAGCGGATATAGGGACCCTGGGCCTTGACCGTCAGCACCTTGGATGATCTTTCCAGGTCCTTGATATCGGACGGATTCAGGGTCTTGAAGACAAAGTCGACCTCGCCTTTTTCCAGGGCCAGCCGCATGGTGGTGGCATCGGCGAAAT
The DNA here is from genome assembly GCA_964527835.1 of uncultured Desulfosarcinaceae bacterium. GTDB lineage: Bacteria > Desulfobacterota > Desulfobacteria > Desulfobacterales > JAFDCJ01 > JAFDCJ01. The sequence continues at coordinate 93,046 of CAZGNV010000009.1, read as the reverse complement.
AGCGGATCACCACCCGGTCGTTTAGAGGCCTTTCACCGTAATAATTGGGATTGGCGTCCAGCACAATTTCCTGGTCGCGTTTGAAGGATGTCACCTTATAGGGCCCGAGTCCCACCAGTTTGCCGCCTTTTAACTCGGAGGGGTCGCGGATGATCTTGTCTTGCGGATAAATATTCGGATTTACGGGATAATACGGAACAGAGGCCACCAGGGAGGGAAAATAGGCCACCGGGTTTTTGAGCACATACTTGACCGTGTACTGCCCCAGCACCTCCACGTGGTCGACAAAATCGGTGACCAGCCAGGACGGATCGCCTTTAAGGGCGATCACCCGGTCCAGGGACCATTTCACCGCCTGGGCGTCAAAGGGCGTGCCGTCGGAAAATTTCACCCCCTGCCGCAGCTCGAAGGTATATTCCTTGCCGTCGGCACTGATGCTGTAAGATTTTGCCAGACCCGGCACCAGCTCGGTCTTGCCGGGAGGGTAGCGCAGCAGACCCTGGTAAATGTTGTAAAAAATCTCCCAGGTATGAAAGTCGTAAGCGTTGGCCGGATCCATGTCGATCACTTTTTCGGTGGTTCCGTAAACAATCGCCTTTTTGGCAAAGCTGTTGGATGCGAACAGCATCAAGCCTGCCACCAGAAAACACACCAGAATAAGCTTAAGTACTTTCATGTTCCTCCTCCTTTCTGTGGGTAAAGGGACAATCCCGGAGGGCGGTTAAAATCCCCCGGGCCGCAATCTATCTTTATTTATAACAAATCCCATGAAATGCAAGCCCTATTTGCCCAAATTTCATAAAGCAAAATATCATGCGCCGGGCGATTCACCCCTTCGAAAAGCTGCAATCTTTGACGTAATCGTAAAAAGATGATTTTGAGCGCCATCATCCCTTTTTGGACTTTTTACGACTTCATCATCTTTCATGCCGGGACAAATTCATATTGACCAAACTGCTGATCGTTTATAAAACCTGGTGGACGCAGGTCAATCCCCCCAAAAACCGAAACGACACTGGAGGCACCATGCAAACCCCAACCCGCCGACTGCTGTATCTGTCCCGGGCCGATGTCGAAAAAGTCGGCCCTTCCATGGCCCAAATCATTGAGGCTCTGGAAACCACCTTCAAGGCCAAGGGTGAAGGCCGCACCGAAATGCCCCCCAAACCCGGCATCCACCCCGGCGGCGGCGACAATTTCATCCACGCCATGCCGGCCTACATTGCGGACCTGAAATCCGCCGGCATCAAGTGGGTCAGCGCCTTTCCCCAAAACCCTCAAAAGGGCCTGCCTTACATCAGCGGGCTGCTGATTTTCAATGACGTGGACACGGGGCTTCCCCTTTGCGTGATGGACTGCGTCTGGATCACCGCCAAGCGCACCGGGGCGGCCAGTGCAATTGCCGCCCGCTACCTGGCGCGCCCGGAATCGTCCGTTATGGGGATGCTGGGCTGCGGGGTCCAGGGACGCAGCCACGTGGAGGCCTTCAATGCGCTTTTCCCGTTGAAAAAGGTCATGGCCTACGATGTAAGCCCGGAGGTGCAGCAGCAATATGCTGAAGAAATCGGTCGCATTTTCGGACTGGAAGTCGTGCCGGTCAAAACCCCGCGGGAAGCGGTGACGGGCTGTGACATCGTGGTCACGGCCGGGCCGATATTGAAAACGCCCCATGCCACCATCCAGGCCGGATGGCTGGATGAAGGCGCGTTCGCCTCCCTGGTGGATTACGATTCCTACTGGCAGCCGGCGGCCATGCATGAAGCCGACAAATTCTGCACCGACGACATCGCCCAATTCAACCTGGCCCGGCAAACCGGCTATTTCAAGGATGGGCCGCAAATCCACGCCGACCTGGGACAGCTGGCCTGCGGCGAGAAACCCGGCCGGCAGTCGCCCGCCGAACGCACCATGACCGCCAACCTGGGCCTGGCCCTGGACGACCTGGCCGTCGCGCCGCTGATCTACCACAATGCCATGGACAACAATGTTGGGACCTGGCTGGAGCTTTAGGGATGCGCAACACTTACGACGTCATCATCATCGGCGGCGCCATCATGGGCAGCGCCACGGCCTACTGCCTGACGAAAATGGAGCCCCGGCTCAAGGTGGCCGTGATCGAGCGCGACCCCGCCTATACCCGGGCCTCCACCACCCTTTCCATGAGCAATGTCCGCATCCAGTTCAGCCTCAAAGAAAACATCCTGATTTCCCGATATGCCTTTGAAGTTCTGGAGCGCTTCGAAGATGAAATGGCGGTCGAAGACAGGAAGCCGAAAATTTATTTTCGCCGCGAGGGCAACCTCTTTCTGGTTGACGAAAATTCCCGGCAGCAGGCCAGAAAGGCTTTTAATCTGCAACAAGAGCTGGGATGCCGCGTTGAATGGTGGACGCCGCAACAAATTAAAAAACGCTTTGGGCTGTACAAGACCGATCATTTCAGCGGTGCTGCCTTTGGCCCTGATGACGGACACTTTGACGCCCATGCCGCGTTAATGGGCTATAAAGCCAAGGCCCGGTCCCAGGGGGCCGCCTACCTCACAGATGAGGTTCGCGAGATTATCAGTCGGAGCGATGCCGTCACCGGTGTCCGGCTGGCTTCGGGAGAATCCCTCAAGGCAGGATACATCATCAACTGCGCCGGTGCCTGGGCCGCCCGGCTGGCGGCAACCGCAGGGGTCAACCTGCCGGTAGTGCCGGTCAAGCGCCAGGTGTTCATTCTGGACACCGCCGTCAAGCCCCGGGGACCGCTCCCCCTGACGGTCCTGCCCTCGGGGCTGTATTTTCGCAGTGAAACCGGGGGGCTGATCCTGGTGGGCAAATCCATGGCGGACGACCCGACCGGATTTCAATTTACCTGGGATGATAAGCGTTTCATGGAAATCCTGTGGCCGGAGCTGGCCGCATTCGTACCTGCCTTTGACCGGCTCAAACTGGTGCGCGGCTGGGCCGGACTGTATGCGGTCAACACCCTGGACGGCAATGCCATTTTAGGGCCATGGCCTCAGCTCAAGGGTCTGTTTCTGGCCAACGGGTTTTCCGGCCACGGTCTGCAGCAGGCCCCGGCGGTGGGGCGCTACCTGGCCGAGCTGATCCTGCAGCTTCCCCTGTCCCTGGATTTGTCCATATTTGCCGCCGATCGCATCCTCAACAACCAACCGCTCAGTGAAGGCGGCCTGGTTTAGAGGCGGCATCTATCTCCAAAGTAAGTTGACAAGCCGATCATTAAATGTTTATATACCCGACTTATTGTCTGCACCTGCAGACGCATCAAAATCCGAGCTGAATTTGGGATATGCACAACGCTATTTCAAGTTGCTGAGAGAACATCGGGCCCCCTATGGCTGAACTGCAGATCAAAAACGTGTCCAAGCGCTTCGGCGGATTGCTGGCGGTCAACAAACTGGACCTGACCGTGCCCCGGGGGAAAATCCTGAGCCTGATCGGTCCCAACGGCGCCGGCAAAACCACCGTGTTCAACATGATCACCGGCGTCTATCCGCCCACCGAGGGATCCATTGTTTACAAGGAAAAAAAGCTCAACCATCTGAAAAGCAGCCGCATCATTGCCCAGGGAATTGCCCGCACCTTTCAGAACATCCGCCTGTTCAAATCCATGACCGTGCTGGAAAATGTCCAGATCGGCCTGCACTGCCGGACCAGAAGCGGGGCGGTGCGGGCCCTGTTGAAAACCCCCTTTGAAAAACGCGAAGAAAGGCAGATCGTCGCCAAGGCCATGGAAATCCTGGATTTTTTCGGACTGTCCGGCCACAGCAACGACTACGCCTCCAACCTGCCTTACGGCGAACAGCGGCGGCTGGAAATCGCCCGGGCCCTGGCCACCCAACCCGAACTGCTGCTGCTCGACGAGCCGGCGGCCGGCATGAACCCGCGAGAAACCGCGGAATTGATGGAACTGATCATCAAGCTGCGCGACAGCGGACTGACCATTTTCCTGGTGGAACATGACATGCGTCTGGTGATGGGAATTTCGGAAATCGTCACGGTGCTCGATTACGGCCAGAAAATCGCCGAAGGCACCCCCAAGGAAATTCAGCAAAACGAAAAGGTGATTGAAGCGTACCTGGGAGGCGGCGCCAAAGCATAATCGTCGCCTGGCGCCTTGCCGCCCCGGGTGCAATTAATCAACAAACCAAAAAGGAGGTAGGATCATGAAAAAAATCGGAATCTTTGTGTTGTGCATTACCCTGATACTGGGCGTTCACGGTCTGGTGGCCGCCAAGACCCTGAAAATCGGCACCCTGAGTCCGCTGACCGGCCCCTACGCCCAGGACGGCACCGACATTTTGCAGGGCGTCAAAACGGCGGTGGCAGTCTACGGCCCGGTCAAAGGGTTTGCCGCGGTCGAAGTCATCCCCGGCGACAGCGCCTGTGACGGCGGCAAGGCCACCATGGCCGCCAACAAGCTCATCAACAGCGGTGTGAACGTGGTCGTCGGCGCCTACTGCTCCTCGGCCACCGAGCCGGCCCAGATCCCGCTGATGGACGCCAAGATCGTCATGGTCACCCCGGCCTCCACCAATGAGCGTTTGACCGCCAAGGGCTACAAATATTTTTTCCGCATGCCCCCCAGGGACGATGTCCAGGCCTGGTCCACGGTGCAGTTTATGGAGAAAAAACTGCATGCCAAAACAGTCGCCCTCATTGACGACAAGCAGACCTATACCGCCGGACTGACGGCCAACATCAAAAGGTTTGCCAAAGAAAGCGGCAAGCTTAAAATCGTGGCCCATGAGCACATCACCCCCGGCGACAGCGACTTCACCGCGGTTTTGACCAAGCTCAAGAGAGTCAACCCGGATGTCATCTACATGAGCGTCTACCAGCCTGAAGGCTCCAAGATGATCCAGCAGGCCCGCAAACTCGGCCTGACGTCTGATTTCATGAGCGAAGATGCGGTCTACCATCCCAAGTTCCTGGAGGTGGCCGGACCGGCCGCCGAAGGCGTGTACCTGACCTTTGCGCAGGCACCGGACACCCCGGCCCGGCGCCAGTTCGAAAAAACATACAAGGCCATGTGGAAAGCCAAAAGCATCGGCTCCTATGCCTATTACGCCTTTGATGCCGGCATGATGGTCCTGGAGGCCATTGACAAAGCCGGCACCACCAATGCCGATGCCCTGCAAAAAACCATCCGCGCCAACACCTGGTCCGGCGTCAGCGGCGACATCAAGTTCGACGCCAAGGGCGATCGCAAGCTGGCCCACATTGTCTGGGTCGTCAAGGACAACAAGTTTGTGCCTTACTGGGATCCGCTGACCGGCAAGGATCTATAAAAAAACAAACGGACCGGGCGTGTGAAATCATCAGCGCGCGGTCCGTTCATTTTAAATTCAAAACGGAGCTGTGCGAATGGAGCTGTCCGCATTTTTGCTGCAGCAGATCGTCAATGCCGTCTTTCTGGGAAGCATTTACGCCCTGATCGCCCTGGGCTACACCATGGTCTACGGCATCATCGAACTGATCAACTTCGCCCACGGCGAGCTGTTTACCGCCGGGGCCTTCATCGGGGTCATCGTTTTGACCGCCCTGCAGCAGGCCGGCTGGGTGGAGGCCCATTTTATCATCACCCTGGTGATCGTTTTTGGCCTGGCCATGGCCTATGTGGCCGTGCTGGGAGTCGCCCTGGAGCATGTGGCCTACAAACCCCTGCGCCGCTCCTCCCGCCTGGCGGGCATTCTCAGCGCCCTGGGCATGTCGATCTTTCTTTCCAACGGCATGATGCTCAGCCAGGGGGTTTCCGACCGGGCCTACCCCCAGGTGTTCGGCCTCAAAGGATTTGAAATCTTCGGCGCGCGCATCACCAACGGCCAGATCTTTATCATCATTCTGGCGGTGGTGCTGATGATCGCCCTGCAGCTTTTCGTCCACAAGACCCGGCTGGGAAAAGCCATGCGAGCGACGGCCCAGAACCAGACCATGGCCCGCATGCTGGGCATCAACATCGACCAGACCATCCGCATCACCTTCATGATCGGTCCGGCCCTGGGAGCGGCCGCCGGCGTCATGGTGGGCCTTTACTACGGAGCGGTGCGCTTCGACATGGGCTTTATTTTCATGATCAAGGCCTTTGCGGCCGCGATCCTGGGAGGAATCGGCTCCATTCCGGGCGCCATGCTGGGGGGATTGATCATCGGGGCGATTGAAGTCTTCTGGGCCGCTTTTCTGCCCAGCGCCTGGAAGGACGTGACCACCTTTACGGTGCTGATCCTGGTCCTGTATTTAAAACCCAGCGGTCTGCTGGGGGACAGCTCATCGGAGGTGCGCGTCTGATGGTACGGCAGGAACTTAAAAAACTGGTGGTCTACTGCTTTTTTCTGGCCATTTTGATCATTCCCATGCTCGGTTTCAAAACCACCAGCTTCCAGCCCGGCCGGGCCTTTAAAACCCTGGGCGTTTTCGTAGCCATTCTGGCCCTCAATTTTCTGCTGAAAATAATCCGCGGACAGCGCCAGACGCCCCAGGTGGCCAAAACTCCCTGGACCGAGCAGGCAGCCGAACGCCTCGACCGGATCCCCAAGCTGTATACCATCGGCAGTCTGCTGGCCGTCGCCGCCATTTTTCCGCTGTTTGCCGACAACTACATGCTCGATGTCGTCATCACCTGCCTGATCTATATCTGCCTGGGGCTGGGCCTGAACATTGTCGTGGGCCTGTGCGGGCTGCTGGACCTGGGCTACATCGCCTTTTACGCTGTGGGCGCTTACACCTACTCTTTGCTCAACCTCAAGTTCGGCCTGTCCTTCTGGGCGGCGGTTCCCCTGGGCATTGTGCTGGGCATGGTCGTCGGCTGCATCATCGGCTATCCGACGTTGAAGATGCGCGGCGACTACCTGGCTATTGTCACCATGGGCTTCGGCGAAATCATCCGCCTGGTGCTCAACAACTGGGACTCGCTGACCGCCGGGCCCAACGGCCTTTTCGGCATGCAGCGCCCGGAGCTGATCTATCCGCATTTTACCCAGGACGGATTCAGCTGGGCGGTGGTTTATCTCAAGTCCCTGCCGTCGTTGTACTATTTAATCCTGCTGATTGCGGTTCTGACGATCATCGGGGTTCACCGGCTGGACCATTCCCGGGTGGGCCGGGCCTGGATCGCCATCCGCGAAGACGAGGTGGCCGCCGAACTGTCCGGGGTGCCTACTACCTGGATCAAGCTGCTGGCCTACGCCCTTGGCGCTGGCTTCGCCTCGGTGGCCGGCGCTTTTTTCGCCGCCAAATTAAGCTACACCAACCCGAATTTTTTCCTGTTCATGGAATCGTGCATCGTGCTTTGCATTGTCGTCCTGGGAGGGGTGGGCAGCATCCCCGGCATCATCGTGGCCGGTTTCATCATGATCGGCGTGCCCGAAATTTTCCGAAACCTGGCCGACTACCGCATGCTGGCCTTCGGCGGGATCATGACCACCATGATGGTACTCAAGCCCGAAGGGCTGATCCCGGCATCCCGGCGACGGCGGGAGTTGCATGAAGCCAACGAAAAAACACCTGCGGATTTAACCAAATGACAGACGCCCGGCCGATTTTACAGCTTACCGACGTGCACACCTATTACGGCAACATCCACGCCTTGAAGGGGATTTCATGCGCCATCCCCCAAGGCGAGATCGCCTGTCTGATCGGCGCCAACGGCGCCGGCAAATCCACCACCCTGATGACCGTCTGCGGTGTGCAGCGGGCCGCCCGGGGTGAAATACTCCTGAAAGGCAAGCCCATCCATCACCTGCGGCCCGAACAGGTTGCAGCCCGGGGGGTGTCCCAGACCCCCGAGGGACGGCAGATCTTTCCCAAGATGAGCACCCTGGAAAACCTTGAAATGGGTGCTTTTCTGCGCCGCGACAAGGCCGCAGTGGCCGCTGACATGGACTGGGTGTTCACCCTTTTTCCGGTGTTAAAAGACCGCATGCACCAGCCGGGGGGCACCCTGAGCGGCGGCGAGCAGCAGATGCTGGCCATCGGCCGGGCGCTGATGGCGCGCCCCGAGCTGCTGCTGCTCGACGAACCGTCCCTGGGTCTGGCCCCCAAGCTGGTGGAAAAAATTTTTGAAACCATCCAGGAAATCAACAAAAGCGGGGTGACCATTTTTCTGGTCGAACAAAACGCCCACATGGCCCTGACCATCTCCAATACCGGCTATGTCATGGAAACCGGCCGCATCGTGCTGACCGACAGGTCGGCCGCCCTGCTGCAAAACGAGCAGGTCAAAAAAGCCTACCTGGGCGAGTAGACCTGTTTCTTCATTCCAAATTCTGAAAACATCCTGAAAGTGAATTGACAGGCTGATGGCGATTGGCTATATTGGCCGCAATGCTGAAAAACGGATGAATCCCGGCAAACCATGGCGGATGCCGTCTGCGATCCACCCAAAGAGGAAAACCTGAAAATGCCCAAACGCCTTGAAGCCCACGTATTTGATCTGCCGGTCCAGGAACTGCGGCGCGGATACCGCAGCGACGTCTACTTCTGGCGCGAAAAAATCACCCTCGAACGGCACAACCTGCATCCGGAAGTCACCATGCAGGTATTTCAAAAAAAAGACGCCGTGCTGTGCGGGGTGGACGAGGCCGTGGCGGTTTTAAAAATCGCCTCGGGCCGGTATACCGATTATCCCCAGGCATATAAACTGTTCGACCGCTTAATCGAGCTCAAGGAGCGTGCCCGGCGCCAGTTTCTGAACAACCACAAGGCTTACCTGCTGGCCATTGAAGAAAAAATGGAAGTTGCCAGCCAGCTGGACGGTCTGTGGGAAGGCGGCTTTGACCGGCTGAAGGTCGAAGCCCTGCACGACGGCGATCGCATCGCTCCCTGGGAAACGGTGATGCACATCACCGGCGATGCGGGCCTTTTTGCCCACCTGGAGACGGTCTACCTGGGGATCCTGGCCCGGCGCACCAAGATTGCCAGCAATGTGCGCGGCGTGGTGGAAGCCGCCAACGGCAAAATGGTTTTTTATTTTCCGGCGCGCTTCGATCACTGGGCGGTGCAGGGCGGTGACGGCTATGCGGCCCACATCGGCGGAGCCACGGGGGTTTCCACCGATGCCCAGGCGCACTGGTGGGGGGCCAAGGCCTCCGGCACGGTTCCCCACGCGCTGATCGCCGCTGTGGGGGGCGATACGGTCAAAGCCATCCGCCTGTTCGGCGAGACCTACCCGGAGGTCGCCCTGGTGGCGCTGGTGGATTTCGACAACGACTGCGTGGGCACCGCGCTGAAATGCTGCCAAGCCCTGGGCGACAAGCTGTGGGGGGTCCGGCTGGATACGGCCAGCACCCTGGTCGACAAATCCATCATTCCGGTCATGCAGGACTTCAACCCCACCGGCGTCACCCCCAAGCTGGTGGAAATGACCCGCCAGACCCTGGACAAACACGGGTTCGGCCATGTCAAGATCATCGTATCGGGCGGCTTCAAACCCGAGCGCATCGCGGAGTTTGAAAAACTGCAGGTGCCGGTGGATGCCTATGGAGTCGGCAGCTACCTGATGCAGGGTGTCAACGCCTTTACCGCCGATGTCGTCCTGCGGCAGGGCAGGCCCTGCGCCAAGGTCGGCAGAAAATACAACCCCAACCCGCGCCTCGAGCCGGTGGAGGCGTAATCTCCCGGCAGGGGCCGCGCCTCAACGTCCGAACAACTTCACCCCCGCCATTCGGTATCGTCCACGGTGGTCTTGAAATCCGGCTCGACGATGGCCGGAGCCTCCAGGGCCCTGGCTTTTTCCTGATCTTCAGCGGTGGGGATGCCGACGAAAACCAGACGCTGGCGCGGACATTTGCGGCAGGCCTCCAGCACATCCAGGGAACACTCCGCGCTGTAAGCATCGTAGTCGATGGTGGACAGGTTGTCTTCGAGCTTGAACAGCTTCGAGGTCCGGGCACAGGCGCCGCAGCCGATACAGCCCACATTGCAGACCGCAATGACGTCCTTGCCCCGGTCCTTGTTGGAACAGGCAACTGCCAGCACCCGGGCGGATTTAAACGGGGTAATGGTGATAATATTACGGGGACAGGCCCGGGCGCAGGCGCCGCAGCCCACGCATTTTTCATAATCCACAGTGGCCAGACCGTCCACCACGTGCAGGGCATCAAACAGGCAGGCCCGGGCACAGTCGCCAAAGCCCAGACACCCGTAAGTGCAGCCCTGAACGTCGGTGACCAGGTTGGCCGCGGCACAGCGCTGCTCGCCCAGGTATTCATTGCGCCCCAGCCGATCGGCATAATGCGCCCCACAGTGAATGATGGGGCGATAGGGCAGGGTTTCGCCCACCTCCACGCCCATGATGGCGGCCACGGAAAGGGCACAGTTCTGTCCGCCCACCGTACATTTGTTGACGGCTTCATGCTCCAGCACCACGGCTTCGGCATATTCACCGCAGCCGACATAACCGCAGCCGCCGCAGTTGGCTCCGGGAAGAACATCGATCACCGTCAGCACCCGCGGATCGATATCCACCTGAAATTTGCGATTGGCCCATCCAAGGATATAGGTCAGCAGCAACGCCATGCTCAGCAGGATGCCGCCGGACAGGCCGATGGTAACCCAGGTCATTGGTCCTCCCACCGGCTCAAGGGACCGACCCCAGAGCCGCTCTCAGGCCGTTGTCAACGCCCGCAAATCCCATAAACGCCATGGCCAGAATGCCACCGATAATCAGGGTGATGGCCGCCCCCTTGAAAGGTTCCGGGATATCGCACAGGTCCAGCTCCTCGCGGATACCGGCCATAATCACGATGGCGATGGTAAAGCCCACACCGCCAAAAAACCCCAGAGTCAGGGCTCTGCCCAGGTCCCAGGCCGCGGCGGGATTTTCCACGCCGACAACGTGGCTCATGATGATCAGGCAGGCGAACAGGATGGCGCAGTTGGTGGTGATCAACGGCAAAAAAACACCGAAAGACTTATAAAGCGGCGGGTAGAATTTGCGCACATACATTTCCACCAGTTGAACCGCAGAGGAAATGGCAAAAATGTAAACGATGTAATTTAAAATGGTCAGGTCGATGGCGGCGGCTTTTTGGGCCGGTATGAAAAATCCCGCCACCCAGCTGGAAACCGGTGCGCCGGGCACCAGGACAAAGGTGGTGATGGTCCAGCTTAAAAAGGCGGCGATGGTAATGACAAAAGTCACCGCACTGCCCATGCCCAGGGCCATGTCCACCCGCCGCGATACCCCGATAAAAGGACAGATGCCGACAAAATAATACAGCACGAAATTGTTGATCAGCGCGGCACTGACGGCAATCAGAAAAATATCGACAATATAATTCATGGCTGCTCCTGTGCCCCCGGGGTTTTTTTGCGCGAACGGACGGCAACAATCCAGTTGACCAGGCCCAGCAGCATACCGAAGGTCAAAAAGGCCCCCGGCGGCAGCACCATGATGGTCCATGAGGGCCAGTCAGCCGGCAGAACCCGGATGCCGGCCAGCATACCGGTGCCCAGGATTTCGCGCACCACGGCAATGCTTAACAGGGCCAGGCCAAAGCCGACGGCCTGGCCGAGGGCATCGGCAGCCGCGGTCAGCACCGACTGGCGTGAAGCACATACCTCGCAGCGGCAGATGATGATGCAGTTGACGATAATCAACGGGATATAGGGCCCCAGGGCCTTGCTCATCTGGTACATGTAGGCCGCCAGAAAGCGATCCACGATGGTAACGAAGGTGGCGATGGTCAGGGTGAAAACCACAATCCGCAGATGGGGTTTGAGCAGGTTGCGGATCAGGCTGATGATCACATTGGCACTCAAAAGCACAAAGGCCACCGCCCCCGCCATGGTCAACGCCGGCTTCATCCCGTTGGTGACCGCCAGCGTCGCACAAAGTCCCAGCAACTGGCGGTAGACGGGATTTTCAGGCAAAATGCCCTGGATAAAGCGTTCCGACGCTGTGGGTTGATCGGCCATTTAACTGCGCCTTTCCAAAAACTGGATCTTATCCGGTGTCAGCATGCCCTTCAGCTCCTCGATGGTGCGGTTCACAATGCGGGTCACACTGCGCGAGGAAATGGTGGCACCGGTGACCGCGTCGATGGCCTCGGGTTTTCTGGCACCGCCCTTGACCACCACCAGCGGCCGGTCGGTGCCCTTGTTGACGAACTGGCGGCGCCAGCTCAGCGTAGCGATCTTATTTCCCAGTCCCGGGGTTTCCTTCTGTTCGAGGACAAAAATACCGGTTATGATTTGGGCCTGCCCATCGAGGCCGATGAGCAACTCGATGGCGTCGGCATAGCCCTGTCCCCGGGCCTTGATCACCCAGCCGGCAAGCGCCCCATCGCGGGTGACGCGATACAGCCGGTAGTAGATTTTGCGGCCGTCCTTTTCAACCGCGACGGTGCCCGGGGTGATTTCAAGCCGCCCCCGGCCCTGCTGCAGCTTGCGGGCCCCATCGGCGCCGAATACCAGCTCCGGTATTTTTTCAAGGGTTTCATTGATCTTGTTGGCCTCGATGACCTGCCCGAGATTGACCTGCACCGCCGCCAGAGCACTGCCGAAAACCAGCGCCAGCACCAGCACCAGCCATGCCTGGGCCAGGTTACTGTTTTTGAATGCGGCGCGAAGCCCTGTTCGTCGATCTGGATGCTTTTGCTCCATGATGTATCAGCTTAACTTTATTAATTATAAATAGATAGAGTACCTTAACTTTAGACACTTTAGGGCACTTCGAACTTTAGGCACTTATATGCTAAACGCCGCCGAAGGGCCTGGGGATCATCCACCGGTTGATCAGCGGGGTGAGCGCATTCATCAGCAAAACGGCAAACATGACGCCTTCGGGATACCCGCTGAACAGCCGCAGCACCATCACCAAGGCCCCGATGCCAATGCCGAAGATCCATTTTCCGGCCGCGGTGACCGGACTGGTTACCGGATCGGTGGCGATAAAAAATGCTCCGAAAAGCAAGGCCCCTCCCAGCAGGTGGTGAAACACCGTCCACTGACTGTGAAGATCCGCCAGGTTTTGCCCCCCGGCGACAACCGTTACGGTGATCAGAATGCCGGCTGGAATCTGCCAGGCGCCCACCCGGCGCAGACAGAGGTAAAGCCCTCCCAGCAGACAAGCCACCGCGCTGGTCTCCCCCAGCGATCCGTTGGTGTTGCCCCACAGCAGGGAGCTTAACGGCACGCTCAGCCCGAATTGCTTGAACGCACTGAGCGGCGTGGCCTGGGAAAGCGCGTCGATGCCGCTGTTTGGATCCAGGTAGCCGGAAGCCGCCATGCTGCCGGCAAAGGCGATCATGACAAACGCCCGGCCGACCATGGCGGGGTTGAAAATATTCATCCCCAAGCCGCCGAAAACGACCTTGCCGATGCCGATGGCCACCACCGCACTGATCGCACCCACATACCAGGGAGCGGTTGCCGGCAATGACAACCCCAGGATGAGCCCGGTGACGGCGGCGGAAAGATCCCCCAGGGACAGCGCACGGCCGCGCATCCGCGTAAAAACCGCCTCGGCTCCCAGGCAGACGAGCACACAGATGACCAGCTGCTTGACCGCATACCAGCGAAAAAAATAAACCGCCATGCCAACGGCCGGGATAAGCGCGATGAGCACATCCCGCATCATGACCGGGATGGTCATTTCCATGCTGAACACATGGGGCGAGGGGGCAACATTGATGACGGGGCTTTGGTCGTTGGTAGCAGGCATTTTATTTTTTCATTTCAGCGGCCAGCAGCGTCTTGCCCATCCGGATATGCTGGACGAGCTGCAGGCCGGCCGGGCACACATAGGCACAGGAACCACACTCGAAGCAGGCCATGATATTGTACCTGCGCGCCAGATTGAGATCCTTGAAACGCGAAGCCGCCGCCAGTTTGGTCGGCACCAGTTTCATCGGGCAGGCATCCACGCAGCGTCCGCAGCGGATGCAGGAGCGCTGATCCACCCGGCGGATTTCCTCGCGGGTTAGGATGGTAATTCCGCTGGTGCCCTTGGTCACCGGAGTCTGGAGATTGGTAAATGAAAATCCCATCATGGGGCCGCCGGCAATCATGCGGGCCGCGGTTTTTCGCAGTCCGCCGCAATAGTCGATCACCTCTGCCATGGGGATGCCGATGGGAACCAGCAAATTTTTGGGATGCACAATGCCGGCGCCGGTCACGCTGATGACCCGATGGGTCAGCGGGATGCCGCGCATGACACTTCTGGCCACGGCGGTGACCGTGGCCACATTGGTCATGACCACCCCCACATCGGCGGGAAGTCCGCCCAATGGCACCTCGCGATTGAGAACCGCCTTGATCAGATGCTTCTCGCTTCCCTGGGGATACTTCGTCCTGACAACGGCCAGTTTAACCCCCGCACCTGCAGCCCTGCGGCGCAGGGCGTCGACGGCTTCCAGTTTGTTGTTCTCAATTCCGATATAGGCCCTGGCGGCTCCCACCGCGCGCGCCGCCAGCAGGGTTCCCGCTACGACGGCATCGGCAGCCTCCACCATGACGCGGTAGTCGGTCGTCAGGTAAGGTTCGCATTCACATCCGTTGACAATCAGTGTGTGAATCGGCTTTTTATCACTGGGCATGATCTTCACATGGGTGGGAAAGGCCGCCCCGCCCAGTCCGACGATGCCGGCCTCGTGAATCGCGGCGGTGATCTGTGCCGGGTCCAGGCTCTGATACGCCTTTTCCGGCCACGGGCCGGCAAACAAGCGGTCCCACAGGTCCTGGCCGGTAAGCTGATCGCCTTCGCTGCGGATAACGATGGCCTGAAGATGCCGGCCATTGGGCAAGGTCGTCACGGCCATTTTTTGAACCACGCCGCCCACCGATGCATGCAGCGAAGCCGAAACCAGGGCGTCGCCCTTGCCGATCATTTCTCCAAAAGCCACTTTTTGCCGCGGCTTCACCAGGGGGGTGCAGGGCCCGCCGACATGCTGCAACAGGGGCAGAATGACTTTTTCCGGCACCGGCACGATTTCAATGGCCGCATCGGCCGACAGCTCTTTTTGCTGGGGAGGATGAACCCCGTGGGCAAAAGTGCCCGGACCGGGAAAGGAGCCGTCGGGTCTGCCGGCAGGCGCCAGTTTTTTCAATAATTTCAACATCGGGCAAAAGGCATCTGTTTTAGCGTTTTATTAAGTTAAGTGAAACCGTAAAAAGTAACATTTTCTCGCTTAAGCACCCAAAAAGTTATATTAGTTAAAAAATATTTTTGCCGCTGTCAAGCAGGAACAGCGGGTGCTGCGAAAACTGCATTGACAGCTGCCCGGAAAATCGGTTGCCAAACAAAATTTTGTAGTATATTGATCTGATGAAATCGTCTCGATCTGAAATGTGCAATTGTTTTGGTTTCACCGGCGAAGCACCGTCTTTCGCCTGATGGCGAAGTTGGGATGCCCCGGTGCGCAATGGAGGACTTTTTGACAGCCACCGTTGACAGAAGGATCCTGCTGGCCGTTGATGGCTCCGACCAGGCCCTGGAAGCCGTTCGTTATGCCAGCGCGGTCTTTTGCCCCGAGCGGACGCAAATCGTGCTTTTCAACGTCGGCACCGGATTTCCCGAAGTTTACTGGGACCTGGGAAGAAATCCTCTTTACCAGTCCCAGAAAAACAAGGTTATGGGCTGGCTGGCCGATCACCAGCTGGTCATTGGAGAGTTCAAGGCCAAGGCCTTTAAAATCCTGGAAGATGCCGGCTTTGCCGAAGATGCGCTTGACATTAAAACCCAGACCAAAAAAACGAATATTATAAACGACATCGTCCAGGAATCCTACCAGCAATACAGTGCCCTGGTGGTGGGGCGCACCGGCATCAGCCGGTCAAAGGATCTGGTGGTCGGCAGCCTCGCCGGCAAAGTCGTCAAAATCATCAAGCACATCCCGACGATTATCGTCGGCGGCCGCCCGGCTCCAGGCAGGATTCTGATCGCCCTGGATGAATCCATTGAAGCCATGCGCGGGGTCAACAGCGTCGGCGTTCTGACCGGTACCTGTAATCCGCAGGTGACCCTGTGCCACATTATCAAACTGGCGGCCCGGTTTCGGCTGCCCGGCAGCCGCCCGCAATCCCCTGAAAAAGACCCTCAATGGCTGGACTACCATAAAAACAAGTTCAAGCCGTACATGGATGAAGCCGAGCAGCGCCTGATTGAGGCCGGAATTGATGCGGATCGCATTGCCCGTGATTTTCTAATCGCCAGGGGCAATCCCGTGCGCAAAGTCCTTGCAACCGCCCGCGACAACGGATTCGGAACCATCGTCGTCGGCCGCCGGCAGGTCCTCGGCTTTGCCGAAGAACACATCTGGAGACGATTCAGCGAAAAGACGATCAAGATGGCCGAGAACATGGCCGTCTGGACGATCAGCTGAATGCCGCTGGCAATACATCTTCAAATCGAGCAGTACTTCTCGTATTCTTCCCCCGACAGGCTTTCAATGGGGCTTTCATGGCAGATGCTGCCCTGGTAAATAATGTAGGCCCGGTCGCAGACAAATTTGGCAAAATTTAAATTCTGCTCCGCCAGCAGGATGGACACCCCCTGCTGTTTGAGCTTGAGAAGCGTTTTAGCCAGCTGATCCACGATTACCGGGGCCAGCCCTTCGGAGGGTTCATCCAGGATGATCATCTCCGGGTTGCCCATCAGGGTGCGGGCAATGGTCAGCATTTGCTGTTCCCCGCCGCTCAGGGTTCCACCGGCCTGGTGCCGCCGTTCTCCAAGGTTCGGAAAAAGTTCGAACAGACGCTCGGGGGTCCAGGGCTCAAGCCCCCGGCGGGGGGGCTGCCGGCCGACTTCCAGGTTTTCCAGGATGCTGAGGCTGGAAAAAATTCGACGGTCCTCCGGGACATATCCCAGACCCAGGGCACAGGTTTTAAATGGCGGCAGCTTTTCAATGGACACTTCCTTGTAGGTGATGGCACCCTTGCGCGGCGGCAATATCCCTATGATGCTTTTAAACGTTGTGGTTTTGCCCGCCCCGTTGCGCCCGAGCAGCACCACCACTTCTGCACGGTGAACCTTCAGCTTGAGGTCAAATAAAATCTGCGCCTTGCCGTAATAAGCACATAGTGACTCCACCTGGAGCAGTATTTGCTGATTGTTATCCGGCATCAAAAACAACTCCTCCCTACCCGTCGTGGTCGCACCAGCCAGACGGTTGTGCATTACAATCCACTGGTCGCGCCGGTGCCCAAGTAAATCTCACGGACTTTTTCGTCTTCACGAACCTCGGCCGGCTTTCCTTCGGCAACCAGCCGGCCGCGGTTTAAAACAATAATGCGGTCCGCATGGGTAAACACCACCTCCATATCGTGCTCGGTAAACAACACGCTGATGTTACGCGTATGCACAATACCGGCGGTCAGCTCCATCAGGGCCTGGCGCTCCGCAGGCCCCATGCCGGCAGTCGGTTCATCCATCAGCAGCAAGCGGGGGCGGTTGGCCAGGGCCACCGCCAGTTCCACGCGTTTCAAATCCCCGTAGGCCAGAACACCGCAAGGTCGATCACGCTGGTCTGCGATGCCCACCAGGCTGAGAAGCTCCATGGATTCGTCGACATGAAGCTTGCGCACTCTTCTGACCAGCGACGCTGTGCGCCGGTGATAGGATAAAAGCGCCATTTGAACGTTTTCCAGAACCGTCATGGAACCGAATGTCGAGGTGACCTGAAACGTGCGTCCCACCCCGAGTTTCCATACCTGCCGCGGTTTATACCCGTTGATCTTGTGGCCCATGATCACGACCTGACCGCTGTCCGGGCGCAGCTGGCCGTTGATCAGGTTGAAGCAGGTGGATTTGCCGGCCCCGTTAGGTCCGATCATGGCCAATAGCCGGCCTTCGGCCAGCTCGAAGCTCAGATGGTCAACGGCCCGGATGCCGCCGAATGATTTGGTCAGCTCATTGACTTGCAAAATTTTAACCGTGGACATCACGTGACACCCTTGACATCGGATCGATCGGCAAAAAAGCGACCGAAGCGGTTGTGCATGGAACCGGCAATTCCCTGGGGAAAAGCCACCACCAGCAGAATAAAAATTGCCCCCAGGATCATCTGCCAGAAATTAATCCGCGATATTTTATCCAGCAGCCAGGTAAATGCGGCCGAACCCGCAATGGGACCGGACAGGCTTTCGACTCCGCCCAGCAGCACCATGTATAAAAAATCAAAGGAACGCGGAATGGACATTTCATCGGGAAACACGCTGCCTTTTGAAAAAACGTAAATACCGCCGGCAAGCCCTGCAAAGATTCCGGCGACAATAAATGTCAACCACTGGTGCCGCCGCAGGTTGATGCCGATGGAATCCACCCGCAGGGCGGAGTCCCGGCAGGCACGCATGGTGTATCCAAATGGCGTAAAAATAAAATACCGCAGTACCAGGATGCCGCCGATGCACAGCACCAGTGTCAGGTAGTAAAAAACAACCTTGTCATCGGCCCACGCCGACGGCCAGATGCTCAGGATCCCATCATCGCCGCCGGTAAACTCCCCCCACTGGAACACGATCGACCAGCAGATCTGGGCAAAGGCCAAAGTCAGCATGGCCAGGTAGACACCGGACAGGCGCACACAGAACCAGCCGATAATCAGCGCCAGCAGCCCGACCAGCAGCGGCGCCAGCACCAGGGCCAATTCCATGGGCGTCTGCGCATAGTGCACCAGCAGTGCCGCCGCATAGGCGCCGCCGCCGAAAAAAGCCGCATGACCGAAAGATACCATCCCGCCGGGGCCCATCATGAAGTACAGGCTCATGGCACCCAGCGCAAAAATTGCGATCTCGCTGAACAGCACCAGTTGAAAGGAGCCCACAAACAACGGCAGCAACCCGATGACAACCAGCAGCGCCAGCCCGAGCAGACGCAGCCTTTTAGGGGCGGGCCGCAGCAGTGGTCCGGCGACTGCCGCCGCACCCTGTTCGTGGGTTTCGGCCCTTCCCAGCAGACCGTATGGGCGAATCACCAGCACCACCGCCATGACCAGAAACATCAGCACCAGCGTGCTTTGGGGAAACACCAGCACCCCGAAAGAACTCAACTCGCCGATAATCACCGCGGCCAGGTAAGCCCCCGGAATGCTGCCCATGCCGCCGACCACCACCACCACGAATGCCGCGGCAATGACATTCAGGTCCATCAAAAGATCCGCCCCCCCTTTTGGCAGCTGGACAGCGCCCCCCAGGCCGGCCAGAAAAGATCCCAGAAAAAAGACGGTGGTAAACAGGCGGGTCTGGTTGACCCCCAACGCGTCGGTCATTTCCCGATCCTCGGTGGCCGCGCGCACCAGGATCCCCCAGCGGGTGCGGTTGAGTAAAACCCACAATCCCCCGAGAATCAAGGGGGCAATGAAAATCAGGGCCAGATCGTAGCTCGGCAGCAGGCTGCCCATGATATCGATGCTGCCCGCCAGCCCCGGTGCGAGGGGTCCGAGAAGGTCCTCCGCTCCGAACAGCCAGCGCGACAGATCCTGGATGATCAGCAGGACCCCAAAGGTCGCAAAAAGAATGAAAAGCTCCGGAGCCTTGTACAGGCGCCGCAACAAAAGTACCTCGACGACAACGCCGATCAGGCCCACCGCCACGGCCGCTGCCAGAATGCCGGCCCAGAACGGCACAATGCCCCTGGGCAGATAGGCCACCAGGGTATAGGCCAGGTAGGCGCCGAGCATGTAAAACGAGCCGTGGGCCAGGTTGACGATCCGCGACACCCCGAAAATCAACGACAGTCCGCAGGCAACCAGAAACAATCCGGAAGCATCCGAAAGGCCGGTTAGAAACTGAACAATGTAAAAGCCCAAAGCGATAATATCCTCAACAAGATAGAAAGGGTACGAAAAACAAATTGCCAGGTGTGAATCGGCCGGCGCATGATATTTTCTTTGCCGCCAAAAGACGGCGGGATTTCGCATCTATCAAGGCCGGTAAGTCTCAAAGTTCTGGCAATAAAAGCCAGACTGAGCGTAACCTGTATTTTGGTTGAGCGGCATTGTCCATTTGGGACGCCCCCAATGGACACACAAAGCGAGATCAAAATACATATTACGCGGCGCCAGCCGCAACTTATTGCGAAGTTGCATTTTATGCGGTCATGTGGGGCCGGTTAAACCACACATGACCGCACGTCCAATTCTAGGGGCGCAATTTCATGACTTCCGCATCGCTGGGAAGGTAATCGCTGCCCTTGGCATATTTCCAATCGATCATGTAGCCCTTGCCGTCTTTGACCGCCGTGCGGCCCACCCAGGCGCCCATGGTGGACTGGTGGTCGATTTTGCGAAAAGTGATCGGCCCGGCCGGTGAATTAAAGGTTAGGCCTTCCATGGCCGCAACCATTTTTTCGGTGTCCGTGGACTTGGCTGTTTTAAGCATCGCGGCCACGGCCATCATCGTGTTGTAGCCCACCAGGGAGCCGGTACGCGGATAATCATTATATTTTTTCTGGTAGTCCTGCACGAACTGCACATGGGGCTGATCCTTGATGTCGTACCAGGGATATCCGGTCACCAGCCAGCCGGCCGGCGCCTCATCCTTGAGGGGATCCAGGTACTCGGGCTCGCCGGTGAGCAGGCTGACCACGAAGACATGCTTGAAAAATCCCCGCAGCTTGCCTTCGCGGACGAATTTGGCCAGATCACCGCCGAAAGTCACATTGTAAATGGCCTGGGGCTTGGCGTCGGCAAGGGCCTGGATTTCCGCGCCGGCATTGATCTTGAACAGCGCCGGCCACTGCTCGGCGACGAACTGCACATCCGGCCGCCGGGCTTTCAATACTTTTTTAAAGGCCTTGACGGCATCCTTGCCGTAAGCGTAGTT
Source organism: uncultured Desulfosarcinaceae bacterium (assembly GCA_964527835.1). Classification (GTDB taxonomy): domain Bacteria; phylum Desulfobacterota; class Desulfobacteria; order Desulfobacterales; family JAFDCJ01; genus JAFDCJ01. The sequence goes on along the minus strand of CAZGNV010000009.1, from coordinate 72,283 downwards.
GGGGGCGATGGTGGCCCAGCGCTTGGCCGGGTTTTTGGCCGCCTCTTCGGCCAGCATGGCGGCCTGCATGTAAGTCGAAGGCCGCAGCCGGAAGGTATACCGATTTCCCTTGGCCCACACCAGGGCGTCGGACAGCGGTTCGGCCGCCAGGTACAGCACCCGGTTGCGCTTGGCAAAATCCGTCATGGCCAGTCCCACGTGGGAGAAAAAAGAGCCCATCAGCAATACGACCTTGTCCTTGCGAATCAGCTCTTCGGCAATCGTCACGGCGGTTCCCGGCTTGCCGGCATCATCGCGGGAGATGACTTCAAGCTTTTTGCCCATCACGCCGCCGGCATTGTTGATCTGCTCCAGGGCCAGCTGCCACCCGTTGCGGTAGGGAAAGGTAAAATTGGTCAATTTGCTGTACGTGTTGATCTCGCCGATTTTAATCGTACTGCCGGCCAGAACATCCGCCGGTCCCACGAACACCCCCAGTAATAAAACGGTCAGAACAGCAAGCAACATTTTTGTGGTTTTCATTTGTCTTCCTCCTTTCAGGTGCTGGTCATCAAAGTTGATGTTTTCCTCGAAAGCCGCCCCTGTACAATTCGCAGGCTTTACAGGGGCCTGGCTGCTTCAGGCCGCCGCCGGAACCGCCACCCCGTTTACGGCCCCGGTGCCGGCCACCACATCATCCAGGCAAACCAAGGCCCCGATGATAATTTTTCTGCGCACCAGCCGATCGGCCTTTGCCAGTGCCCGGTTGACCGCCAGCTGTTTTTTTTTCCGGCTCAGCGAACCGACTTTCAGGGTCACCGCAAGCCCTGCAATGTCCGAAGCCGGATCCACCTGTTCGGCCGGCACCTGGATGATACCGGCGTCTTCCACGTAACAGGCATTGGCAATGGCGGTGGCCGCTGCATCGGCCAGCGAAGCACTGGCCGCCAGGGTGGTGACCGCCGATGCGATCCCCCGGGTAAAACTTCTTCCGCCGCGTCCGCTGGTGGTCACACCCCAGCTGTGACGGTGGCCGTGCAACTGCAGCACATGGGATATTTGACAGCTGTCCGTTCGGGGCCGAATACCCACCGTGGCCGTTTCTTCTGCTGACAACCGGATGGCGATATCGCCGCCGTTGTCCACGATCACCCGGGTCGCTCCCCGCTCAAACAGCCAGTCGGCAACCGCATCGGCGATGGTTCCGGCCACGGCCGCCATGGGGGTCAGGTCCCTGTCACCCACGGCCCGAACGCTGTCTGTCATTTTCACGGCCAGCGGATCGGTTCCCGCCGGCATTTCGACTGCCGCCAGCGACCGGCTGAGCTCGCCGCGCAGAGCGGCGATACGTTCCAGGCAATCAATGGCTCTTTCGCCGGCACGAAGGGCCAGTTCTGTTTGCGCCCGGCCATGGCGCCAGGCACGGATACTCAGGTGCATGGGACCGCATTCAGCCAGGACCGTCTCTTCGTCCAGCAACCCGATGTACTGCTCATAGGGCATGCGCTTCTCCTGTCATTTCGAAACCGGCTTTTTGGCGTCAAACGGTTTCATGGCCTCCACGTGGCCGCCCATCTGTTGGTAATCCTTGACCTCCATGGTGTACTCCAGCGGGCAGATCGTCGCCGGAGTGGGCGTCCAGTAAAAAGAGCCGGCCATGACCCTTTCAACATCCACCATGAAGGTAATGCCGCCGCCGGGCAGCACAAACCCCGGGCTGCCCCCCACCGTCAGGTGCGCCTTGCGCGCATGAATCGCCCGGGTCAGCTTGATGGGGTAGCGGGTCACCCCGGCCCGGGCACTTCCGCCGGCCCCGGCAGTGTAGATCGCCGACACGCGGGACGGTTCGCAGCTGTTTGCAATGGCCTCCAGGGCCGCCCGGGCTTTGGGCGTCAGGTCCTGAGGCGCAAGTCTTCCGTCCGCCTGGACTTCGAACATGGCACCGTTCTGACCGGTGGTCTCCGTGATCAGAATACGCATCCCCGGCCATCCCACGCTCATGTCGACGGTGCTGATGACATCCGCCGGCCGGCTGATGGAGGTGCCGCCCCACCCGTCGCCATGATCTCCGAAATAGCGCCCCGGGGTGCTTTCCTCGAATTTGAGCTGCACGCCGGTGGGCCGTGCGCCGGCAAATTGACCGGCCACGTGCCGGCTCATCTGCCCGGTAATGTGCGAATCCAGGATAATGACCTCATCGGCGGCTTTTACAAGGATGGGGGCGAAAAGTCCCATGGTCGCACTGCCGCACCCCACCCGCATCCGGCTCGCCTGTTTGCCGTCGATGATCGGGGGCCGACCGACCTGGATCAAAAGGCGGCAGCCGTTTTCAATTTTCAGCTTAACCGGCTTGCGGTTGGCGATATCGGTGATGGTGCGCGCCACTGCAAACCCGTTGGGGCCGGTCATCCGGTTGACCCCGCCGATGTGCAGCATCTTGGATCCGTACTGCTCGGTTTCCACCATGCCGACTTCCTGTTTGCCGGCGAAAATGCGCTCACCCTCCCTGCCGATGGGAATGTCCGTGTCCACCTTGACGATAATCGAGCTGTAACTCAGCGGCACCTCGGTGACCACCGTCACCACGTCCACTCCCCGGCGGTTTTCCTGCACGATGTACGGGGCCGGTTTGCAGTCCGGATAAGTGGTGCCAGCGCCGATGGCCGTCACCACCGGCTGGCGGATTACTTCCGCAGGCTGCGGCCCCACGGTGTCGGTCACATCCTCAAAGGACTGCAAAGCGGTGATGCGAACCAGCTGTCCGTCTTCGTTGCGGTAACGATGGCAGGCGCCCATATAGCCGGCATGAATATGGCACTTGATGGGACAGGCATCGCACTGCAGGGTGCCTTCCGGCGGCAATTCTTCGGCGCTGACGGCCCGGACCTCACACACCCGCAGGCAGACGTTGCAGCCGGTGCAGCGCAAATTGTCGATCACGGCCTTTTTTTTCACCAGCCGGATGGCTTCCAGCGGACAGTCCCGCACGCAAAACCCGCAGCCGGTGCATCTTTCGAGGTCTATTTTCATATTAACTGGGGCTTCCTTACCGGCGGCGGCGTGTTGCGGCTTTTGGACACCACGATCTGACCGTCGACCAGCACCATGGCAATGCCGGGCACGTCACCGGCGGCGATGGCCGCCAGGGCATCCCTGCCCACCGACCCCATGGGCGCGTCCATGATAACCAGGTCGGCCTCCAGCCCCTCGGCGATCAGCCCCCGGGGCAGTTTGTGAACCCGGGCCGTGTTGCCGGTCGCCATGCAAAGGGCCTCTTCGGGCTTGATCGGCGTCAGCCCGGCCAGCTGGTTGACAACCCGCAGCACCCCCAGGGGGACCACCCCGGTGCCGGAAGGGGCGTCGTTGCCGATAATAATGCGTGCCAGCGCCTGGTGCTGGACGCATAAATTGGCAGCCTCCACCGTCGCCTTCGGGTTGCCGCAATGTACCATTTCAATGGCATAGGCGGTTTCGGCCACCAGCCGCCGGATCTCGTCCAGGGCCACCGCCGTGGGGCCGCCGTTGATGTGGCAGGCGATGTCCGGATCCGTCCGGATCACCATTTCCGCGGTTACCGTGCTGCTGCCCGGAATGGAGGTCCCGCCGGTATGCATCATGACGGTCATGCCGCAGGCTTTGGCCCATTTGACCATGGGCGCGGCCTCTTCCGGGTCTTTTACCGAACCCAGCCCGATTTCGCCGACCGTCCGCACACCCGCTGCGGCCAGTTCCTCGAAATCCGCCCGGGTCAGGCCTTTTTCCAGGATAAGCGCGCCCCCAACGACCTTGGCGCCGCCCGGTCTGAAGGCCGCAAAGGACTTGGCCGCCAGCACCGCCAGCGCCTTGGTGCCGGCCGGATCCTTGGGGCGGCCCGGCAGGTGGACTTCACCGGCGGAGATAAAGGTCGTCACCCCGCCGTGAACTTCACTTTCGATAAAGCCGGCCTGTTTTTGCCGCGGCGTGTAGTCCCCCAGCACCACGTGGCAGTGGGAGTCGATCAGCCCCGGGGTGACCGTGGTGCCGGCGCAGTCAATGGTCAACTCGACACCCGCAGCATCCATCCCGGAGAGATTTCCGACCTGGTGGATCCTGCCATCTCTGACCACGATGGCATCGCCGTCGATGATCGGCGCAGCGATGTCGCCGCTGACAAGGGTTCCGATATTCTTGATAAGAACGTTAGACATCTTTTCCCTCCTTGGGACCGAAATGGCCTCCTTTGATACTGGCTTCCAGGACCCTTTCAAGGTTCGCCGGAAGGTGATAAATCCGTTGGCCCAGGGCATCGGCCAGGGCGTTTAAAATCGCAGGCGCGGTGGGAATCAGCGCCGGCTCTCCCACCCCCTTGGCGCCGAAGGGTCCGCTGGGCTCCGGCGACTCCACGATGATCGGCTCGATCGGCGGCACGTCCGCGCAGGTGGGGATGTGGTAGTCTTTCATTGAAACGGTCCGGCCCGGGATGAATTCTTCCATCAGGGCAAAGCCGATGCCCATGGCCACCCCGCCGCAGATCTGGCCTTTGACGTTTTGCGGATGAATCGCCTTGCCGACGTCGTGGGCGGCGATAATTTTCTCCACGCTGACCTCGCCGGTGAGCACATCCACCCGGACCAGAGCCAGCTGGCCGGCAAAGGCATACGTTGCGTATGGCACCCCCTGGCCGGTTTCCGGGTCCAGGGGCACGGTTTCCGGGTCAAAATAGCCCTTCCATTTCAGCGGGATTCCCTTCTGGCTGGCGCTCTGAGCCAGCTGGGAAAACGCAATGCAGCAGTTTTCATCTGCGCTGTCTTTTACGAAACCGTCTTTGAACACCAGGGCTGATTTGGGGCGACGCAATTGATTGACGGCTTCGGTCAGCAATACTGCGGCCAGCTTCTCGGCGGCCTGCTTGACGGCATTGCCGGAAATGTAAGTCTGCCGGCTGGCTGAAGTCGCCCCGGCATTGGTGGTGCAGCGCGTGTCGGCCACAAAAAGACGGATTTGTTCCGGCCGGATCCCCAGAACCTCGGCCGCGATCTGGGCCAAAATGGTCGTGGAGCCCTGCCCGATCTCCGCACATCCCGTGTACAGGGTGACGCGGCCAGCGAGGTCCATCTTGATTTTGGCCGTCGAGGGGTTCTGCACACCGGTATTGCCGATGCCGTACCACATGCAGCCCAGACCGACGCCTCTTTTTTTCAGCGGATCGGATTCGCCGGCACACCAGCGCTGCCGGGCCTGTTCATAGTGGACCCGCAGCGCTGCAAGGCAGTCACGAATGCCCACCGAAGCGGCCAGCTTTTGGCCGGTGGCGGTTTGCGATCCGCTTTCATAAGCATTTATCCACCTGAATTCGAAGGGGTCCATGCCGAGCTTTTGGGCCAGCAGGTCCATCTGGGATTCGTGGGCGACGGCGATCTGGGGGGTGCCGAACCCCCGCATGGCACCGCAAAAAGGATTGTTGGTGTAAACACACCGGCTTTCGACTTTCACGTTTTCAATCTCATAGGGGCCGGTGGCATGTACGGCCGCCCGCGAGGCCACCGCAATCCCGTATGAGCCATAGGCGCCGGTGTCCCCCGTGATCACAGCCTGCATGGCCAGCAGTTTGCCGTGGCGATCCGCCCCGGTCTTGATCGTCATCTCCAGCGGGTGCCGTTTGGCCGTGGCCCCGAAGGATTCTTCCCGGGAGTACACCATTCTTGCCGGCCGCTTTAGGTGGTGCATGGCCAGCCCGATAAACCCCTGCACATTCAAATCCAGCTTGGAGCCGAAACCGCCGCCGGTGGCCGCCTGAATGATGCGGATCTGATGCGCTTCGAGCCCCAGCAGGCTGCAGACTTCCTTGTGATCGTAATGGGGGTTCTGGGTGGATGCGAAAATCATCAAAGTGCCGTCTTCGTCCACATAACCGGCCCCGGCATCGGGCTCCAGGTAACTATGTTCGATCCAGGGCGTGCGATAGGTTTTTTCTACCACCACCGCGCAGCGCTCAAAGCCCTGGGCAACATCTCCTTTGTTGATTTTGCGGGTAAACAGCAGGTTGCCCTTGTCGTGAATTTTCGGGGCCCCGGGCTGCAACGCCTCGGCAGGGGTAAACACCGCCGGCAGGTCTTCATAACGCACGTCAATTTTTTCCAGTGCGTTTTCGGCCGCCGCCTCACTTTCAGCGGCCACCAGGGCGATGGGCTCCCCCACCTGACGCACTTTGCCCGTGGCCAGCAGGGGCTGGTCTTTGTTGATGATTCCCATCAGGTTGGTGCCGGGAACATCGCGCGCCGTAAAGATTCGGACCACGCCCGGAATCTTGAGAGCCTTGCGGCAGTCAATGCCGATGAGCTTCGCATGGGCCCGGGTGCTGCGAAGCGCCTTGAGAACCAGGCAGTCGTCGAATTCGAGATCCGCACTGAAAACCGGTTCCCCGCGCAGACGTTCGGCAACGCCGATTCTCGGTACCGAGTGTCCGACATGGTGATAAGTTGTTTTCATGGTGCAATCCACCTCAAACCAACGGAACCATCAGGCGCACAAAAAGCCCCTGAATGGCCGGCTCCTTGTACTGGGCCGATGGCCGCCGGCCGGTAACGGCCAGCATGCGATCGGCCAGCAGCCTCCCGGCCTGCCACAGAAGCGGTTCATCCGGCACCTTGCCCAGCAAAAACTCCTCGATCTCCTGAAAGCGGTGGGGCGTCGGGGTGCAGGAACCGAGGGCAAAGCGAATAAAACCGATGGTCTTGTCCGGCTGCTGCTGCGCCATGACCGCCATGCTGATCCGGGCGATGGCCAGCGCTTTACGGCGGCCGATTTTTTGGAAATTCACAAACCCGGCCTCGTCCGGTTTGCACTTGAGAACAAAGGCGGTGATCACCTCATCCGGACGCAGGGTACAGTGATAGGGCCCGTCAGCCATCTGTTCGACGGCCACCCGCCGCCGTCCCCGGGGGCTGAACACCTCCGCACGGGCATCATGGATGAGCAGCGGCGGAATGGTGTCTCCGCAAGGGGAGCAATGGGCAACGTTGCCGCCGATGGTGGCCACATTGCGCACCGGCCGGCTGGCAAAAGTGGCGGCTGCCTTTTGAAGCGCCGGCGCCAGCCGGCCGATGGTTTCAGAGGCATATATTTCAGCGATGGTCACCGCAGCTCCCACGGTCAGCTCACCGTGGCAGGCTTCAATCCTGCGCAATTCGGGCAGGCGGCTGATATCCAGCAAATACCGGCTGGGCAACTGCCCGGAGCGCAGGTCGACCATCACATCGGTTCCGCCGGCCAGGATGGTGGTGTCCGGTCCATGGGCGGCCAGAAAATCAAGGGCCCCTGTCAAATCCGGCGGCCGGATGTAATCCATCTCATGCATTTGGTTTTCCCCGCCCTGTTTTATGCCGCACCTGGAGTTTTGAGGCTGCAGCCGCAGCACCTTCCACGGCATCGAGGACGCTCCGGTATCCGGTGCAGCGGCAAAGGTTGCCCGCCAAGGCGTTGACGATCTGCTGCCGATCGGGCTGCGGGATTTCCATCAGCAGGGCCTGGGTGCTCATCAAAATGCCGGGTGTGCAAAACCCGCACTGAACGCCGTGATGCTCGACAAACGCCTGCTGGATCGGGTGCAGCTCACCGGAAGCGGACAATCCCTCCACGGTCAACACCTCTTTCCCATCGAGCTGGGCGGCGAACATCAGGCAGGCATTGACCGCCTTGCCGTCCACGACGATGGTGCAGGCCCCGCATTCGCCGATTCCACAACCTTCCTTGGTGCCTTTCAGTTTGAGCACATCCCGGATCAACTCCAGGGCCGATATTGCCGCGGGGATCTGCAGCTTTTTCTTCTCGCCATTGATTGTAAAACTGACGGCAATTGTGTTTGTTTTCATCAGCGCAACCCGTCTTCGCCTTTGACCTCGTCGAGCTTCAATCCGCCCACCCTGGCCGCCGGCCGGCCCGAATCGGTGACCACCACCAGCAGCACCAGTTCATCATCCCGAGGGGCATCCGGGACCCGCACTTCCATGGCATCAAAATGCGAACGCACGAAAGCCGCATCTTTATAGCCCAAGGGCACATCAATGGCCACCCCCGGGTAGCCGCGCTTTTTGGCTGAAGGGATCAGTGCTTTGCCGCCGCCGACATTCGCCCGCATGGGTTTTCCCAGCGCCGGGTGCATGATGGCGGCACAGTGCTCCAGCTCTCCTTTGCCACCGACAATCGCGCCTTTGCCATAGCTGTGAACTTTTTCGGGCGCGATACCAAGGGCGGCCACCGCCTTTTGGGTCAGCATCTCGCCGAGCTGCTCACTGTACTGAAAAAGCAGGCTGAGATCTTCCTGGTATTTTCCCGCGAAGGGATTGGTGAACACGGCGGCAGCCGCAGCTTTACGCGTGGGTGTATCCAATCGAACCGTTCCATCCACCAGCGTTTCCTCGACAATGGTGTAAATCAACCGAACCTGGGGTTTGCTTTCGCTCATGGCGACCTCCTTTATAAAATCAATGGCAATTGCCGGTTTGCGTGGCCCGCTCGCCGGGCATCACCTGAATGTTACCTGCACGGCGGCCAGCCCAGCTTGCAGCGGCTGCCTGGCGCCGGTCCGCCTGCGATCAGCTCCAGCGTTCGGTGACCGTTTTCTGGTCCAGGAACAGCCGGATGGAATCAATGCGCGACTTGGCGACGCCCAGCGCGGACTCGTTTTTGGATCCCAGGGGGAAAAATGCATAGGGCTGGGGCACCGGCACGTTGATACCGATATTGCCGACATCCGCCTCCTTCATAAACCGGCGGGCGACCTGACCTTCGGTGGTAAAAATACAGGCGGAATGGCCATAGTCGTCCTTGTTGTTGATCCAGTCCAGGGCCTGGTCCAGGTCGCGGGGACGCATCAAGTTGGCCACCGGGCCGAAAGCCTCCACCCGGGCAATGTGCATGTCCGGGTGAACCTCGTCGAAAATCGTCGGGGCCAGGAAAAAGCCCTTTTCACCGCCTGCAACGCGGACCCCGCGGCCGTCAAGAAGAAGCTTTGCACCCTCGTCGATCCCCTTTGCGATGAAATCCAGCACCTTCTGACGGCCTGCATCCGAAACCATGGGCCCCAGCTCGGTGGCCTCGTCCAAGCCGTACCCCAGCTTCATGGCGGACGAGGCGGCAATCAGTTTTTCCTTGACCTTTTCATAGGCTTCGCCCACAAACAGCAGATTGTCGGTCCCCAGGCAGCGCTGGCCGCTCATGCCGTAACAGCCGCGCAGCAGGCCATCCACCACCGCATCGGCGTTGCAATCGGGCATGATCACCACGTGATTTTTGCCGTTGCCGTTGATGGAGGCCTCTTTGCCCAGTTTTCCGGCCAGGGTGAAAAGTTCCTTGCCCACCGCCGTGGAACCGATAAATCCGACGCCCTTGACCAGGGGATGTCGCAATATTTTCTGGTTGACGTTGCTGCCGCCATAGACCAGGTTCATCAAGCCGGGAGGAAAACCTTCGACTTCCCCGGTCACTTTGAAGATGGCATCCAGACACACCGGGTCGTTTTTGCTCGGGCTGACGATCACCGGGCATCCGCTGGCAATGGCATAGGGCACGTAGGATGACCAGGCATGCATGGGGATGTTGTTGGGGGTGATAATTAAAAACACGCCCCGGGGCTCCCAGTACAGGGCCTGGTCCAGACCCCGGGCCAGGTCGGTCACATAATCTCCCCGGGTCAGCAGCAGCAGGGCGGAACAGGCGGATTCAATGTTTTCGATGCACCGCCGAATGGTCCCCCGGGCCTCGCCGATGGTCCTGCCATGATCCTGCACCAGAACGCGACAGAGCATATCAAAATGCGTTTCGAATTTGGCCCGCAGGTCAAACAGGTACCGGGCCTTGTCCCTCAACGGGACCTCCCCCCAGGAGGTCAGAGCGGCCTGGGCAGCCTGCACGGCCTGCTCAATTTCATTGTCCGTGGCAGATGGAAATTCCGCGATCACCTCACCGGTCGCCGGATTGACATCTTCATATACCCGGTCCGATTCGGATTCCACCCAGCTGCCGTTAATGAAAAATTTCAGTTTGCCGTAATGTTTTTGAACTTCCGGTAACAACGCCATATTCCTCTCCTTGTCTGAACCGATATTTCTTTGCACCGCCCGTATCGCCGGACGGCAAACAAACGCTTTTCAATCTGCGGCCGGCGCGACAGCGCTTTACCGGGCGCTGACCTCCTGGTGAAACTCGGGCATCGCCAGCAAAACATTCAGTGCCTCAAGAACATGCTGTTTCATCAGACGGCAGGTCCGGGGGGCGTCTCTGGCTTGAAGCGCCTCCAGAATCTGCCGGTGGTAGCGAGCCGAGGCCTGAAGGTGGGGTCTGTTTTGCAGCGAACGGTAGCTGAAGCGGCAGACCTGGTTATGAATGCTGTTGGAAATTTTCTTCAACCGTTCATGGCCGGAAATATCCATGATCCGATCATGAAAATCCTGGTGATACTCCTGGTACTGCAGCAGATCCACAGGCTGCACGCGGGCACACTGCTCCATTTGCTCTACAAGCTTTTCCAGATTGTTTAGCTGGGTGCCGGTAATGCTCTCAAGGGCCAGCTCGGCGGCCATCTCGTACAGGGCGGCCTTGAGAGTATAGGCCTCCCAGACATCTTTGGTGGTCATCTCGGTGACAAAAACCCCCCGGCGCGGCCTGCGCACCACCAGCCCTTCGGCTTCCATCAGTTTAAAGGCCTCGCGCACCGGCGGGCGGCTGATGCCCAGGCGCGCCGCGATTTCTTCCTCCTTGAGCTGCCGGCCGGGTTCGTACTCACCCTTGATGATCCACACTTCAATATGATGCTTGGCCTGATCGGCGACGGATTCAATGTTCATATGACTGCCCTGACAACCATTTCAGATTCGTTATTACCTGAATCTTGCATGAAAATTAAGACGAAGTTAAAGATTGTAATAATATAAACTAGTTAAGATAATTTTAGAAGCAAAGTCAAGTAACCTGTTAGGTTAAAGGAAAAAAAGTCATTTTATCGTCTTAATTTTCACCCAGCGGGCGCGCCGGAGGCTTCCCTCTGCTGCGTTATTAAGGGCTCGCAATAGCTGACTATGGCGTCGCCCTTAAATGCCTTGCAGAGGAAAACCTCCGACGCGTGCAAAATTCAGGTATTAAGCGGCTTTTCGACTAGGGTTGATGTCGTTCGAAAACGACTCTTTACGGGACCGTCAAATTTCATACTGGCGCATAACTTCACCTGCGCCTGCCCGCAGGTCAATTCTCACGGGTGATGACGGCACCGGAATCTTCCATTTCCTTGATCGCAGCTGCGCTGGTGGCAGGATCGACTCCGCGGCACAGATTGATCATCAGTTCCACTCCATAGCCGGCCTTGAGAGCATCCAGCACCGTGGCTTTCACACAGTAATCCGTTGCCAGTCCGTAAACAATAAGCTGTTTGATGTCATCCTGCCGCAGCAGAAGGTCCAGTTCCGTTTTGTGGCCGCCGTCGTCGGCAAACCCTGAATAGGAATCAAATTTAGGATCCATCCCCTTGCGGACCGTTTTGGCCGCCTGGGGCACCGTTAGGAGGATTTCGGCCCCAGGGGTGTTCTGGACGCAGTGCGGCGGCCACAGGACCTGGGATCGCCCGGAGATTTCAATGGCCTCCAACGGCCGGGTTCCGGGATGATTGGTGTAAAAGCTGACATGTTCGGACGGATGCCAGTCCTGGGTAAAATACAGCCGCAGGCCCTGCTCGCTGAATTTGCGGGTGGCATTTTCAACCATTTCAATGTAGCGGGCATCGGTGCCGGGAACCGCCAGGCTGCCGGATTTCAACTCGCTAAAATCCGCCTGGACATCGACGATGATCACGCCGGTATCGCCAGTCATACTTTTCAGATTATCCATGTAAGCTCCAAAAGATAAAAATAGAAATTTTTGTATACAATAGACAATTTTTGGTGTCAAGGAATTCATCCAGTTTGATAAAATTTATTTTTTATTTGACATGCAGGATCAGTTTGCTATATGGGTATTTTATTCTGACTCTCATCTAGTATCTGACGGTGATTCGCAGTTTGAAACGACGCTGATTCTAAACGGTTACAGTGCTGACCAGCATCGAAGCATGCTGTTGCAGCCTGCTTGCATAGGCGCCTGGGCGGCAGGTTGTAAGTTGAGACGGTTAGGCTGGACCCGAGATAGACTGCCGGATTTCACTCCCCAACCTGCCGTCGAACCAACTTCAACCCGTCCCCAGACATACCCACGACCGCAGCATCATCCGATGGACAGGTATGATGCGGAATCCAATTCATTAATTTTTTTTGGAGAAAAGGAGGTGAAAAAAGCAGACAATGGCATTCAGAAAAAGGCCATAATCCAAACCAAAGGAGGCGGACATGAAAAAATTTGTTGTTTTTGCAAGCGTTGTGATGTTGTCGCTGGTCTTTATCTCCGGTGTTTGCGCCGCTGAGATCAGGGTCGGTACCCTCATGGCTCACACCGGCCCTTTAAAGGAATACGGGCCGCCCATCAAAGATGGTGCCGTCCTGGCGGCCAAGCAAATGGCGGCGGCCGGATTCGAAATCCAGCTTTTCCATGAGGATAGTGAAACCGCGCCAGTCCCGGCGACCAACGCGGCCAAGAAGCTGGTCAATGTCAACAAGGTGGTGGCCATCGTCGGCGCCCTGTCCAGTGGGGTGACCCTGGCCGTTGCGGAGTCAGTGACCATTCCCAACAATGTGCTCATGATCTCACCGGCATCCACCAACCCGTTGATGACCGTTTTGCCGGCTGACGCCAATAAGGATTTCCTGTTCCGGACCTGTCCCTCCGATGCCCTGCAGGGGGTGGTGGCTGCCAAGCTGGCCGCCAGCTACAACAAGACCGTTTCGATCCTGTACGTGAACAATGCCTACGGACAGGGACTGGCGGAAGTGTTCAAGGAGAACTTTGAAAATAAATGGCACGGCAAGGTGCTCGCCATGGTCCCCCACGACGAGAAGGTTTCTGAATCCTATACCGCCGAGCTGAAAAAGGCCCTGGCGGGCAATCCGGATCGACTGCTGGCCTACAGCTACCCGGAGCATGCCCAGGTTTATCTGAAAGAAGCCATCGAGTTTTTCCATTACGGAAGATTCTTGTTCTGTGACGGCACCAAATCAGAGGACATCGTGAAGGTTCTCGGCGCCAAACGTCTTGAAGGCCAGAAGGGTACGGCCCCCGGAACGGTGGGCGGCAAGGCCTTCGACATGTTCAATGAATTTTACAAGGCCGAATTCGGCCGGCTGCCCCCCAAACCCTTTATCACCAATGCCTACGATGCAACGGCCGTCATCGGCCTGGCGGCTTATGCGGCCAAGGTCAAGGGTTTGCCCCTGACCTCCAAAAACATCCGGGACAACCTGCGCTATGTCGCCAATCCCCCCGGAGAGGTCGTCATTCCGGGAGAGTTCAAAAAGGCCTTTGCCCTGTTGAAAGCGGGCAAGCAGATCAACTATGAGGGTGCGGCCGGCTCGGTTGATTTCGACAAAGTGGGAGATGTCGTCACCCCGATCGAGATCTGGGAGTTCTCAGGAGGCAAGCTCAAGACCCTGAAGACCATGACGCCGTGACGACGAACCATCATTATTGAAGTGGCTGACAAAAAAGGGTCTGCAAAATGCGGGCCCTTTTTTACACCAGCATCTGGGGCACTTTTCTTCTTCCAAGCGGATCCATCAGCCTCCCAGGAAAGCGATGGTGATCTGTCAATAAAAAGCCACAACACATGCCATCCGCTGAAATGGCATCCAGACCCCATTGAATCGCTTACTATCATGACGAGATCTACTCGATCAATCTCACGGTACAGGGGGGACCATGAAACATTTTTTTCAGACATCAGCTGTCTTGGCTCTGATTATTTTTGGGGGTCAAATTCCTCTTGCATTATCTTCCAGCCTCAAAGAAGCCGAAACCACCCTATCGTCGCCGGCTGCCTGCCGTACAGAGGCATCGCCTGAGTGGACCGATCCCGAAAAGTGGGTCTGGGATCGGGTTTGCACCGGCCTGCCGGCCGATTTCAACCGGCGTTACAATAGAATCCTTGACCCTGGAAGGCAAGAAGACTGGTCGGCTGAAGAAAAAAACGGCGGGCCCTGCGATCGTCTTTTCTTGAAGCGATCATTTGCCGCAACCCCTGGCGGGAAAAGATCCCCCACAATGGAATTGTCATCTCGGGAGCCTGGATGAAAGAACCGTTGAACCTTGCCAATGCGGTCATCAAATGTGAACTGGGGCTGAATTCGTGCTGGCTGGCCGGCGGGGTGGTTCTCGCCGGCGCACGGACTGAATCAACTCTAAGCTTTTGGGGATCGCGCCTGGATGGTGTGGTAAACATGAACCTGCTGCGGGCCGGTGGCGATCTGTGGTTGGCTAAATGCCGCCTGCAGCAGACGAACCTGTCGTCCGCCCGATTCGAGGGCAGCCTGTTAATGACCGCCGCCCGCGTGACCGGCCCATTGACGGCGGCCGGGGTACAAATTGATAAAAATCTGCATCTTGACCGGGGGCAGTTTACCAGCATTGTGCTGGACAATGCCAGTATCGGAAACCAGTTGTCCCTTGCTGCTGCGACCGTCACCGAATTATTAGGTATGGACAGCATCCGCGTGGGATCAGACATTGGGCTGGTGCGGGGAAGCTTCGCCCGCACCGAACTTTCGGGCGCCCATGTCGGCAATGACCTGATCATGCAAGAGTGCACCTTTTCAGGTTCTGTCCTTATGCGGGGCGTGGGAGTGGCGCTAGACGTCTGGTTGGCAAAAAGCAAGTTTGCAAAAGAGCTCATGCTGACCGGATCGGAAATCGGCGGAAGTCTGGATGCTAGCGGCATGCGATGCAGCGGCAAACTGATGATGGAAGATATGAGGATCGGAAAAAATTTGACCATGCCTGACAGTCGGCATACTGTGACAGATTTACGAAACACCCGGGTGGGCGGCGGTATTCATTTGAGTCGTTCGGCCTTTTCAGGATCACTGTTGATGAATCTTGTGAAAGCCTCCGGCGGACTTTATCTCAATGAGACGACATGCACGGATGTGCACCTTAACGGGGCGGAAATCGCCGGCAATCTTTCCCTGATCAATACCAAGGTTTCCGGTCAGCTTTTGCTAAACAATCTCGTTGCTAGAGGGGATGTCACTCTGGCAGCAGGCCGCTTCCATGATGCCCAGTTTGTAGCGGCCCGGATCGACGGTCATTTATATTTCAGTGATGCAAATTTTACTGGAGAATTGTATCTAAGCAGCATAAATGTTCTTTCCAATGTCTACTTTGGCGGCGGCGCTTTCAAGGCCGTCAATATATTCGGTGCAATCATCAATGGAGATCTGAATATAAAAGATGCCCGGTTTATTCAGCCATTGAATATCGCTCGTTCAAAAATCGGGGGCGGGGTTTTGTTGAACGGCAGTTTGTTTGAAAAAGGAATTGCCATGCCCTTTGTCGAAATCGGTCAGCAATTCAGCATCGCCCATGCCCAATTGACCTCATTGCATTTAAGAGGAGCCAAAGTTCCGACAATCATTGACAGCGAAGGGGTTTGGCCCGACGATCTGAACCTCGACGGATTCAGCTATGATCGACTTGAAAGCGCCGCTGCAGAGACCAAACTGAAGCACATGACGGCACGGCCGGCTGAATGGTTTCAGCGTTGGCTTGCCAAGCAAAAAGAATATTCCCCCCAGATATATCAGCAATGTGCATCGGTTTTGCGGCGAAACGGTCAGCCGGACAAGGCGGATGCGGTACTTTTTGCCGGCAAAGAGCGCGAACGCAAGCTCGCCCCCTGGCCCAGGTGGCTGGTGTTGTCAGCAAACAAATGGACGGTTGGCTATGGGCTGGGCATGGGCAATTTCCGCAGCCTGATCTGGGTGGCAGTATTCGTGGTTATCGGGCTGGTTGTATGCGTAACGGACAACAAAAACAAAGAATTGATCCAACTCGGTGGCCGATCTCGTTTCAGCCGATGGGCCGCCTTAAGCGCCTTTAGCCTGGATAGGCTCCTGCCGGTTATCGCGCTGCGGAAAAAACATGAAGCGATTGATTTTTCCGATTGGCGACGCTACTATTTTTATCTGCATCAAATTATCGGCTGGGTGTTGGCATTTTTTCTTGTGGCCGGAATCTCGGGCCTTACCCAGTGAACGGATTGACGGTTAGCATGAGTTAAACCGCCCCTTTTTCAAAGGCCGAATACGGGAAGAATTTTCGGATTTTTATTCCAGCATCCGGGAGACCCTTTTTTCTTCCCCCAGAATTCCCTGGGGCCGGTAAAGCAAGATCAGTTCCAATATCACCCCGATGATCAGAAATCGGATGTAAGGGGCCCTGGACTTGAGGGTATAGGGCAACAAGTCGGTCAACAGCTGGGTGCCGATCCAAACCCCCCAGATCACGTAGGCGCCGACAATGGCCCCCTTGCTGTTGCCGCTGCCACCGGCGATCAGCATTACCCAGATAATGAAGGTCCCGTATAAAGGAGTGAAAATATCCGGCGATACGGCCTTCATGTAATGGACAAATAAAGCACCTCCCGCTCCCATCACCATGGAGCCGAAAATCAACGACTGCATCTTGAAGTGGAAAATATCCTTGCCGCTCATGGCCGCAGACCCTTCATCCTCCCGAATGGCCCGCAATACCCGGCCCCAGGGAGATCGAATGGCCCGCTCGATCATCAGGTAAACGATCACCAGGATGATGATCACAATCAGCAAATAGATGTAATTGTAATTGTGCGGCTCCACCAGTCCTTCCAGGGGTTGCGGGAGTCCGGTCAGCCCCCGGGCGCCGTTGGCCAGCCAGGGCTCATTATTGAATACCAGGCGAATGGTCTCGGCAATTCCCAGGGTGGCGATGGCCAGATAGTCCTCGCCGAGTCTCAAGGTGGGAATTCCGATCAGAAAAGCAATAATCCCGCAGATAAGCGCCCCGCCGAGCACGCCGAAGATAAAGGGCAGATTCAACCCGAAAAGCTGATGGACGTACTTGGCATAAAGACCCGTGGGCGCTGGCAGGGTGATCAGGGCCGAGGTATAGGCGCCGATGCAGAAAAAACCGGCAATGCCGATGTTAAACAGTCCCGTGTAGCCCCACTGGATGTTTAATCCCAGGCAAAAGACAGCATAGATCCCGGCAGTGATCGCCAGTGAAACCAGATATGCAATTACGCCGCTGAGTTCCATTATTCCCGTTTGCCTCCGAAAAGTCCCTTGGGCCGGATCAGCAGAATCAGAATCATCAGCATGAAGGCCACCGCAGGCTTGTATGTGGGCAGCAAGAAGGCGGTGGACACCTGTTGCGCCACCCCGATAATCAAGCCGCCGGCCAAAGCGCCCCACATGTTGCCGATGGTCCCCAGAATCGTGGCCGCAAAAAGCGGAATTAGAAAATTCCACCCCATATAGGGGTGCACCTGCACATCGATGCCATAGAGGATGCCGCCGGCTGCCGCCAGGCCGCCGCCGATGCCCCAGGTTAAAATGACCACCCGTTCCGTATCGATACCCGAGACCAGCGCCAGATCGGTGTTGTCCGCCGTGGCGCGCATGGCCTTGCCCATTTTTGTATTTTGCAGATAAAGGTGCAGCAAGAAAACCAGGCAAAACACCACGATCAGAATCAGGATCTGATCCGGGCGGATCTTGACCCCCAATGGCAGGTAAATGGCCGGGCGCATCAACCCCGGCCGGTAAAACAGCGAATCCGCCCCCCAGAATATGAGCACCAGCATCCGGACAATGAACGCCACCCCCAGCGACGAGATGGCCAGCATGACCGGCCCGCTTTTTTTCATCCGCAGCTTGCGATACAGAATCCGGTCCGCTGCGATGGCTAAACATCCAACGCCGAACATGGAGACCGGAAAAGCGATCAGCATGCGCCAGCCGAATGACAGTGAGCCGAAAGTGGTGTCCGGGACCCCGATCCACGACAACACGCTGCTGACCATCAGCAATGCCAGATAGGCCCCGGCGGTCATCAAATCCCCATGGGCAAAATTGGCAAACCGGATGATGCCGAAAACCAGCGTCAGGCCAATGGCGCCCAGAGAAATGATGCTTCCGAAAACAATTCCGTAAACGATGAGTTCCAGCATGCGCAACTCCCTGATTGGGAAAGCTTGATTACCCCCCCAGATACAGCCTTCCGACTTCTTCGCTGGCCAGCAGCGCTTCGCCGCTGTCATCCAGAACATTGCGGCCCATGGCCAATACATACCCGTGATCGGCCATCTTCAGCGCTTCGCGGGCATTCTGCTCCACGATGATGATGGCCACCCCTGTGGTCCGGATCTGCTGGATTTTCTCAAATATCATGTCGACGAGATTGGGGGCCAGTCCGGCCGACGGCTCATCGAGCAGCAGCAGCTGCGGGTCGAGCATCAGGGCGCGGCCCATGGCCACCATCTGGCGCTGCCCCCCGGACAGCTGTCCGGCCTTCTGTTTGCGGCGTTCTCCCAGCACCGGAAAAAGATCATACATGTCCTGGATTCGCCGGCTGTAATCATCGGTGCGGATGAAAGCCCCCATTTCCAGGTTTTCCTCAACGGTCAATGTGGGAAACACGTTGTCCACCTGGGGCACATAGCTGATTCCTTTGCGCGCCACTTTATCCGGTTTCAAGCCGGTGATGTCTTCGGTTTCATTGAAGGTAATGCTCCCGCCGCGGGGCTTCAGAAGTCCGAAGATGGTTTTGAGCAGCGTTGATTTGCCGGCGCCGTTGGGCCCGATCACTGAAACGATCTGATCCGTTTCAACCCGCATGCTGACAGCATGCAAAATGTCGACTGCGCCATAGCCGGCGGTCACACCTTTGACTTCTATCACGATCATCGATACTGTCCACCCAGGTAGGCCTCGAGAACCCGCTCGTCGGTTTTGATTTGCTCGGCAGACCCCTCGGCCAGCTTTTTGCCCTCACTCATCACAATCACCGGGTCACAAAGATTCATGACCAGGTTCATGTCATGTTCGATTAACAGAAAAGTGATGCCTTTTTCTTCGCGCAGGGTTTCAATGTTGGCAATCAGTTTTTTCATCAAAGTCGGGTTCACCCCGGCTCCCGGCTCGTCGAGCAGCACCATTCTGGGATCGGCCATCATGCTGCGGGCAAGTTCCAGCAGTTTTTTCTGCCCGCCGGAAAGCGATCCCGCGTATTCATCCTTGAGGTCGATCAGTTCGACGAACTCCAGCACTTCGATGGCTTTGTCCAGGATCTGTCTTTCCTGGCGGCGCACGGAGGACGGCCTGAACCAAGTGTTCCAGATCTTTTCCCCGGCCTGGTGCTCGGGCATGATCATCAGGTTTTCGAGTACCGTCAGCTGGGAAAACTCGCGCGTAATCTGGAAGGTGCGATATATTTTTTGCTGAAATATTTTGTGGGGCGGCAGTCCTTCGATGGGTTGCCCCTGGAAAAAAATCTTGCCCCGGTCGGGTTTGTAATAGCCGGTAATGATGTTGAACAGGGTGGTCTTGCCGGCGCCGTTGGGCCCGATCAGCCCGGTGATGGTCCCCCCCTTGACCGTTATGGAGCAACCATCGACGGCTTTCAGTCCCCCAAAGCTCTTTTCAACCTGCTGAACTTCAAGCATGGAGCCTCCCGGCATTATGGAAGGATCAACGGCGAAAATTTAATGCTGCCGCAATCATGCAAAACCCCTGAATGCAGTTCATTTATTGAGCTCAACCATAAATAACAACGCCGGTGGAAGTCAAGAAAAATTATGCCGGGCTGGCGAATCAGCGGGGAAAACAAAGGCGGGGTGCCCAACGCTCACATTCCCAGGTAAGCTTCACGAACCTTGTCGTTAGTCATCAGCGCCTGGGCACTGTCGGCAATGGTCACCTGCCCGGTTTCCATCACGTAGCCCCGGTGGGCGACTTTGAGGGCCATGTTGGCATTCTGCTCGACAAGCAAGATGGTGGTTTTGTTTTCTTCGTTGATCTTTTTGATGATTTCAAATATCCGTTTGACCACCAGCGGCGCCAGACCCAGGGAGGGCTCATCCATCAAAAGCAGGCGCGGTTTTGCCATCAGGGCCCGGGAGATGGCCAGCATCTGCTGCTCTCCGCCGCTCAGCGTTCCCCCGGCCTGGTGGCGCCGCTCGGCCAGAATGGGGAAAAGCTCGAAGATGTATTCAATGTCTTTTTTGATTTCGGCCTTGTCGGTGCGCAAAAAAGCCCCCAGGTCCAGATTCTCGGTGACCGTCAAATAGGGAAAAATCCGGCGGCCTTCCGGAACCTGGCAGATCCCCAGGGCCACAATGTCGTTGGGCGCCATGTCCTGGATGGCTTGGCCCTGGAAAATAATCTCCCCCGAACGGGGCGGCACGATCCCGCAAATGGACATCAAGGTGGTGGTTTTGCCGGCGCCATTGGCCCCCAGCAGGGTGATGATCTCCCCTTCGGACACCTCGATGCTGATCCCCTTCAGCGCCTGGATGTTGCCGTAATATGTCTGAATGTTGTTGAGCTTAAGCATCCACATCCTCTCCCAGATAAGCCTTGATCACCGCAGGATTGTTCTTGATCTCAGCGGGCGTCCCCTGGGCGATTTTCTTGCCGTAATCCACCACGAAAATGCGGTCCGACAGGCTCATCACCAGTTTCATGTCATGCTCGATCAACAGGATGGAGATATCTTCCTGGTCCCGTATGCGGACGATCAGTTCATCGAGTTCCCGCGTTTCCTGGGGATTCAGTCCTGCGGCCGGCTCATCTAGCAGCAGCAGGAAAGGCTCGGTGGCCATGGCCCGGGCGATTTCCAGCCGCCGCTGAGCCCCGTAAGGAAGGTTTTTGGCGAATTCATTGACATACTCGGTCAGACCGATCTTTTCCAGCACCGCATAGCTGTCCTCAACCGCCTTTTTTTCTTCTTCCCGGGTGGACCTGCCTTTCAATACAGCGCCCACGATCCAGGCATGCATGCGGCAGTGGCGACCGATCATGACATTTTCAAGCACGGTCATATTCTGAAACAGGCGGATATTCTGGAAAGTTCGCGCCAGCCCGACTTCGGTGACGGTATTCGGTTTGAGGCCGTTAAGACGCCTGGATTCTTTTTCCGGCGGCCGAACGATCATCTGGCCCCGCGTGGGCGCATAGATACCGGTAATACAGTTAAAAAAAGTGGTCTTGCCGGCCCCGTTGGGACCGATCAGGGCGACGATCTCCCGGCGATTGACTGTCAGGTCCAGATCTTCCAGGGCCCGCAAGCCGCCGAAATCCATGGTCAATCCGCTGACTTCAAGTATTGGTTCCATCATAATCGTTACGCTGTCTCGCAAAGACGCTGATTGCTATTGATCCCCCTTGGCCGCAAACTGATATGTCTTGCGAACCGACGGAAAGAATCCTTCGGGACGAAAAACCATCATAATCACCAGGATGGCGCCAAAAACCAGCAGGCGATACTCCGAAAAAGCGCGCAGGTATTCGGGCAGCAAAATCAGGATCAGGGCCCCTGAAATCACCCCGACAATCGATCCCATGCCGCCCAGGACCACCACGCACAAAATAATGATGGACTCCCAGATGGTAAAACTGGCCGGGTTGATAAAGGTGGTCTTGGCGGCAAACACCACCCCGGCCAGCCCGGCCCAGGTCGCCCCCATGGCAAAGGCTGAAAGCTTGGTCTTGGTCTTGTCAATGCCCATGGCCTGACAGGCGATTTCGTCTTCGCGCAGGGCAATCCAGGCCCTGCCGATACGCGAATCCTGCAGCCGGTTGACGATAAAGACCGTTGCCAGCACCAGGACGATCATCAGAAAATAGATATAGATGGTGGCCTGCTGCAAAGACAGGTGGATCCCAAAAAATCCGGGACGCGGAATGTTGGCAATGCCGCTGGGCCCGAATGAAAATGCATTCCAGTTTTCCAGGATAATCCGGATGATCTCCCCGAAGCCCAGGGTCACAATGGCCAGGTAGTCCCCCCGCAGCCGCAGCACCGGAAAGCCGAGCACAACTCCAAAAACCAGGGCCAGGGCCCCGCCAATGGGAAGCACCAGCCAAAACCCAAGACCGAAATGGTAGTTCAAAAGGGCATAGCTGTAAGCCCCCACGGCATAAAAGGCCACGTAACCCAGATCCAGCAACCCGGCCAGCCCGACCACGATGTTCAGGCCCAAACCGGTGACGACATAGATCAGGGCGGTGATCATGATATTGGTCTGGTAAATGGAAAAAACAAAGGGAAAGGCCAGTGCGAAGACCGCTACCGCCACCAGGCCCGGCAGAAAGAATTTGCGTTCGCTTATCAGCCGCTGTGCCAGGGGAACGGTGGCTTCACCCTGCTCGGCCTTCTTGCTGCCGAGCTCCTTGCGCCTGATGAAATAACGCCAGACAAAGGAAAGAAAAAAGGATCCGACGCCCACCAGCAGCATTCGTTCCCAACGCCATTCGATGACATTTTCGACGGTATTGACCCGGATGACCATGATCGGAAAGGTCAAAAACATAAACCACAGGGCGGTCAAAAATGATTTTTTTATTTCTTCAAAGCTGATCACTGATCGCATCCTGTTGTTGTTTGCAGAATAAATAAAATCCCAAAACGGCTACACCTTGGACGCCTCCGAACGGCCCAGGATGCCCGCCGGCCTGAAAATCAGGGTCAGCACCAGGATAATGAAGGCAAACACGTCCTCATAGTCACTGGAAACATACCCCGTGAAAAACGATTCGCTCCAGCCCAGCACCAGGCTTCCCAGGACCGCCCCCGGCATGCTGCCGATGCCGCCGAGAACCGCAGCCACAAAAGCCTTGATGCCGGCAATAAAACCAATGTAAAAATTGATCTGCCCGATATGCGAGGCGATCAAAACCCCGCCCAAAGCCGCTGTGGCCGAACCCACAATAAAGGTAATCGAAATCACCCGGTTGACGTCAATGCCGACCAGCAGGGCCATTTCCCGGTCCTGGGCGGTCGCCCGCATGGCTTTTCCCACCCGGGTAAACTTGATCATAAAGGTCAACAGCACCATGACAATGGCGGTCACCACCACGATCACCACCTCCGGTGTACTGATGTAGTAAGCATAGGGTTCCAGAAATTCGAGGTCCGGAATAAGGCTTGGAAACGGCAGAAAATCCGGGGTCTGGGCCAGCAGCACGTAGTTTTGCAAAAACAGGGACATGCCGATGGCACTGATCAGGGCCGACAGCCGCGGTGCCTGCCGCAGCGGCTTGTAGGCGACCTTTTCCACCGTATAACCGTAAGCCATGGAATAGACGACCGCCACAATGGAGGCAATAAACATGATCGCAATGCCATTCCAGCCCATAAAAGTCAATATACTGGCAACGATCAGGGCCGTGAAAGCTCCGATCATGTATATTTCGCCGTGGGCAAAATTGATCAGCTGGATGATGCCATAGACCATGGTATAGCCCAGGGCGATCAGGGCGTAAATGCTGCCGCGGGTCAGTCCGCTGAAAAAAAGTTCGAAAAAATAGTCCATGGTAAACCCGTTGCTTAAAAAATTTCCGTGGGTTGAATGGCACCCCGGGGGCAGACGACGCCCGGGTAAAAATCAGGGGTCAGACAAAGGCCTGACCCCTGATCAGATGGACGGCACCTCAGCTACTTGATTTCGACATATGTGCCGTTTTGCACCTGGTACATGGAAAAACCGACGCCCGTGGCATCGCCGCGTTCATCGAAATGAATTTTGCCCAGGGGAGTGTCCACATCCTTGGTCTTGAGCGCCTTGGATACCGCCGCATAATCGGTGGAGCCCGCCTGCTCGATGGCATTGAGCAGTGCCAGGGTGGCGGCATAGGCATTCAGGAAAAATGCCCCCGGTTCTTTGCCATAAGCTTTTTTATGGGCCTCGGTAGCGGCAATCGCCATGGGGTTCTTGGAAACATCTTTGGGGCCAGTGGCATAGACGCCTTCGGCGTATTTTTTCGCCACCTTGATGAAGGTATCGTCCTTGACGCCGTCATCGGAAATGAAGATGGTCTTCATCCGTTTTTTGCGCATCTGGGAGACGATTTTGGAGGCTTCGGGGTGATAGCCGCCGAAAATAACGGCTTCAGCACCGGAACGCCTGATTTTCTGCACCACCGCCGAATAGTCCACCGCCCCCGGCGTAATGCCTTCAAACAGGACGACTTCGGCTCGCGGATCTTTTTCCAGAAATGCCTTGGCAAACTCGGCCAGGCCTTTGCCATAATCGCCCTTGTCATGGAGCACCGCAATTTTTTTCAGCTTCAGAACGTCGAGCGCAAAGTCGACTTCCAGCCGGGCCTGGGCGTCGTCCGAGGCAATGGTGCGGTAAAAATTGGGATAATCGCCACTCTGGGTCAGGGCCGGGTTGGTGGCCGACGGTGACATGGCAATAATATTGGAGTTTTTGTAAATGCCCAGGGCGGCCTTGGTGGCCCCGCTGCAGATGTGCCCCAGGACCACGTCAGCACCTTCCGACACCAGCTTGGTGGCGGTATTGGTGGCCACCTCGGGTTTGCAGACATCGTCTTCCACCAGCAGGACGACTTTTTTGCCGAGCACGCCGCCCTTGGCGTTGATATCCTTGACCACCAGCTCAGCGGCCTTGATGGTGGGAATCCCGTAAGAGGCCAGGTCCCCACTGTGGGGTCCGGCAACGCCCAGCTTGATCGTATCGGCCGCAAGCCCGGTTCCGGACATCATAAGTCCCATAAACATTGCCAGCACAGCTACCACAGTCAGTTTTCCGAATCGCTTTCTCATAACAGCTCCTCCTTCAATGGTTTGATGATGGTGAGCACAATGCCCACAGAAATGCGCTTATATAATCGAATACCGGCGGCACGTCAAGCTTGAATTGTCCTTTCGAGGCCGAAAAATTTCTTGCTGTGCGCTCCGGATGACTGTATGAATGAGATGCAGCCGTCTTTTTTGCTATTTATTGACAACTTATAAGTTGATGAACTTGTAAAAGACCCTTTTACGGCGCTAGAAAAAGAAAACAGGTGATATTTTGCGAAAAATCGGATTATTTGTCAAAAAAGACCGGCAAGCCTGCCGCAAAGCCGACGAATTCGAATCCTGGCTGAAAAAACGCAAAATCGAGGTAATCCGCAAGGAAAGCCTGCCGCCGGGGATGCATTCGACCGCCGCCGGGCGAACCGGTGCCCCCCCGGATCTGTCCTGCCTTTTCGTGCTGGGCGGCGACGGCACTTTCTTGAGTGGCGTGCGCTGGATCGGCGAGCTGGAGATCCCGGTGATCGGGGTCAAGTTCGGCGAAATCGGTTTTCTGGCCGAAACCGCCGAAGAAAATCTGATTTCGAATGCCCAAAAAATTTTAAACAACGAATACACCATCAGCCGGCGGATGCGGCTCGATGTCCGGGTGATACGCGACGACCAGCAGATTGTCAAAGAAACCGTACTCAATGACATCGTCATCAACCGGGGCGCCCTGGCCCGGCTGGCCGACATCGAAACCTACATCAACGATCATTACCTGACCACCTTCAGGGCCGACGGGCTGATCGTGGCCACCCCCACCGGCTCGACGGCCTATTCCCTGGCAGCCGGGGGCCCGGTCATCCATCCGGATGTTCCCGGAATCATCATCACCCCCATCTGCCCCTTTACCCTGACCAACCGGCCGCTGATCGTCCCGGATTCCATCAGCATCCGGTTGAAGCTCGAACCGGGGGCCAGCGACATCATGCTGACCTTCGACGGCCAGCAGGGTCTGGACATCACCGACCGGGACACGATTATGATTGGCCGGGGGGCGCACCCGCTGAACATGATCACCCTGCCCCACCGCCACTACTTCGATGTGCTGAAGGCCAAGCTGCGGTGGTCGGGAGGAAGGGTTTAATACCCTGCTGCCTGCTTGACGGCGCCGGGCAACGATGCTGCATATTTGTTGAATGTAACTTTTGATGAACCCGTAAAAAGTCGATTTTCTCGCTTCACAAAATAATGAAAAACGCCCTTAAACTTGTACTCGCCATTGGGCTGCTGTTCAGTGTCACCCCTGCCGGCCACGGGGCGGACAGCCGCCCGCTGGTGGAATTCAGGGAAAACGGCCTGATCAACTGGACAACGGGAGTGGTGGAAGCCAAAGGACTGGCGACTCCCGATGTTTACACCTATTACGGCCAGCATCTGGCTCAAGGACAGAGCCTTCTGCCCGCGGCGGTCACCAAGGCCCGGCATAATCTGCTGGAAATGCTGGTTTCCCTGCGCATCGATGCCGAAAACCGGGTGATCAACGTGGTGGAGGTGTTTCCGTCGGTGATGACCCAGCTCAGATCCATGGCGCAGCGCGCTCCGGAAGAACAATCGCTGAGAAAACAGCTCTATGACGGTACCGTGGAGGCATGGGCGCGGATGAGACTCAACGGTGGCTTTTCCCAGCTGATACTGCCGCCGGAAATCCGGCACATCGAGCCCATCAAACAGGTGCTGCCGCGCAAAAACCCCTCAAAATATAATAGCCGCCCGCGTTCTGACCGGATCCATACCGGGCTGGTGGTGGATGCCAGGGGGCTGCCGGCGATCCCCGTGCTGGCACCGAAGATATTCGACGAAAATCTGGAGGAAGTCTTCGGACCGGCCTATGTCAGCCGTGAATATGCCGTCCAGCACGGTGTGGTGAGCTATGCCACGGACATCCTGAAAGCCAAATTCAACCCGCGGGTCGGTTACAACCCTTTAATCATCAAGGCCCTGAAGATAATATGGCCCGGCCGCAGCAATTTTATCATCAGCAATACCGCCGCCAGCCGGCTGCACGGCCATTTCGAACATCTCCAGTTTCTCAGGGAGTGCAAGGTCGTCATCGTCATCGATCCCCTCTAGTTTGCCCTGCCAAGTGGTCTTTTTTCCGATAAGCTTCGTTCTCCGCAGGTTTTAGACCTCGACGTACTGCATGTACGCCTCGGCCCAAAACCTTTGTGCGGCCTTGCTTATCAAAAAAAATCCTCACCAATCAGGGCAAACTAGATCGTATCTAATCTGTCCCATCTGTCCCCACAAAAAGAAATTATTTCGGCGGCAACTGCTATGAACAATTACAGTTTTGTCGATCCTTGCGCACGCTTTGAATATGAACTTCCAACGAAGTCAACCCAAGTTCGTTGTTCATAGGTTGCCGCTAGCGGCATAAACAAGCTTTTTACGAAGCCGTCACGATGATTATTGATGAAGCCGTAAAAAGTAACATTTTCTCGCTTAAGCAAGCCTTTTCGGGAGCCTTCCAGCGGGCACTAACGCGCCCGACTGGGGACTAGTGTTTATTAGCGCACCATGTGGAATTTTTCACATTTTTCATCCATATAACGTGACAATTATCACAATTTTTATCTCAACCCCCTTGACTTGCCCCGCTGGTCATGGCATCGTATCTGTCATGAAAAGAGATATCTATCAGAGATTATTGGATTGGAAATCGGATCGCAGGCGCAAACCGCTTCTATTACAAGGTGCCCGGCAAACCGGGAAGACATACATCGTAAAAGCATTTGCCCGCAATGAATATGATAACGTTATGTATTGCAACTTCGAGGAGGAGCCTGGCCTCGACCAGTTTTTTCAACGCGACCTGAATCCGGATCGAATTTTAACGGATCTTTCCATCTATTATGATCTTACCATTAGACCGGGTGCTGATCTGGTGGTGTTTGATGAAATACAGGCGTCGAATCGGGCCTTGAGCGCCCTGAAATATTTTGAAGAAAGAAGAAGCGATATTCATATCGTAGCGGCCGGCTCACTGCTTGGCGTGAAACTTTCCGCCCCCGGGTCCTTTCCGGTTGGAAAAGTAAACTTTCTGCACCTCTTTCCCATGACCTTTATGGAGTTCCTTGACGGTATGGGAGAATCCCGATACCGGCGGTTACTTGAGAACCTATCCAACCCGGTGCCTATAACCGAGGCCTTGCATGTTCATCTAATCGATCTGCTCCGGCAATATTATTTTGTTGGCGGCATGCCGGAAGCCGTAAACCATTTTGCCGAAACCAGGAATGGGCGGGAAACCCGGCAGATTCAGGAAGAAATTATCAAATCCTATATCATGGATTTCGCAAAACATGCGCCTGCATCCGATATCCCCAAGTTAACGCTGATTTGGGATTCAATCCCGAAGCACCTGGCAAAAGAGAATAAGAAATTCGTATTCAGTGCCGTTAGAAAAAGCGCACGCGCCCGAGAATACGAAAATTCCTTGATATGGTTGGAGGATGCCGGCCTTATCTATCGGGTAACAGCAATAAAGATGGCAAAGCATCCATTAAAGCATTATGCGGACAGAGGATGTTTCAAGGTATATGCTTTGGATGTCGGGTTGTTAGGGGCCATGTCACGGTCACCGGTTGAACTACTGGTAGGCGGAGACAGACTTTTTAACGAATATGAAGGGGCATTTGTTGAAAATTTTGTTGCGCAGCAATTGAAGGCCCAATTCCAGCAGCCGCTTTATTATTGGCGAAGCAAAGGGGGTAGAGCAGAACTTGACTTTCTATGTGAATTCGCACAGTGGATTTGCCCCCTTGAGGTGAAAGCCGGTATTAATCCACGGAGCAAAAGCCTGCGCTCCTATGATATCCAATTTTCACCGCCGGTCCTTGCCAGATCAACCCTTCTGAATTTTAAGCAAGATGGTAAAATTATCAATCTGCCGCTCTATGCCATATCGCTTTTGCCTGCATTGGTCACTCCGTCCCGTGCTTAGGGCCCGCGCAAAAATAACTTCTTTTAAAAATATAAATCGATAGAATCCCTTATAAATAAAATCTTTTTTAAAATTTGAAACGCTCAATTCAGGAGAAATTCAGGTGCCTAATTGCCAGGAGGACAAGTACTGCTTCTGCTCGGCGGTCAGCCGGTCGATGGCTACTCCCATGGCGGCCAGCTTCTCCCTGGCGATCATTTTGTCTATTTTTACGGGCACCGGATAGACGCGATTTTCCAGCGTTTTTTTGAGCTTGACCATGTGTTCGATGCTCAGGGCCTGGTTGGCAAAACTCATATCCATAACGCTGGAAGGATGCCCCTCGGCGGCGGCCAGGTTGATCAGCCGCCCCTCCCCCAGCACATTGACGCGCCGGCCGTCTTTGAGCACGAATTCCTGCACGAAAGGCCGGATGAAGCGACTGGATCTGGCGATTTTTTTCAGCCCGTCAAGGTCCAGCTCCACGTTGAAGTGCCCGGAGTTGGCCACAATGGCCCCGTCTTTCATGACCGCGAAATGCTCCTTGCGGATGACGTTGATATCACCGGTCAGGGTGCAGAAAAAATCGCCGACCCTGGCGGCCTTGCGAATGGGCATCACGGTAAATCCGTCCATGACGGCCTCGAGCGCCGGCAGCGGGTCGACCTCGGTGACAATCACGTTGGCGCCCATTCCCCGGGCCCGCATGGCCACCCCCCGGCCGCACCACCCGTAACCGCAGATTACGAAATTGGATCCGGCCAGCAGGCGGTTGGTCGCCCGGATTATGCCGTCGATGGTGCTCTGGCCGGTGCCGTAACGGTTGTCGAAAAAATGCTTGGTCTGGGCATCATTGACCGCGATGATCGGATAGCGCAGGACCCCGCCGTCGGCCATGCTGCGCAGGCGGATAATGCCGGTGGTGGTCTCCTCGGTGCCTCCCTTGACACCGGGCAGCAGTTCGGTCCGTTTAGTGTGCAGGATGGAAACCAGGTCCGCCCCGTCATCCATGGTAAACTGCGGCCGGTTGTCGAGCACGGCGTTGATGTGGGCATAATAGGTTTTATGGTTTTCCCCCTTGATGGCAAAAACCGGGATTTTGTCGTGTTTGGCCAAAGAGGCGGCCACATCGTCCTGGGTGCTCAGCGGATTGGAGGCACACAGCGCAACCTTGGCGCCGCCGGCCTTTAACGTCTGCATCAAGGAAGCCGTTTCAGTGGTCACATGCAGGCAGGCGCCGATGCGCACCCC
Source organism: uncultured Desulfosarcinaceae bacterium (assembly GCA_964527835.1). Taxonomy (GTDB): domain Bacteria; phylum Desulfobacterota; class Desulfobacteria; order Desulfobacterales; family JAFDCJ01; genus JAFDCJ01. The sequence goes on along the minus strand of CAZGNV010000009.1, from coordinate 42,396 downwards.
TTTGAGTGGCTTTTCCTTTGTGAACCGGCGGCGAATGCGGTTTAAAACCGGCATGCTCTGGTTGGCCCATTCGATGCGCAACGCCCCTTCCCTGGCCAGCTTCATATCCTTCACATCACATTTCATAATCGTGTCAACTCCTTATCCTGTGTTTGTTTCCTAATCTTTTCTCATTCAACATTCGATCCGCCGGAGGCAGATAAGTGCTTGCTCGCCGCTGGCGAGTTGGGCGTTAATTCATTACCATCATTCGACGTTGGACGTTCGATTTTCATCTTTTCAGTGTTCGATGTTCGACGTTAATTTTTTCAGTTTTGCCAGCGCAAGAAAACTTAAAATTTACAACCCCGCCTTTTCCCGCATAATCTCCACCTTGTTTGTATGTTCCCACGTAAATTCCGGCTCATTTCTGCCGAAATGCCCGTAGGCTGAAGTCTGGCGATAGATGGGGCGCAGCAGATCCAGGTATTCAATAATTGCGGCCGGTCTCAAATCAAACACCTCGTTGACAATTTCCTCCACCCGCGCCTTGGGAACCACGCCGGTGCCCATCAAATCCACCATGACCGATACGGGCTGGGCCACCCCGATGGCGTAAGCCACCTGGATCTCGCATTTTTTGGCCAGACCTGCGGCCACCACGTTCTTGGCGATGTGCCGCCCCATATAGGAGGCGCTGCGATCCACCTTGGAAGGGTCTTTACCGGAAAAACATCCGCCCCCGTGGCTGCCCTGGCCGCCATAGGTGTCGACGATAATCTTGCGACCCGTCAACCCGCAGTCCCCCATGGGGCCGCCGATGACGAAACGACCGGTGGGGTTGATGAAATAGCGCGTGTCGCCGTCGGTCATATCCCGCGGAATGACCTTCTTGATCACCTCTTCGATGATGGCTTCTTTCAAATCTTCATAGGTCACGTCATCTTTGTGCTGGGCGGAAACCACCACGGCCTCCACCCGTTTGGGGGTCCCGTTTTCATATTCGATGGTCACCTGGGACTTGCCATCCGGTCTTAAAAAATCCAGGGATCCATTTTTGCGCACCGTGGCCAGGCGGCGGCAAAGCTTGTGGGCGTAAGTAATCGGCATGGGCATCAGTTCCTCGGTTTCATCGGACGCAAAACCGAACATCAGGCCCTGGTCGCCGGCCCCCTGGTCCTTGAACAGTCCCTGGCCCGGGTTGACGCCCTGGGCGATGTCCGGCGACTGGTGGTCGATACTGGTAATGACCGAACAGGTCTGATAATCAAAGCCCATTTTCGAGGAGCTGTAACCGATATCACGGATCGTATCGCGGACAATCTGGGGCATGTCAACATAGCATTCGGTGGTAATCTCACCGGCAATAAAAGCCAGCCCCGTGGTCACCAGGGTTTCACAGGCCACCCGGCAGTTTTTGTCCTGGGCAATGATGCTGTCCAGAATTGAATCCGAAATGGCGTCTGCCACCTTGTCCGGATGGCCTTCGGTCACCGACTCTGAAGTAAAAAAGTATTTTTCCCTTTTCATGAATCATCTCCTTGCCTTGCTCAACCAGCTCACTTTTTTTATTCTGATGTTTTTCAAAAAGGAATGGGCACGCAGTTTCCAGGGGGCCTGCCAACAGGATGGTGAAACCTCGTGTCATATCAATTCCATAAACATTTTATGATATTTCAACCATCACCGATTGTCAATAGCCGGTTTGCCCCGACCAACCCTCAGCACTTTCCGGTCATAGTCATGGCATGGAAGATAAAAATACAGTGTTTTTTTTGAGAAAATACATTCTTCACCCCATTTTTTCAGTTGCCCGATCGGCCTAAAGATACAAGGGGGATTTTTTGCCAAACGACAGCGGCATTTAGCCAGACCTATCATCATCTGTTGTTAACAAAGTCACACCTGAATTGCGCATGCGATTAACCATGTAATTTCGGTTTTTGCTATAGGCAATCACCCTTGTTCATCCAGCAACCCGAAAGTGTCAACCCACAACAAAGGAGGATGGCATTATGAAGCTCAACCGACGGGAGTTTATCCAGATCACCGGAGCCACAGCCGCCGGTCTTGCCGTCAGCGGCCTGGGTTTTGACCTGCGCCCGGTTAAAGTCCAGGCCCAGATGCTCAAGACCGCTTACGCCAGGGAAACTCTTTCCATCTGTCCCTACTGCGCCGTCGGCTGTGGCGTCATCGTGCAAACCAGCCGCAGCGGCAGCGGCCGGGTCATCAACATCGAAGGCGACCCGGACCATGTGATCAACCGCGGTTCTCTATGCTCCAAGGGAGCGGCCCTGGCCCAGCTGGTTGAAAACAAGGACCGCATCACCGATCCCATGTACCGCGCCCCCTATTCCAGCCAGTGGAAAAAGGTGTCCTGGGACTGGGCCTTGACCGAAATCGCCAAACGCATCAAGGCCACCCGGGATGAGTCCTTCGAGTACAAAAACGCCAAGGGGCAGGTGGTCAACCGCACCACGGCCATCGCCTCGGTGGGCAGCGCGGCCATGGACAACGAAGAGTGCTGGATCTACCAGGCCCTGATGCGCGCAGCGGGCGTCGTGTATCTCGAACACCAGGCCCGTATCTGACACAGCGCCACTGTTGCGGCTCTGGCAGAGTCGTTCGGACGCGGCGCAATGACCAATCACTGGATTGACATCAAGAACAGTGACTGTATTCTAATCATGGGCAGCAATGCCGCCGAAAACCATCCCATCTCGTTCAAGTACGTTCTAGAGGCCATGAAAAATGGGGCCAAGCTGCTCAGTGTCGACCCCCGCTTCACCCGCACCTCCGCCAAGGCGGATTTTTACACCGCCCTGCGCTCCGGAACGGACATCGCTTTTCTGGGGGGGATGATGAAGTACATCCTCGACAACAATCTTTACCAGAAACAGTATGTCATTGATTACACCAACGCCACCTTTCTGGTGAACAAGGCTTACCAGTTCAAAGACGGCCTGTTCCCGGGCTACATCTCCGACAAGCGCAAATACGACAAGGGCAAATGGGCCTTCCAGCTGGATGCAAACGGGGTTCCCAAAAGGGACAAGACTCTTCAAGACCCCCATTGCGTTTTTCAGCTGCTCAAAAAACATTACAGCCGGTACACCCCCCAGCTGGTTTCCAAAATCACCGGCACCCCTGAAAAGGACCTGCTGGAAGTCTACAAAACCTATGCCGCCACCGGCAAGGTCGGCAAGGCCGGCACCATCATGTATGCCATGGGCTGGACCCAGCACACTGTGGGCACCCAGAACATCCGCATGATGGCAATGATTCAGCTGATGCTGGGCAACATGGGAGTTGCCGGAGGCGGGGTCAACGCCCTGCGCGGCGAATCCAACGTCCAGGGCTCCACCGACCACTGTCTGCTGTGGCACATCTGGCCGGGGTATCTGAAAACGCCGCGGGCATCCAATGTTTCCCTGGCGGCCTACAACAAGAAATGGACCCCGGTCAGCAAGGATCCGCTGTCAGCCAACTGGTGGCAGAACTACCCCAAGTACACGGTCAGCCTGCTGAAATCCTTTTTCGGCGACAAGGCCACGGCCGCAAACGAATTCGGCTACAGCTGGCTGCCAAAGGTCGATGACGGCAAGGCTTACTCCTGGCTGGACATCTTTGATGAAATGTCCAAGGGCACCATCAAGGGTTTTCTGGCCTGGGGTCAGAATCCGGCCTGCAGCGGAGCCAATGCCAACAAAACCCGTGAAAGCCTGAAAAACCTGGACTGGCTGGTCAACACCAACATCTTCGACAATGAAACCGGCTCGTTCTGGCGCGGGCCCGGCATGGACCCGGCCACCATCAAAACCGAGGTCTTTTTTCTGCCGGCCTGCGTATCGGTGGAAAAAGAAGGCAGCATCACCAACAGCGGCCGCTGGATGCAATGGCGCTACCAGGGCCCCCAGCCCATGGGTAACAGCCGACCTGACGGCGAAATCATCATGGCGTTAGGCGATCAGCTGAAAAAACTCTACCAGAAAGACCCCGGCACCCTGCCGGAACCGATTATCAATCTCAAATGGGACTACGTGACCAACGGTCGATACGACCCGCACAAGGTGGCCAAGGAAATCAACGGCTATTTTCTGAAAGATGTCACGGTCAAGGGCAAAAAATTCAAGAAAGGCACCCTGGTGCCCAGCTTCGCCTACCTGCAGGCCGACGGCTCGACTTCTTCGGCCAACTGGCTGTACTGCAACAGCTACACCGAAAAAGGCAACATGGCCGCCCGTCGCAGCCTCAAGGACGCGCCCAACAACATCGGGCTGTATCCCCAGTTTGCCTGGGCCTGGCCGGTCAACCGGCGCATCATTTACAATCGCGCCTCGGTCGACTTGAAAGGGCAGCCCTGGGACAAGAAGCACTGGGTGATCAAGTTCGAGGGCAAGGTCGAAAACGGCAAGTACGTTTCCAAGAAATGGGTCGGCGATGTGCCCGACGGGGGCTGGTATCCCATGGAAAACCCCGACGGGACCCTGCGCAGGGACACCAAGTATGCCTTCATCATGCGCAAACACGGTTTCGGCCAGATTTTCGGGCCGGGCCGCGCCGATGGTCCCTTCCCCGAGCATTACGAACCACTGGAATGCCCGGTGGAAAAAAACTACATGAACGCCCAGCGCATGAACCCCACTGCCCCGGTTTATAAGGGCAAAGAGGATCAGTGGGCCACCTGCGACCCGCGTTATCCCTATGTGGGCACCACCTACCGCGTCAGCGAACACTGGCAGACGGGGGTCATGACCCGCTACCAACCGTACCTGCTGGAAATGCAGCCCCAGGTGTTCGTGGAAATGAGCGAAGAGCTCGCCAAATTGAAAGGCATCAAAAACGGCGAGCGCGTCAAAGCAGTATCCGCCAGGGGTTCACTGGAATGTACAGCGATTGTCAGCCATCGGTTCAAACCGTTCAAGCTGGGCAACATCGTGGTTCACCAGGTCGGCTTTCCGTGGCATTACGGCTGGATAAAGCCGGTGAACGGCAAGGAGGACAGCGCCAACCTGCTGACCCCCAGCACCGGTGATCCCAACACCCGGATCCCCGAAACCAAGGCCTTTATGGTCAATGTCGTCAAACTATAAGTAAGAAGGAGGTGATCCCAAGATGAGCAAATCTTTTTTTATCGATACGACACTGTGCACGGCCTGCAGGGGCTGTCAGGTGGCCTGTAAAGAATGGCATGATCTGCCGGCCGACAAGACGGTCAACAGCGGCTCATACCAGAATCCACCCGATCTCTCCTTCGATACTTACAAACTGGTGCGTATGAAAGATGTGATTATCGACGGCAAAGTCAGATGGCTGTTTTTCCCGGATCAATGCCGGCACTGCCTGGAGCCGCCGTGTCTGGAAACGGCCGGCGATCCAGGGGCCATCTACCAGGAGCCCCAGACCGGCGCGGTCATATACACCGCCCGCACCCGGGAGCTGAATACCGATGAAATCATCGAATCCTGCCCCTATAACATCCCGCGCAAGGGACCCAACGGGATTTTGGCCAAATGCGATATGTGCATTGACCGGGTGCAAAATGGACTGCCGCCGGCCTGTGTCAAGACCTGTCCCACCGGGGCCATGAACTTTGGCGAACGTGAGGAGATGCTGTCACTGGCCAAAGAGCACCTGGCCACGGCCAAAAAGAAATTTCCCAAGGCCTCGCTGGCAGATCCCGATGATGTCAACGTCATTTACCTGGTGGATTTTGAACCCGGACTGTATTATGAACACGCGGTGGCCTCGGCGCGCAGCTACGGCATCACCCGCCAGGCGGCGCTGAAAAAAATGTTTCAGCCCTTGACCGATATTGTGTCCAGTATCGGATAACACCGGCGGCGGCAACCGTCACATTTGCAAAAAGGGGGAGTTGGAGTTCATCCGACTCCCCTTTTTTATCTTTTGCAGATGTGATAAATAAAAACCAGCAAAATGCCGGGAGAAAGTGCCAAACACATCGCAAGGACCAAACGCCGGCAAAGGAGGTCCGATGAAATTCAGATCCGAGCAGGTCAAACAGGCGGTGGCAGCCGTAAAAAAAACCCAACCGGTTTACGCCGAGATGCTTGATTTTTACGGTCGTATTTTTGATGCCCAGCATGCAAGCCGGGAGCGCACCCGGGTTGAACCGCTTCAAATTCCCCCCAAGATGCTGACCATCAAAGCGCAGGAAAATTTCCCGCTCATTGAAATCAAAGAATTTGTCTTTGATAAAACCGAGGCCGGCCACCTGTTTACCACGATTTGTCATCTCGCTCAGGGTGCAAATCCGCAAATGGCCGCCAGCGCTGAAACAATTTTAAAGGCTGCGGATAAAGCGTTAAAACCCGGTGAGCTTTTTACGGGACTGCTTGACGGCAACGAGGCCTTATTCGAAAATATCGCCGCCGAATTGAAAATCGACAAGCAGGTGCTCGGCTTTATCACCTATAACAGTTTAAAACCCTCCCTGACGCTGGCCGCCGAACAGCTTGCAGCTTATCTGAAAAAGAATGCCCCGTGGGAGAAGGGCTATTGCCCCATTTGCGGCAGCGCACCGATTCTTTCAATATTATCCGCCGAGGGCAGCCGATCATTGGTCTGCAGCTTCTGCTGGCACCAATGGCCGGCAAAACGCGTCTTTTGTCCGTTTTGCGAAAACCGCGACGGCAAAACCCTGCAGTATTTTTTCAGTGAACATGAAAAGGAAATGCGGGTCGATGTTTGTGACCAGTGCAAGAAGTACCTGAAAACCGTCGACACGCGCCAAGCCGGGCGCCTGATCTATCCCCCGCTGGAGCAGATCGCCTCGCTGCACCTGGATTACAAGGCCGCCGAGATGGGCTATGGGAGCGGGGTGCGACTGTTTATGCAAGCATAGTGCCCATCCACAAACAGCATATTTCGGCCCGCAGCGGCGTTTTCGCTCTTTTGAAATCCTCGACATAGCGAACTATGCCTGCGGTTTCAAAATCGCTCAGGCCTTGCTGCGAACCAAAATCTACTATTTGTGGACGGACACTGCACAACATCAAAGTTCTGGTAAACAAATACATACTAAGCGCAGGTGGGATGTTTTTATCAGCAGCGATTAAAATGTCCAACCGGCACAGCGCTTTCTGCAATTTATTAAGAATGTACCCAGACAGTGTGAGGGCTAAAAACTGGTTAAGATGCTGAATATGAGCAGGTTATTGGCAAGGATTATTCTGGTTTTAACCATCGCAGTCATCCTGGCCTCGCAGTTCACGGCTCCGGCTGCGGGGTTGAATGCATCCGATGAGCAGGTCGTCACGGTCAGCACCGCCTGGTCGCAGGATCGGGCACGCCCCGGCGACATGCTCACCCTGGCGGTGGTGGCCGATATCAAAAAGGGATTTCATATCAATGCCGATGCGCGCCAGATCAAAGCATTCAAGGACTTCAAACCTTATCCCACCCGGCTGACGGTTGTCACGGCCGACGACGGAATCACCATCGCCGCCCCCCATTACCCGCAAGCTGTTGGCGTCAAGGTTGCCTATGCCGCCGGGGATTTGATGTCCTTTGAAGGACGGGTGGTTTTCCACCTGCCGGTCAAACTGGAAAAATCGCTGGCACCGCGGGTATATAAACTGAAATTGGAGTTGGCCTACCAGGCCTGTGCGGACAATTACTGCCTGTTTCCCGCTAAGATCTCCATTCCGGCAGCCATCGAAGTCGTCGCGGCCGGATCTGCGGTCAGCCAAATCAATGCCCCCCTGTTTGCCGGCGATCAACAGCCAGCGGCGACGGCCGTCCCCCAGGGGGTCAATTTCGATATGTTCGGCTGGAGTTTTGCCATCGATGCCGCCTCGGGATGGGGGCTGCTGCTGCTGCTGCTGACAGCCGCCTTGGGCGGCCTGCTGCTGAACCTGACCCCCTGCGTGCTGCCGCTGATTCCCATTAAAATCATCAGCCTGTCGCATGTCGCCGGCAATCGCAAAAAATGCTTTATCCTGGGCCTGGCCATGTCCGCCGGGATTCTGGTGTTCTGGCTGGCTCTGGGGGCCCTGATTGCCCTGGTCAGCGGGTTTAGCGCCACCAGCCAGTTGTTTCAATATCCGGCTTTCACCCTGGCGGTGGGTGCAATCATCGCCGTTATGGCTTTTGGCATGTTCGGTTTTTTTTCCATGCGGCTGCCGGGTTTTATATACCTGATCAACCCCGCCCAGGACACCCGCCGGGGCTCTTTTGCACTGGGAGTGCTGGCGGCGGTTTTGTCGACTCCCTGCACCGCGCCGTTTATGGGAGCCGCTGCGGCCTGGGCCGCCACCCAGTCCCCGGCCACCACCCTGGCCACTTTTGCGGCCATCGGCACCGGCATGGCGCTGCCCTATTTGGTCCTGTCCGCCCGGCCGGCCCTGGTGGAAAAAATGCCCAAAACCGGGCCGGCCAGTGAGTTGGTCAAACAAATCATGGGATTGTTGATGCTTGCCGCTGCAGCCTATTTTATCGGCGTGGGACTGACCACCCTTTTTGCCTCCCCCCTGGCCCCGCCCAGCAAATTGTACTGGTGGCCGGTGATGGGATTTTGCATCGCTGCCGGCGGATGGCTGGCCTGGCGAGCCCTTCAGATTGCACCCGCCAGCAAAACGACTGTCTTTTTTGCCGGCCTCGGCATTCTCATGGTAGCCCTGTCCGCCTGGGCAGCGGTTCAGTTGACCAGCAAGGGACCGATTGACTGGGTCGCCTACACCCCGCAACGCTTCGAAACGGAGATCAGCCGGCGGCGGGTGGTCGTCATGGTGTTTACCGCGGAGTGGTGTTTGAATTGCAAGGCCCTGGAGCAGGGAGTTTTAAACACCTCCAAAATTGCGGGGCTTTTTGACAACCAAGATATTATCCCGATGAAGGTGGACATCACCGGCAGCACCCCCGCGGGAAAGGCCAAACTAAACGAGCTCGGTTACCTGACCATCCCGCTGCTGGTTGTCTTTGCGCCCGACGGCACCATCGTGCTGAAAAGCGATTTTTACACCGCCGACCAACTGTATGATGCCGTCACCAACGCATTAAAGGGCGGGCCCGCTTCCGACTGACCCTTCCGACTTCCGCATTCCGACCTCCCAATGCGGTTATTCCACCTTATGCTCGTACATATGCACATCACGCTGGGGAAACGGAATCGTGATGCCCTGGGCGTCAAACTGCTTTTTGACTTTTTCCATGGTGTCAAAATAAAACCCCCAGTAGTCCTCGGCGGTCGTCCAGGCGCGCAGGGTAAGATTGACACTGCTGTCGGCCAGCTCGGAGACAAGCACCACCGCCTGGGGGTCTTGCAACAGGCGCTCATCGGCGCCGATGACCTCTTCGATGATCTGGCGGGCCTTATCGATGTCATCCTCGTAGCTGATGCCGAAAACGATATCCACCCGCCGGGTGCCTTTCATGGTGTAGTTGATGATGTTGTCGCCGGTCATTTTGGCGTTGGGAATGATCACGGTTTTGTTGTCCGGGGTCACAAGCTGGGTGGTGAAAATCTGGATCTCCTCCACGGTGCCGGCCACCCCCGCGCCTTCAATGAAATCACCGACCTTGATGGGCCTGAAGATGATCATCAGCACGCCGGCGGCAAAATTTCCCAGGGATCCCTGCAGCGCCAGGCCGACGGCCAGGCCGGCGGCACCCAGAATGGCGATAAAGGAGGTGGTTTGAATCCCCAGCTGATTCAACGCGGCGATAATCACGAAGGCCAGCAGGGCAATGTAGCACAGGTTGCCTACAAACTTTACCAGGGTTGGATCGGTTTTGGCGCGGTTCATCATTTTCCTGATGCCGCTGGTAACTGCCTTGGCCACCCAGCGCCCGACGACAAAAATAACAATGGCGGCCACGACTTTGAGTCCGTAAACGGTCAACAATTCATACACCTTGGCCAATATGGCGGATAAATCCATTTGTTTTTCTCCTTTGCTTTATGATGCAATGACTGCTTCGAGGGGTGAAAATGATCTATATTTTAAGGTGCTACCACCATTGAATGCCGGTTCGGGTGCAACACAATTAACGCAAAGATAATGACAAATTTCAAAAAGACAAGCCGTATTTGGATGGCGGCAAATTTGATGAAGCCGTAAAAAGTAACATTTTCTCGCTCCGCAAGCCTTTTCGGGAGCCGTTCAGGGTTTCGCTAAATCGCAAGAAGTATTAGTAACAGGCTAAAATAGCTTGCGATTCTTAACGCTCAACCCTTCACGGCTCTCTTCCCGAAAAGGGTTGATGTCGCTCGAAAATGACTTCCAACGAAGTCAACCCAAGTTCGTTGTTCATAGGTTGCCGATAGCGGCCTAAACAAGCTTTTTACGGGACCGTCAAATTTTATTATCCTGGTGGGTTGCTGTCAGGGCAGGAACGAGCGGATCTTTTTTTCAAGAAATTTTTCGGAGCGGCAGCCGTAGATGCGTTCCACGACCTTTCCCCGGCTGATAAAAAACAACATGGGAATGGCATTCAACTTAAACCGGGCCACCGCCTTTTCGCCATACCAGTAAACCGGAAAATCGATTTTCAAATCGGTGACGATGGGCTGCATGGCTGCGGGACCCTCCAGATCGATGCTGATGCCGATCAGCCGCAGTCCCCGGGGGGCATGTTTTTTATACAACCTGTTTAGAATCGGCAGTTCATCCATGCAGGGCCCGCACCAGGCCGCCATGAAACTGACCAGCAATCGATTGTCTTTGGTCTGCAGCAACTGCTCCAGGGCTGCCTCGTCAATGCGTTTTACCGTCACCCCGGCGCCGGCCCGAAAAGCCATGCTTACAAGCAAAACCGTTGCCAACACCGCTGTCAGCAATACCCTGCGGGCGGCAAACCGCATAATGTTTACTCCTGCTTCTTTCAGGTCCAAAAACCTGATCAACAATTATTGACCCTGCATTTTTTCCAATGCTGTGGCACAGGATTGCAGGTCCGGCCGCTTGTTGATATCATTGACCTGGATGTCACGGATAATGCCCTGCTTGTCGATAAAAAAAAGCGCCCTTTCCGAAACCCCGTCGGAGCGCAGCACCCCGTAACGGGCGGCCACCGCCCCGTGGGGCCAGAAATCCGACAGCACCGGAAACCACAGGTCGCCCATCTGTTTGGTCCAGGCATACAGGGTGGGGATGTTGTCCACCGTGATGCCCAGCAAAACAGCATCGTTTTCGTCAAACATGCCTTTGACAATGTTGTAGCCCGGCCACTGGTCCGAACACACCGGCGTCCAGGCCGCCGGAACAAAGGACAGCACCACGTTTTTTTGGCCCCGGTATTGGCTGAGGGTGATTGTCCCCCCTTTAACCGAAGGCAGGGTGAAGTCCGGCGCCGGCTCGCCGACTTTGACCTTCAGTTTGCTGTCAACGGGCTTCAGCTGCCCTGGGTTATAGATATTGTCCTTGAAAGCGGCCGAAGCGCCGAAGGCCGACGCCGGCAGCAGTGCCGCCCAGCAAACGGTCAACAGGCAGATTGCAATCTTTTTTTGCATGTCCCCTTCCTCCTGATAAAGCCGGCTGCCCCTGACGGGGTAACGGCAGGGGGCTGCAGGCGTTTATTTCAGTCCCGAATTTTGCAGCAGTTTTTTCATCAGGGCATCGGCATCCGGGGCCCCGCCGAGACGGGAGTAATAAATCCGGTAGGCACCGTTGCCCAAGAGCCGAATCCCGATAAAATAGGGGGTTCGCACCTGCCCCAGTTTTTTGTGAATCGAAAAATCCCCATCGGCAAACAGGGGAAACGGAATTTTATAAACTTTGCGAAAATAGTTGACCTCGAAAGGGGAGTTGCCGGCGCCGATCCCGATGATTTTGACCTTGCCGGCCAGGCTGGGGTCACTTTCAATTTTGCGGTACATCGCGTTGACGGAAGGAGCCTCCTTCTGGCAAAACGGTCAGTACATGGAGAATATTTCGATAATCACCACCTCGGCGGCGATTTCGGGGATAGTGAAGCTTTTTTTGCCGGCAACCCCCAGATACTGCTGTTGCTCAGGGTTTTCCGGCACCGCAAGGCTCACCGCGGGCAACTGACCGCCTTCGGCCGGCGGCCGGAGATCCACGGCGGCAGCGGCGCCAAAGATCAAAAGGCAGGCTGCCAGGGCGGTCATTAATTTGGGCAATGATTTCATCGGACAGGGCCTCATTAAGGTGCAGGCAAACAGCCAATATAATGCGGCAGCCATCGCTGAGCACCGCATGATGGATGCTAGCTGCCCAGGCTGAATATTCGAAATATAAAGCACTCCCGGCGCCAGGTCAAACAGTTATTTCCCCAGGCTGTCCGTCCGGCGGGAAGGCCGCCGGGGGGATGGCACCGGCAAAAAATATCTTTTAATGGGGCCAAAACTCTGGTAATGTGCCGCATGTTTCAGGCAGGCAAAATTCAGTTCGGTTGCCGGCGAAATAATATTCAGCTAAAAGAGGTTGTTCGATGAAGGGGTTTATAGGCAGAGCAGCGGTTTTCGTGATCCTCATTGTGTCTGTTTCGATAGCGGGTTACGCCTCTGATGAGAAAACCACCGACTCGCCGGTTTTACATCCGGCGTCAGCCAGGCAGACGGCTGAAAGCACCCACGCAGCGACGGTCGATGACAGCGCCGGCGGCAGCCATTCCCCGGGGCATCCCGACCTGGGCGCGGTGCTTCCGCTGTGGAGCTGCATTCCCTTTGCCTGCATGCTGTTGTCCATCGCGCTGTGGCCCCTGTTGATGCCCGATTTCTGGCATCACCACTTCGGCAAAATTTCCGCCTTCTGGGCCGCCGCCCTGGCCATCCCCTTTGTGGTCATCTACCGCGGCAATGCCATGTACGAGATCCTGCACATCATCCTGGCCGACTATGTGCCTTTCATTATTTTGCTGTGGTCCCTGTTTACGGTTTCCGGCGGCATCCTGCTGCGCGGCACCCTGCGCGGTACCCCCCTGGTCAACGTTCTCATGCTGGTGGTCGGCACCGTGCTGGCCTCCTGGATGGGCACCACCGGGGCCGCCATGCTGATGATCCGACCCTTTTTGCGGGCCAACAACTACCGCAAAAACCGGACCTTCATGGTGGTGTTCTTTATCTTCCTGGTCGCCAACGTGGGCGGTTCGCTGACCCCCCTGGGAGATCCACCGCTTTTTCTGGGATTCTTGCACGGGGTGTCCTTTTTCTGGACCCTCAAACTGGTCCCCCATATGCTGACGGTGGTTGCCCTGTTGCTGGTGATCTACTTTTTTCTGGACACCTACCATTATCGCAAGGAAAAGGCCGCCCCCCCGAAGGATGAAAGCGATGAGCCGCTGAAACTGGAGGGCTACCACAACCTCATTTTTCTGGGCGGCATCGTCGGTGCGGTGCTGATGAGCGGCATTGTGGATTGGGGGGAGATCAACGTGCTGGGCATTCACCGTTCGGTGCAGGACTGGGTGCGCGACATCGTGCTGATTATCATGGGAATCCTGTCGCTGGTAACCACCTCCGTGAAAGTCCGCGAGGACAACGAATTCGGCTGGTTTCCCATCATCGAGGTGGCCTACCTGTTTATCGGAATCTTTATCACCATGATCCCCTGCCTGCTGATTTTAAAGGCCGGCCCCCAAGGGGCGCTGGCGTTTCTGGTCAACGGCGTCACCGAGCCAGTTCATTATTTCTGGGTGACCGGCCTGCTATCCAGTTTTCTGGACAATGCGCCGACCTATCTGACCTTTTTCAATACCGCCCTGGGAAGCTTTTATGCCGGCATGACCGAAGCCCAGGCCGTGCCTCTGCTGATGACCGAAAACGTCATCTACCTCAAGGCGATTGCCGCCGGGGCGGTATTTTTCGGCGCCTGCAGCTATATCGGCAATGCGCCGAATTTTATGGTACGCTCGATCGCTGAAGAAGCCGGAACCCCGATGCCGAGCTTTTTCGGCTATATCCTGAAGTACACGCTGCTGTATCTGATCCCGTGCTTCGTGGTGGTAACCCTTGTTTTCTTTTAACCCCGGACCCGGACCCGCCGGCAGCAGCGCCATGGCGGTCCCGGTTTGGCGGATAAAGCCTAAATGATTAAAGACCTGTTTGAATCCAATATCGCCCTTATCGGCGGCGGCCAGTTTTGCAAAACACTGCTGGAGCTGCTGTACAGCGACATTTTCGCCGACCGGCGCCCGTCGATTATCGGGGTTGCCGATCTCGACGAACAGGCCCCGGGGCTGCAGTATGCCAAAACGCTGGGAATCTTTACCACCCGTGATTACCACGACCTGTACCGGCTGGAAAACCTGCAGGTTCTCATCGAGCTGACCAAAGACGTGGACCTGGGGGCCACCATCAATGAGACCAAACCGGCCGGGGTTCAATTTTACAACCACATCGAGTCAAGGGCCCTGTGGAACTTTTTCCAGATGGAAGGGGAAAAAAGAAAAGCCCTCAACGAGCTGAAACAGCACCGCAAGGTGGATGATGAAATCATCGGCCTGTTTGAACAGTTCGCCAACCGCCTGGGCACGGTGGTCACCCGCAGCAACTACCGCTACATCGAAATCGAAAAAGAACTGGTGGCCAGTGAGCGCGCCACGGCCCAAATCATCGAGGGCAGCACGATCCCCACCTTCGTGATCAACAAGGAACATATCACCACCCACTGGAACAAGGCCCTGGAAAAACTCACGGGATATGCGGCCGCCTCCATCTGCGGCACCAACAAGCAATGGATGCCGTTTCGCGACACCGAGCGGCCCACCATGGCGGACCTGATCCTTGACGGGGTGGGAGAAAAAGAGGTCTGGAAATACTACGGCACGCGGTGGCGCAAGTCCGCCCTGATCGAAGGCGCTTACGAGGCCGAAGAGTATTTTCCGCACCTGGGTGAAAACGGCAAATGGATCTGGTTTACGGCCGCTCCCATCAAGGCGCCGGACGGCACCACTGCCGGGGCGATTGAAACCCTGTGGGACAAAACGGAAGACAAGAAGGCCGAAGAGGAGCGGGAGCGCTACACCCGGGAACTGGCCACCCTGTGCTCGATTTATGCCGCCCTCAACGTCCCGCTGGAACTCGAAGAGCGCCTGGATGCGGCCAACGAGGCCATCAGCAATTTTTTATCCGCCGAAGCCATTTGCATCTACCTGCTGGACTCCGACGGCAATTTCAGGCTGAAATACACCTACGGCTCACCGGAAAGCACCTGCGAAAATATGGTCATGGCGGACAAAAGCAGCATCATCCAGCAGGTGGCCCAACAAGGGCAGCTGACCATATACGAAAACATCTCCGGCGGCGGCAACGGTGAAATCGAAATCCTGGCCAGAGAGGGCTTGAAATCCATCGCCTACATCCCCATCAGTGACAAGGAAAACAAGGTTTTCGGCGTCATCCGCATCGGCACCAAGACCTCCAAATATTTCGCTCCCGAAGAAAAAAATGTCCTGGAACTGATCGGCAACCGGATTGGAGCGGCTATTGAAAATTCCCTGCTGCAGGAGGAGTTGAAAAAATCAGAGGAAAAATACCGCTCCCTGTTTGAAAATGACCCCAACCCGACCTTTATCCTGGACAGCCAAAACTTTACAATCCTGGATACCAATCAAAGGGCCCAGGACAGCTACGGCTACACCCGCGATGAGCTGCTGGGAACTTCCTTTCTGCAGCTGGGTGAAGACAGCGATGATGAACTGGCCCAGGGGCTGGAAAATCTGTCCCCCGGCCAGTCGATTCTTTTCACCAAAAAGCGCCATTTCCACAAGAGCGGCAAACCATTTTACGTCAACATCAACATGAGCTTTGCCAAATATGGCGACCGCGATGTGATCATCGCCTCAAGCACGGACATTACCGAGGTCGTGGAAAAGGAGACCCAGTTGATTCAGGCCGGCAAGATGACCACCCTAGGGGTGATGGCGGCCGGGATGGCCCACGAAATCAATCAGCCGCTGAATGTCATCCAGGTGTGCGCCGACTTTTTTTTAAAGATGCTCAACCGGGGCCAGCCGATCAGCGATGAAGACCTGAGGACCATGGCCAACGACATCGTCGCCAATGTTGAGCGGGCATCGGGTGTCATCAAGCACGTCCGGGATTTTGCCCGCCAGTCCGAACTGGTGCGCACCCGGGTCAACATCAACGATCCGATCAAGGATGTCTTTAAGGTCCTCGGCCACCAGCTCAAGGTTCATGATATTGAAGTCGTCCTGGATCTGGATCCGGCACTGCCGGATATCATGGCCGAACACAACCGCCTGGAACAGGTGTTTATCAACCTGGTTTCCAATGCCATCGACGCCATGGATGAAAAAACCGGGCGTCCCGGGTTCGAGGACGCGCCCAAGCGGCTTTCAATCAAGTCGTTTGTTGAAGACGGCCAGGTGGTGGTGCTGGTGTCCGATACGGGCGTCGGCATGACCGAAGAGGTGAAAAACAAAATTATCGAGCCTTTTTTTACCACCAAAAAAGTCGGCAAGGGAACGGGGCTGGGCGTCAGCATCAGCTACGGCATTATTAAAGACTATGACGGCAGTCTTGAAATCGAAAGTCAGGTCGATGTCGGCACGACGTTCAAGTTGATGTTTCCCGCTGTGCGGGAAGGATAACGGCAAATGAATAAAATACTGCTCATCGATGACGAACCGGACATCGTCAGGGTGCTCGGCATTTCCCTGAAGGCAGACGGCTATGAAGTCATCCCGGCGCTCAACGGGGCCGAAGGCCTGGAAGCATTTGCCAGGGAAAAACCGCGCATCGTGATTACCGACATTAAAATGCCCGGCATGGACGGCATCGAGGTCCTGGAAAAAATAAAAACCATGGACCCCGACACCGAGGTGATCATTATTACGGGCCACGGTGATATCGACAACACCATCGAAGCTTTGAAATACGGGGCTTCGGATTTCATCAACAAGCCGGTCAGAGACGAGGCGCTTTCCATCGCCCTGAAGCGGGCCCGGGAAAAACTCGAAATCAAGCAGAAGCTCCGGGAATACACGACGGACCTCGAAAAAAAGATCGAGGCGGCCACCGCCGAGCTGAGAAGGCAGACCCGCTTTCAAACCAAGCTGATCCGAAGTTCCAACGACGGCATTATCGCCACCGACCAGGATTTGACAATCGTGATCTACAATCCGGGAGCCGAAAAGATTTTCGGCTTTCGCCAATCGGAAGTAATTTACAAGATGACGGCGGCCGAATTGTTTCCGGCTGAAATCGCCGATCCGTTTCGTACCGCCCAGGCCGGCGATTCAAAGGTAAGGGATTTTGCCTCGCGGGAGACCGAGATCACCGCCAAAGACGGCCAGCGGATACCGGTCAAGTTTTCGGGCTCGATTTTGCGGGAAAATGGAAACGACATGGGAACCGTCGCGTTTTTCCAGGACCTGCGCGAAATCAAACGGCTGGAAAAAGAACTGCTCCAGGCCGAACGGCTGGCCGCCGTAGGACAGACGGTGGCCGGACTGGCCCACGGGATCAAAAACATTTTGCACGGACTCAAAGGCGGCAGCTACCTGGTGGATGTCGGCATCAAAAACAACGACACCGCCAAGCTCACAAAAGGCTGGGACACGGTAAAAAGGAACATCGACCGCACTTCCAACCTGGTCATGGACCTGCTGTCCTACTCCAAGGAAAGGGAGCCCGAATACGAACCCTGCCGACCCAATGAGATTGCGGCGGATGTCTGCGAGCTGGTGCAGACCAAGGCCCGTCAAAACGATGTGGCGATCATCGCGCAATTCGACGATTCCATCGGCGAGGTGGTCATGGATCCGCGCACGATTCACGAGGTTCTGCTGAACCTGATGTCCAACGCCGTGGATGCCTGCCTGTTCGATGAGGACACCGCCAAAAAGTGGCGCGTCACGCTGAGAACCGCCAGGGAAAAGGATGGCTTCATCCGCTTTGAAGTCGAAGACAACGGGGCCGGCATGCCCGAGGAAATCCAGCGCCGCCTGTTTACCTCTTTTTTCAGCACCAAAGGCCACCGGGGAACCGGGCTGGGGCTGATGGTCAGCAGAAAACTGGTTGAAGAACACCACGGGACCATTGACGTCCAATCCCAGCCGGGCAAGGGAACGGTCTTTACAGTTCGCCTGCCCTTTAAATCTGTTGACAGCCATTGATGGCGGAGGTTACCGGCGCAATTAAAAATAAACCTGGGCCCATCCACGCATAGTGGACGGCGCGAATAAGTTTCCAAGTCATAATGGATGGAAACAAACTTGCTTTTCAAGGAGGACGCATCATGAGTAAAAAAGTGCTCGTCGTGGACGATGACCCCGATGTGAGGTTGTTCAGCGTCACGGTTCTGGAAGAAAACGGGTATCAGCCCCTGGAGGCCGCCAACGGCGAAGAGGGCTTGAAAATGATTAAAGCCGAAAAGCCCGATTTGATCATCCTCGATGTTTTAATGCCCCGGCAAAGCGGAATCCGGCTATACCGAGAAATGAAAACCGACAAGACGCTGAAGGATATCCCGATCATTATCCTTTCCGGAATCGCCAAAAAAACGTTTCTGCGCTCCCAGAAAGCCATCACCGAGTTCGGCGGCAAGGAAGTTCCGGAACCCGAAGTTTACCTGGAAAAACCGGTTGAGCCTGAAGAGCTGGCCGCGACGATCAAAAAGGTGATGGGCGGATAAAATCCTTTATCCGCCAGCCGTATATAGGAGCATGGGGAAGATCATGAAAATTGAAAAACTACTGTTTGTCACCAAGTTCGAGCAGCTGGGCTTTGACGCCCTGCAGTCGCTGCTGGTACTGCGTTCGGCGGGACTCGAACATGTGGTGTTCGTCAATGTCATTGAACGGGAACGCTTTGCCATGAGCCGCGTGGGGTACCGCAAGGATGAAGAAATCCGGCTGCGGGAAACGGCCAACATTCGCTTTATCGATTGGGCCGAAACTATTTTCGAAATGGGGATGGAAGCCGGGGTGTACATCGTCGTGGGCAGCCTGGTGGCCGAGGTGCTCAAGGCGGCTGAAAAAGAAGCCGCCGATCTGATCGTCATCGGCCGTTCCCATAAAGGCATTCTGGAACAGCTGTATTCCGGGTCGGACATCACCGAACTGCTGCGCCGCTCGGCCACCCCTGTGCTGGTCTACAAGCACATGTCGGAGACCACCCTGGCCCTGGAAAAACCCTTTGCACGACCCTTGCTGGCCACCGACTGGTCGCCGGCCTGCACAAAGGCGGTTCAATACCTGAAAACCCTGGATGGAATCATCGAGGAAATCCATCTGGTCCACGTGATCACCGAAAAAGAGCTGGCGGACTCAAAAACGCACACCTCCCATACGATCCAGAAGGCGCGCAAGCAAACCCGGCAAAAACTCGAAGAAGTCTGTGACCTTTTCGAACAGCAGGGGATAAAAGCCCGGGCGCATATCTACGTCGGCGAGGCCGAAGATGAAATCGAAAAAGCCGCCCGGGAGCACCAGGCGTCGATGATCGTGATGGGCTCTTCGGCAAAGCCGTACTGGGTAGAACGGTGGATCGGCAGCACGCCCCGGGAAATCGCCGAAAAGTCGGTCTTTCCCTGCCTGCTGATTCCGCCTGAAAAAAACACATCCTGAAGCGGGTGACAATCGGTGCATGGCAACACGCCCGGGGCATTGCAATCCGGGATAAAGCCTGACTGCAAAATCGACTAGGAGGATTCAATGGCGGTAATCACCATTTCAAGACAATTCGGAGCCGGTGGAATCACCCTCGGGAAAATGGTCGCCGAAAAATTCGGTTATTCCTTCGCCGACACGGAGGTCATCAGCAAAATCGCGAAAATGGCCAATGTCTCGACCAATTTTGTCGAAACAGTGGAGAAGGAAGCCGGCGGCCGGTTTTCGAAAATGATTTCCAGAATGGTTTCCAAACCACTGGTGGAACGCATTCTAAAGGACGAGCGCGGATACATCGACGAAGAAATATATCTGGACTATCTGGTTTTAATCATTGCGCAAATTGCCGACGAGGGCGACGTGGTCATCATGGGCCGGGGCAGCCAGTACATCCTCAACGACCACCCGGATGCCTATCATCTGCTGATGATCGATGAGTTCGACAGCCGTGTCAAGTTCATGATGCAACACTATGATCTTTCACAGAAACAGGCCGCCCAGGTCGTCAGGGCGGAGGACAAGCGACGGTTGAATCTCTATCACAAACTGGGCAAGGCCGATTATGACGACCCGCGCCTTTATCACCTGGTGTTGAACATGGGCCGCATCGACCTGCCCCAGGCCTTGAGACTGGTGGAGGCTCTGTTAGGCACGTAATTTTCGCCCTTGACACCCCGAGGCAATGTTGATAATAGGCTTGACCTGTTGCAACCGACCTGGGGGGAATCGAAACCCGAATTCAAATCCATGCGGTTTGATTATAAAAAGCACCGGACATGGGCCGAGCATCTTTCCATTGTGATGCAAATCGGTCTGACTATGGCCGGCTGCATTATTTTTTGTTTTTTTATCGGACTTGCCCTGGATAAATGGATCGGGACCCGGGGAATCTTCGTGGCGATTTTTACCGTGCTGGGGGTTGTCGGCGGGGCGGTAACGGTTTATCGACAGATTATCGAAATCACAGAGGAAAAAAAAGACCATCGGGAGGACGATGACAACTCATGAAGGAGGCGGTCAGCAAGACCCAAAAACGATACGCCTCCTGGGCGCTGACAGCCGCAATTTTGATCGGATTTGGATTTATTCTGGCAGGCTACAAGCCGGTGGGCAAGGGCCTGGTCCTGGGAACCCTTTTCAGCATCATCAACTTTATTTTAATCGGGCAAAGCCTGCCCCTGGGACTGGGAAAATCAAAGCGCAAAGCATTTGCGCTCTCGCTGGTTTCAATCTTTTTCAGATATGCTTTAATGGCGGTTCCACTGGTAATTGCCGTAAAATATGATCAGTTCAACCTGGTGGCCGCGATATGCGGCCTTTTTGCGATCCAGCTGGTCATCCTGGCGGATCATCTTCTGAAACTGATCCGCCGCGGCGGCAGCGGGGCCGGATAAAAGCGCGGGACAACGATTAAAACAACGCCGACCGGCATGCGGCTGCCGACAAAAGGAAGGAACCACAACGAAACGATTCTGATATGGGCGAACTAGGCAAACTCCACCAGTTGATTATTCCGTTTTTCGGCCACAACATCACCATCAATCTAGAAGTGGTGCTGATGACCTGGATTGTCATCGTCGCGTTGCTCCTGTTTGGCTTTATTGCCGGCAAAAGCAGGGAAATTCTGCCCCGGCCGATCCAGGTCCTGGGCGAGTTGATCGTATCGTCGCTTTATGGGCTGACCGAGGATGCCCTGGGGAAAGAATATGCCAAGACCTATTCGCCTCTGATATGCGCCCTGTTCATCTTTCTGCTTTTTTCCAACTGGCTGGGAATCATCCCCCACCTGGAAGAGCCGACCAAGGATCTCAATACGACCCTGGGCCTGGGAATCATGGGTTTTGTGATTGCCCATTATGCCGGCATTAAATCCAAGGGCTTCAAGGCCTATGCGAAAGAATATTTCCAACCCATTTTTTTCATGATGCCGCTGAACCTGATCGGTGAGATTGCAAAAATCGTCTCCATTTCCTTTCGTCTGTTCGGCAATATCATGGGGGGCTCCATCATCATCCTGGTGGTTTCCCATTTGACATACAGCGTGGCCCTGCCACCTTTTCTTTATGCGTTTTTTGGACTTTTTGTGGGCACGATCCAGGCATTTGTGTTTACCATGCTCACCGTTGTTTATATATCCGTGCAGGTAAAATGACCGATGACATTTGACACCCAAACAATAGTGAGTGTGGCGGCTTATGCCGGGGGCGGTCTGGCAATGGGGCTGGGCGCCATCGGGGCGGCCGTCGGAGAAGGCTACACCGCGGCGCGGGCCAACCTGGCTGTTTCCCGCAACCCTGAAATCTCCGGAGAAATTTTCAAAAACATGCTCGTGGGACAGGCGGTGGCCGAATCCGCCTCCATTTTTGCCCTGGTGATCGCCATCCTGCTGCTGTTTCTGGATGTCCCCCAGCCCACCCTCTTGAAGGCCGCCGCCCTTTTCGGCGCCGGCATCAGCATGGGGCTGGGCGCCATCGGCTCGGGCGTCGGCTCGGGTTTTCCCGGAGGAGAGGCCTGTTTCGGAATTTCCCGCCAACCGGCAGCCGCTTCCCAGTTGACCACCAACATGCTCATCGGGTCAGCCGTCTGCCAGACACCGGCGATTTTTTCCATGGTCGTCGCCCTGATCCTGATGTTCCTGAATCTTGGCAGCTCAGCGGTCAATCCGACATGGGCGGCCTACCTTGGAGCGGGTATCAGCATGGGACTGGCGGCCATCGGCTCGGGCTATGGCGGAGGACTGGCCGCCGGGGCCAGCTGCGAGGGGATCGCCCGGCAGCCGAAAGCAGCGGCCAATGTGACCACCACCATGCTGGTCGGACAGGCGGTGTCCCAGACACCGTCCATTTTCGGACTGCTGATCAGCTTCATCCTGATGTTCAAAACATTTCCGGCAACGGGTTCCATCAGCGCCGCCATGGCACTGCTGGCTGCCGGAATCTGCATGGGTTTCGGCGGCATTGGGCCGGGGATCGGCAATGGCATGGCCGCCGAAGGGGCCGTGCGGTGGGTGGCCCGAAATGTGGAACACGCGGGTGATCTGATGAGAATCATGCTGGTCGGACAGGCGGTTTCGCAATCCACGGCGATCTATGCCATGGTAGTGAGCCTGGTGTTGATCTTTGTGGTTTAAAATTGATGCGTTTGCAAAATAATGGATTTTATTACAGGAGGAATTAAAATGGCAATTGAAGGCGTTGATATTGTAAAAGCGGCAGCATTTATCGGAGCCGGGATCTCCATGGGACTGGGCGCCATCGGACCCGGCGTGGGCGAAGGCATGGTGGCGGCCAAGGCCTGCGAGGCGATCGGGAAAAACCCCAAGGAAGCCGGCCTTTTAACCCGGACCATGCTCGTCGGCCAGGCGGTGTCCGAATCCACTGGAATCTATTCCCTGGTGATTGCGTTATTGCTGCTGTTTGTAGTTTAGCGGCTGTCAGACCATCGACACCGTCAGCATGACATAATCCTTCACCGGCATTGTAGCGGCTAATCCACTGGAAAACTGACAATGCAGATTATCAGCAACATTGCGCTTATCAGCATCAATGAAACGTTAATCGTTCAGGTTATCTCTTTTCTGCTTTTTCTGTTCATTATCAACCGGCTCATGTTCCGCCCCTTGCGGGGTGTCATGGCCGAACGCCAGCGGCACATCCAGCAGATACAGGAAGACATTGCGGCCGCTGAAAAAAAAGTGGACTCTCTTTTTGAACAGGTCAAAAGGCAGGAGCTGGAAGTAAAAAAAGAGGCTTTCACGCAGGCAAAAGAACTTGAGCAATCCGCCACCCGGCAGGCGGCTGAAATCTTTGCAGCCACCAGTGAAAAAATTGCGGCCCAAAGAGAAAAAGCCCAAAAGGAAGTTGATGCCCAGATCCTGGAAGCCAGAAAATCCCTTGGCAAGGAATCCCAAATTCTGGCCCTGGGCATCATGGAAAAGCTGCTGGACCGGAGGTTAACCCCATGAAGATGATCAGCAAACCGAATGGAATCTGCATGCTTGCCGTCTTTGCCGCCAGCGGCCTGCTGCTGCTGTTTTGCAGCCCGGCACTGGCCGCGGAAGGCTCCGGGCAGTGGCGGCCGATATATGATCTGGCCATGCGGTGGTTGAATTTTGGCATCATCATTTTTATCCTGGTAAAATTTGCCCGGCAGCCGCTGAAAAATTTTTTGCACAACCGCCGCAAAGAGGTTCAGCGCGAAATCAGCGCCATGGAAGAAAAAAAGGAGGCCATCGAGGCTCAAATCCAGGAAGCGCTCCAGATACTGAGTGACAGTGAAATTCGGTTTGCCGCCGTAAAAGAAAGAATCATCAAAGAGGGTCAACGCAAAAAGCAAAAGATCATCGAAGCGGCCGAACAGGAAAGCCAGATCTTGCTGGAATCGACAAAAAAGAAAATTGAACACAAAATTGCCGAGGCCCGGGCGGCATTCCGGGCGGAACTGGTGGACATGGCCATTGCTTCCGCCATGCAAAAACTCCCCCAACAGATCACCGCTGAAGACAATCGCAGGTTCACCGAGCTTTACCTGAACGGCATCGCTGCCCGATAAACCGCCGGTTGACAGAATCCGGGCTTTTGTCACGGCCCGCAAAATGAACCTGATTTATTCACAACCCCAGGAAATTTTCATGACCGAAAAAAAAGTATCCATCGAACAGCTCATAAAAGAACAAATCCAGAAATGGAAAACTTTATATGACCACAGCAGCGGAAAGGTTGAGACCCGGATTCCCGTAATCACGGTGAGCCTGGAACCCGGCGCGGGGGGCAGCATTCTGGCCCAAAAAAT
This sequence comes from uncultured Desulfosarcinaceae bacterium, assembly GCA_964527835.1. Classification (GTDB taxonomy): domain Bacteria; phylum Desulfobacterota; class Desulfobacteria; order Desulfobacterales; family JAFDCJ01; genus JAFDCJ01. The sequence continues at coordinate 18,069 of CAZGNV010000009.1, read as the reverse complement.
CGCGGACCGCCTGGGATTTGATCTTTTCAACCGGGATATCATCGAAAAAATCGCCAAAAGCGCCAAAACCAGAAGTGAAGTCATTGAAACGGTGGAAAAAGAGCGCCTGGCGGGCATCAAGGATTTTATCTCATCGCTGATTGAAGACCAGTACATCCACCCGGACCTGTACCTCGAGCATCTTTTCGAGGTGGTGGGCAGCATCGGCGGCCACGGCCAGGCGGTCATCGTGGGCCGCGGGGCCAATTTCATCCTGCCGCCGGAGCGCCGCTTCAGCGTGCGGGTAGTGGCCCCGCTGGATATCAGGATTCAAAATATCGTCCGTACCCACGCAGTGTCGGCTGATGATGCCCGGCGGCGGATCATCGCCCGAGAATCCCGGCGCAGCGCCTTTGTGCGCAGGTCCTTTAACGCCGACATTTCAGATCCTCACAACTACGACCTGGTCATCAACACCGGAAAAATCAGCCTCGAATGCGCGGAGGAAGCCGTGATTGGCGCGGTCATGCGCTGCCTGGAAACCAACGGGTAAACAAACAGGGATTTTTGCCAGATGCGCAGCCTGCTGACTACAATTATGCGGGCCGTTGTTCTGCCGGGCCTGCTGGCGGGGCTTGCCGGATGTGCCGCGACCCCTGATTCCGGCAAACCGCCGCCGGCCGCCCACCACGTCACGGAGCTTGCCATCCGCGAAAATCCGCAGGCGCTGATCCTGATCATCAAAACGGATCCACTCCCGGCCTATCAAACCGCCCGGCAGACGGCTCCCGCAGGGGTGCTGCTTTCCTTTGCCGATACCGACCTGCAGATCGCCCCCAAAATCTACTACCCCCCGGACAATAAGATCATCGACTGGATCGAGGCCCGCGAAAGCGTCACCCCCGATGCCACCACGGCCCAGCTGTTTGTGGCTTTGAAAGCCGGCCGATCCTACGACCTGGCCCAGGATCCGGACGGCATCCGGATTATTTTCGCAAAAGCCGGTGCGCAAGCGCACAAGGGCCAGCCTGTTGCCCCATCTGCCACCAACTCCGCGCCTGCGGCAGTGCCCCCTGAAAAGGCGCTTACAGGCCCCCGACCGCCAGCAGCGCCCCCTGAAAAGACGTCCGCAGCCTCCCGGTCGGCAGCCCGCCCGGTGACCCTGACCTGGGACCCGGTCCCGGGAGCCAGCGCCTATCGTGTCTACTGGAGCGCTTCACCGGGGGTCACCCAGCAGCGTGCAAAAAAAATGACGGTCACCACCAACCGGGTTGCAATCCCCGGTCTGCTGCCCGGCAAAACCTACTATTTTGTCGTCACCAGCATCAAGGGTTCCCTGGAAAGTCAGCCGTCGGCAGAATTGGCGTTTACCGTGAAAAGATAGAAACCAGGTGCAGCCGGCCAATGGCGCGGTTGGGCGCTCGAAAATGACCATTTACGAGACCGACAATCATACGCTAGGGAAAGGACGAGATGAAGGTCATCATTGACAAACTGGACATCCACACGGATATGCGGGGATATGTTTTTGAACCGATTGCCAAGGAAGCCCTGGCCGCTCAGAAAAACGTCCACCTGGTGGTCAGCGAGCCCGAAGCCGTCCGGGGCAACCATTATCACCGCAAGGGGACGGAAACGATTGCCGTAAGGGGTGCGGCGCTTGTCAGGATAAGAGAAGACAACAGCGTCTATGATATCAAGGTTCCAGACGGTCAGGCCTATCGCTTCATTATTCCGCCGGGGGTCTCCCATGCGATCAAAAACACCGGTGAGCACCCTGCAATCCTGGTGGCCTTCAACACCGAAGAGCACCGGCCCCGCCAGCCGGATCTGGTCCAGGACATCCTCATCACTCCCTGATGAGAATTCCAACCCCGCGGCCATCCCGCTCACCGCTAGACGCTAGGCCTTTCTTTCTATCTTAGGATTGAGCTCTTCCCTGAGCCAGTCGGCAAAAAGGTTGATGCCCACCACCAGCAGCACCAGGGCGGCCCCCGGAAAAACGATCATCCACCACATGCCGGCGTAGATGTAATTCTTACCGATGGAAATCATCATTCCCAGGGATGGTTCGGTCAGGGGAACCCCGACGCCCAGAAAGCTCAGGGTGGCTTCCAGCATGATGACCACCGCCAGGTCCACCGCCACCACCACGAAGATCGGCGGGATGGCATTGGGCAGCAAATGCCGGATGAGCAGCCGCAAATCCTTTGCGCCGCTGGCCCGGGCTGCCAGGATATAGGCTTCTTCCTTGACTTCCAGCACCGAACCGCGCATGGTGCGGGCATAGCGCACCCAGTCCGACAGGCAGATCGCGATAATCACGATAAAAATGCTGGCCCCGCCAAAGATGCCCAGGAATAAAAACGCCATCAGGGTCGTTGAAAAAGAAAAAAAGGTGTCAGCCAAACGCATGGTGACGACATCCAGCCACCCGCCGTAATAGCCGGCCAGCAGGCCGATCAGAATGCCGAAGGATCCGGCGATCAGCACGACCCCGAAGCCCACGATAAGCGATGTGCGGCAGCCGTAAATGATGGTGCTCAAAATGCCGCGGCCCTGGTCATCAGTGCCCAGCAAATACGGCTGCACGCCGCCTTCCATCCAGACCGGCGGGGCCAAAAAATACTCCAGGCTGACTTTTTCCAGATCGTAGGGGTTCTGGGGGGTGATCCAGGGGGCCAGAAGCGCCGCCAGGATGAACAGCAACAGGATGATGCTGCCCGCCACCGCGGAAGGATCGTGCAGGTAGCTGGACAGCATCCGGGATTTAATGCGCCGTTGTTCAGCCATAGCGTATCTTCGGGTTGATCAGGGCATAGAGGATATCCACGATCATGTTCAGCGTGATGATGATCAGCGCGGCCATCATGATGTAAGTGACTATGACCGGCTGATCATTTTCATAAAACGAGGTCAGCAGCAGGTTGCCCATGCCCGGCCATTGAAAAATCGTTTCCGTAATAATCGCAAAGGCGATCAGCTCGCCGAACTGCAGCCCCGTGATGGTAATCACCGGGATCAGAACATTGCGCAGGGCATGTTTGAAGATCACCTTTCGCGGCGGCAGGCCCTTGGCCCAGGCGGTTTTGATGTATTCTTCGGTCATCACCTCGCGCATGCCGGCCCGGGTCAGGCGCAGCAGCACGGCCAGCTGGTACATGGCCAGGGTGGCCGCCGGCAGGATCAGATGCTTGAGCCCGTCGACGGTCAGCAGACCGCTGCGCCAGAAGCCCAGGCGCACCGTCTCGCCCCGGCCGAAGGGAGGTAAAATGCCCAGGTAAACGGCGAACACCATGATCAGCAAAATGCCCATCAGAAAGGTCGGGATCGAAATGCCTCCCAGAGAGCCGGCCATGATCAGGCGGTTGCGCAAGGCATAGGGCTTTAAGGACACCAGCACCCCCAGGCCCACCCCGATGCAAAAGGCCATCACCACCGCCACCGAGGCCAGTTCAAAAGTGGCCGGAAACCGTTCCAGAATCAACCCCAGGGCCGGCACCCGGGTGACGTAGGATTTGCCGAAGTTGCCGTGCAGGGCGTTCCAGACAAACTTCCCGTACTGAATGTAGGCGGGCTGGTCCAATCCGAAGGCCTTGCGCACCTCTTCCATCTGCTTGAGGGTCGCATACTTGCCGGCCATGGTGATCACCGGATCGCCCATGTAGCGAAAGATGACAAAGCAGATCATCGATACGGCCAGCAGAACCACCACCGCCTGCATCAGTCGTCTTGCAATGTAGGTGACCATAAAAAATTGCCTGCAGTCAATTTGAGGAAGTCGTAAAAAGTCGATTTTCCTGCTTGAAGCTGCTCAAAAATGACTTCCAACCAACTCAAGCTCGTTGTTGCTCGGCTCCGTATTCACGGGGCATACTTGCCCGCTCACTTTGGTGTCTGCGTGTCTGGTCATTTCAACCACTTAGCCGCGGGGGCATTCCTGCCCCCTCCGCGTTCTCCCGCCAGAGGACGGCGGGAGCCGCGGTCTCCCCCACGGCTAAATTGCTGAAATGACGAAGCCACTGCGACAATGGCGTTCACAGGCAAGTACCCCCGTAAATCGGTCTAACCGGTTTCGCGGGTAAACTCCGCTTTATTTGAATGCAATCTCCTTGTAGACCATCCAGCGATCCGGGCGCGGCTGGAACTGGATGCCCCGGGCTTTTTGAATCGCGTACAGATCCTCCTGATAGTGCAGCGGGATCCAGACGATCAGCTCCTCCATGGCCATCTTGTTGAGCCGCTGGAGCGTTTTTTTACGCTGCTGCACATCCACCATGTCGGCGGTGGATTCCAGCAGCTTGTCAAGGGCGGCGTTGCTGTATGCCGTGCCGTTGAATTTGCCGAAACCGCTTTCCTCGTCCCGGCTATGGGCCAATTTAAAATACGTGCGGCCCATGTCAAAGGTGCCGTCAAACCAGCCAATGAGGTAAAACTCCAGCTTGCCGGAGACCACCTCGGGAAAAAAGATGGATTTGGGCTTGACGTCCAGCTTGACACTGATGCCTACTTTGGCCAGGTAGCGGGCCACGGCCTCGGCAATTTTGGCGTCCTGCACATAACGATCGTTGGGACCGGTAAGGGTGATGTCGAATCCGTTGCCATAGCCGGCCTGCTTGAGCAGCTTTTTGGCCGCCTGGGGATCATAGGGCAGGCGCTTGATGCCGGCATTGTAGCCGATGGTGGGCGGATCCGGAATTTGGGCCGCCGGGGCGGCATGCCCGCGCATGATTTTTGCGATAATCTCGTCTTCGTTGATGGCCATGTACATGGCCTTGCGCACGCGGATGTCTGCCATGGGCGTTCCCGGCTTGTTGCCCAGGGCCAGGAAAATGGAGCGCCGGGCCGGCCGGTTGATCACTTTCAATTTCGGATTCTTGAGGATCTTGTCGTAGAGTTCCACCGGCACCCCGGTGACGATGTCCACCTTCCCGGAAACCAGGGCGGCAAAGCGGGTCGAGGACTCCTTGATGGGGCGGATCTCGACTTGCTTGATGGACGGTGCTCCTTCCCAGTAATCTTCGTTGGCTTCCATGCGGATGTAAGAGCCCTTGACCCATTCCACCAGTTTGTAAGCACCGGTGCCGATGGGCTTGACCATTACATCCCCCGGATCGCGGGATTCGGTGGACTCCTTGTCCATGATGAAGATCTGGTGCATGTTGTTGGCAAACCAGGGAATCGGCGTCTTGGTTTTAATGGCCACCGTATAATCGTCGATGATGTCGATGGACGCAATGGATTTGCCGGTGTTGATAAATTCGGACACCTCCGGGTTGCTGAGGCGCTCAAAGCTGAACTTGACGTCGGCGGCGGTAAACGGATTGCCGTTGTGGAACCTGACGCCTTTGCGCAGGTAAAACTTCCAGGTCAGCAGATCCGGGTGCTCCCAGCGAAGGGCCAGGGCGGGCACAAGCTTGCCCCCAGAGCCCTTGCGCTGCAGCAGGCCGTCGAAAAAATTGGCCATGTACTGCAGCCCGGCATCGGAATCGTCCCCATGGGGATTCATCATCCGCGGGGGGGTGTCCTGGGCCACTACGATGGATGAGGCAGCCAGCACCGGGCCGGCCATGGCAAAAACGGCCACCAGGCCAAGGATGAACAAAAAAAGCTTTTTCATGGGAAGACCTCCTTTCAGTTGCGGGTTGTCAGTTGACAGGGGTTGACGCGGGTCACTGCCGCCGGATTATTACGGCAGCGGCAACGTTCAATATAGATAGCAGGCCACGTGGTGGTTGTCACCCACATTTTTGAGCACGGGGGCCTGCTGGTCGCACTCGGCTTTGCGGTACGCACAGCGGGGATGAAATGCGCAGCCTGACGGTGGATTGATGGGGCTGGGCACATCTCCCTGCAAAATGATCCGTTTGCGGTCGCCGCCGGGTTGGGCCACCGGAATGGCCGAAAGCAGCGCCCGGGTATAGGGGTGTTTGGGATCCTCATACAAAGCTTTGTAAGCGGCGGCTTCCACGATTTTGCCCAGGTACATCACGATGATATGATCGCAGATGTGCTCCACCACCGCCAGGTCGTGGGCGATCAGGATGTAGGACAGGTCAAACTCCTGCTGCAAATCGATCAACAGGTTGATGATCTGGGCCTGGATGGAGACATCCAGGGCTGAGACCGGTTCATCGCCGATGATCAGCTCCGGATTCAGCGCCAGGGCCCGGGCGATGCCGATGCGCTGCCGCTGTCCGCCGGAAAACTCGTGGGGATACCGTCTGCCCTGTTCCGGCGTCAGACCGACTTTTTCCAGCAGATAGGCAATGCGCTCAGCCCTTTGCCGGCCTGGATAGGCACCGTGAATCTCCATGGGATCGCTGAGAATCTGGTTGACGACCATCCTGGGGTTCAAGGAAGAATAAGGATCCTGAAAAATGACCTGAATATGCTTTTTCAGGGCCCGTAGCTGGGGTTTTGTCATCCGGGCGATGTCTTGGCCCCGGAAAGCCACCGTGCCGGCGGTGGGTTCGATCAGCCGCAGGATGGCAAAGCCAGTGGTGGTCTTGCCGCATCCGCTTTCTCCCACCAGCCCCAGGCTCTCACCCTTTTTCAATGCAAAGGAAACGCCGTCCACGGCATAGACGAAACCGGCGGCTCGGGAAAAAAGGCCTTTTTTAATGGGAAAGTGGACTTTTAAATCGTCTACCGTCAGCAGGTTTTCCAAACGCAGCTCCCCTTAAGAAAAATCAATAGAGGTAACAGCGCACCCGGTGGGATTGACCCACGGCGACTAATCCGGGAACACTTTGGTTGCAGGTTTCCATGGACTGCGGGCAGCGGGGATAAAACCGGCAGCCGGCGGGCAGATTATACAGACTGGGGACCATGCCGGGTATTTCCTGGAGCCGCCGGCGTCCGTGCAGGGCGCGCTCGCCGAGCCTGGGGATCGATTTGAGCAGCCCCCGGGTGTAGGGATGTTTGGGATTTTCAAAGATATCCCTGGTTTGGCCTTCTTCGACCACTTTGCCGGCATACATCACCACCGTGCGTTCGGCCATTTCGGCAACCACCCCCAGATCGTGGGTGATCATCATAATCGCGGTGTCGAAGTCTTCTTTGAGCTGCAGCATGAGCTCCAGGATCTGGGCCTGGATGGTGACGTCCAGGGCGGTGGTGGGCTCATCGGCGATCAGGATCTGCGGGTTGCAGGCCAGAGCCATGGCGATCATGGCCCGCTGCCGCATGCCGCCGGAAAGCTGATGGGGATATTCATGAGCCCGTTTTTCGGGAGCCGGAATCTGGACCTTTTTTAGCATTTCAACGGAACGCTGCCAACTGTCGCGCCGGGAGCTGTTTTCATGAAGCAAAAACATCTCGGAAATCTGATCCCCGATGGTATACACCGGGTTGAGAGAAGACATGGGCTCCTGGAAGATCATGGAGATACGCTTGCCCCGGATGGAGCGCATCTGCTCCATGGCAAGCCCGGCGATGTCCTGCCCGTCAAAAAGAATCCTGCCGTGCACGATCCTGCCCGGCGGTTCGGGAATCAGCCTCATGATGGACTGGGCGGTCACGCTTTTGCCGCAGCCTGACTCGCCCACGATGCCCAGCACCTCCCCCCTGCCGAGGTCAAAGGAAACATCGTCCACGGCCCGGGCAACCCCTTCGAAGGTGTAAAAATACGTCTTGAGTTGCTCGACGCGCAGCAGCGGGACATCAGGGTTCATGGCTTTTCCGGTTAGAGTGTGAGTTGACCGGCGCATGAAATACCAGACAGGCGGAATTCGCCTCAGAACAGATCAATACCCGGTCGGCTGGACCGCTGTCAACAAAAAACAATCGCCGCAGGACAACGGCGAAATCCAGTTGCCCGAGGCGCTAGCTGATGGCAACTTCTTCAGGAAAATGACGGGCCGGCTCCTCAAGCCAGCTGGTATTTTTCGCGCAGCTGGCTGGAAAGACGACGGACGACCTCAAAGGCCAGGTCAACGGTTTTTTCTCCGTCCGGATTGACCAGGCAGCAGGTGGCGGGAGAAATCAGGCTGCGGGACAACAGAAAATCGCGGTCAATGCCTTTTTGATCAAGAATCGTCCAGATTGCTTCCATTCGGCTGATCAGCGAATCCTGGTTTTCCGTTGCAAAGGGTTCGAAGTTGGTGGGCACTATTCCCCAGGCAATCACCCCGCCCCGGTCCAGAAACCGTTTGATGGAAGGCGCGTAGGTCGAAAAAATCTCACCGTTCAGGTAAACATCCAAAGACAGAATGTCCATTTTCAGGTTGAGCAGAAAATCCCAGTCCGGGTTGCCGCAAAGATGAATTCCCCGGGGCGGCTCGATCATGTCCAGGAACTGCTCCATGTCGCCACGCGCAGCCGTGCCGTCATAGCCGGAAAGAGCGCTGAACAGAAACTGCAGCCCCGGTTCATCGATGAACATAAAGGCGTTGGGGTTCAATTCTTTCAGGCGCTGCAGCTGAACGTTGATGCGTTTGGACATGAATTCAAACATGAAGGGACGCACGGTGTCGTCAAACAGGATGGGCCGCTTGTTCTCATCGAGCACGTTGAAGCCGAAGCTGACCGGTCCCTCCAGCTGCCCCCGGATGGCGGGTCGATCCGACAGGTCCAGCTGCAAAAAACGGTGATAAACATCGGAGTACTGCCGACTGATGTCAAAGTAGGCCGGATCTTCAAAATGGGCCAGGGTCTGTTCAAGCTCGACGGCGAATTTTTCCATGGAAAAAGACAGGGTCTGCTTTTCCACGTCGAGTACAATGCCCGGAAAATGCTCCGAGGCCTGCACGTACATGTCTTCATAGTAGCTTAAACGCGGCAGCTGGGGCCAGAAGGGAATATCCAGCGACAGGGCCGCTTCCAGGGCGGCTGCCGCATCGGTGTGCGGCATGACCGCCATGGCGGTGGTCAGCAGGTTTCCGGGAATAGGCACAGTCAGACTCCTTGTCTGCCGGTTGCAGGCTGTCCGTCGCGGGCAATAACCGGCCAAATAGCCACAACGGGCGGCACCGCTGTTAAATTTCCTTTAGCAGCCGGTTGGCCGGATGGTTTTCCATGGCATCCGAGAATTTTTTAAGGGCCTGGGACAACGCTTCGAATTCTTTGGTTTTGACCACCGGGATGCTGTCCGTCCCGCTTTGCTCGATGGCATCCAGGACATACTTGATGGTCAGCCGGTTGATATCGCAGGCCGGCTGGTAGCCGAACTGCCTGTCTTGATCCGTGCGGGACTGCACAAACAGCCCGCTTTGCACCAGATCATCGAGGATCAGGTGCAGCAGCCGGATGGGAATCCCCAGCTGCTGTGAAATCTGCAGATCAGTCAAGGCGGTGGTGCAGCCGGAAAAATTTCTGACCAGCAGGTGAGCCACCTGCAGGGTGAGCAGTTTTTTATAGGCCCTGCTGATATTGAGGCAGTCCGGCTCATATTCATAGGTGGCCACATTTTGATTGGCAAAGGAAAGCTCGGCGCCGAACAGCACCACCCACCAGCTGATCTGCACCCACATCAAAAACAACGGCAGGGCAGCGAAGCTGCCGTAGATGGCGTTGTACTTCGCTGTTCCCACCTGGAAACTGATGTAGAGCCACTGGACCACCTGGTACATGGTGCCGGCGATAATACCGGCCACCGCCCCGGCTTTCAACTTGACCTTGGTGTTGGGCATCAGGATATAAATCACCGTGAAAAGAATCCAGATCAGCATATAGGGGATGAGCTTGAGGGACAGAAAAATCAAGGGGCTGATCAACCCCAGCAGTTTGATCCGGGCGGTGATGGCCGTCACCTGGGTGGTGATAAACACCGTGGCGCTGCCGGACAAAAGAATCAGCAGCGGGCTGATCAGCATCACCGCCAGGTAGTCGCTGAATTTGCGGCCCCAGGAGCGATGCTCCGTTATCTGCCAGATTTCATTCAACGAAGCTTCGATATGGCTGAGCACCTTGATCACCGCCCAAAATAAAACCACCAGCCCGATGCCGGCGATCAGTCCCCCCTTGGTGCTTTCAAGCAGCGATTGGGCAAATTCGACGATTTTTTCCACCACTTCCCGCTGCCCGGAAAACTGCTGGTAAAGTTCCTGTTCCAGCATTTTTTCAAAACCGAACCCCTTGGCAATGCCGAAGAGCATCGCCGCCACCGGCACAATGGACAGCAGGGTGTAAAAAGTCAGTGCCGATGCCCGATAGAAGCAGCGGTCACTGACAAAGCCGCGGATGCTCAGCAGGATGATGCGCAGCTGGCGGATTGCAAAAGACCTGCCAAAGGGCAGATCCTCGAGCCGGATGCGCCAGATGTCGACGGTGACATAGGCAATCGCCCGGCGGAACCAGTTTTGAAGGTTGTCAAAAAAGACCACTGGCATCTTCTTTTCTTTGCCGTTGGGATGACCCGGCACGTTACGGTGTTTGATCCGCGGGGCCCGGATACAGCTCGAATCGTGCCTTCAGCGCCTGGGCCCCCTGCGGGGAAAGTGTTTCGACCATGGGCACCGGGGACTGGGCCGTGACCATCGCCTGCTGAAAAGCCGATAGAAATGTGACCTCTTCCGGGTCCGCCAGGGCGGTGATCTCCAGCCGGCTGCCGGCCAGGGTCATCACAGTGGTGCTTTGGACCCGGGCCTGCACCACAAAATCCGCCGCCCGGGTTTCGATAAAGGCCGTTTGCGTCTGCACCTTGAAGGCATAGGCCTCAACCCCCTCAGGGGCTTGCACCTGAAACCGGGCTCCGCCTTGTTGCAATGACAGGAATGACACACCGGCCTGGCGGGAGGCATTGTAGTTGCACTGCAGTATTTTAAGGGTGGATGCCATGGTGAGGAAAAAACGGCTGCCATCGACCAGTTGGCATAAAATCCGGCCGGTCCGGCGGGTGCTGATCGTATCCCCCGGGTAGATGGGCAGCCCGGCTTCGACCCGGTACGCCACCGTCGGATCACGATGATACACCACCGTGTCCCCGCGCACGGACTGGACCTTGCCCACCGGCAGGCCGGAGCCGGGTTGATAGGCCTCGGCGACCCCCCTGTTGGTCGTCATGCTCTGCTGCGCGATGGCGGTTTCGGATAAAGCCGGGCGGATGAAACCCAACAGCCCCAGGAGTACAGCTGAGCAATAAACACCGCTTTTTCTGAATGTCGGCATCACAGACCCCCTGTCCATGGTGATCAATGTTTTGAATTTTTAAATGTAACAATATCCTGAATCATTGTAAAGCATGGTTTCCAGGAATCAAATACAAAGGCCCTTTAAATTTATTGCAATCTAGCGTAATGGTAAATTTTCGAATATCATCCATCAAAAAACAATCCCATGAACGATACTCATACCCATACACCTCCGCTTCGCCTGGCATGGATCATCTGGGGATTTGCGGCCGCCTTTTATTTGATCGGTTTTTTCCAGCGGGTCGCGCCCGCCGTCATGACCGCCGAGTTGATGCATGAATTCAAAATTGGCGCCACGGCCCTGGGCAATCTGTCGGCCTTTTATTTTTACAGCTATGTGGCCATGCAGGTGCCGACGGGGATTTTAGCCGACACCTGGGGGCCTCGACGACTTCTGACAACCGGGGCATTTCTTGCCGCCAGCGGCATTGTGCTCTTTGCGGTCGCCCCCAGCGTTTTATGGGCCAATTGCGGACGATTTATAATCGGCGGTTCTGTGGCCGTCGCCTATGTGGGCACGCTGAAGGTGGCGGCGGAATGGTTTCCGGCAAAATATTTTGCAATGGTTTCGGGGGTGGCGCTGTTTTTTGGGATTGTAGGGGCCGTATTTGCCGGAACTCCCCTGCGCCTCGCGGTGGTGGCGTTTGGCTGGCGCAACACCATGCTGGCTTCGGCTATGGTCACTTTCGCCGTTGGTGTCGGCATCTGGGCGATAGTCAGAGACCACCCCGGCGACAAGGGTTATGCCCCTTTTACGGCTGTCTCCCAGCCGGCAGCAACCGTCGCCCCGAAGCGCATCCTTGCCGGCATTGCCGATGTTCTGCGCTATCGCAACACCCGGCTGCTGTTGGTAATCCCGGGCGGGCTCGTCGGGTGCGTGCTGACCTTTGGCGGCCTGTGGGGGGTCCCGTTTCTCAGCACCCACCACGGCCTGTCCACCACCCGGGCGGCCGCATTGAACTCCGCCCTGCTGGTGGCCTGGGCCGTCGGAGGCCCTGTTTTCGGGGGGCTTTCGGATCGCATCGGCCGCCGAAAACCCCTCTATTTCCTGGGTTGCATCCTGGCGGTGATCGGCTGGGCGATCATTTTGTTTTTGCCGGGTCTACCGCTGCCCTTGCTGGTCATGATGCTGCTGATGACCGGCTTTGCATCGGGGTGCATCGTCATCAGTTTCGCATTTGCCAAGGAATCCGTACCGGCGCACCTGGCTGGAACGGTTACCGGCATCATCAATATGGGCGTTATTATGGGGCCCACCCTGCTGCAGCCCGCCGTGGGATGGATGCTGGACCGCAACTGGAATGGCAACCTGCTGGACGGAATACGAATTTACAGTCTGGAGGCCTACCAGAGCGGCTTTCTTTTAATGATGCTGTGGGCCATCCTGTCTTTGGGCCTGCTGTTTTTCACCCGGGAAACCCATTGTCGGCAAAAGATATGACCCTCATTGATCGTAAACAAGATGACTACAGCATCGCCCCTGGACGCCTTGAAGCTGGGGCACCCCGCCAGAGGCGGATAAACCTCGGCTTTCGATCAATTAGGGTATGAATTTTATTTTTTCTTGATCCCCCACGCATTTGCGACTATAGAAACACCACAAACGGCGGCCCGCCGCCAGCAGGAGCAACGCTCATGAAAGAATTTACCCGCGAGCAGGCAGCGGCCCTTGCGGCCATAGTGGATTCCGACCGCTTTTCAACCGGTCACTCCCACCGCGAGCTTCATCGGCACGATATTTCACCCCACCGGGGAAGCCTGCCGGCCGGAATCATCTGGCCGACAACCACCGCCGAAGTCGCCCGAATCCTCTCCTGGACCTATGAAAACAATGTTCCGGTCACCCCCTGGGGAGCCGGTACCAGCACCGAGGGCAATCCCGTGCCGACCCGCGGCGGGCTGGTGGTGGACATGAGCCGCATGAATAAAATTCTGGAAATTCGTCCGCGGGATCTTCAAGCCGATGTGCAGCCCGGTGTGTTGCGCAAGGAATTGAACCGGCACACCGGCCGGCATGGGCTTTTTTTTCCACCGGACCCGGGGGCGGATGCCACCATCGGAGGGATGATCGCCAACAACGCCTCCGGTGTGCAAACAGTCAAATACGGGGCGACCAGAGACTACGTGATGAAGTTAACGCTGGTTCTGCCCGCAGGTCGTGTGATTCATACCGGTTGCCGGGCCCACAAATCATCTTCCGGCTATGACCTGACCCGGTTGTTCGTCGGGTTGGAGGGCACCCTGGGGATTGTCACCGAGGCGACCTTGAAACTGGCCGGCATTCCCTCCCACCATCTGGCCGCCACCATTAATTTCACCGAACTTGCAAACGCCTCGCAAGCCGTCGCCGTTCTCATCGGATCCGGGCTGGAACCAGCGGCCCTTGAACTGTTGCCCCCGGGGCTTATCCGCCTCATGAACCGCGAAAAAAGCTTGAATATTCCGGAAGTTCCTTCTCTTTTCTGTGAATTTCACGGTATCAGCAAGACCACGTTGCTGGAAACCGCGGAGCTTGCCAGGGAGCTGTGCGAGCAGTGCGGTGCCACCGGCTTCCGATCTGCCATCGTTGAAAAGGCCATTGCCCTCGGCGGCACCTGCACGGGAGAGCACGGCATTGGCATCGGCAAACGCAAATTCATGCCGCTCGAGCATGGCGAAAGCTATCAGCTCATGCAAAGCATCAAAAATCTAATCGACCCCAAGGGCTTGATGAATCCGGGAAAGATATTTACAGGGTAAAGGAGGACTGCAATGAAGGTTGCATTTATCGGTCTGGGAACCATGGGAGTCGGGATGGCTGGCAACATATTGAAAGCGGGGCATGAACTGACCGTGCACAACCGCACCCGGGCAAAGGAAGAACCCCTGGCGGCCGAAGGGGCCCGGCGGGCGCAATCCCCGGCCCAGGCGGCTGCCGATGCCCGCATCATCGTAATCTGCGTCAGCGACACCCCGGATGTGGAAGACATTGTGCTGGGAAAAGACGGCGTCATTGACGGAGCCCGGCCGGGGGCCGTGGTGGTCGACATGTCCACCATCAGTCCGGCGGCCACCCGCCGGATGGCCGAAAAACTCTCGCAAAAGGACATCGGGATGCTGGACGCCCCGGTTTCCGGCGGACCCGAAGGTGCACAAAACGCAACCCTGGCCATCATGGTGGGCGGGGATGATGCTGATTTTGAAACCGCCCTGCCGATTCTGGAGGCCATGGGCAAAACCGTCACCCACGTGGGCCCCATCGGGGCCGGCCAGATCACCAAGGCCATCAACCAGATCATCATCTCGGGAACCTACCTGACCGTGGCCGAGGGCCTGACCCTGGGAATGAAAGCCGGACTGGACATGGAAAAAGTGATCCGGGCCATCAGCGGGGGGGCCGCCTCCTCCTGGGTCCTGCACAACCGGGGGATCAACGTCGTTAACAACACCTACCCCCTCGGCTTCCGGGTGCGGCTGCACCACAAGGACCTGGGCATCGCCCTGGACACGGCCCGGCAGCTGGGCGCCACCCTGCCCGCCACGGCCCTGGTGGCGCAAATCGAAAACGGCCTGATCGCCCGGGGCTACGGCGATGATGACGTTTCTGCCATTGCACGCAGTATCCGGGAACAGTCGGGATTGGAGTAAAAAATGGGCCACAGGCTCCCGGGGCCTTGAACGGTGAACCGGGAGCCTGTGGACACCGTTTTTTCGATATCAGGGCAAGGGTTTTAATTTGCGTTGGATCTCCAGCTTTTTCAGATCCTTGCGCATGATCTTCCCGGTGGCGGTCAGGGGAAGTTCGTGGACGAATTCAATTTCCCGGGGGTATTCGTGGGCCGCCAGCCGGGTCTTGACGAACTTTTGAATGTCTGCGACAACCTTCGGTCCCGGAGTCACCTCCGGTTTGGGCACCACAAAGGCTTTGACAATTTCGGTGCGCACCTCATCCGGGCTGCCCACCACGGCCACCATGGCAACCGCCGGGTGCCTCATCAGGCAGTCCTCGATTTCAGCCGGCCCGATGCGATAGCCCGCACTGGTTATGACGTCGTCCCTGCGTCCTTTGAACCAGAAATACCCATCTTCATCTTTGGCAGCCATATCACCGGTCAGCAGCCAGTCACCGATATATTTTTTAGCGGTGGCATCCGGGTTTTGCCAATATTCGAGAAACATCACCGGGTCCTGACGCTGAACGGCGATTTCTCCAACGCTTCCCGCTTGCAGCGGCTGCCCCTGCTCATCAACCACGTCGACGACATGCCCCGGAATGGCGCGCCCCATGGAACCGGGCCGGATGTCCATGATCTGAGCGCAGCAGCCCACGACGAGATTGCACTCAGTTTGACCGTAAAACTCATTGATGGTCAGCCCCATCACTTCCCGGCCCCAGGCGAGCAGTCCTTCGCCCAGGGTTTCACCGCCGCTGCCGATGCTGCGCATGCGGTAGCTGTACCGGCTCCGGGGGTCTTTTACCTGGCGCATCAGTTTTAAGGCCGTGGGCGGCATGAAGGCATTGCGCACCCTGTATTTGGCGATCAAATGGAAGGCCTGTTCAGGGTCGAATTTTTTGGCCCGATGGGCCAGCACCGGGATGCCGTGGTGCCAGCTGGGAAACAGCACATCGATCAGCCCGCCGATCCAGGCCCAGTCGGCCGGGGTCCAGAAAAGATCTGCGGGCTGGGGAAAAAAATTGTGGGGAAATTCGACGCCCGGCAGGTGCCCCAGCAGCGTCCGGTGGGCATGCAGCGCACCCTTGGGAGGGCCGGTGGTCCCGGAAGTGTAAATGATCAACGCCGGATCATCGGCGCTGGTATTGACCGGTTGGAAGTCGGAAGATCCCTTTGCAACCAGGGCCCAAAATCCCGGCACGTTGCCATACTCTTGGCCGGCAGTCACCAGGACGGTTCTCAGCTCGGGCAGGTTTTCCCAGATCTGCATTATCTTCGGCAAATTGGCGCTGTCGGTGACTACCCCAACAGCGGCACTGTTTACCAGACGGTATTGCAGGGCATCGGTGCCGAACAGGGTGAAAAGCGGTATGGCCACCGCACCTATCTTGTAGGCCGCGATATGAGTGAGGGCGGTTTCAGGGCATTGCGGCAGCAGAATCCCCAGTCGATCTCCGGCCTGCACGCCGAGGGCCTTCAATCCGTTGGCCAGTTGATTGGAAAGTTTTTTTAAATCCCGGAAGGTGTATTTTTTCGTCTGCCCGTGTTCGTCCTCATAAATCAGCGCCAGGCGATTTTTCTGCCCGGCCCACTTGTCGCAGATATCCACCCCGATGTTATAAAATGGCGGCACCTGCCATTCAAACGCATTGCAGACATCGTCGTATGTTTTGCCCGGTGATAGCATAATGAAGGTCTCTTAAAAAGAATGTTTATACCGCCAGCGGCAGCCTATGGGCAACGAACCTGTTTGCGTTTTAACCTATCAGGGAAAAGTCAATTTTGAGCGCCATTCAAGTCTTTTCGGAAAAAGGGCTATGAAGGGTTGAGCGTTAAAAATCCCAAGCTGTTTGAGGAGCTGGAGACGAGTTCTTGGGATTTAGCGAAACCCTGAAATAGCCCCCGAAAAGACTTGCGGCGCGAAAAATTAGATTTTTCCCGACGCCAACAGTTTTGAGTTCGTTGGAAGTCATTTTCGAGCGACTTCAAGCCTTATAGCAAGTTTTCCGTTTTAACCTATACGGGATCGGACGTTTTCAGGTGCCGATCACAATCCCCCCGTCGACCCGCAAGACGGCTCCCGAAATAAAGCTTGCCTCGTCGGAGGCCAGAAAAAGGTAAGCATTGGCAATGTCTTCGGGCTGACCCAGGCGGCCCAGCGGCGTGCGAGCCTTCATGCTGTCGATCACCTTGGGCGGCATGGAAGTGAGAATATCCGTGGCCGTAAATCCGGGGGCCACCGCGTTGACGCGAATGTTATGCCGGCCCAGCTCCCGGGCCCAGGTCTTGGTCATGCCGATCACCCCGGACTTGGTGGCGATATAATTGGTCTGGCCCATATTGCCGTCGATGCCGACGATGGAAGTGGCATTCAGGATCACTCCGCCCCCCTGGCGGATCATCGCCGGGGCAATCGCCTGGGTACAATTAAAAACCCCCTTGAGATTAATTGCCAGCACCAGATCGAAATCGGCTTCCGGCATCTGATGGATCAACTCGCCGTCTTTGACCTTGACCAGCAGGCTGTCGCGCACAACACCGGCGTTGTTGACCAGGATGCCCACCTGCCCGTATTTTTTCAAAACGTCTTCAACCCAGCCGTTCACTGAAGTTCTGTCGGTCACATCCACCGCATAAAAAGCGGTGTTGCCCCCGAACTCCTGCAGGGCGGCCTCGCCGGCGGTCCGGTTGACATCACAGATGATCACCTGGGCGCCTTCTTCGGCAAAGCGTCTGGCGGTTGCGAAACCGATGCCGGCAGCGCCGCCGGTAATCAGCGCCACTTTTCCTTTTAACCGCATTGTCTTCTCCCTTTTTCCGTATGCGCTATGATATCCTTACTAAGGTTCAAAAGCCAGGTCGATCACCGTTTTTTCATCATTATTCTCTTTACGATTCAACTCTGAAATTGGATTGACCACCCTTATCGATAGTTTTCGCGCATGCCTGGGAAACAGGGATCCGATGTTCATCAAAACCTCCTATATCTGGGCATAGGTTTGCACCATTCCGCCGTCAAAAAGCAGGTCCCCGGCGTTCAGGTAGCGGGCATGACGCGAAAAGCCGAAAATAAAAAGATTGGCCACCTCGATGGGTGACATCATTTCCTTGATTCGCGAATTTCCCATCATGACATTTCGCACGACTTCCTCCGGTGAGATCCCGCGCTGCTCGGCCTGGGCCGGAATTTGATTTAGCGCCAAGGCGGTTTTTACAAAGCCGGTGCTCACCGAAAACGAACGAATCCGACCTTCTCCCTCGGCGGCAATGGACTGGGTCAGGGCGCGCAGTCCGAACTTGGTAAT
>CAZGNV010000008.1:0-95375 GCA_964527835.1 uncultured Desulfosarcinaceae bacterium | reverse complement strand
ATTTTCCTTGCCGGATAAAGGTCGGCCGGTGGTGCACTTTATTTGACGCTTACAATCAATGACACGATTGGCCTCTTTTTTTTGGTTGCGGATTAGTTGCAATTGGATAATATTTTATACGCGATCGAATAGACCCCCCATTTTTACGAAGAACGGCTTACACTCGACGATCCCGAATATTGCCTTCAGGCTATAGACTTCCTTAAGGGACAATCACAAAATTTCCTTTGCATTTAATGTTCCACTTGCTATAATATTTGCTAATGTGTTTGCAGAGAGGCCTTTTTCTACCATAAAGCGATGAGGTACGTGTACATGATTTTACGTGAACGGGATTATCCAGCTTTGCTGAAAGAAGTTCGAAGACAACTTGCCTTGAGCCAGGAAGACCTGGCTCGGGAACTTGGCGTCAGTTACACCACCGTCAACCGGTGGGAGAACGGACAATCACAACCTTCAAAAATGGCCAGGGTCCTGTTCGACTCATTTTGCGAAAAGATGACTGAAAAAGGCAACCTGGATTTGCCTTAAGACTTCAGATAACGGGTGGTGAAATGGGCGAACTGTGCACAGAACTCTATGAACAGGTGCCCGAAGCAGAGGAACTCGATGCAACGATTAAAAAAAATCTTGAGATGCTGGGAGTTGGGGACACGAAATGAGATTCGATCCAAACAAGCCTTTTAACGACCTACCGTTACTGCCGCCCAAGGTGGACGTGGAAACCAAGCGTGTGCTCAAAAAGGCCATCGCTGCAAATCGTGCGCTTGCCGAGTTGAAGGGCCTGGGACAGACGATACCCAATCAGGCGCTGTTGGTGAATTCGCTCATCCTTCAGGAAGCAAGGGCCAGCTCCGAAATCGAAAACGTCATTACAACCAACGACGCCCTGTTCAGGGCGTTCACCGCAAAAACCAGCCGGGTGGATCCGGCCACCAAGGAAGTGCTCCGTTACCGTGAAGCCCTTTGGGAAGGCTATCAGGCGCTGAAAAAGCGGCCGATACTTGCAACCAACCTGTTCGTAAGAATTGTCCGGACCATCAAGGAGAATCAGGCTGGTATCCGCAATACGCCGGGCACAAAGCTTGCGAACAGCGCCACCGGAAAAGTCATCTACACACCGCCCGAAGGCGAGACGATCATTCGGGACAGGCTGAAAAACCTGGAAGATTTCATCCATGCCGGGGACCAAATGGATCCTCTGGTTAAACTCGCGTTGATTCACTACCAGTTCGAGGCCATCCATCCGTTTACAGATGGCAATGGGCGTACGGGCCGGATCATCAACATCCTGTTTCTAATCCTTCACGGCCTGTTGGATTTGCCTGTGCTGTATCTCAGCAAGGCGATCATCGAACGCAAGAACGACTATTACCGGCTTCTGCGCCAGGTCACCAAGGAAAACCGGTGGGAGCCGTGGATTCTCTATATGCTTGCATCTGTTGAAGAGACCGCCACCTTCACCCGCGAGCGCATTCTGGCCATCCGGAATCTGATGCTGGAAACTATGGAAAAGGCCCGCCGAGAACTACCCCGCCGTGTTTATTCCAAAGAACTGATCGAACTGCTATTCCACCAGCCTTATTGCAAGATTGCTTTTCTTGTTGATGCCGGAATCGCTTCAAGGAATATTGCAAGCGGCTATCTGAAAGAGCTTGAAAAGGTTAAGATACTGAAAAAAGAGAAAATCGGAAATGAATTCATTTACCTCAATATAGCTCTGTATGACCTGTTATCGAAAAGATAGAACATGCACCGAATTCGAACACATGGCATATGATATGCACTAAATACATCAAAATTAGTGCATGCTATTATGGTATGCACTGATTCAGTGCATATAGAATGGATGTGCACTAAAAAGCGGTAAATTTGTGCATATTATCGGGATGAGCACTGGTTCAGTGCATTTCCCGCCTGTTGGAAGTGCTTCTGGGATGGCATGTCGACATCATCGACATATCCGCAAAGCGTTTCGATAAAATATCAAATTGTGGGCACTTTCCGCAACGTGTCCATAATGCGGACATGTTTTCCGCCGAGCTCTATGGACAGATAGCCGAAATGGAACAAGGCAACTTTTCGACCTCCAGGGGCCTCGGTGAAGGAATTTCAGAATGCCGGATCGATTTTGGCCCTGGATACCGCATCTATTTTGGCAGGGATGGGGAAACCCTCGTGATCCTGCTGGGCGGGGGAACAAAAAAACGCCAGCAAGCGGATGTTTGGTCCGAAGGGAAATCCGCAAGCCCGCAACCTTTTTGAAATTATCGCCCATCTTCAGCAACGTGAAGGTATTCATTTGAAAGTTCAAACCGTTCGATGAAGGGCATGGGAGCTGGTAAAAGAAGATGATAAGTGGGGCCGAAAGAAATGCTGTACAATTAATTTTCGTGTTGATGATGGAATGGGGTAAGTGCAAAATTTGATGGGGTAAAATTCCAAACCATCAGACGGCTTTTTAGACGGCTTTAATTTGCCCTGAACGAATTTTAACGGTCGCAAAAGCTTATAGCTGATTTCACGGTAAGCGGGGCTGAATACCTTCCCGGGTGTTTTTGAAAACTTTACCACCTGCCCTTTTGCCAGCGCTTAGCCGTGAGCTTTTCCAATCGCCGGCGGTAGCTCCGAGGGTTAAATGACTTGATGTTGCCTTTCAGTAAATCAAATATATCTTCAGACAAAACCGCCCCCACCGCGTGGATGGCTTCATGGCGAGTTAATCCCTGACGGATCAGTTTCGATATGGTAGCGGCAACAGGCGCGACTCCCATGGCTATTTGGTTTTCCACAATCACATGAATTGTCGCGTGGATATTTTCAGATCCTTCCGGAAGTTGCTCGCTGGCTTGCGCATGGAACTGACGCACGAGTGCGACCCTCTGAGATTCTTCCAAATCCAACCACGTTACAGGATCCGGAGTTTGTGATGGAAGATATTTTTGCATTTTCTAAATGGCCCTGGTTCTCCAGATATTCCCCATACGATTCGAGCAGGCAGGACCCTGGAATTCTCTGACGGGACTATTTTTTTGGGTGATCGGTGTGGTTTTCCGGCTTTTATCACCCACCCGTATAACCGCAGACACCGGTCCGGGGTGAATTGACCACTGGCAGAAAATACGCCTCGTCTTCACAATTGTGTTCAGCCGCACAATGCTCGCATAGCCAGCCAGATCCATCCCATTGACAAGCGGTGCAAATTTGGGTGGCTGGATATTGTTCACATACATCACAGGGAATAAGCGGCGGAGAGTTCTGTGCCAAGATGTGGATTTTTTTCCTTCCCTGTGCCGGTACAGTGAAATCTCCCATGCACTTTATTGTCAATTCGGTGGTGCTGCCGAAATCATATTGATACTCAATAGCAGTACCCGGCGATAAAACCTGGTGGGCCTTGCGGGACTTGGGAATTTCTTGTCCATATCTTGCGTACGTGAAGGCGCTCAGGTGGCCGCAACATTCAAGCCATTTTCTGCGCAGAAACTCATCTATGTCTTTGAGGGTCGTCGTTGGCGATAGCAGCAGATGAAAAAAATAATCGTGGTTATATAAATCCTGGACCACGACGTACAGATGCTCTTTGCCAGCGTTATCGGATAACTTTTTGGGGATGCATGCTTTTATGTGCCTGGCCAGCCCCCGGCCGGCAAATTCCTTGTTGCATAAATTACACTTGCTTTTCGGTGCCTGGTATTCCATGATTTTTCCTCGAGTATGCTTGGATCCCCTTCCCTCTCAAATTACCCTGGATATTTTGGCTTTTTTCGACTGCATTTCGGTTTGTAAAGAAAGCAAGGAAAGAGGAAGGACGATATCTCCATTTAACCTTGGTAACCTACATTCTTGTGGCTCAATGCGACCTTTTGAATCGCCTATAGACTTCGCTATCATTGCGGTTACCAATAACGCAAACTTTCACCGTACCGTCATCAACACGATAAATAATCCGGTATTCACCAATATCAACGCGATGATATTCAGGGTGGCCAATCAATTGTTTAGAGTCGTGGGGTTGTGGTTGCTCCATTAGCCGGAAAATGGTGGTAACTATTTGCCTGAACTGCTTGGCTGGCAGCTTTTGTAAAAATTTACCTGCCGCCTTTGTCAAGTCGAGTTTATACATCGGCGGCGATCCGCTTCAGCAGCTTTTCAGTTTGATTTTCGCCCAAATATCCCCCAGCCTCGGCTTGCTTGGCAAGCTGCGCCCAATATGCATCTTCCAAAGCCAACAATTTTTCATACAATTCCCTGGATATAAGCACGGATTTAACCCGCCCTGATTTTTTAATAATCACCGGATTTCTTTCGGCAGCATCCATGTATTGTCCCATTTTTCTTTTAAACTCGGTTGCCGTAACATCCATGAGATAAACCTCCTTGGCATACTGAAGACTCGTTAGGGTCTCCAGCAAAATTAAAATTCGCTCGAATTGATCAATTTGATCCTTTTGTACAATATAATCGTTTTACCTGTCAAGGGTTTTTTTGCGGCTTGTGCTGCCACCGTTATCTCTTAACCTTACAAAGGAAATTCAACAAAGCCTTATTTAAGATTTGTGCGCTTCCTCGCGGAACGAAAATGACGGCTTTTTAAACGGCTTTTAATTGCCCTAAACGGATTTTAACGGTCGCAAACGGTTTTAAAATCAGGGAGAATACGCTCTGGCACGGCCTCTCACGCCGGTAGCGGGGTTTCGTCAGCCAGAGGCTGATAAACATCGCGGTGGGATCACCAGTTTAAAGGGTTCACTTCAGGCAAAGTGAACCCTTTTTTGTTTTTATCAGTTTGAAGCCAAGTGACATGCACAGCATGCCAATACATGTCATTGACATGCTATAAATTGCGATATACTATACTAATATACATTCTGAAAGGAACTTTACAATGCCGAACATACAAAAAAGCATCCGTTTGCCTGAGGAGGCTGTAAAAGAAATCGAGGCGCTGGCTTCGGGTATGGGCAAAGATTTTTCCGGCATCGCAAGAGATCTGCTCGTGGAGGCGGTAAAGATGCGAAGATGTCCCGGGATAATTTTTGCAGATGGTCCAACTGGAAGGCGGGCCAGGATTGCGGGCACTGGAATTGATGTCTGGGAATTGATTGCCACCTTTAAGGGTTTGGGTGAAAATTACGATAAACTCAAAAAAACTTATCACTGGTTAAGTGACCAGCAGATCCGCGCAGCCCTCTCATATTACACCCTCTATCCTGAAGATATTGAAGAAAAAATCGCCCGCAATGACAACATCACCGAGCAACAGGTATTTAAACGGTTCCCCTTTTTATCAAAACCGGCGGGGAAAAAGTGAAGCTTTACCTGGATGAAGATATCAGCCCTAAGGTTTCAGAAATTTTAAGAAGAAAGGGGGTAGATGCGGTCAGCGCTCATGAAACCGGGATGCTTGAAGCTTCTGATGATGAACAACTGGCATTTGCAAGCGCTCAAGGACGGGGCATGGTGACCAGAAATCGGGATGATTTTATCATCTTAACAGTGCAATTTTTTAATGATCTGAAACCGCATTGCGGACTCATCATTGTTCCTCACACGATCCCGGGATCCGAGTTCAGCAGGTTGGCCACCCTTTTATTGAAGCATGCTAAAGCTCGCCCACAGGGCTTGGAACCCTATACAGTCGAATTTCTATCGAACAAATAGGGAAAATATGAAGCCTTCACGCTGCGCCCAATGAATTGCCTTGTTGTGCAGTCAAATTCAAGAAACTTGTAAAGTGGACACGAAATGGCAGGTGCATTAATGAAAGTGGATCAAGCGGCCAATTAGAGAGGATATCCAGACGGCTTTTTAAACGTTTTTTATTCCCCTAAACGGATTCTAACGGCCGCAAAAGGTTATAAAATCAGGTGGAATACGCTCTTTCGCGGCCTCTCACGCCGGTGGCGGGGCTTCGTCAGCCACAGGCTGATAAAAATCCCGGTGGGATCACCAGCATTTAAGGGTTCACTTCAACCAGAGTACTTTCCTGCCCAAAGCTCTTCAAGGAACTCCCTGTAGGGAAGCACCAGGATATCGCCAATTTTGCGCCGGCGCGGTTCCAGGCTGACGCAAAGATAGCGTTTCAATAATTTTTCCTCCGCCAGGGCCCTCAGCGATTTCAAATCGTTCGCACTGATATTTTCCTTGGCCTTGGCTTCGACGGCCGTGTGGTCCCCGATGATAAAATCCACCTCAAATCCCGAGGTCGAGCGCCAGTAACCCAGCGGCTCTCCGGATACATAATCGCGGTAACATCTCAACTCGTGCATAAGATAAGTCTCGAAAGCTTCGCCGAACTCAGGTGTTCGTGGACGAAACTGCCTGCCCTGCAAAGAGGCCACGACGCCCACGTCGAAAAAATAATATTTGGAGGAGGCCAGGGGCTTTCTTTTTTTCGTTTTGCGCCAGGCCGCAAGCTCGTGAAGGATCAGGGTGTCTTTTAGGATTTGGAAATATTCATACACCGTGGTCCGGGCCACCTGGGCATCACTAGCCACGTTGGTAAAATTTACAATAGTGCCGTTGCACAGCGCGGCGACCTGCAGAAAACGACTGAACGCCGAAATGTTGCGCGTGAAGCCCTCGGCGACAATTTCCTGTTGAAGATACGAACCGCCATAGGCCCGAAGGTCCGCCTGGGGATCATCCGAAAAATAGATGGACGGAATCAGGCCGCACGTGACCGCCCGCTTCAGGTTGAAGTGCTCACCCAGCTCCCGACAGGTAAGCGGGTTCAAAAAGCATGTGCGCGCCCGTCCCCCCAGCAGGTTGGCGCCTCCCCGGCGCAGTTTGCGGGCACTGGAGCCGGTTAGAAGAAAACGGACACCTCGCTGCTCGATCAGGCGGTGCACCTCGTTTAAGAGATTCGGCAGTTGCTGAATTTCGTCGATGACGACAATCCGGTCCTGGGCTCCGATCTCCTCGGCAATGCGTCCCGGGTTCCGGCTTAATGCCAAAAAAACGGAGGTGTCCAAAAGATCGTAAACACGTGCTGTTTTCAAGGTGTGACGAATTAAAAACGTTTTGCCGGTTTGCCGCGGTCCGAACAAAAAATGAGACTTCTTCGCCAAAAGAGCATTCAAATCCAGAATTCTTTCAACAATCGGGATGCTTCCGGCGGTATTTTCCAATGTCATATTCATCGTCATATATCATCTCAAATGACAATAAACATGTCAATAATTTTAAAAACTGCCCTAAAAGAATGTAAAATCAGGTGGAATACGCTCTTGTGCGGCCTCTCACGCCGGTAGCGGGGGGTTCGTCAGCCGGAGGCTGATAAAAGATCACCAATTTTGAAGGGTTTACCTCGGGCCTGATGGGTGAGTCTCTGCACTGCTCCAAGCATTGATTCAGCTGCGTCGATAATTAAGTAAAGTTCCCGGAATTGGTTTTGTCTGTTGACCTTGAAAACCGAAGCTCTTATAATTCTCTTCAAATTTCTCAACATTCACAGATCTTATTTCACCACTTCCGGGTTAACTGTCCGTTAATAACAGACCTGGAAAAAGACTGCCTATTACATGCTATGAAACGATCAATTATCAAAAGCACCGGCAGGTATGTGCCCCCCAGATATGTCACCAACGAAGAGCTGGCCGAACTGATGGACACATCCAATGAATGGATTGTGCAGCGCACGGGTATCGAGGGCCGGCATTGGGTCCGCGAAGGGGAGGATGTCGGAACATCGGATCTTGCCTACGAGGCCTCGATTATCGCCTTGCAAAGAGCGGGCTGGAATCCACGGGACCTGGACTTGATTGTATTTGCCACCATGACCCCCGACGTGAACGTGCCGGGTTCGGGGGTGTTTCTGCAAAACCGTCTGGGCGCCAAAAAGGTCCCCGCGCTGGATATTCGTCAGCAATGCACCGGATTTTTGCACGGGCTGGAGATCTGCGATGCCTATATCCGCAGCGAAAAGGCACAGAAGATTCTGCTGGTCGGCGCTGAACTCCAGAGCCGCTACCTGGAGTTGACCACCGCCAACCGCGATACGGCGGTGATTTTTGCTGACGGCGCCGGTGCTGTCTGCATTGAAGCCCTTGAAACCCGCCGGCAGGTCGGAATTATCGCATCGATTCTTTATGCTGACGGAAAATATGCCGGGGCATTGCGTGTTGGCCTGCCGGCGCAAAAATCAGGACGGGCAATCAGTTCAACCGTCATCAAAAACGAGGAGCATTTTCCCTACATGGATGGGAAGGCCGTATTCAAACTGGCCGTGACCCGGCTGCCAAAGTTGACCGAGGCACTGCTGGCAAAAGCAGGCCTGAAAATTGAAGACCTGGACATGGTGATTCCCCACCAGGCCAATCTGAGAATAAACGACGCTTTCAGGGAGCGGATGAACATCCCGCATGAAAAAATGTATAACAACATTCAACGCTATGGTAACACCACGGCGGCAACCATTCCGATCGCCCTTGACGAACTGATGGAAAAAAAGATGCTCAAACCCGGCGACACCGTCATGTTCATCGGGTTGGGTGCGGGGTTGACCTGGGGGGGTGTAATTTACAAATTGGTCTAGCCGTGCACAATGATGCCCCCCTCAGCAGACATGGTCTGCATGCCGCCCGGAGACTTGCTGCAGACGCCTAAAATTACCGCCCAGCACCGCCGCTTCCACATCCGCATCAAGTCCCAGGCTGCGCACCTTGCTAAGCTCGGCAGACGGACTGCCAAAGGGAAAGTCCGACCCGAACATCAGCCGGCGGTGGCCGTAGCGACTGATGTATTCGCGCATCTCGCCGGCAGAAGCCAGCGCGGTGTCCACCCACACGTTTTCGAGCTCCCACAGGCCCGCTTCGGCAATGGCCTCAAAACCACCGTTGAGCATGCCCAGGTGGGGAATGATCACCGTGATCCCTTCAGCCAGTTGCCGGACAAAACGCAGCGTGTTGTCAAACTCTTCTTCCAACACCACCGGCAGGTTTCTGCGTCGGATTTCTTCCAGGGCCGCCCGGCACCGCGGATCGTCGTAGTGATAGACCGGCTCGCCCGGGTGGCGGTGCCACTTGATGCCCCAATGCGAGTCGGAAAGCTGCTCGACGGCAAAATCGTTCCAGATGAAAAAATATGGGAACACGACCGGATCGGCTGATTTGAGCGCCAGCAGACTGGCATTGCTCTGCCGGCGGCGGGCCTGCCAGGCGGCGGTGTCGGCAAAGTTGAAGTCGTAGCGGTCGTAGATCTCCAGAACCGGAGAAAACAGCGCCGCCCCGCCGATGTCCGTTCCGGCAAGCTGCCGTCGATAATCGTCGAAGGACTGCGCCATGCTGCGGTCGATGCTGCCGCAGTGGGCATGGGAATCGATGACCAGCGGCGGCCGGCCCGCTGATTCGGATTCATTTGCTGGTTGCATGGCTGATGACGGCCCGTCTACCGGTGAAGTTGCTTGACCAGTTCAGCCACCCGCCGGCCCAACCGGCGAGCGTTTTCTGCGGTGGCGGTATCGGGGGCTCCCACGCAGGCGGTTCCGTAATGGCCGGTGGCCGACAGGGGATCGCCCACGATGATCATCCCGTAGATGAGCAGGGCCTGGATGATGGACATCATGGTGGTCTCCTTGCCGCCGCTGGCATCTCCCGCGGTGGCAAAAGCCGCCCCGACCTTGCCCTCCATTTTCCGGCGCACGCCGACAAATTCGTCCAGGACCTGCTTCAGCTGGGCGGCCATGGTGCCGAAGTAAACCGGCGAGCCGACAATCAGCCCCCCGGCGCCCACAAAATCATCTTTGGTCACATCCCGGCTGTGACGCAGCACAGCCTCAATTCCGTCAACCTGGCCCACCCCATCGGCGACGGCCTCGGCCAGTTTGCGGGTGTTGCCGCCCTTGGAATAGTACAAAACCAGAACGCTCATTGGTCCTCCTTTCAAGCTCTCGCCGGCGGCCGGGGACCGAACTCCTGCCTGCTCCGCCCGCCTGATGCGGTCAGTTTAAACCATTGACCGGCAATGATCAACAACCATCTGCTGCACCCATTGGAGATGGCGGTTGCGTTGATTGCCGTCGGCCAGCGGACCGCGCTTGGCCTGAACATCGGCCATGCAAATAGGCAGGCGATGGCAATTGACGTCTTTGCTTTTTGCCTGCAAAATCAGGGTCCGGCGGGCAGCCCTTCTCGTTTTGGGTTGCGATCTTCGATCAGCCTGCAGGCGGCTTCCAGCAACTCGGCAAAATGCACCGGCTTGGGGAAAAAACAGCCTCCTTGACGCACGCCCCGACAGCCTTTCGCAGGGCATGCACACTGCAGGGGATTGCAAATGCAAACCGCTCTTTTGCCATCGCCGCCTTGAATACCGGATCCTGCCAGCAGTAAAGAACGATCATGGGCACACCGAATGTTTCGCGCAGCTGCCGGATCAGATGCAGCGAAGCGGACCGGCGGTATGCCTGGGACAGCCGAAAATTGCGTTTTGATGGAAAACAGATCATTTCCAGGTTCAACACGAAAAGATCAAACCCAAACTGCCGCGCGGCTCCGTCCAGCTGTTCGGCACAGCGGGTGAAAAAGGTCCGCGGATCGAGCACCCTGCAGAATCGATCCTGAATGATGCCGGTCACAACCGCGCCGATGCCATCCTGGTTGTCGGTGATCATGACCCGCAAGGGCATCCTGGCCGGCCGACCTGCAACGCTATATCTGATCACTTCCACCGCTCTCAAGCCTCTGACAAAATACCGATCCTGTCACTGTATCACCGCCGCTGCCGCTTCTGTCAGGGTGGTGATGCCCGCCTTGATCTTCTCGACGGCATTTTCCTTCATCGTCGTCAGCGTTCCCGCTTCAACAGCGGCCCGGGTAATCACATTGGCCGCTTCTTTTTGCAGAATCATGTTCTCAATGGTCTCATCGACCACCAGCACCTCATAAATTCCGGTGCGGCCCCGGTAGCCGGTGTGCCGGCAGTTCAG
This sequence comes from uncultured Desulfosarcinaceae bacterium, assembly GCA_964527835.1. Taxonomy (GTDB): domain Bacteria; phylum Desulfobacterota; class Desulfobacteria; order Desulfobacterales; family JAFDCJ01; genus JAFDCJ01. The sequence goes on along the minus strand of CAZGNV010000008.1, from coordinate 84,448 downwards.
ACACCCCCGGCCCCGTGAAAAGCCTGCATCGTCAGCGGGGTCCAGCCCCCAGAACCTGAGCGCATCTTCCGGAGGCGTAAAGGCGGTCCTGCAATCCGGGCAGATGGTGCGCACCAGCCGCTGGGCAAAGGACACCCCCATCACCGAGGACACCAGAAACGGCTCGATGCCCATGTCCAGCAGGCGGGTGAAGGCCGAAGCCGCATCGTTGGTGTGCAGGCTGCTGAGCACCCGGTGGCCGGTCAGCGCAGCCTGCACCGCCACCGCGGCGGTCTCGTAATCCCGAATTTCCCCCACCATGACCACATCCGGATCCTGGCGCAGGATGGAGCGCAGTCCCTCAGCAAAGGTCATCCCGGCCTTTGTGTTGAGCTGCACCTGCATGATGTTCTCCAGACGATACTCGACCGGGTCTTCCACGGTGACGATGTTGATTTCCGGCTGGTTGAGCTGTTTAAGGATCGCATACAGGCTGGTGCTCTTGCCGCTGCCGGTGGGACCGGTGCTCAGAATCATGCCGTAAGGTCTTCTAATGACCGCCCCGATCTTTTTCCGGTCGGCTGCACTCATGCCCATGCGCTGCAACGAGTAGATGCCGTTGCTGGTGTCCAGCAGCCGCAGCACCACGTTTTCCCCGTAAATGGACGGAATGGTGGAAGCCCGGATGTTGATGTCCCGGCTTTTGATGCGCACGGTGAACCGCCCGTCCTGGGGAACCCGGGAGACGGCAATGTCCATGCCGGCCAGGATTTTCAGCCGGGAAACAATCGGCAACAGCATTTTTTTGGGCGGCGCCGGCACTTCGAAAAGCCGGCCGTCCACCCGGAAGCGCACCCGGATGGAATCTTTGCGCGGACTGATGTGCACGTCGCTGGCATTGTCCAGGATGGCCTGGGAAATGATGGAGTTGACCAGCGCCACCACCGGCGCTTCCTTGGCCATGGTCTGCAGGGAATGCATTTCGATCTCCTCGGTGGTCGAGGGCTTATCCTCCCCCTGGCTGATCTGCAGGCCTTCCAGCACCCCGCCGATGCCCCCGAAAGACCCGTAAAGGCTGTTGAGCAGGTGGTTCAGGTTGCGCTCGGTGCAAATCACCGGCTCCACTTCGAACCCGACGTGACGCTCAACCTCATCCAGGGCATCGAGGTCCAGCGGATCGGTGGTGGCCACCAGCAGCAGGGTCTCCCTTCTTTTCAGGGGCACGACCTGGTAGCGGTGGGCCATTTGCGCCGGGATCATTTCCTTGAGTTCAAAATCGACGGAAAATTTATCCGGCCGGTATTTTTCGATCCGCAGCTGTTCGGCCAGCAGGGCGATGATTTTCGCCTCTTCCACGATGCCCTCGCGCACCAGGTATTGACCCAGTTTCAGGTTGCCGGTCTTCTGCGCCGCCAGGGCCTGCTGCAGTTTTTTGTCGCTCAGCAGGCCCGCTTTTACCAGAATTTCACCCAGCTTCATTGTGACCTCCCCCTTTTCATCCTCAGGTGCCATCGCCTGGGCTTCATGTAATATCGTCTAATCAAACAGATGCTATCACAGGCTTTTGACAGATCCGGTCAATTAAAATCGTTGCCATACCGGGTTGCTCAAGTTTGCCCACCTTTGGCCGATAGCCATAATGAGGTTTCAGCTCCAAATTTCACAATTGAACTTCAAGGAAGTGGATTATGGCACGCGGCGATCAACTGGCAAGGCAGTGGATGATTTTTCAAAAGCTGGCCACATCGCGGTACGGTAAAACCGTCAACGACCTGGCCGACAACCTGGACTGCCACCCCCGCACGGTCTACCGGGACCTGGATGCGCTGCAGGCGGCCGGCTTTCCGATCTTCAACCAGCGGGTCAACGGCACCACTTTCTGGTCGCTGATGGAATCGGCCCGCAACCCGGTGCCGATCCCCTTCAGTCTGCCGGAGCTGGTCGCCCTCTACTTCAGCCGGGACCTGCTGCGAATCCTGAAAAACACGGTCTTTTTCGACTCGCTGGAGTCGCTTTTCAAAAAAATCAGGAGCACGCTGCCCGTCGAATCCCTGAACTATCTAAAACAGATCGAAAAAAGCATCCGGGCCGGCACCGGTCCCCACAAAAAATACGACAAGTTCAAGGACGTCATCGAAACCCTCAATCAGGCCGTGATTCAAAAAAAGGCCGTCGAGCTGGTCTACTACACCATGAGCCACAAAAAAATCAGCCAGCGCATCGTGGAGCCCTACCGAATCTGGTTTTACAACGGCACCTTCTACCTGATCGGCCATTGCCGCTGGAAAAAGGAGATCCGGATCTTCGCCGTCGACCGGATCAAGATGCTCAGTTCGACCGACGAACGCTTCGAGATGCCCGCAGATTTTGACGTCGACGAATTCATGAAGGCCAGCTTCGGCGTGTTCCAGGGCCAGCCGGTGAAAATCCGGATTCTGTTTGCGCCCGATGCGGCCGGCTACGTCCAGGAAAAAATCTGGCATCCCTCCCAGCAAATTGCGGAGCAAAAAGACGGCTCGGTCCTGTTCGAAGTCAACGTCCCCGAAACCCGGGAGATCAAAAGCTGGATCATGCGCTGGGGGTCCCAGGCCCGGGTTCTCGAGCCGGATTCGCTGCTCGAGGAAATCCGCGCCGAAGCCGCCGAGATGCTGGGCGTCTATGCCGCCGGTACCGACCGGCAGATCGAAAAGGCGCCGGCACCGCTATGGTCTTCGAACTCCCTCCAGAGCTCCGGGGTGAATTAATCCTCACCGCTAAAATCTGACTTATCCAGGCGCACCTCATCGATGATCGTGCAGCTGTCGAGAAGCCGCCGGATCACTATCTCCGGCGTGCCGCAGTCGCGCATCTGCCTGGCAAACCGGATGTCGTCAAAGCGGACGCTGACATCCAGGGCCCGCCTGAAGCACTGCCGTGCGGTATGGTGGTACCTTTGCGGGCCGTCAAAAAGCAGGCCCATTTTGCCCCGCGCGTAAAGCTTGACAAACCCGCCGGCTCTGGCTGAATGACGGGTTTTAGCGTTCATTGCCGGTCCGGTGCCCATGGCTGCCTCCGCAAGCAATCGTTTTTAATTGATGCAAACCCTTCTGACTTCCTTCATGTCCGTCAGCCCCTGAAACACTTTCAGGATGCCGTCCTGTTTGAGGGTCGACATGCCGTCCTGCAGGGCCTGCTTGAACAGGGCCTCGGTGCCCCCCTGGTTTTTGATCATCACTTTTATTGCCGGCGTGCCCTCCATCAGTTCGTGGATCGCCATCCGTCCGCGGTAGCCGGTGTTGGAGCATTGATCGCATCTGCCGGCTCCGTATAGCGTCATGTCCGGGCGGTACTGCATACCAGTGGCGTCAAAATACGGCGGCCCGTAATCGTTGCGGATCCTCTCGAATTCGTCTTCGGTCAACCGGTACGGCCGGCGGCAATTTTTGCACAGCCGGCGGGTGAGCCGCTGGGCCAGCACCCCGAGAAAGGCGTCGGAAAAATTAAGCGGGTTGAGCCCCATGTCCAGCAGCCGGGTGACGGTTTCCGGCGCACTGTTGGTGTGCAGGGTCGAAAAGACGAGATGCCCCGTCAGGGACGCCTCGATGGCAATGGAAGCCGTTTCATGATCGCGCATCTCCCCGATCATGATGACATCGGGGTCGCCGCGCAAAAAGGCGCGCATGAGCCGGGCAAAATCCAGGTTGATCTTTGGTTTCACCTCGCATTGTTGCAACCCCGGCTGGGTGATTTCAATGGGATCCTCGGCGGTCCAGATCTTGACGGCCGGCGTGTTGATGTGACCGAGCAGGGCATGCAGGGAGGTGGTTTTCCCGGAGCCCGTGGGACCGACGGCCAGGATCAAGCCGTAGGGCCTGGCGATCAGCCGTTTGATCACATCCAGGTTGCGCCCGGTCAACCCCATCTCATCGATCTTCATCGCCCCGGCCGAGGCCAGGATCCGCAGCACGATGTTTTCGTACCCGCCGGCCACCGGAAAGGTGGCCACCCGCAGCTCAAAAGGCGGAACCCCCCTGCGCTTGAACTTGATTTTGCCGTCCTGGGGCAGCCTTTTTTCGGCGATGTCCAGCCGGGCCATGATCTTGATCCGCGAGACGATGCCGCGCACCATGCTGTTGGGCACCTTCAGGTACTCCTGGCACACGCCGTCGAGCCGGAAACGGATCGTGGTGGTCTTTGAGACCACAGACGGTTCGATGTGGATGTCCGAAGCGTTTTTGCGATAGGCCGTGATGATGATCTGATCCACCAGCCGGACCACCTGGCCGGAGGCTTCATCAACTTCCTCGGGCTCTTCTTCGTCGGGTTCCTCCACAAAGGTGACGTCCGGAAAATCCATGCTGTCAAGCGCTTCTGCACCGGTGTCTGCCGAAGCATTCTGCTCTTCGTCGAAAAAGCGTTTGATGAACAGCTCGATGTCTTCGCGGATGGCCACCGAAAAAACAATGTTGCCGCCGCCCATCAGCGATTTGATGTTGTCGGTCTTGTTGAGATTGCGGGGATCGTCCACCAGGATTTCCACCTGGTTCTTTTCCCAACTCAGGGGAACCCAGTGCTCGTTGAGCAGAAAGGATTCCTTCAGTTTGGTGAGCAGCTCCACCGGCACCGGAAGTGCGGGGTCGTATTCCCTGAAAGGGCAGTCATAAAATAGCGAAAAGGACTGGCCGATGGCCTGCCTGCTGACCTGAAACTGTTCGATGAGAACCGCTTCGACGCTTTTTTTCATCTTTTTGGCGATTACGAAGGCTTTCTGCAGCTGATCGGTGGTCACCAGCTTTTCGGCCAGCAGGTGGTCATACTTCGAGCCGGCGGCAAATGACCGGCCGACGGCTTCCAGGGCCTTTTTGATCTCGGCATCATCCGGCGCGATTTTGCGGCCGGCTTGATAGATGTCAAGGGCCTGTTGCCGGTGGCCCCTTTTTTCCATTTGTCTGCCGAAACTCAACCATATCCGCGCGGCTGCATCCGTGGCCACATCCAGGCCGGCTGCCAACCCGTTAAACGCTTCGGCGGCCTCCGCCGGGGCGTGCAGTGCCAGCAGCGCTCCGGCAAGCCTGTCGACCACGCTTTCCAAAGGATAATCTTTTTCCAGCAAACGGGCCAGTTCGTCCACCGCATGCTGGTACAATCCCATTTCATGAAATGCCGCGGCCTTGTCAAAAATGGCCTGCGGTTCATTGGACTCCGGCAGCTGCTCGATGATATTGCCGATGTCGCCGTCGGGAATATCAACCGGGGGGGGATTTTCCCGCCGGGCAATCTCTTCTTCCAGCAGGCTGACCTGATGCTGGAACCGTTCCCTGTGCCCGGAGTCGTCCGGCGGCAATTCCGCCAGGAGCCGTTCATAAATTTCGATGGCCTCCCGGTGCAGCCCCATGCTGCGGCAGACCTCGGCCTCGTTGATCCGCGCATCCATGCTGATGTCTTCGCAATCGGTCATAATTCACCTTCCCGTGTGATGGTTTTCTTACATGCAAATTAAAAGGTGCTTCTGCGAATATCAAAAGGATACCAGAGGGGGTTGACAGATCCGGTCAAAGTAATTCCTGCCGGGTTGTGCAGTGTCTGGCCCGGAATGCTCAACCGTGGACAGCGGACCGGTTGACGGCCTTTTTCGGAGCAATTTTTCAAGGTTTTGACCGGGGTTGCCGATAAAATAGCAGGAGCCAATTTCTAATTGCACAACCTTCAAGTGTTGCCCATGAGAAGCAAAATGAAATTCAAAATAAGCTTGATTCTTTTGATGATGCTCGTCGGCTTGCCGGCGCCCGTCGCCGCCGGCCTTTTCAAGGTGGTTCGCGTTTATGACGGCGACACGATCAAAGCGGTGGGCTATGACATTGAAATTAAGGTTCGCCTGGTCGGCATCGATGCCCCGGAGACCTCGAAAGGCAAACGCAAGGCAGGTCAGCCTTTCGGTCGCAGAGCTGAGAAACATCTCGCGGCTCTGGTTTTAAATAAGGTTGTTGATATCAAAGGCTACGGTTTTGACCGCTATGGCCGGATTCTGGGCGAGATCTATATTGACGGCAAAAATGTGAACCTTGAAATGGTAAAAACAGGCTATGCGCAGGTATATTCCGGGAAGCCGCCAAGAGGTCTTTACATGCAAGAATATCAGCAGGCTGAAAATTGGGCCAGAAGCAGCAGGCAGGGGATCTGGTCCCAGGGTGACCGATATATATCTCCGGCTCGCTGGAGAAAAATGAGGATGTGAGTAAATATCCCCGCCTTAAAAGGCGGGGCATTTTGAAAAGCGTGGAGGGGGATTGCATCCCCCTTACCCCCGCTCCGCATTCATCCCCGCCATAAATGGCGGGGTATTCTGCGGGTTTTTCATAAAATTAAACCCAAACCGGTTTACAGCGATCACCGACAACCTCCACCACCCGGCTCACAACCGGGAACGCAATGACAATCCTTTCATCGATCTTCCACCTGGACAACTCCTCTGGCAGGCACAGCTTGCAGATCAGAAAATCCCGGCATAAACATCCACCTTTCTTTGACCGCATCTGTCAACCACCTCCGCTATGATGAGATCAAACAGCAAAAAATGCTTTTAATTCATCTTTGATCGACGGAGGAAGATAGACAATGAACATCCCCTTTCTGGACACGAGAAACACTGGCAGCGGCCGGCTGATGGCTGCCGATAAAAACGACCGTTACGTCATGAAACACTGCCTGGTGTATCTTCACCGGCACCTGAAACGCTTTGCCTCATGCAGCCGGGAAACCTGCAAAATGCTGGCCTGGACCATGGGACCGGACATTGAGCCGTTGACCCGGTTTGTAATCGACCTGTTTGACGGCCGGCAAAAAACGGAATTCGGAAAAGAGCTGCTGGAAAGTGACCATGACATTGACGACTACGGTGACATCCTTGCCAAAATGCTCGCCAGGGCCAGGGGCCGCTGCCGCAAAAAGGCTTTGCAGCAGGTCCTGGTCCAGCTGGAAAAAAGAAGCCGGGCTCTTTCGTTCAGGGGCAAGGCCGATTTTGAAAAAAACATCCTGTCGATCAAAAAAATGTTCAGCCTGACCGAACGGGAAACCGGCCTTATCATTTTGCTTTTCATCATCAGCATCTATGAACAGCCCCAGGAGTTTTTTGTGGGGCATCTGGAAATCCAGAAGATCATCGGCCAGAAATACCTGACCAACATTCTCGGGGTCAGCCGGGTACAGCTGCACCGTTTGCTGACCGGCAAACTGAAAAGGATCGGCATCCTGGAAATCGACAACTATGATTTTAAAATTGAAGATGAATTTCTCAATCTGTTCCAGAATCCCAACGACAGGAAGTTTTCACAAAACTTCTATTTCAGGGTCAAGCCCGGCACCGTGCCCCTGGAAAATTATTTTTTTGAAAAGGAACAGACAAACCATGTGTTGACACTTTTGCGGCATAAAGCCGGGACCTCCACCCACATCCTGCTGTACGGGCCTCCCGGAACCGGCAAGACCAGCTTTGCCGCCAGCCTCTGCCGCCAGCTGGACGTGCCGGCCTATGAAATCGTGCGGGGGGATGAAAATACGGCCAGCAAGAGAAGGGCCGCCATTGTGGCCTGTTCGAATCTGACCAACGCCGGCAAGGGGTCTTTGATTGTGGTCGATGAGGCTGACAATATTTTGAACACCCAAAACTCCTGGTTTTCCCGGGGCGAGACCCAGGACAAGGGTTGGCTCAACCAGCTGCTGGAAACCCCCGGACTTCGAATGATCTGGATCACCAACAGCATCGCCGGCATCGAGGAATCGGTTCTGCGCCGGTTTTCCTTCAGCCTGCATTTCAAGATGTTCAACCGCCGCCAGCGCATCGCGCTGTGGAACAACATTGTCGCGCAAAACCGGTGCAAACGGCTTTTCAGCCAGGCCGACATCGAGGCCTTTGCCCGCAAGTTTCCGCTCAGTGCAGGGGTGATCGATCTGGCAATAAAAAAGTCCAGGGAAACCCGGACGGGATCAAATGCCGAATTTCACCGGGCCGTGGCCATGGCCCTGGAGGCCCATCACCGCCTGCTGCACCGTGGGGAGCAAACCGTCAACCGGGAGAGGGTCGAAAAAAAATACTGCCTGGAAGGCCTTAACGTCGAGGGGGATCTTGCTGCCATGCTCCGTCAGCTGGAAGCCTTCGACAAACACCTCAAAAACAGCCCGGCTGACACGACCATGAACATGAACCTTCTTTTTTACGGCCCCCCGGGCACCGGCAAAAGTGAACTGGCCCGTTATATCGGCCATCGGCTGGACCGCGAGATTCTCTGCCAACGCATCAGTGACCTGCAGAGCATGTATGTCGGAGAAGGGGAAAAGAACATCAGACGCGCCTTTGCCCGGGCCGAGGCCGAAGATGCCATTTTGATTATCGACGAAGCCGATTCCGTGCTCTTCAGCCGCGACCGGGCCGAGAGATCCTGGGAAATCAGCTTTACCAACGAGTTTTTAACCCGGATGGAACGGTTTCGCGGGATCCTGATCTGCACCACCAACCGGCTGGAGGATCTGGATTCGGCATCGCTGCGCCGCTTCAACCACAAAATCGGGTTCGATTACCTGACAGCGGCGGGCAACCGGATCTTTTACCGGCTGTTTTGCGAACCCCTGGTCCGGGGTCCGCTGGACCGAACCGCCGCCGGAAAGCTGGGCCGGGTAAGGCTGCTGGCCCCGGGGGATTTCAAGGTTGTTCGGGACCGCTACGCGTTTTATCCCCGCAACGAAATCGACCATAAGGGTCTCATCAAGGCTCTGGAGTCTGAGGCCCGGTTAAAAAGCAGCCACAACAATGAAAAGCCGATCGGTTTCTAGGCGACGGCCCGCAGCATTGTCATTTATTTGACATTATTGGTATTTTCTAAGGCCACGATGCATAATTAGGTATAATTATGTATAATTTAACTGCCTGATATGATTAATCATCTATTTTTGCTCTGCTTTCTGGCATGGTTTTTGAATGATTTTAACGTGTTAGATATTTTCAGCTTCGGATTTTTTATCGCCAACCGGCTGACTGAAACAAAAGGACAAAGAAAATGCAATTATCCAAATTTGAAAACAATCTTTGCGGGCCGATTATCGAACAGTTTGAACCCGAATCCGGCCACCTATCAAAAGGCAAAACCATCCTGCTGATCGATGATGAGCCGATGGTCACCGACATCTGCGAAATGATGCTCAAAAAGCTGGGCCATGAGGTCCTGAAGGCTTACAGCGGATCAGAAGGCATCGAGCTCTATGAGGCCAACCGCAACCGGATTGATCTCATCATCTCTGATTTCAACATGCCCGGCATGGATGGACAGCAGGTCGTCGACCGACTGCGGATCATGGACCACGGTGTCAAGGTGCTGCTTTCCAGCGGCGGCATGAGCGTCACCGAGGAAGAAGAGGCGCTGGTGCGCGGGTTTAACGGATTTCTCAGAAAACCCTACAACATGGACACGTTGTCTGACAAGATCGCCAAAATTCTGAACTGAAGTTTGCAATAGTCCCGCCTTGATGAAAATTCGCACCGTATTGAACCTTAAAGATTCTGGCCCAGCGGAATTCGGGCTTGTAGATTTCACAATTTCTTTTTGATTTTTCCCCAGATCCTTTTCATCCCTCCTACAGCAGAGACTGGTTTTTCAGCGGCCAGTTTGGCCAGCGATGATATTTCCGAATCAAGGACAACAATCGTTGCCGGCAGCTTATCAAAACTATCCGGTTTAAACTCCCGCATGAGCGCATCGATTTCGACGGCTTCAAAGCCCATCTTCAGTCCTAGATATGCCATGACTTCCCTGAAATTGGCCGGAAATCTGCCTGCCGCTCTTCGGAAGGGTGTATCTGAAACCCATTCGCTTGCAAGGTAATCAGCAATCAGCTCTACGGTCTCGGACTGTTCCAGGTGCAGATCAGGGTTTTGAAAAATATCCAGAAACTGGCGGTATTGAATTAAAAATGAAAGTCCCTCTTTGGGATCACACAGCATGGCGACATCATCGCTTTCCAGCAGATCTTCAGGAAGCCGGACTTGCGGTGGCTCATAAGCCTTGCCGGTGTCCTGTTCATAGGAGGCGGCAGGTGTCAGACCGGTGCCAGGGCTGACTTTTTCAAAAATCTGGTAGTCAAAAAAAGCCTGGTATTGTCGCAATATCTCAGGGCCGCTGCCAAAAATCTCATCGGTTCCAAAAAAAACAGTAAAATCATCATACTGATCGCGAACCGCCTGGCGGCTCTTTTGCAGCTTCAGCTCGTTGTCCAGAAAAGCCCTGGCGGGGTATTTCATCTGAATATCAAGTGCGGTTCTGTAAAATTGAGCTTTTTGTTTTTGACTCCCGTCTGTTGGCGTAACCGATAACGACCCTGAAAAGACATGAAACCCCAAGGCCGGGACAATCCTGGCGGTCACGAAATCGCCGGGATTTAATTTGGTTTGTTCCATTGATGTCGTTGCATATACCGAATATTCTCGTTCATTGATCAGGTTGCGCATGTATGTTTTTGCGTGGTCTCTGTCCTTGACCTCAAACAGGCCCTCGATCACAAGACGCCAGCCTTCTAATAAGCGGCGCACGTCCTGGCCGAGATGCTTTTTGTAATGCCCGGCAAAACGTTGGATAATGGTTGTTCCATCAGCCAGTTCATGCTGCAGGATGAACCAGTCCTGAAAATTAATCCATTCAAAATCCGATTCCGGTTTTGCTTCTCCAAAGTGATCCTTCACAGCAACTCCAAAATCTTCCCTGAACTCTAAACGACGGGAAAAAATGATCAGTCCGGTCTTTATGTCCTTGATGCGATCCAGCGTTGCGGGGGGAAGGCCGTCTGCATCCACTGCCAAATCATCCTTTAAAATCTGTGGGTTAAACTGTTCTTCGACCAGTTGGTGGACATCATCCTCGTCCCGAATTAAAAGGGGCCTGCCATTCTCACCGAAAAGATCCAGCCGGATATCATTCAGGTCGACAGGCTCCAGGAGCCTGAGCCAGATGGCATGCCCTTTCGGCAATTTGAACTTCCACTTCCGGGCCCAGATAACTCCGCCGTGGACCACATCATGGACAAGGGACAGGTCGCACGAAACCAAAGCATCGCCTCTGGAGGCAATCTGGGCTTTTAAATCCTCAATATCGGCTTTGCTGTACCCGTACCCTCCCCACGCGTCCTTGAGGCCTGCGCCGGCTATATCCACAAGAAAGTTCGCAAGAACAAGCCCATAGGGAGACTCGCGAATTACATAAACATTGGCCATCCTGTATTCTTGCCAGTTTTCATTAATCAAACAGCCCACCAATGGATGGCGGTAATTCAAGGCCGCCTTCAACACCGGATCTTTGCGCAGCAGCTTGGGCTGCGATCGCACCCTGGCCTTTTGATGTTTGCGCGCCTGCCGGCGCTTTTTAGCATGTTTCTGCTTTTTATCCTTTCTGGCCATTTTCACCTCTCTCTACCCCTTATAAATGTATTCAAGCAACATCGCTTGAACCCGCGGCGCTGATGCAGTCAAATACTCAAGGCAGTTTCTTATGATAGCGTGAAAGTACAGATCCTGAAAATAGATGTCAATACCATCCATTTAAAGCTGCCGGCATTAAAATAGTCTGAAATCGCCCGCCGCATGAAGCGGTTTTTGTTTGACCGCATCTGTCAATCCTCCCGGTTATAATGAGTTTAAACTTCAAAAGGGAGGAAAATCATGCAGCATCTCATCGCCGAATACATTGAAGGCATCGCCGTCGCCCGGCCGCAGGCCCACAAAAACCTGACCGTGTTTCCGCTGGTGTCAGGCCGGGTGCTGGAGCTGGACTACCTGACCCTGGATGAAGCCCTTGATCAGGACGTCATCGATGTGCTCGAACTGGATGAACAGGGCTCGGTTCCGGAGTTGAAAGTCACCAACCGGGCCGACACCATGATCCTGATCCTGGACGGGGAAGAGCTCGTGGGTGCCCGGCAGAACCGGATCGTCAACACCACCATCTTAATCGCCGGCAGGGATACGCTCGTCATCCCGGTCAGCTGTGTCGAGCAGGGCCGCTGGTCCTGGCAGAGCAAAAAATTCTTCAGCCAGAGGCGGGTCATGTCGCCCGGCATGCGCGCCGACAAATCAATCCAGGTGCACCACTCGCTCAAGGTGTCCGGAAAATACCATTCGGACCAGGGGGCCGTCTGGATGTGCGCTCCCCCACCAGCGCCATGTCTGAAATCTTCAGCCAGAATGCCTTGTCCATCAGAGACTATGTCGGGCACTTCAGTCCCGGCGAATCCCAGATCGGGGCCGTCTTCGTGATCAACGGGCAGGTGGTGGGAATGGACTGTTTCGGAAAACCGGACACCTTTAAAAAAGTTTTTCAAAAACTGGTAGAAAGTTATGCCCTGGATGCCATCGATCCGGATATGCCGGACAAAGGCGGTGCAATCGACAAAAGCAGCGTGATGAATTTTTTACAGTCCCCGACTGCCTGCCGGGTGGAGCCCCACCCTGCGGTGGGCCTCGGCACGGACCTGCGCTTGGAATCCGAAACAACCACCGGCGCGGCCCTGGTGCACGAGGATCAAATCCTGCACCTGTCGGCCTTTGCACGGACGGCCGTCAATAATGAAAAACCGTTGGCCCGCATGATGCGCGCATCACGGCGGGCTGGATTGCGGAGCTAAAATCCGCGGACATCCTTCCGGGGGAGATGAAAAACCATGATGCTCGGGATGCAGCAAAAACCGATTTTGAGCCAGAAACTGGTGATGACGCCACAGCTGCAGCAGGCCATCCGACTGCTGCGGCTGTCGCGGGCGGAGCTGCTAGAAGAAATCCAGCAGGAGCTTGAAGTCAACCCGGCTCTCGAAACGATCGAAGGCGGCAAAAACGATAAAGGCATCCCGGATGCCATCGACTGGCACAGCTATATAGACCCTTACCGGCCCGGTGCGGAAAAAGATTCCGGCACCGGCTCAAGGCAGATGGCAGGCTTTGAAGCCTGGACTGCGGCGGCAAAGTCTCTGAGTGAGCATCTTCTTCGTCAATTGGTGGAATTCCCACTGACGGCCCGGGAAAGGCAAATCGGCGCCATGATTGTCGCCAGCCTTGACCCGCAAGGCTATCTGAAGGCATCAATTGAAGAACTCTGTGCAATGAGCGACGCCGAGCCGCAAATGGTCAGGCAGGTGCTGTCTTTGATGCAATCATTTGATCCGCCCGGGGTGTGCGCAACGGATCTGAAGCAATGCCTTTTGATTCAGGTTCACAGGCTCGGCCTGCAGGACCGCCTGCCCGGCGACATTATCCGGGGTCACCTGGAAAATATCGCCGGCCGGGACTATAAATCCATCTGCAGGGATCTGAGAGCAACGGGAGAAGAAGTCATGGCGGCGGTAAAAATCATCCAGGGGCTCGAGCCCATACCAGCGCGCCAATTTGCCGCTGACGAAATCGGCTACATCGAGCCGGACGTGATTGTTCACAAGGTGGAAAATAAATTCGTAATCGAGCTCAATGACAGGGGCATCCCTTGGCTGTGCATCAGCCCGGTTTACCATAAACTTTTGATGGACCGGCGGCAACGCGACAAAGAAACCATGGATTACATCATCAAAAAGATGCGCGCGGCCCGGTGGCTTATACGGAGCATTCACCAGCGAGGCAGACCCTCTACAGGGTGATGGAAAGCATCCTGGAACTGCAGCCGGATTTTTTCAGCAAAGGTGCCGCGCATTTGAAACCCATGGTGCTGCGCGATGTTGCGGACCGGATCCACATGGCCGAATCGACCATTAGTCGGATGACCACCAACAAATATGTCCAGACGCCGTGGGGGGTGTTCAGCCTGAAGTATTTTTTCAACAGCTCCATCAGCCGCTTCCACGGCCGGCCCGTAGCATCCGTCAGCGTCCAGGAAAAAATTAAAACCATCATCGCCGGGGAGGATCCCCGCAACCCACTGTCCGACAACAAAATTGCAGCAACTCTCAAAGCAGCGAACATTGACATCGCCCGGCGCACGGTGGCAAAGTATCGAGAAATTTTGAAAATACCGCCTTCGAGCCACAGGCGCCAAAAAGGATCGCTTCCAAAAGCCATGCGGGCATAATCCGGCTGGCAGCCGGAATTACACTTTTATTTCCCAGAGGATCCCTGCCGGCGGAAAATGAACCTGGCAGGATACGACCTTTTTTGATGTGGCCGCTTCAACGGCCTCCTTGTAAGCATGGAGCTGCCCCGAGTATGTGAGGGCTTCTGCCTGCAGTTTGTCCTCAGGCCGGGCACTTAATTTGTGATCAATGATCACCCAGCCGTCTTCGGTTTCCAGCAGCATGTCGATCCAGCCCTTGACCAGCTGACCATTTTTCAGGACCTGTATGACCGGATATTCGCCCAGGATCCGCTGCGGCCGGAAAATCTTTTTGACATACGCGATGAAATGCTGTGCGTAGCTGACAGCCGTTTTGGGGTCTATATTTTCAGCAATCCCATGGCTTGCCAGAATCTCGTGCGCCGTCACAAGCGCATCTTTGTGACCGGGATTGACGATCTCGGCGGCAATTATCCGGTGCAGCGCCTGGCCGGCCGGGTTCATTGCCGGAGCGCCTTTGATCTCAAGGCGCATGCCCACATCCTGCGATCCGGCAATTGCCGCTCCCGCAGCCTCCTCCATGGAAGAAGGATTCAGAACCGCCGGAAGCTTGTCGACGGCCTCCACCCGGGGGCGGAGCCAGAACGGCTGGTAGTCCTCGCCCTGCGCTCTGCTGTCCTCCGCCGATGCGTCCCATTGCCGGCAGTCAGTCGGGATCCGGGTTTTATCGGGCAGCACCAGTTCGTCTGTGGCGGGCAGCATCCAATCCGCATTCAGGGTTCCCATCCAGGGACCGCTGGTCTTTTTTGGGGCCAGGGCAATGACCAGCAGATCACGGGCCCGGGTCAGGCTGACATACAGCAGGCGCCGGGCCTCTTCGACGGCGGCCGTTCGGCACTGCCGACCGATGTCGGAGGCCTCGATTCGATCGACAACGGGAATATCCTTTCTCTGCAATCCGAAAGGATAAGGCCAGAAGCGAAGAAAACGACCGGCCAGCGGATTTTGCAGGTCCACCTTTTGTTTTTCAGCGACGACATGCGAGCCCCACAGGCGCGTCTTGAGCTCCGCGTTCAGGTCCAGGGCGACAACCACCGGCCATTCGAGCCCCTTGGCGCCGTGATGCGTCAGCACGTGGACGGCATCGGCTTTCGGATCTCCGGGCTGCAGATCCATATCTGCCGCGGCAAGCTCGCCCAGCCAGACCATCAGCCCGCCAATGGTGGCCGCCTGGCGCTGGGTTTGACAGTGGGCCTCATATTCCCGGCCGAAAGCCGCCAGCGCATCGAGATTCTGCAGCCGCTGCCGGACCCGCCACTGGTTGGGCCCCCAGGACGTCACGATGCGTCTCAAATCCGCGATATTGATCGTGTAGGCGACGGCCTCTGACGGTGTCAGGTGCTCCAGACGGCTGCGGCCCCGGGCAATGACCTGCAGCAGCGGGTGTTCAAACGCCTCATCTTCTCCCCACCGATGCTCCGGCCGCCCGGACGCCAGGTATTCCAGGCGGTTTTCCAGCCAGGATTCCGGCGCGGTGCAATCACCCAGGGCGATGATTTCAGCACTGGCCAGGGTGTCCCTGGCATCCGCCAGGCGGCGCAGACAGGCCAGGGCCAGGCAGGCCTCCGGTGTGCCGAGAAGGCCGCTGCGCGCCATTTGCACCGGAATTCCGGCTGCCGCCAGGGCTTCAGCCACATCCCCGACATGATCGTTGGTCCTTGCCAGAACGGCGATGTCCTCAAACCGGACCGGGCGCGGGCCGCCGGTTTTTTTGTCCACCACCCGGTATCCGGAGCGCACCAGGGAGTTGATGCCGGTTGCCAGGCTGGCAGCCCTGAGGCTGGCGTTGGACCCCGCCAGAGTCCAGTGAGCAACAGCCGGTTCATCGCTCACCTCCTTGCGCTCGGCAGTCAGCAGGACCTGCTCCTGGGGCATGCTGCCGGCAAATGCGGGCCCGAACAGGTTATTGGTGTATGCGATCAGCGCCGGGCGGGAGCGCCAGGATTTTTCGAGCACCGCGGTGACACCTCCCCGGGTCCGGACTTCACCCAGCACGGCCTGCATGAGCTCCGGGTCGCTGCCCCTGAAGCCGTAAATGGCCTGCTTGACGTCGCCCACGAAAACCGCCTCGCGGGCCGCCTCGGCCAGCTTCATAAACAGCGCCAGCTGAATCGGGCTGGTATCCTGGAACTCGTCGACCAGCAGCAGATCCAGCTCGCCGGACAGGGTTTTAAAGATATCCGGCCGGTGCAGGGCATTGAGCATGAGCTGCTCCTGGTCAATGAAGTCAATCAGCCCGCGCTTTTTCTTCAGGCTCTGATACTGATCCAGGCACAGCGCCGCCAGCCTGAAAACATGCTCACAGAATCGGCGGATGTCCCGCTGCAGTTCGGGATGGTGGTCATACTGACCCGCCATGTCCGCCACGGCTTCTGCCAGGGATATGCTTCTTCTGGTCGGCCGAGCCTTGGCGAGTTTGGCCCACTGGCTCCAGGGCAGGCGTTTTTTTTCGATTTGGGGCTTCATCCGGATCAGCAGCTCGACATAGCTGCCGGTGCCGACAGTGGTGTCATCGTTGGCTGTGATTTGTTCGATGGCCCGTTCAACGGCATTCAAAAGCCCGGCCCACAGATTGCGGCGGGTCGGTTGGGGGAAGAAGTCCAGCAGTTCGTCGGCGTTGCGCGGGCCGAACCTGAGCAATTCGCCGCTCGGCATGTTGTTGGCGCGGGCCTTGTTGACGATGTCTTTGACCACTGTTCGCCAGTCCTCAAATCCCATCCGATCGCTCAAAGCGTTCATCAGCTGCACGTCCTCAATGGCAATGCACGCATCAACCGCCTGGTTGAACAGCAGCTGATCATCGCCTTCGGGGAGCACTTCGAGCTTCGGCGACAGGCCGGCCTCAAAGGCAAACCGCTCCAGCAGCCGGCCGCAGACACTGTTGACGGTGCCCAGCAGGGCCTGTCCCATTTTGTTGGCCAGCCGGATTTTACCGGCTTCAATCAGCCGCTGCCGGACCCGCTCGCGCAGCTCGTTGGCGGCCCGGTTGGTAAAGGTGGTGCCGATCACCCCGTCCGGTTGTGCGCGCTGTTGACTCAGCGCATCTGCCAGCTCGGTGGTCAACCGGTAGGTTTTGCCGCTGCCGGCGCCGGCGCTGATAAAACGGATGTTTGTGCTCATGCATCTTCTCCCCAGCCCGTCAGGACGGGATAGTCATTGAAGGGGTTGAAATCCTCCTTAAAGGCCAGCCCGTTTTCCGGGGGTTGCGAATCTCCGTCGGGCTCGGTGCCTTCCACGGGGACCTCGATCAGCCCCTTGTCCAGCTGTTTGCGCCGCCACCTCCAGGTGACTTCAAAGCGGCGCCAGAGATCCTGGGTGCTCTCGCCGCTGTCAGCCGGGTACAGGACCGCTGCCGGAAAGACGCTGGCGTCCTGGGCCAGCAGCTGGGCATCTTCAATGATAAAAAAAGCCTGGGGCGGCCATTCGGACGATTTTGCCATCTGTTTTCGCAGGTGGGCATACACGGCCAGCTGCAGCTGGGCGTTGTTTTTCAGATCCGCCATGCGATATTTGTAACCGCCCCACTTGAGATCCAGCACGATTTCACGACCCTGCGCATCTGCCAGCAGCATGTCGATGTATCCGCTCAGCTTGCCGCCGACGAATCTTCCCGACACCCGGCTTTCAATGGCCACGCTTTTGACCCCGGCCTGCTTCAGGGACTGCACCAGGGCCACCAGGGCATTGCCGGCTGTGAGGGCAAATGCCTCGCGTTCCATGCTCTGTCCGGGTCCCAGCAGTACGGCCCCTTCCTGCTCCAGCAACACGGGGATGTGGGTTTTCAGCCAGCGGCGGATCTGTTTTTCACCGAGTTTTTCCCAGCCGTCATTTTCCGAAAAAAAGATTTCAACCAGCCGGTGCGCCAGCTTGCCTTTCAGCAGATTGCCGGCGGGCAGGGCGGCCAGGGCGCCTTCTTCCAGCCGGGCCTTGTACTTGAGCACCCACTGGTAGGGATGTTTGACAAACATGTCCAGGCTGGAATACGACTCCCAGGCGCGTTTGCCGAGCAGTCCGGCGTTGTTTATTTTCCACCACCGCCTGAAGCCCGGCAGGGGGCGGTGGCCCGCAGCGGCGCACTTTACCGCCAGCTGCGGAATTTTTCCGCCGGTCTGCACCAGCGTTTCGGCATCCGCCTCGACCCAGCCCCGGGCGCAGGTCATCACCTGGTCCCACAGGGGATGATGTTCCTCGTCGCCATAGTGCATGACGAAGATGATCCTCTTTTTGGCCGCCAGCACCGGCCGCAGCCAAGTTCGGGCCTCGTGCTGGAGCCGGTCGTCCAGCGATTGGAGCAAAACGCCGTTGTCCGCAAGCTGCGCTCTTTCAGATCGTGTCCACGGGTAAGGCTCCGGCAGCGCCGGCATGGCAAAATCCCACCAGACAATTTCATCGAACGCCCCGACAAACGCCGCCGGGCTGTCGGTGGCCGGCACATGGCCGCATTGGCCATCGCGGTCCGGCAGCGCCGTCCCCGCTCCGCTGACCTCGTCGAGCAGCCGGTTCAGTTGGTTTTGATGAACCGTTTCCAATCCCTGGGCTGCCAGGTGCTCGAGCGCCCGGCAAAGATCCCGGGTTTGCCCCAGCGCGCCGGCGTACAATGCCTGGCCGGAGGATCCCGCATTGACCCGGCGCATTTTTTCCAGCCACTGGGCGAGCCTTTCGCAGCGCTCAACAAGCACGGGCACGGGCGCGCCCTTGTCCGGATCAAAGCGCGGCCCGGCAACCCAGAAGTCAATTTGCTCCCGTATCGGTTGCAGTCGTTTTTTTCCGGATTTTTTCTCCCGGCCCTCATCCTCCATGATGTGCTGCAAGGCCTGCCGCCAGGCGGGGCCGCCGATGCCCGGCGATTCGATCACCGCGGCCGCCAGCTGCGTGCGAAACCTTTTTGGCAGGGGGGCCACGGGGTGGCTGAGAAACTGGAGCAGCAAATGCGGATCCGCCGGCTCCCACAGCAGACCCATTGCCAGGGGCAGCACCTGCAGCACCGGGCGCCAGGTTGAAGCTTGCTCAAACCCGCAGCGCGATGCATCCACACATTCCAGCGCCTCGTCAAAAACAACTCCCTCCTGGCCGGTGATCAAAGCGCAGCTGGATTTTGCGCCGAGGGCCCTGATGTGCTCGGCCAGGATCCTGGCGGAAACCTCCTTTGAGCGGGCGGTCAGCACAACCACGCTGCCATCTCCCGCCAGTTTGGCTTTCCCCGGTTTCCCGCCGTCTTTGCGGTTTAGATCGACCAGCGCTTTTTGCAGTTTTGCAAGATCACTGCCTTTTGCAGCATCCGGTCGGCGCCCGTCAACGTTCAGCGCTTTGAGTTTGAAGTGGGAAAGAACCTCCTGCCACAGCGCCGGAAAATCCACCGGCGCGTCAACCAGTTCGATTTTTTCGATCTGGGTGTGGCGCGTTTGCAGCGCTGCAACTACGGCCTGCAGGCGCTGGCCGAACGACGGGGCCACCTTTTTGGCGGCCAGGGTTTCCACCGCGGCCATGTCCTTGAGGCGGCGGCCGGCTTGCCTGGAAAAGCCGCCATCCCAGCCGGCCAAGTGCCACGTGTCGCGCCAGTTCAAAAGCGCGCGCGCCACACTCAAATCATCCACCAGCAAAGATTGATGGTAAAAGCGCCGGGGCGAATCGAATTGTTTCAGGCAGGCCCGGTACTGCACCAGTCGGGTGGCCGGAGGCACCGCGAAAGACGGCAGGCCCAGCTGGGTTTCCAGGATGGACAAAAAAGTGCCGGGGCCGGCTGTCACATAGCCGAGTTTTGTTTGCGCAGTTGCCGGAACCAGGCGGTCCAGCTCCAGCCCGAAGCGAACAATCATGCATGCTCCTTTGAAAACCGTTTTTGTATTTTCTCACATTATACCACACTGATGACAGATGCGGTCTTTTTGCCGGGGATTTGCTTGGAGTGGGTGCGAGAAAAACTGCGGTAATAGTTCCCGCCCTGACAAATTGATTGACATTTGATATAACTATAAAGGGTTGAAGACACAGTGCAGATCCTGCGGGTTTTGCATGGCAGGCGAAAAGAGTCTGGACATATTACAAAACAGACGTGATATCTTCAGGTGGCCTGAAACTGCCAGGTTTGGCGCAAAAGTACCGTCGGCGGCCGCTCCCCTCTGAATTGCCACTGCCATGATTCAGTGATGAACAGGCATAAATAGAGCACCATTGCCTGTCGCGGATGACGGATCATAAATGACAAAAGCCTGCGCCCGATAGACGAACCGGTCGCCCACCGGAAAAGTGATTGCTTCACGTGCCGATGGCCCGCCTCGGAGGTTAAATGGTAGTCATGGGTCCCATCGACCTCCTGTAAAAGTTTGAAGTGGGGCTCGGCGCAGCGCTGCAACTGACCCACTTGCGGGTAGAAGCCCCCGAAGCCTTTTTGCAGCACAGCGAAATGGAATTTGGCTGACCCCCAGCGAAAAGTCAGCGGCCCTTTCAGCAGGTCCCTGGCAGTCAGGTGCGGACTGCCCGCATGGAAGTGGATCGTCGTGGTGGCAAACCGTTTGACGGGTGCGGCCGGATTCATCACCCGGTGACATATTTCGAAAAGCTCCCGGTAGATGGCATCCGCTTTGCCGGCGATCACATCGGCCGGCTGGACGAAATGCTCGATCGATCCGTTGGCGATGATTCCATCAAAATACCCCGTCCATCTTTCGCCAATATCCCGGTAGTTGAGCAGCCGGGCATCCAGCCCCCGCTGCCGGCAGCGGCGCACCTGGGCGGGCGAGATGGTAATGCCGACAGCCTCGGCGCCGCGCTGCAGGGCGGCTTCCAGCAGGGTTCCGTTGCCACAGCCAATGTCCAATACCCGCGATCCCTTTGTACAGGCCACCTCGTCCAGCAGCCAGTTGATCTGATTTTTTTGCGCCTGCTCATAAGGAATCGAAGGATCACCGCCATAGATCCCCTCTGTCAGGTCCAGCAGTCCGGATTCCGGAAACAGCCGATCAAAAAAATCATAGCAGTTGACGACGACCTGCGCCGTCTCTGTGTGGCTGCCGGGCGGAAACATTTTGATTAAAGACTCCCTTGAATAAGTTCATCATTCAGAATTGAATCTTAGAAGTGCTTTAATCGCAGCTGCAGGCTTAAGATCGTGCGGGCAACCCGGTGTGCGGTCAAAGGAGACAGGAGCAAATCTGAGCCGGTTGCAGATGAAGTGCTGAGGAGATAATGATGAACAACTGCAAAAATAGTAAAAAACGCCGTCAGCTGTCAAGAAAAAAAGCAAGCGGGAAGATTCCGGCGGGCTTCGGGCACGGCCGATGCGAAAGAGCGGCCTGGCGGGATTTTTGGATCTCAGCGTGGATTGTAGTCATGGGTTTCCAGCATGATCCGCAGCGCCTGTCTTGAAGTATATCGCGGTTTCCAGCCCAGTATATTTTTGGCCCGGGTCGTATCCACAACCCATGGGTAGGAAGAATAGTCCACGACACCGGCAGGGGCTTCAACGATTTTGATGCGCAAATGCCACAGCAGCCGAATCAGGGCCCTGTACAGGCGCATCGGAATGGGCAGCGTTTTTTTGCCGATCATCGCAGCGGCTTGTGAAATTTTGACGACACCGTCGCCGGCCGCGTTGAAAGCGCCCGGAACCTTTTTTTCGATTAACAGTGAAAAAAGCTCGGCCACATCCTCTTCGTGGACGAATTGAAGATCAGGATCACGGCCGCCGGCCAGAAACACCACCGGCATGTTTTTTAGGTAACGGGCCAGGTAGTTGTCCGTATGCGGGCCGTACACCACACAGGGCCGCACGATGTTGAAGATAACTTCCGGATGCCGTTTCATAAAGTCGGCACAATGCTGCTCCACAAGGCCTTTGTGGTGGGCGTAACTGAATTTCGGCGGAAATACCCGGATGGGGTCGTCCTCCTTTAAAAGGCGCGGGTTATCCGGCCAGGCACCGTAAGCCGTTGCGCTCGAAGCAATAATGATGTGGGGGATCTTTAATTTTTCGCAAATCCTCAATACATTCAGGGTCCCATTGACGTTGACATCATACATTTTCTTTTCATCGTGGATGGGATTGACAATAAAGGCCAGATGAACGACGGTATCGATGCGCTGATCCTGCCACAGCTCGATGAGCCGCGGATCGCGAACATCATGATGGTGAAATTCAAGTTTGCCGGTCTGAATCCGGGGGGCGACGATGTCGGTGCCTAAAATCCTTCGGCACCCCGGCCGGTTTTCAAGAACTGCAATTAACTGGCGGGCAATGTATCCGCCGGCACCGGTGATCGCAACCGTGCTCATGGGATGCTCCTGGCCGCCGAACCGGGATATTCAATGCTGTGCACCGCCTGGCGGTCCCTACCCTGGTATCCCTCCAGCGGCCGGACTCCTTTTTCGAGGATCGTCCCGGAGGGCAGAATCGCGGCACGCTCCGGATAATAGACACTCATAAAGGGGCGTGAAGCAATCCCCAGTTCGCGGACGGACTGCGCCACCGGGTGGTCTCCCAACTTCAGGCTTGAGCCGCCCGGCATGAGACAGACCCGCTTGGCGGCTGTCTGGGGAATGACCGTTTTGATCAGGTCTCCGTTTTTCACCGAAAAGGTCGTCAGCGGTTTTTTATCCCGCACACAAAAGCCTTTTTTTTGCACCCGCAGATCGAGGATGTGTTCGTCGCCTTCCAGCATGCGGCACTCCAGGTGTTCCGGACTGACGGCAAAGTACATGTCCGCAATGAATTTCGTGTACCCCCACTGTCCGCGACCGGCGTCGCGGGCCTCCACCCGAGTCACCGGCAGGTGCATGACCACCACCCCGAAGCCGGGATAGCCGCTTTCTCTGAGGGCGGGCAGCAGGCCGTTGAAGGCGGTGATCTTTTTCCCGAAAACCGCCGGCAGGGCCACGGCTACCTCGCCATAGGGACCGATGGAGGTTTCGATGTAGTTAAACGCGACGATCACCAAAATCGCCTTGTTGCCCGGCAAAACCACCGGGTAAAGCTTGTCGGAGGGCATCGCCGCTTTGACCTTTTCATAATCGGCCCTGAAATAAAGGGCGAAGGCATCATCGCGGTAATACAAAATGGGCAGCTCAAAGGTTGCTTTTCCGTGGGTCACTGTCTCGACAGGTTTTGCATCAGCGAAAAAGGCTGCCATGGCTTATTTCTCCTTTCCCGTCACTTTGTCGAAAAACTTGAGTTTTTTCATGGGCGCCAGACCGAAGCAGGCCTTGATGTGCTGGGCATCGCGAAATCTTTTTTCCTGTCCAAAATCCTGCATGTAACCGACACCGCCCATGGCCTGGACGCCGTCGGTGGTCACCTCGACGGCGGCCTGCTGAACATGAATGGCGGCGGCCAGGGCCTTTTGCTGCCAGCCCCTTTGCTTGCCGTCCACCGCCCGGCAGGCGTCGGCAACAACCATGTCCGCAATTTCGATGCGCACCGCCATGTCCGCCAGCATCATCTGCATTTGAGACCACTTAACGATTTTTCTGCCGCCCTGCTCACGCTCGCGGGCGTAGGACAGGGCTTCAGCAAAAGCGCCTTTCATGATTCCGCAGGATATGGCCGCAGCGGCGGCATGAAGCTTTGAGGCCGCCTCGCTAAACAGCCCATCACCGTCTGCCGGCCCGCCCACGGGAACCGCCGCGGCCATCTGAAATTGAACATCCACCGCCGGGCAGCAGCGCAGCCCGAGGCTGAGCACCGGCTCTGAAACAGCAACCGAAGCCTGGTTCAGGTCCACCAGATAATAAGACCAGGTGGGTTGCCCATCTTTGGCGGCCGGCACAACCGCCGCATCGGCCACCCCGCCCAGGACCAGGTATTCCAGCCGGCCGGCAAGAAAGGGCTGTCCGTCGGTGTCAATTACCCGGGCAACATGCCGGATTTGCGAGGGGTTGTTAAACAGGGGGCAGGCCAGCAGAAAATTTTGCGCTTCCTTGGCCCTGTCCGCCCGCTGCTTGAGCAGCTCGCTGCGGCCGGCGTTTAAAAGAATCTCCTGGGCAAAACAATTGGTCAGCACAATGGCTCCCAGGCTGGCATCCTGCCGGCAAAGTTGCTCCAGAACCACGCCCAGGGCGACGGTGCCCATCCCGACCCCACCGAGCGAATCCGGCAGGCTGATGTGGAAAAAATCCAGTTCGAAGGCCTTTTGCAAAACAGCCGCAAAAAAGGGGCCGAAGGGATACCGGTCGGATTCTTGCCGGTTGGCTGCCAGTTCACTTCTGGCAAACTCGGAAGCTGCCCTGGCGAGCATGCGAATTGCGGTTGCTTCCGTGCGGGTCATTTTCGGCCTCCAACTGCCGGGGCTCGGTCTGCTGGCATGCAAAATCGGGCTGTCAATCGGTAAACAGGCTGATCTGCGGAAATCCTCTGGCTGCCAGGCATTTGAACAGGTTCATGCGGTTCAGTTCGTTTGTGCCCTCGTAAATCTGCATCAGCTTGGCATCTCTGAAATGTTTTTCGGCGATCTGCTCCTGTCGCAGCCCGGCCTGCCCCATCAGATCCAGTGCCAGCCGGGCGTTCGTGACACCGGCATCGGTGGCGGTGAACTTGGCCATGGAACCGAGCCCGGAAGTCCGCTCGATTTGTTCTTTTGTCTGCCAGTCGCAATGTATTTTTCTCATCAGCCAGGTTCCCAGACGACTGTCCATGACAAGCGGCACCAGGATTTTCAACACCGCCGACGGCAGGTAGCGGGTCAGATAGTAGATGGGTTTGAGCTGCAGCAGCTTGAACATCCCGTCCATTGCATTTGCATAGTTGCTCTCAACGTAGGCATATCTTGAGATCAATACATTGCGCTGCATCTCGGACAGCAGACACTGCGCCCATTCATGGTTGATCAGCAATTTTCCTTCAACCTGCGTCTGGGCCGCAAATTGGATTGCCGCCTCAAAGGCACCGCGCGCAACGCCGGTGCCAAAAGCGGCAACCCCGGCCCTTGATGCGGAAAACACATAGTCGATCAGCTGCATGGTCGTCTCAGTCTGCGAACGCGAAAGCCGCATCGCCTGCGCCGGGTCGAGACAGACGTTTTCATCCGGCACAAAACAGTCATCAAAGATCAGCTCGCTGGCCGGGCATCCCAGCTGTCCCATTTTGCGTTCTTTTCTGCCAAGGCAAAACCCTTTTGTCCCGGTTTTGACTGCCAGCATGACAAGGTTCGATGACGGCTTTTGCAGATCGGCAAACGAAAAAAGCATGTGCCAGGTGGAAAGATGACCATTGGATATGAACACCTTGCGGCCGTTGACCACATACCCGCCGTCCACCTTGCGGGCATAGCAGGCAACGTTGCCCCGGTCCATCAGCTCGGTTTCCTCCACGTCGGTGCCGGCGCCGGGTTCCGTTAAGGCCAGGGATATGAGACAGGGTTTGCCGTTTTTTTCTCCCTCCACCACCTCTTTGAAAACCCGCTGGATAATGCGCGTATTCCAGGTGGCAATCAACGTTGCAACCCCCAGGTAGTGAACCCCGATCAGATTGGACATGGCCGTGCAGGCAGAAGCGATCTCTTCGATGAAATAGGAAAAAGAGGGCAGGTTGTATCCCTTGCCGCCGAATATCCTGGGAATCCACAGTGTATAAAGCCCCCAGCGGTTGGCCTCGGCAATGAATTCAGAGGGCAAAAAGTTGGGATCTTCCTGCACCTGCCTGTCCAGCCGGGCGGCATAGGGACGCACGACCGCGTCATTGAACTTGCGGGCCAGCGCCACGATCTGCCTGGTTTCCCTGCCGATCTTTACAGGCTGTTTGGAGATTGCCCGCAGACTGCAGATCATGTCATCGAAGTTGGGTTCTCGGGCGCAAAACTCTTTTACATCGGCAATTGAAAGCATCGACTGCCTCCGTCCCGGCGAAACCATGCACCCGGCCGCCGCCGGGGGCATGTTTGGCAAACCGCGCAGGCCTTTCGTCAACCTGCCCGATCCCTGCGCTCAGCGCCGGTTCATCCTGAAAAAATTCCGCGGGCAGACTGCATGCAAGTGCTATCTTGAGTACTTTATGCTCAGATGGCTGACGGCCTTGCCCAGCGCCTTGCGCAGCTGCCGCCCCTGGCCTTCGCCGGCAAGGTGTCGCTTGATGACATCCTTTTTGAGCTCCGCGCTGCCCGACTTGCCGTCTTTGATAAGGGTGAGCCGGTAGCAGTCTTTTTTTTTGCCCGGCTGAACCGCCACCAGTTTGACACTCTTATCGATCGCCTGGACCTCTTTTTGCAAAGCCTCTTCAATCTGTGCAATTGTCATTTTTGGCATCGTCTCAATCCTTTGGATGAAGTCCTTTCCGGTTTTCACAACCGCAGACCCGTGGAAACATTTTTGTGATTGGGTGGAATTTGACCACAAAAAAATAACAGAGTCAACGACCATCCCGGTCCTTGGAAGCTGAAAGCTGATTTTTCCCGCATCCGGCTGATAAAAAGCTGGACGACCGCTCCTTGTTGGCTTATACTGCCCAGGCTTGAAGCCGGTAGCCGGCACACAGCCCGCCGCCCGGAAACAAACCCTGGAAGGCAACCCTATAACAATGACCTGGGCCTCAGAAAAAACCGCCGATTATTACCAACTGCTGGGCATTGATCCCCAGGCCGGCCCGGATGAGATCAAGCAGGCCTACCTGAGCAAGATCCGGCAATGGCACCCGGACCGCAATCCGGATCGCATCGCCGAAGCAGAGGAGACGACCAAGCTGCTCAACCAGGCCTACTTCGTGCTCAGGGATGCTGACCGGCGAAAAAATTACGACCGCATGCTTCGATTCACCCGGGGCAGAAATTTCGCCGACGACATCAACGATGAGGCCATCCGCAAAAAACTCAACCGGGCCTACCCGGCGATGAAACAGGTCCTTGAACAGGTGCGCACGCTGTACGCCCTTTTCAAGGACGCCGTCAGGGGTGATTTCAGCCTTCACCCGGCCAACGTGGCGCTGATCGGCGGCGGACTGCTGTATTTCCTTTTGCCCGTGGATCTGGTGCCGGATTTCATCCCGCTGGCCGGCTACCTCGACGACCTGGCGGTGCTGACCACCATTGCCGGCTCGCTCAAAATGGAAATAGACCGGCACCGCACCTGGAAAAAAACCCGCAGCCCCGGCCGGTGAATAACAAAAGGCTCAGCGATTGCCCGCGGGAAAATGGCAGGATCCCATCCATGAAAGCTGGCCCCCAAACCATTGCCCGCTCCGGCTTTACGCGGCACCTGGTTGCTCAAAATGCCCTGGATGAAAAGGGCTTTGTCAAATGGGTCTTTGAGCCGGGCATGCGCTTTGGAAGCGCGGCCAAGTGGTGGAAAAGCGCCGGCCGACGCTCAAGGCCCCACGAGGGTCTGGACCTTCACCTTTACCAGGCACGGCAAAAGCGCATCTTGATCCTGGATGAAACCACCCGGGTTCCCGCCCTGTTCGCCGGAACGGTCGTCAACATTACTGCTGATTTTCTGGGAACCTCCATCATGGTCCAAAGCGGGTTTGCCGGCCAGGAGGATCTTTTCTGGGCCTTCGGGCATCTAAACCTTGCAGATGGACTGGCGATCGGAGCCATGCTAAATGAGGGGGAAATCCTGGGAACCCTGGCGGCAAAAGAAACGGCGAAGGCGCCTTGCCATCTGCACGTATCCGCAGGCCGCCTGAAAGCAAAAACGCTGCCGCAGCCGCTGGACTGGGCTGCCATTGGAAATTCGGCGGTCTTTGAACTGCTCGATCCGCTGGGCCTGATTATTCCGGGACAAAACAATGAACCAATATCCACCTGAAAATCCAGATTGCGGCCGCGATCCCCAATCTAAAGTGCTCCCATGGCGATCCTGCCGGATCCGTGGACCCCTGACCGGTCTGGCCATCATCCTGCTGTTCCTGCCGGCCGGCGGATGCTCCTATTTCGCCAAAAAGCCATTGGAAACGCTGACTTACAAAACAGCTCCCGAAAACGAACACCATAACCTGATCGTGTTTATCCGGGCCCTTTACGGCGACCATCAAACCTTTGAAAAAGAGGGCTTCGTGGCAATGGTGCGCGACAAGGGCCTGCCCTATGACATGGTGGCCCCCAATGCGCACCTGGCCTATTACTACGCCCGCACCCTGGACAAGCGCCTGAGAGAAGACGTGATCGAACCGGCGCGCGCCGCCGGCTACACCAACATCTGGCTGGTGGGCGTTTCCATGGGCGGGCTGGGCTCCCTGCTGTATCTGCGCAATTATGCCGATAACAGCGGCATCGCCGGCATCGTCCTGCTGGCCCCGTTTCTGGGGGAGCGCGAGATTCTGGAAGAAATCATCCAGGCCGGGGGCGTGCGCCGGTGGGACCCCGGCGATTATGACGACAGCGACTGGCAGCGGCTATTGTGGGACTGGCTGAAAAAATACGACCGGCAGCAGGACCGTCTGCCCCCCATTTACCTGGGCTACGGCGATGACGACGGCTACGCCATGGGCCAGGGACTGCTGGCCGCAATCTTGCCCCCGCAGCAGGTGATTGTCATCAAGGGGACGCACTCCGTGGCCACCATCAGAAAGCTGTGGGCCAGGATGCTGGACACGGTCCCCTTCCACTAAATTCACATGACGCACCCGGCCCGAGATCTATTTCTTCGGTAAATTCTTGATGTCCGCTTAAAGCCTTCAGATTACAGGAAGATGCATCCGTTCAAGCCAATTTGCCCTGCAAATTGAACATTGAATTTTCATTTATGCAGAATCTAATACAGGATTGTTGCATCAATTATAATAACAATGTGCAAAACACAACTTTTACTTGTGATTTGCACAATTTTCGGTTAGAGTATCCACATGATTACCCGTGATATTTCAAAGGAATTGCTGGATAGCAGTGGTGAATACCCTGTAGTCACGGTCCTAGGGCCCCGGCAGTCTGGCAAAACCACGCTGGTTCAGATGACGTTCCCGGACAAGCCTTACTTCTCCATGGAAGATCCGGATGTACGCTTGGCAGCCGAAGCCGATCCCCGGGGATTCCTTGGCCAGATGGAACAAGGCGCGATCATAGACGAGGTACAGCGCCTTCCCATCCTGCTTTCATACATCCAAGGCATCGTGGATAAAGCCGGCAAGCCGGGGGACTTCATTCTTACCGGAAGCCACCAGCCACGCCTGCACGAGGCCATTTCCCAGTCTCTGGCCGGTCGCACCGCCATACTGACATTATGGCCTTTTTCTATTGCCGAGCTGCGCCGATACAAAGCCGGCTGGAGGGCCTTCGAACTGGTGGCCTGTGGATGTTTTCCCCGTGTCCATGAGGAAGGGTTGGCTCCCCGCAGGTTCTACAACGGCTATCTGCAAACCTATGTGGAACGCGATGTGCGCGCGCTCATTAATTTGCGAGATCTTACCCCCTTTCAGGTGTTCCTGACCCTGTTGGCAGGCCGTGTGGGACAGGTTGTCAACCTTGCGGCCCTTTCAAACGACGTTGGCGTATCTGCGACAACCATCAGAACCTGGTTGAGCGTGTTGCAAGCCTCGTATGTTGTTTTCGAGCTGCCACCGTTTTTCAGCAATATCCGCAAGCGTGTGGTCAAATCCGCCAAAATATACTTCACGGACGTGGGGTTGGCGGCCTTCCTCCTGGGCATTCACACGGAAAAACAGGCCGCCCGCGACCCCCTGCGCGGCCACCTGTATGAGAACCTTGTAATTACAGACATTGTCAAGGGTGCGCTTAACAAGGGCATCCGGCCCGAAATCTATTTCTTCCGCGACTCCCATGGCAATGAGGTGGATCTGCTGATCAGGGAAGGCGCCAAGATCATACCGTTGGAAATCAAGTCCGCCGCCACTTTTTCTGCAGGCTTCATCAAAGGCCTGGAACGCTTCCGAACTTTGACAGTCGACCGGATAGATGCCGGGGCTGTGCTTTACAACGGGGCGCAGCAATTCCAGGTCCGCGGGGTGAGCATCTTCAATCCTTTGCATGTCGACAATCTTTGGGAAACACTCACTGCACTTCCTGGATAAAGGGCAACGACGGCGCTGGTCCATCGCCTTATTCGCCTTCACCCCTAACCGCTCTCAATAAACAGCTGAATGCAGCCGCTCCGTCGATCACATTCCCAACTGCTTGTTTTTTGCCGATACCGTTTTAAATTCACCGACCGACCCGCCGAAACACCGTATGTCTGAGAAACATGGCTGCCTTTTCAGCATCCGCCTTGCTGCGGTCCAGGGCGATCACATGGCCGTCTTCGGGCTTAAACACAACCAACGGCTTCCTTTGCCCGGTTCAAATCACGATGGGCTCTAAAAATAGCCCCGTATCTATTACTTGAAAGAAGGTTCAATAAAATTTTGGGTGATAATTCCCTGGGCGATCAGATCCATCACGGACAGCAAAAGAAAAGGCTTGTGCGGAGCCAGATGATTCGTCATGGCTGGGCGACGGTTTCTGTTTTTATCCGTGCGCAGATTTGCTAACTTTTTTTGGTATTTTTCCAGCATCTTGTTACCGATGGGGATTCAAATATACTTCTTTTCACCAGGTTTATCAGCATTAAAAGGTTCACGTTAATGCATGCCGCAATTACAATGACAGATAGATGAAAACGAATTGCCCATCGTTGATGTCAACGGTCAGGTCGGCGCCCCTTGACTCGGCATACACGATCCAGGCCGGTTTATCATTGCGGCCGCACTCCAGGTTTGGATAGGATTCGCCGGTCTGTCCCTGGTACCAGGCAAGCAGCATGGGATCCGCGCCCAGCGCTGCGGCCTTTTGCCTGGCAATATCCTTGGCAGCTGCAAAATCAAGATCCGGATCATCGACTGCAATGCGGATATGCCGGCCCGGATAATCTTTGGTTTTTGATTTCAGCAATTCCATATCGTGTTGGTGTTGCAACTTCAGGGGCAATCTGAACATCAGGCGGTCCAGTTTTCCACCTGCAAACCCGGGATCTTTTTGAATTCTCGCAAATTGTTTGTCACGAGGGTCACGGTCATGCTTCTGGCATGGGCACCGATCAGTAGATCCATGGCGCCAATGGGAGTTCCTTTTTTTTCAAGAAAAGTGCGGATCTCCCCGTAATGAACAGCCGCTTTGTCATCGTAGGCAACGATTTCCAAAGGCACCACAAATTTAATCAGCGCCTCCCGGTTCTTTTCCTTGCGGGCGCTTTTGGCAACCCCGTATTCGAGTTCAGAAAGCGTGATCGAGGAGATGCCAATGTCGGAGATCTTAAATTTGCGCAATTTTTTAAGCACGTTGATCGGCTTGTTGCGGATGAGATAAATACAACTGTTGGTGTCCAGCAGGTAGCGCATCACGGAGCCTCGCGCTTTTGCAAGGCCGGCTGTCCGCGTTCGGCCATAAAGTCATCGCTGAAATCATCCAGGCTGCTCAACAACGACTCCCAGGGGTCCACTTTCGGTATCAACATGACACTGCGGCCGATCTTCTTGATATAGACCTCGGTTCCCTCAAATCTAAACTCCTTGGGCAGCCTTACCGCCTGGCTTTTGCCGTTTTTAAACAACTTTGCCGTGTTCATGATCAACCCCTTGAATATATATTTTAAAGTATATCTTGTGGCTGGAGTTGTAAAGTTCAGAGTTGGCGACAGCAAGGATACGATTTTGCTTGACAATGTAACCATGCATGTTACATTGTTACTATGATTAAACGGTTTCGCGACACATGGCTGCGGAATTTCTTTATAGAAAACAAACAAAGCAAAAAAATCCCCTCCGATATTCGCTCGCGGCTTTTTCGAAAATTGCAATTGCTCGATGATGCGACCTGTAATCTTGACTTGCGGAGCCCTCCCAGCAATCATTTTGAGAAGTTGGCCGGAAAACTCAAAGGGCTGTGTTCTATACGGGTGAATGATCAATACCGGCTGCTATTTTCATGGGACGATGAACGGGGTGAGGCTGATAAGGTTTATCTGGACAGCCACAGTTATAAATGAGGTGATAAAATGATAATTACCAAACGTCAACCGGTCAGTGTTGGAGAGATGCTCATTGAAGAGTTTATGGAACCATTGGCTGTCACCCAGGGGCAATTGGCCAAAGCGATGGGGGTCAGTCGCCGGACGGTTAACGAGCTCTGCAACAACAAACGCTCTGTCACGGTGGACACAGCCTTGATGCTTGCCAAAGTATTTGGCAATACACCGGATTTTTGGCTGAACCTGCAGCGCAGAAATGACATCTGGGCCGCGTTGCATACACCCCAACGCCGGGCCCGGATTGAAAAGGCCAGACCCATCCGGGAAACCACTGCTTAAAGGGTTTATTTTAATACAGCATGCCAAGCATCCACACCACTGATGCCAATGAGCCGGCCGTTCCAGTTGACCTTATCAAAAAAAGAGCGCCGATGAGCAGCCCTAAGACGGCTGATCAGGTTTTGCTGGGTGTCGAAAAAAATGCTCAGATCAATCATGCGACGCCCGGTGTACCGACCAGAAAAAATCAAAAATGATAAATATATTTTAATGTGTATTACGTAAAATAGATTTTACGTTTTTGGTTAATCGCTGCCAATCTTTATTTCCATTAGACCGAATCCGATGATCCCCGAAGAATCTGAACATGTTCAAATCGAAGGGTTCATCACTTGTCTTTTGGCGGAATTATGCCGGTATCATCAAATCACCGCCGGACCTCATCTGATGCAGTGTTGCAGTTCATGGAGCATTTTCCGGTTTAAAAGCCGAAAGCAGCTGGCTCAGGTCGACGTTGCCGCCGGAAAGGATCAGCCCCACGGTTTGGCCCTGAAACGCGCCGGGGTGCTCCATGACGATGGCCAGGGGCACCGCCGCAGAAGGTTCCACCACGATTTTCATGCGTTCCCAGATCAGGCGCATGGCCCCCACGATCCCCTCTTCGGTGGCCGTGAGGATGTCAGCCACCCGCTGGCCGATGATTTCGAAGGTGCGCGGGCTCAGGGAGGTCAGCAGCCCGTCGGCGATGGTTTGAGGATCTACCGAAGGGACCAGGGTGCGGGAGTGAAAAGAGCAGCGGGCATCGTCGGCATTTTTCGGTTCGGCCCCGATGACCCGCGCGGTGGGGCAAAGATGGCTGACGGCGATGGCCGTGCCGCTGAGCAGTCCCCCGCCGCCCACCGGGGCGATGACGACATCCGGCGGCGGCATCTGCTCCAGCAGCTCCAAAGCGGCGGTGCCCTGGCCGCAGATCACTTTATCATCGTCATAGGGGTGGACGAAAACCGCGCTGGTGTCCTGCAGCACCTGCGCGATGGCCTCTTCGCGGGCTTCAAGGGTGGGCTCGCAGAAGGTGATCCGGGCGCCGTAGCCCCTGACGGCTTTTTGCTTGACCGCCGGGGCGCTCCGCGGCATGACAATGTGGGCCGCAATTTTTTGCATGGCCGCGGCCAGCGCCAGGGCGGCGGCATGGTTGCCGGAACTGTGGGTGGCCACCCCGCGGGCGGCCTGGGCGTCTGTCAGCGTCAGTACGGCATGCAGGGCCCCGCGGAATTTAAAGGCGCCGACTTTTTGAAAGTTTTCGCATTTGAAATACAGCTTTGCGCCGCAAATGGCGTTTAAGGACCGGCAGGTGAGCACCGGGGTGCGGTGAACATGGCCGGCGATTATTTTATGGGCCTTTAAAACGGCTTTGAATTGCAGCAAAGGCGCCTCCTGTCAGCCGGGTATTGAGCCTAGCAACAATGTTTTTTTAGCACAAGTTTGCCAGTAATGACAGTTCCGGTTTTGAGGGAGCCACCATTCGGGCAAGGAATTATTGACAGTCCGCAGTGGATAAAATATATCCTGATCAACATGCGGATTTTTTTTTAATTTTCCTCAGGATAGCTGTTAACCTGGAAAGGAGAGAAAAAAATGCCTGACGTGGAAGCCATGCAAGAAGGTAAACAATATTATACCGACCGGCCCCAGCAGACCGAAGGGTTTTTTCTGAAAGGCTCCAATTGCCTGGACTGGGGGATGAAAAACCGCCTGGCCCGCATATTCAACCCCCGATCGGGCCGCACGGTCATGCTGGCCATTGACCACGGCTATTTCCAGGGGCCGACCACCGGTCTTGAGCGCGTGGACATCAACATCCTGCCCATTGTGCCGTACGCCGACACGCTGATGCTCACCCGGGGCATTCTGCGAAGCATTGTCCCGGCCGCCACCCAGCAGTCCATTGTGCTGCGGGTTTCGGGAGGCACCAGCATCTTAAAGGAGCTTTCCAACGAGCAGATCGCGGTGGACATCGAAGACGCCATCCGCCTCAACGTCTGCGCCATGGCGGTGCAGGTTTTCATCGGCGGGGAGTATGAAAGACAATCCATCATCAACATGACCCGCATGGTGGACATGGGGCTACGCTACGGAATTCCCACCCTGGCCGTCACCGCGGTGGGCAAGGACATGGCCCGCGATGCGCGCTATTTCCGGCTGGCCGTGCGCATCTGTGCCGAGCTGGGCGCGCAGTACATCAAGACCTACTACATCGAAGACGGCTTTGAGACCGTGACGGCCTCCTGCCCGGTGCCGATCGTCATGGCCGGCGGCAAGAAGATCCCCGAACTGGATGCGCTGACCATGGCCTACCGGGCGGTGCAGGAAGGCGCTTCGGGAGTGGACATGGGACGCAACATTTTTCAATCCGAATCTCCGGCGGCCATGATCCAGGCAGTCAAGGCGGTGGTGCACGACAGCGAAACCCCGGAAAAGGCGCTGGAACTTTACAAGACGCTCAAAAATCAATAATGAAAATCGCCCGCTGGTATAACAACCGCGACATCCGCATCGAACAGGTGCCGCGTCCGGTGCCCGGCCCCGGCGAGATGTTGGTCAAAGTGCAGGCCTGCGGCATTTGCGGCAGCGATGTGGTCGAATGGTATCGCCTGCCCAGAGCCCCCCTGGTGCCGGGTCACGAAATCGGGGCGGTGGTGGTCGAGGTGGGAAAATCCGTTGCCGGCTATGGGCCTGGCGACCGGGTGTTCATTGCCCCCAAGGTGCCCTGCGGCCAGTGCGATTACTGCAAAAAAGGTCTTTTTCCGGTTTGCCCGCATGTCAAAGAGCGCCTGCCGGGGGGGCTGGCCGAATACATCCGGGTGCCGCAAGTGCTGGTGGAAAAGGGCACCTGGCGGCTGCCGGATGCCATCAGCTACGATCAAAGCACCTTTATCGAACCGCTGGCCTGCGTGGTGCGGGCCCAGCGGCTGGCCGGGGTGGACTCCGGGCAGACCGTGCTGGTCATGGGCTGCGGCATGTCCGGGCTGCTGCAGATCAAGCTGGCCGCAGCCACAGGCTGCCGGGTGATCGCCACCGATATCAATTCACGGCGGCGGACGGCGGCCGTGGCCATGGGCGCCGAACAGGCCATCGACGCCGCCGGAAATGTCGTCCAACAAATGGTGGACATCACCGGGTGCAAAGCGGATGTCGTGATGCTGTGCACCGGGGCGATGGCGGCTGTCGAACAGGCCTGGAAATGTGTCGACAGCGGCGGGGCTGTTGTCTTTTTCGCGGTGCCCGCACCCGACAAAACGGTTCCCGTTCCGCTCAACGAATTCTGGACCCGGGAAATCCGGATCCTGACCACCTACTATTGCGGACCTCCCGACATTGAACAGGCCATGGAGCTGCTGGCCGCCGGCACCGTCACCGTCGATGACATGATCACCCACCGGCTGCCGCTGGAAGATGCCGCCCGGGGGTTTGAGCTGGTGCTCGACGGCAGCGAGTCGATCAAGGTGATCATCCAACCCTGACAATAAGCGCTGCTGCCATCATTGACGCAATCGTAAAAAGTTGATTTCGAGCGACATCAACCCTTTTCGGGAGAATATACCCCATGCGCTTAAAACATATCGCCCTGACCTGCAGCAGTGAAGCAAAAGCGGACTGGTTTTACCGGGACCTGCTGGGCCTGAAAAAGACCGCGCCCAAGATACTGCCGCCGGCCCTGACAAAAGCCATCTTCGGCCTGGATGCCGAGCTGACGATCATCAATTACCTGGATGCGCATTTGCAGCTCGAGATTTTCATAGCCGGCCAGAATGCAGAGCCGGCAGCGACCATCGAGCATCTTTGTATCGAAGTCGACGATCTGCAGGGTTTTATCGAAAAATGCCGCGCCCTGGAAGTGGAAATCAACCAGGTGCCAAAGGGGGACTCCACCCTGACATTTATCAAGGATAATGACGGCAACCTGTTTGAAATAAAGGAAAAATAGGGATCATCCGGTTGCGCGCAGACCCTAATTTTAGGGGGATATGCCATGAAAGATAAAACCGTAAAAAACGTAATGACTTCCCTGGATGAATACGGGACCATTTCGGTGACGGCCACCCTTTATGAAGCCGCCATGACCCTGTGGGAAGTGCACCAGGACATTGTGGCCCGTCCCCCGGGACATGCGGTGCTGCTGATTTGCAATGAGCAGGGAGACGTTGTCGGCAAACTCAGCCAGCTGGACGTGCTGCGGGCCCTGGAGCCCAAAAGCAAGCACCTGGAGGACACGCGGTCGCTGTCCCGTTTCGGGGTCAGCCCCGGCTACCTGAAGCCCATGTTCAACCAGTGCGGGTTCTGGGACCAACCCCTGATCGACATTTGCCGGGAGGCCGGAACTCTAAAGGTGGAAAGGCTGGTGCACCGCCCTGTGGAGGGTGAATATGTGGATGAAAACGCCTCCCTGGTGGAGGCCATTCACCAGCTGGCCACCGAACACCACCAGTTTCTGCTGGTGACCCGCAAAGGGAAGGTGGTGGGAATCCTGCGGCAGGAGGATATGTTCCGGGAGGTGGTGGAAACCCTGCAGGTATGCCAGCTGTAACGGCAGGCGGATTTCAAAGCGACTGACCCATCAAAGTTTTGACGGTGGAAACTGCTGTGATGAGCGATGAGTTCAATGATGATGCTGAAATCGGCCGCACCCACTGGCGGCGCTGGGTGTTTCTGGCTGCCGGCCTGGGGCTCTTCCTTGTGGTTTACTACAGCCCTGCCTGGCCGGCTGCCATTGATCCCCGCGGGCAGGAATTCATCCTGAGCCGGGAGGGCAAGGGAGCGCTGGCCGTGGCCCTGTTTGCCGTCCTGTGGTGGGTGTTTGAAGTCGTGCCGGTGGGCGTCACCAGCCTGGCGGTAGGCACCCTCCAGGTGCTTTTTTTCATCCGTCCGGCAAAAGCCGCGTTCACGGATTTCATGGACCCCACGGTGATGTTCATCTTCGCTTCCATCGTCATCGGCATGGTGTTTACCAAAACAGGGCTGACCCGGCGCATGGCTTACCGGATGCTGCTGCTGGTGGGAGAAAAAACCAGCATGATCTACCTGGGCTGTTTCGTGCTCACCGGCGCCCTGACGCACATTATGGCCCACACGGCGGTGGCGGCAACCGTTTTTCCACTGCTGCTGTCCATATACGGTCTGTATGGGGAAGGCAATCAGCCCACGCGCTTCGGCAAAGGCCTTTTCATCGGCATGGCCTACGTGGCCGGCGCCGGCAGCATTGTCACCCTTTTGGGCGCCGCCCGGGGGGCGGTGGCCATCGGTTTTTTCAACGATGTGGTGGGGGAAAATATCAGCTTCTTCACCCTGAGCTACTACATGTTTCCCGTGGGGTGGCTCATGATTTTTTTGCTGTGGCTGTTTTTCCTGCTATTTTTCAAGCCGGAAAAAAAAGTCATCCCGGGCCTCAGAGCCAAAGCCCGGCTGTTTCACCGCCAGCTGGGCCCTGTGACCGGCAGGGAAATCACCGCAGCGGCCATCACCCTGGCCTGCGTGCTGGCTATGTCCCTGCGCTCCCTGGTGCCGGCCCTGCAGCCCCTGGACAAAACGGCGGTTATCGTCACCTCCACCGTCCTGTTTTTTGTCACCGGCGTTCTGGACATCAGGGATCTGGAGGAAATTCCCTGGAATACAATCCTGCTTTTTGCCGGCGCCATGAGCATCGGGTTTTGTCTCTGGGAAACGGGGGCCGCCCGCTGGCTGGCGGTAAACTGGCTGGCCATGTTCCAGGGGGCGACCCCTTTCGTCTTTATCATGGGCATTGCCTTTTTCATCCTGATTATGACCAATGTCATCATGAATGTGGCTGCGGTGGCCATATCGCTGCCGGTGGCCCTGGTGATCGCTCCCTACCTGGGGGTGTCCCCGGAAATCATTCTTTTTGCCTCCCTGGTAACGGCCGGCATGCCGTTTTTGCTGCTGGTGGGTGCGGCTCCCAACGCCATTGCCTATGAATCCCGGCAATTCAGCCCCCTGGAATTCTTTCTATACGGTATCCCGGCCAGTCTCATCCTGCTGGCCGTGCTGGCCTTTGCGGTCTGGTTTCTCTGGCCCCTGATGGGAATGCCCGTGACAGGCTATCGACTGTGATCAAGGTGCAAGTCGCAACCAAGGTCTGTCTGTAAACCTGGTCAAAATTGGGGGGATTCTTTAAAAAAATTCCAGATGACCTCGGCGCCGTCCATGTCCCGGCTGGTCCTGCCGACAATAAATTCGGGCAGGTACCGGGGGCCTGAGGGCCAGGTGTGTCCGCCGCCTTCGATCTCATATAAAACCACCTCAACGCCCTGGCGGCACCGGCGGTAGGCGGTTTTTTTGATGCGGGTACCGTCGCGGGGATCGGCATCCGGCAGCCAGGATATCTGCGGGTTTGCCGGACAGCCGTTGTGTGCCGCCCAGAAGGCCAGAGTCTGGGGAAAGGAGATGGCCTTGCCGAGTCTGCGGCGGAAAAAACGAACCTCCCCGCCCTGCCAGGGCACCAGGGGATCGGCCGTACCGCCGATCATCAGCACGGGGATGGGACGGGTGGGAACACAACTGCGGGCGATATTTGCGCCCATGGCACCGATGACCGCCGCAATGGCCGCAATCTCATCGGTCAGTTCACATGCCAGGCGGTAGGACATCATGGCCCCGTTGGAAACGCCGGCGACATAAACCCGCCCGGGATCCACCGGGTAGTCTGTTTTCAGGGTGGCGATCAAATCGGAGATGAACCGCACATCATCCACGTTTTCCCGCTGTGCGCGGTAGCATGCCAGGTCTCGGCCGTCATTCCAGTGTTTTTCGATGCCGTCCGGATATGCAACCAGAAATCCCTCGCGATCCGCCAGCCGGTCAAAGCCCGTAAAGACGGCCATCCGATCACCGCCGCCGCCGCCCCCATGCAGGACAATCAGCAGCGGCATAGAACTTTTCCCCGGGGGCCGGGATGGGACATGCAGCCGGTAGGTGCGTTTCAGCCCGTTGTGCATGATGAAACCGGATATGTCATCACCGGATCGCTGGGCGATATTTTGCTGCCGGCAGGCAATCAGCCCCAACATCAAGGCGACCGTTAGAGTCAAAACCGCTATGGGGGACAATGTTTTTGAGTTCATGG
Source organism: uncultured Desulfosarcinaceae bacterium (assembly GCA_964527835.1). Taxonomy (GTDB): domain Bacteria; phylum Desulfobacterota; class Desulfobacteria; order Desulfobacterales; family JAFDCJ01; genus JAFDCJ01. Next base: position 45,067 of record CAZGNV010000008.1, on the reverse strand, counting down.
GATATGTTTCCGCCCGAATTTATGCTATAATGAAATAAAAAAGCAGGCAATGCAAGGCCCCCAAGACACCGGTCCGCCTAATCCCGGCCCTGCCTCTGAAAGCGCCCGATGATGAACAGCACCGCAGACCCACTGAAAAAGAAAAAATCCCTCGAAAAACACGAAAAAGAATACACCCGCCGCCTGGAGCAAACCGTGGCCCAGCGCACACAGACCCTGCGCGAGTCCGAGGCGCGCTACCGGTCCCTGGCCGACTCCCTGCCGCAGATCGTGTTTGAAACCGACGAGGCCGGCAGGCTGACTTTCGTCAACCGCAACGCCTACACCCTTTTCGGCTATACCGAGCAGGATTTCAAAAACGGCCTTTACGCCCTGGACATGATCGCAGACCAGGACCGGGATCGGGCGGGGGAAGCGATTGCACAGGTGCTCAGCGGTGAGGAGGTGCCCGGCATTGAATACACGGCCTGCCGAAGGGACGGCAGCACCTTTCCGGTGGTGATCCATGCCAACCGGGTGATGCGCGACGGTCGGGCGGTGGGGTTGCGGGGGATCATCATTGACCTGACCCGGCAGAAAGAAGCCGAAGGCCTGCTGAGGGAAAGTGAAGAGCGCTTTCGCGCCGCCCTGCATGCCAATCCCGACCCGGTGGTGCTCTACGACGGCCAGGGTCGGGTGGTTTATTTCAACCCGGCTTTTACAGCGATTTTCGGATGGTCGCTGGAAGAACGGGTGGGCAGGAAAATGGACCTTTTCGTGCCCGAAAAAAACTGGCCCGAAACCAAAACGATGATCGAAACCGTGATGGCGGGCAAACCGGTGCGGGCCACCGAGACCTGCCGCTACGACCGGCAGGGCAACATTATTCCGGTGATCATCAGCGGCGCCATTGTCCACGGGCCCACCGGCGAGACAGTGGGCAGCATCATCAACATCCGGGACATCCGTGAACAGAAAAAGCTGCAGACTCAGCTGGCCCAGGCCCAGCGCATGGAGGCCATCGGCAGCCTGGCCGGCGGCATCGCCCACGACTTCAACAATATTCTGTCCGCCATTATGGGCTACACCGAACTGTCGCTGGCCGACAGCACCCTGGACCCCGGTCTGCGGGACAACCTGCAAAAAGTCAAGGAAGCCGGCGAACGCGCCCGGGACCTGGTCAAGCAGATCTTGACCTTCAGCCGCCAGAGCGAGCACGCCCTGATTCCCGTTCAGCTCAAGCCCATCGTCACCGAGGCCTTCAAACTGCTGCGGGCCTCGCTGCCCACCACCATCGACATCAAATACCAGGTGCACACCCGCGCCGCGGTTCTGGCAGACCCCACCCAGATCCACCAGGTGATCATGAATCTGTGCACCAATGCCGCCCACGCCATGGCCGATGAGGGCGGCAGCTTGATGGTGAGTTTGACCGAAGAGGCGCTGGATGCCGCTTTTACCCTCAATTTTCCCCAGCTCACCGCCGGCCCCCATGTGGTTCTGACCGTCAGCGACACGGGCCACGGGATGCCCCCCGAGGTGCTGCAGCGCATTTTCGACCCCTTTTTCACCACCAAAAAGCGCGACCAGGGCACCGGCATGGGCCTTTCGGTGGTCCACGGCATCGTATCGAGCCACGGCGGTGCTATCACGGTGGACAGCAAACCGGGCCAAGGCGCCACGTTTAAAGTCTACCTGCCGGTGCTTGAAAAAACCGTCAGCACCGAGCAACGCCAGGACGAAGAGCCGATTCCCACCGGCACCGAACGCATTCTTTTCGTTGATGACGAGGCCTTTCTGATCGACATCGGCCAGCAGATGCTCGAACGCCTGGGCTACCGGGTCACCACCCGGGCCAGCAGCCTGGAAGCCCTCGAGCTGTTTCGCAACCGGCCCGATGATTTTGACCTGATCCTGACGGACATGACCATGCCGCATCTGACCGGCGACAGGCTGGCCCAGCAGATACTTGAAATCCGGCCGGACATTCCCATCATCCTGGTCACCGGCTTCAGCAACCAGCTGTCCGAAGAAAAGATCGCCGCCATCGGCATCAAACAGCTGGTGATGAAGCCGATCATCTTGAAAGAAATCGCTGGAGTCGTTCGGGATGTGCTCGACGGGAGGTAGATTGAAAAAAATCTCCTATTTGCCCGATTTCAGTTTAGCGGCCAGCTTCACAAAATAGTCCATGGCCTGGGGATTGGCCATGGAGTCCACGTTGACCGCCTGCTCCAGTGCCATGCCCGACAGAATCTTTTTCACCGGCACCTCCAATTTTTTGCCGTTGAGCGTGCGCGGGACTTCCTTGATGGCATGAATTTCATCCGGCACATGGCGCGGTGAAAGGGCACGGCGGATTTGCCCGTTGATGCTGGCCTTAAGGGCCCCGTCCAGGGCAACACCGCTTTCCAGCACCACGAAAAGCGGCATGCAATAGCCGCCGCCGGGCAGTTCAAATCCGATTACCAGGCTGTCGGCGATCTGGGGCAGCTCTTCCACCACCGAATAAATCTCGCTGCTGCCCATGCGCACCCCCAGCCGGTTGATGGTCGAATCGGAGCGTCCCAGGATGACCGCACCGCCCTCGGAAGTAATCCTGACCCAGTCGCCGTGGCGCCACACCCCGGGATACATGTCAAAATAGCTTTCGAGGTATCGTTTGTTGTCCGGATCGTTCCACAGATGCAGCGGCATGGAGGGCATGGGCGCGGTGATCACCAGCTCGCCGACCTCGTCGATCAGGGAATTTCCCTTCTCATCAAAGGCCTCGGCCTTGACCCCCAGGCAGCGGCACTGCAATTGTCCGGCGCGCACCGGCAGCAGGGGGCAGCTGCCGAAAAACCCGGTGCACGGATCGGTTCCGCCGCTGGTCGAGCCCAGCAAAACATCCTTTTTGACGCATTCGTACACCCACCGGAAGCCTTCCACCGGCAAAGGAGACCCTGTTGACCCGATGGCCCTTAAACTGCCCAGGTCATATTTTGTGCCCGGCTCCAGACCCTGGTGCATGCAGGTGGTGATATAGGCCGCGCTGGTGCCGAAAACGCTCATACGGGCGTCTTGCGCCAGCTGCCACAGCACATCCATGTCAGGGTAGCCGGGGCTGCCGTCGTAAAGCACCGGTGTGCCGCCGGCCAGCAGGCTGCCCTGGACAATATTCCACATCACCCAGCCGGTGGTCGAAAACCAGAAAAACCGGTCGCCCGGCTGCACATTCATATGCAGGCCGATAAACTTCATAAACTCGAGCAGAATTCCCCCATGTCCGTGCACCAGGCCCTTGGGCAGACCGGTGGTGCCCGAAGAATAAACCACCCACAGGGGATGGTCAAAGGGCAGCGGTTTGAAAACCAGCTCACCTCCTTGCTGCCGCAGTTCGTCCCAGCCCAAAGCAGCTCCGCTCAGGCCGGGTTTCGTCCCGCCTTGTAGATAAGGAACCAGCACCGTGTGCTCCAGCGATTCCAGGGCCTGCTGCAGCCGGGAGACGGCCGGGCGGCAGTCAAAGGATTTGCCGCCATAGCAATAGCCGTCCACGGCAAAAAGCACTTTGGGCCTGATCTGGCTGAAGCGGTCCACCACGCTGCGAGTGCCGAAATCCGGCGAACAGCTGGACCAAACCGCTCCGATGGCCGCACAGGCCAGAAAGGCCGTGACGGTCTGGGGAATATTGGGCATGTAAGCCACCACACGGTCGCCGGGTCGGACCCCCAGGGCACGCAGGGCGGCGGCTACCGAGGCCACCTCGCCCGACAGTTTTTGCCAGGAAATTTCCGTCAGCGGCTGGCGCTCGGACTGAAACAGCAGTGCGGGCCGATCCGGGCTCTGGTGGCGAAACACATGTTCGGCGTAGTTCAGTTCGGCCCCCTCGAACCACCGGGCCCCGGGCATACTGCGCCCGGACAACACCTTTGCATACGGCCGCAAGGCCCGGATGTCAAAAAATTCCCACAGCGACTGCCAGAAATCTTCCAGTTCACTGACCGACCATTGCCACAGGCTGTGGTAGTCATCAAAGTGCAGACCCTTGCGGGTGTCGAGCCAACGCATGTACTTTGTGATCGCCGCCTGGTTTTTGGCTTCTTCATCAGGCTCCCACAAAATCGTGCCTTCCTGGATGGTGCGGGTTGTCATCTTGCTCCTCCACGGGGTTATTGATCCATTTTGACTTGATCTTGCATTGCTGCAATGTCCTATCACTTTATAAATTGACAGGCAAGTTATCTCCTGTTTATACTATCTTCAACAGCGATTAGCTTTCGATGAATTTGCAGCGAGGCTCCCTATGCACCCCCCCATCGTCATCGTCGGCATCGGCCAGCTGGCCGGCGTTTTTGCCCGGGCATTTTTGCGCTGCGGGTATCCGGTTTACCCGGTCACCCGCCGCATGGACATGGCCGCCGAAGCTGAAAAAATCCCCGCCCCCCGGCTGGCGCTCGTGGCGGTGGCCGAAAAAGATTTTCCGGCCGTGATGGCCGCCTTCCCGTCCCAATGGAAAAACGTCATCGGGCTGCTGCAAAACGAGCTGCTCCCCAAAGACTGGCAGGCTTACGGCATTGAAGGGCCCACGGTCATCTCGGTGTGGTTTGAAAAAAAGAAGGGCCGCGATTACGAGGTCCTGCTGCCGTCGCGCTGCTTCGGACCGCGGGCCGAGCTTATCGCCGCTTGCCTGCAAAGCATCGACATCCCGTGCCAGGTGCTGCCAACCGAAGATCAACTGCTTTTTGAACTGGTGTTTAAAAACGTGTTCGTGCTGACCATCAACATCGCCGGGCTGGTGCTGGCAGACGGCGCCACCACCCACCGCCTGTGGACGGAGCACCGGCAGCTGGCCGATGAGATCGCCGCTGACGTGATCGCCGTCCAGCAGTGGTTGACCGGCAAGACTTTTTCACGGCAACGGCTGATGGCCTCCATGGCCCAGGCCGTCAAAGGCGACCCGCATCACCGCTGCATGGGCCGTTCGGCAGCAGGGCGGCTGGAGCGCGTCATCGCCCTGGCCGATCAGGCCGGACTGGAAATACCGGCCATCCGCAAAGTACGCGCGTCCACCGCCTGCTGACACCCAACTGCTGGAAAACTGTTTGCAAGGAGAATCCCCGCCCATGGAAAAATCGTGGCAACAGGCCCTCGGCCAGATGACCTATGGAATCTACGTGCTGACCACTTTTTACCAGGAAGAAATCAACGGCATGATCGCCTCCTGGGTCAGCCAGATCTCCTATGATCCGCTGCTGCTGATGGCGGCGGTGCATCCCAACCGTTACTCCCACGGGCTCATCGAGCAAAGCGGCTGCTTTGCGCTGCACGTGCCGGCCAAAGGGCAGTCGGATTTTCTGCGGCGCTTCAAAGGCCCCGACCCCGGCAAAAAATTCGCGGACCTTGCCTGGCAGCGGGGAACAACGGGGTGCCCCATAATCGAGAATTGTCTGGCCTGGTTCGAATGCCGGGTGACGGCAACCTACCGTCCGGGAAATCACACCCTTTTTCTGGGAGAAGTCGTGGGCGCCGGGGTTGGCATCGGAGGGAATCCCCTGACAACCCTGGATTACGATGGGGTTTACCTGGGCCGCTCCTGAACCGAAGTTGACAGTTGATGAATCACGACGCCACTGAAGCTACGTCAACCAGCGTTTGCGTCGTTTGTAGTGCTTGACGTCGCGGTAGCTTTTCTTTTTGCCGACTTCCGTCAAGCCCAGGTAAAACTCCTTGACATCGGCATTGTCCTTGATCTTGTCCACGGTGTCGTCGAGCACAATCCGGCCGTTTTCCATGACATAGGCGTGATGGGCGATATCCAGCGCCAGGCGGGCGTTTTGCTCCACCAGCAAAATGCTGACCCTCTGCTCGGTGTTGATGCGCCGAATGATTTCAAAGATCTCGCCCACCAGCATGGGAGAAAGCCCCATGGAAGGCTCATCCATGAGCATCAGCCTGGGAGAGGCCATCAGCCCCCTGCCGATGACCAGCATCTGCTGCTCACCGCCGCTGATGTAGCCGGCCAGCACCTTGCGCCGTTCAAAGAGACGGGGAAAATATTCATAGACCCGCTTCATGTCCTGTTTCAGCCGGCTTTTGTTTTTCACCGTGTGCCCGGCGGCCACAAGGTTTTCTTCCACCGTGAGATCTTCAAAGACCCGCCGGCCTTCCATGACCTGGAAGATCCCCATGCGCACCAGCTCTTCGGGATACAGCCGGTCGATGCGCTGTCCCATGAAACGGATCTGGCCGTCGGTGACCTCGCCGTTTTCGGACTTCAACAGCCCCGAGATCGCCTTGAGGGTGGTGCTTTTGCCGGCGCCGTTGTTGCCCAGAATGGTGACAATCCGGCCTTCATCCACCCGCAGGGACATCCCCTTCAACACCAGGATGACATTGTGGTAAACGACTTCGATGTTGTTGACTTCCAGCAGCGATTCCATGGCTAGGCATCCAATCGCGAGTAGGTCTTGTCCTCCTCGCCCAGGTAGGCCTTGATCACCTGAGGGTTGTGACGCACCTCGGCGGGCAACCCCTCGGCGATCTTGCGGCCGAAGTCCAGCACGCACACCCGGTCCGAAATATCCATGACCACCCCCATGTCGTGCTCAATCAAAATGATGGTGGTGCCCCACTCCTCGTTAATGTCCAGCACGAACCGGGCGATGTCTTCGGTTTCCTCCAGGTTCATGCCCGCGCAAGGTTCATCGAGCAGCAGCAGCCTGGGGCGCAGGGCCAGGGCCCGGGCCAGCTCCACCCGCTTTTGCAGACCGTAGGGCAGGGTGTGCACCGGTTTCTTGCGGATGTGCTCGATTTCGAGCAAGTCGATGATTTTTTCTTCAATGTATTTGCGAAACTCCATCTCCTCCCGGCGGGACTTGCCGAAGTAAATGCCGCCGGCAAAAGCGCCGGACTTCAGGTGCACGTGACCGCCCAGCTTGATGTTGTCGAGCACCGTCATGTGGGCGAAAAGCTCGACATTTTGAAAGGTGCGGGCAATGCCCAGGGCGGCGATGCGGTGGGCCTTTAAATGGGTGATCTCCCGGCCTTCAAAAATGATTCGTCCGCTCTGGGGCCGGTAAAAGCTGTTGATGCAGTTGAGCAGGCAGGTCTTGCCGGCTCCGTTGGGGCCGATGATCGAAAAGATTTCGCCCCGCTTGACTGCGCTGCTCACCCCGGCAAGGGCCTGCAACCCTCCAAAGCTCAAATGAATGTCTTCAATTTCCAGCTGGTAATCTTCGGCGGTCCCCATCTTCACTTTGACTCCCCGTCATCCACCGGTTTGATTTGCACCCGGGTTTTCATGCGATAGGCGGTCCCGTCCTTGTACCGGATGTCGGCCTCGACATCGAGGGTCTCCCGGTCGCTGTAAAGGCCGTCGACCAGCTGCGCGTAGCGCTGCAGCACAAACTTGCGCCGCACCTTGCGCGTGCGGGTCAACTCCTCGTCGTCGGCATCGAGCTCCTTGTACAGCAGGATGAATTTGCGCACCTGCGCCACCCGCGGCAGGCTGGCGTTGGTTTTGGCAATTTCGCCGGCGATCAGGTCATAGACCGCTTTTTTCTGGGACAGATCCGCAAAGGTGGTATAGGCAAGCTGGCGGTTTTCCGCCCATTTGCCCACGTTGCCGGCATCAATGGAAATCATGGCGGCGATATAGGGCTTTTCCTGGCCGATGATCACCGCATCCATGATGAACGGTGAAAATTTCAGCTTGTTTTCGATCAGCTGCGGCGAAAACCGGCTGCCGTCGGCCAGCTTCATGACATCGGCCATGCGGTCGATGATGATCACGTGCCCGTCGTCATCGATGATGGCCGCATCGCCGGTGTGAAACCAGCCGTCCCGGACGGCCTTCGCCGTGGCCTCCGGATTTTTGTAGTAGCCCTTGAAGACCGTGTCCCCTTTGATCAGCAGCTCTCCGGTATCGGTGGTTCGGACCTCTATTTCGGGCAGTGCAACGCCGACGGTGTCGATACGAATATCATCGGTGCGGTGAACGATGGAAGCCGCCGTGGTCTCGGTGGTGCCGTAAGCCTGTTTGATCCGCACCCCCAGGGCCAGAAACAGCTTGAAGATTTCCGGGCCCAGCGGCGCGCCGCCGGTGTAGGCGTGGCGCAGCCGCGTGAGTCCGAAATAATTGTTCAGCGAACGGAAAAGCAGAAAATAGGCCACCCGGTCTGCCAGCCGCCAGGCCAGCGGCGGTTGTTTTTTTTCAAGGATATAGTCCGCGATGCGGTAGCCCACCGGCAGTAAGCTCCGGTAGACAAAACGCTTGATCCAGACCGCCTCCTGGATCTTCACCTGAATGTCCGAACAGATTTTTTCCCAGATCCGCGGCGGCGCCAGCAAAATGTGGGGGCCGATCTCCCGGATGTTTTCCTGCACGGTCTCCACTTTTTCCGGAAAATTGACGGCAAAGGCCTTGTAAAGCGGCCAGTACACCCCGAATTCCTGCTCCCCGATCCAGGCAAAGGGCAGAAAGGAGACGTATTCGAAATTTTCGGCCGCCGCATCCACGGCATCCTGCAGCCGGGCCACGGCCACCATGTTCTGCTGGGTGATCATGCTTCCCTTGGGAAGCCCCGTGGTGCCGGAGGTATAATTGATCATGCCCACGTCATCGGGTGACACTTCGCTGATCAGGGTGTCAAACAGGCCGGGCTGTTTTTGAGCCAGCCGCCGGCCGGTCTGCTGAATTTCCTTAAAATATGCCAGCAGCGGATCGTCGTAATGCCGCATCCCCTTGGGATCATCCACAATCACCTGCTGCACGTGGGGGCAGGTGGACTTCAGTTCCAGGATCTTGTCGGCCTGTTCCTGGTCGCCGGCCACCACGAAAGTCGAATCCGAGTGGTTGATGATGTACTCCACCTGCTCCAGGTGGCTGTCCGGATAAATGCCGACCACCGCCCCCCCCAGGGACTGGGCGGCCAGTTCCGCGTATAATCCCTGGGGGCGGTTGTCCCCGGCGTAGGCCAGCCGGTGGCCGCGTTTAAATCCCATTTGATGCAGCCCGAGGGCGAAATCTCTCACATTTTCATAATAACCGCGCCAGGTCACCGACTGCCAGATGCCGAATTCCTTTTCGCGGATGGCCACCCGGCGATGGCCGTAACGCTCGGCATTGCGTTTGAGCAGAGCCGGTAATGTCAGAGAATCTGTCATAACGGATCACTCTGTCCGGATCCAGTCGGAAATGGGTTCAAACTGCTTCTTGGCCGCATTGGCCCGGTAGACCCGGCCCATGGGGACCTTGTTATTGACCACGGTGATCGGGGCCATCAAGCCGCCGACATCAAAATTTTTGATGGACTGCAGGGCCTTGACCAGGCCGTCGCCGGTCAGATCGCCTGCCTTATCAGCCCGCCGGAGACATTCGGTAAACACCAGACCGGTGAAAAATCCCTGCATGTACGAGGTAGGCCGGTACTTGACCTCCGGATGATGCTTCTGGTTCCAGGCCCGGATCTTCTGCATCATGGGAATGTCCTTCTGGTAGTAGAAGGCATAGGGCATCACCCCCAGGTACCCGTCGGCCAGGGGGCCCATTTTGTCCAGCAGCATCTTGTGGGTGCCCCAGAAGGTTCCCATGAACTTGGCCTTCAGGCCGTAGTCCCGGGCCTGCTTGATGACGGTGGAAACCGGGGAGAGCACAAAGCCCTGGAAAATAACGTACTGCGCTTTTTTGCGCTTCATGTCCAGCACCTGGGAGGCCACGTCCACCCCGCCCACCTTGGCCACTTCCTCGGCCACCAGGTTGAGGCCCAGTTTTTTGCACATCTGCCGGCCGTAGGGAATCGGATCGCGGCCGAACTCGGTGTCGCTGTAAAAGAAAGCCACGTTGGCGCCGGGTTTTTCCCTGGCGATGTATTTGAGCAGAATCCCGAACATGTCGCTGTAAGTCGGGCCCGGCACGAAGACATAGGGGTTTTTGGCCGCGTCGGCCAGCTCGCTGGAAAACGATGTGGAACTGTAAAGGATCTTGTAGCGCGTCTTGATTTCCGGGGCGATGGCCTTGCCCAGGCCGGTGCTTTCCCCGTACATGACCAGGGGGTTGTCGCGGGCCATGATGCGCTTGAAGGCCGCCACGGCCTTGTCCACATTGTAGGTGCCGTCTTCCATGATGTACTTGATCTGCTTGCCGTTGATTCCGCCCTGTTCGTTGGCCATCATCAAGGCATCTTCAAGCCCGGCATTGATCTGCACCCCGGCAAAGGCAAACCGTCCGGTGATGGGCTGCACGGCGCCGACCTTGACGACGTCGGCGGCGAAGCAATCAGCCCCGGCCAATGAAAACACTCCCATTGCAACGAGCATGATCAAAATGATAGTTTTTCGCATAGCCACCTCCTTGTAGTTAAGCATGTCCTGGTTTACGATATGGCCGGCACAACCGCCCGGTCCATATCACCCCTGTTACCGATATGTTATCTAGTCTCCCAATAAGTCGCGGTCATGCCGCGCAACACGCATTTTGGCATCGCTCCCGGTGTCCATTTGGGGCGCCATCAAATCGGTGGGCTAAATTTAAAGAACTCGGCGCGAGCGCCTCAAACAGCTTTAAATTTTTAACGCCCACCGACTCGCTGGCTTGTTTCCCCAAATGGACAATGACGCTCAACCAAAATACATGTTGCGCTCGTTTGGTAACAAATTGCCCTGACTATTTAAAACCCTACGACTCTTAAGCGTTCAATATGAAAACGGCCAGAGCAGAAAAAACGCCTTGATGCGCCGCCAGATTTCCGCCAGTCCCAGGGGTTCGAAAATCAGAAAAAAGACAATCAAGGCTCCGAACACCACCTCCTTCATGGGAATAAACAGCTGTCCCACCCCGGGAATCATCTTGCTCAACGCGCCCGACAGGGCACCGAGCACTTCCGGGGTCAGCACCATGAACACCGCACCGAAGATCGATCCCAGCACGCTGCCCAGCCCCCCCACGATTACCATGGCCAGGTACTGGATGGAAAGATGAAAAGGAAAATGATCCGGGGTGACGATGCGCATGAAGCTCACCCACAGGGCACCGGCCACGCCGGCATAAAACGACGAGATCGCAAAGGCTGTCAGCTTGTAGCGAAACAGGCTGATGCCCATGATCTCGGCGGCCAGGTCGCGGTCGCGGATGGCCACAAACGCTCTTCCCACGCGGCTGCGCACAAGGTTGCGGGCATAGCCGACTGCCAGCACGACGACGGCCAGGGTCAGGAAGTAAAAGTGTTTTTCGGTGTCCAGGGCCAAGCTTCCCAGGGCCGGGGCGGGGACATTGATGCCCCGGATGCCGTGGGTCATGAATTCCCAGTGAATGAAGATAAATTCAAAGATAAACTGCGCCGCCAGGGTGGTCACGCAAAGGTACAGGCCCTTGACCCGCAGGGAGGGGATTCCAATGATCAACCCGGCCACGGCGGCCATCACTCCCGCGCAGGGCAGGGCCAGCCAGAAGGAAAAATTGAGGCGGGTCATCAAAATCGCAGCCGTATACCCCCCGACCCCTACAAATGCGGCATGGCCCAGGGAAATCTGGCCGGTAAAACCGGTCAGCAGGTTGAGCCCCACCGCGGCGATCACGGCAAACCCGATCAGGTTGGCCATGTACAGGATGTAGGCATCGGCCACCAGGGGCAGGACCAGCAGTAAAACGAGAAACAGGGCCAGCCAGAACTTGACGAAAAAGGATTGAAAAATTTCTTCGTCTTTTATGTAGGATTCCTTAAAGTCGCCGCAGCGCATAATGCGTTGTCACCCGAAGTGCAAATTGAAATTTTGGCGCTGTTCTGTCAAACCCGTTCAATAATCTTTTTGCCGAACAGGCCGTAAGGCCGGACCATGATAATCAGCACCAGGATAAAAAAAGGCGCCACGTCCTTGACCCCGCCGCCAAAGACCGGGTCCAGGTAAAGGCCGGCGAGGTTTTCCAGGATCCCAATGATCAGCCCGCCGACAATCGCGCCCCCGATGCTGTCCAGCCCCCCCAGGATGATGACCGCCAGCACCTTGAGGCCGATGTCTCCCAGGTAGATGCTGATGCCGCTGATGTTGCCGATGACAATCCCGCCGATCACGGCCGCCACCGCGCCGTAGCTCCACGAGAGGGCAAATATCCAGCGCACACTGATGCCCATGGAAAGCGCGGCCTGCTGATCGCTGGCAGTGGCCCGCATGGCCACCCCGGTGCGGGTCAGCTTAAAAATAAGAATGAACACCACCGTCCCAACGGCCGCAAAAATGAAGCCCCATAAAAGGCCGGAAGGCACCACCGCAAACCCCAGGTCCAGCGGATCGGGCGGGAAAATTTCGGGAAACGAACGGTAGTCCGGCGACCAGATAATGTGGGTCAGCCCCTGGAGGATGCTGGAAAGTCCGATGGTGACCATGATGACCGAAATGATGGGCTCACCGATCAAAGGCCTTAAGACGGCGCGTTCGATGCCAATTCCCAGCCCAAAAGCAAACACCAGGGTGCAGGCAAACGCCACCCAGAAGGGGGCGCCGAACCCCTCGAGGACCGTCAGACAGATAAAGGCGCCCAGGGTCATGAAGGCCCCCGTGGCCAGGTTCAAAATACCGGTGGCCTTGAAGATCAGGACAAACCCCAGGGCGATCAAGCCGTACACACCGCCGGTGGCAATCCCGGTGACGATGACCTGTAAAAAAATATCCATGATCCCGTGGCCTTCCTGCTTTTGGGCCCTTCAAATCCGATGGCATGCAATCATACACACACAAACCGGGGCCGCAATTCATTGATTGATACCATCATCAATCAATGAATTCAACCCTGATTGATAAAGGGTAAAAAGTCGAATTTTCTTGCTTGAGCAAGCCTTTTCGGAAGCCGTTCGCAGGTTTCACTCCCGGTGGCCTCCTGGAGCGAGCAGCAGGTGCGATCTTGTCAGCGGGGTAAAACAGGGGCGGGAGTTACTTTTTTTTGATCTGCTGCATCTCTTTTTGCCGGTTTTGCAGGATCTGTAGTTCAAAGCGGTAAATCAGGTAATACTTGTTGATGTTGCTCACGTAGCGGACCGTTTCGCGGCCGATAACCTTCAGCGCTCCGAACTCCACGTTGCGAAACCAGCGGTTGGGGTCCAGCCCCATCTTGCGGGTGGCGGCCCGGGCGCGCTGGATGTTCGCCGGTCCCGCGTTGTAAGCGGCCAGGGCCAAGCGAACCCGGTCCCGGGGCCGCATGGCCGGATCGTTGAAATAGCGTTTGCGCAAAAAATCCAAATACTTGACACCGGCATGAATATTGTTTTCAAGCCTGTGCACGTTGCGGATGCCGATGTTTTTATCCCGGGCGGTTGACGGCAGCACCTGCAAGATGCCAACGGCCCCCGATTTGTTTTTGCGGGTATTGTCGAATCCGGATTCCTGGTAGGCCAGCGCGGCGATCAGCAGCCAGTCAAATCCGTACTTGTCTGCATATTTTTTGAAGAGACGCTTGTATTTGAGCAGCGTGCGGTCCAGCTCAGCGCCCAGCGGGGTTTTGATCCAGGGATTTTTCTCGTAATAGCGCTTGAAATAAATGTTTCCCAGCAGTGTGCCCTTGCGGTGATCCTTTAAAAAGGCGTTCAAACTGGCCTTGAGTTTCGGGCTATGCTTGCGGATCATGAAGGCGATCCGGCCTCCCCGGCGCAGCTTCAACTCGTTGTAGACCACCAGATGCTTAAAAATTTTGGACCAGATGCCGGCGATGTGGCTGTCGCTGACCGTAATTTTGATCGCACCGCTGTTGACCATTTCAAGGATGTCTTCGGTTTCCAGGTTTTCATCCGCCGCTACAATGCGCACCGGTTTTTTGCCTGCTGCGGCCAGTTTTTTATTGAAGGCCGTCAGGCTTTCATAATAGCTGCTGCTTTTTCTCACGAAAACCCGGCGCCCGGCCAGCTCTTCCAGACGGTTCAGTTTTTTCGCCCCCCGGTGGGTGACGACGACTTCATCGATTCCGGTAAGATACGGATCGCTGAAATCCGCCCGCCGGAGCCGGGCGGCGGTGATTGTCAGTCCGGCAGCGGCAATATCACCGTAGCCCTGGACCAGTCTGGGGAGCAGTTCATCGCGGGTGCAGGGAATAAATTCAAACACCACCGGCAGCTCCTTTGGCCTTTTGCCGCGGTTTAAGAACTTTTCATAAGCCTTCAGCATCTCGTATTCATAACCAAAGGGCTTGCCGTCATGAAGAAAAAAATTGGTGCGGTTCAGGCTGGTCAACACACGGACATAGCGCCGTTTCAGCAGGCCGTCCAGGTCCTCGCGGTAGCGCTCGGCAAGATGGCGGTCCAGGGGATGGGAGCCGGCAGACGGCTGGCTGAAAAGCGCGGCGCAGAAAGTCGCTAAAAAGAAAAACAGGATCAAACATAAGGTTGCGATGCGTCTCGGTTTCAAGCCACCTCCAGAATTGATGGTCAGGTTGGATGAAGTCGTAAAAAGTCGAATTTTCTCGTTTGGGCAAGCCTTTTCGGGACCATCAGATTTCATTCCTATTCAGTTTAGCGTAAAACCCCGCCCCTGGCAAATACAGAAAATATTTATTTAAATTCTATATGTTATGTTATCAGACCGCCCTCTCGCAAAAAGTTATGGTCAGCGTGCATCATGTTTTTTGATTTTTTTTTGAGATTTTTGAAAAAAATGCTTGACATACCACATGGTGGTATTGTATGGTTGGATCACCCCTGCGAAGGATGTTCTTAAACACACCTCAATGCCTCTCCCCTCCAGGCGGCCCATATCCCCGTGGGCCGCCATTTTTTTGTTCAAAACCGGTGTTGCAAACCATAGCCGGCCGCGGTAGTGGATCGCGATATTTTGCCACATCTGCCGAGCTTGCCGACATCCCTTTTCCGGCACCTTCAGCCAGTGCCAGCAACATTGCCGCTGTTTTTGGGGTTGACAAGCAAAATCTGCTTTTTTATATTGTCTTATTCAAAAAGTGAACGGTTTTTATTTTTACAAACCGCGTCCAACATCAACCCTTTAACCCAAGGAGGTCACGATGAAAAAGACTTTAGGCTGGGTTTCAATCCTGATCGCACTGGTTTTACTGCTGCCGTCGGCAGGCAGCGCCGGCAAGGTGCGCGGCGTCACCGACACCGAGGTGGTCATCGGCTGGACAACCCCGCTGTCGGGGCCGGCCGCTCTGTGGGGGGGTGACCGCACTGGGCGGCAAAGCCTGGGCCGATTACATCAACGACCAGGGAGGGATTCACGGACGAAAAATCAAGGTGATTTTAAAAGATGACGGTTACAATCCGGCCCGGGCCATGGCCAATCTGCGGGAAATGAAAAGCCGGGTGTTCGCCGTCTGCGGTCTGCTGGGTACGGCCATCGTGAATGTGTCCAAGAATTTCTTCCCGCAAAACAACATTCCGCTAATTACTGCATACGGAGACGTGCGCATCTGGGCCCGTCAGCCCAAAAGCAAGATCAAAAATGTCTTTATCACCTACCCTGACTACGAGGACGAAGCACAGTACATGACCACCTGGGCCATTAAAAACCGGGGCACGAAAAAAATCGCTGTTTTCTACCAAAATGACGACTACGGCAAAATGGGGCTGCAGGGCGTCAAGAAAGGCGTCGCTGCCACCGGCGGCCGGGCCAAACTGGTGGGGACGGTCCCCTATGAGGTCACCGAGCGGTCCCTGAGCACCCATGCTCTCAAGCTCAAGGAAACCGGGGCCGATACCCTGGTGATGTATGCCGACCCCACCCATGCGGCCATCATGACCAAAACAATGGCCAAAGTCGGTTTTCAGCCCAAAGTGCTGGCCTCGTTTCCCCTGGCCGATGCCATCATGTACAAAATCGCCGGGCCGACCTGGGAGGGAACCTATGTGGGGCTTCCCGGCAACACCGGCCTGCCGGGATCGGATCCGGAGGCCGACCGGATCGCGAATATCCTGATCAAGTACAACCCCAAGATCAAGGGCAAGGAATACCTGGCTCTTTTCGGGGCCACCTCCATGATGCACCTGGCCGAGGGCATGAAAAATGCCGGTCGCAACCTGACGCCGGAAACACTGGTCCAGGGAATGGAAAAAATCAGCGGCTGGAAAGCCGGCAATCTGGGTGCCCGGGTGACCTATTCACCCGACCGGCATCACGGCAATAACGCCTCGCGGATGGGCCAGGCCCAAGGCGGCAGGATCGTCGCCCTGGAACCGTTTACAATTTTCCAGCCCCTGTTTTAGCATTATGTCGCTACTGGAAATCGAGCGGTTGAACATCAGCTTCGGGGGAATCCGCGCCTTGCAGGGCGTGGATCTGAAACTGGAGCCGGAAGAAATCCTGACGGTCATCGGGCCCAACGGGTCCGGCAAAACCACGCTGTTCAACTGCATTTCCGGTGTTTACCAGCCGGACGACGGCAAAATTCGCTTTGAAGGAGAGAGCCTGCTGGGGCTCTCTCCGGATTTTGTCGCCCGGCGGGGCATCGCCCGCACGTTTCAAAACCTGCGTCTTTTCCTGCACATGAGTGTTCTGGACAATCTGATGCTGGGGCGCCACATCCAGTTCAAGAAAAACCCTTTGCACGCGTTTTTCAGACTGCGCCGCGAAGAACTGCGGCATCGCAGAATTGTCGAGGAAATTATCGAGTTCTTGGACCTGCAGGCCTGGCGGCAGGCGCGGATCGCCGACTGCCCGTACGGCATCCAGAAACGCTGTGAGATCGGCCGCGCCCTGGCCATGGAACCGCGCCTGCTTTTGCTGGATGAACCCATCGCCGGACTGACTTCCGAGGAAAAAGAAGAATCCGCCTATCACATCACCGAAATCCGGGGGCGCTACAAAACGGCCATTTTGCTGGTGGAACATGACCTGAAGATCGCCTCGCGGCTGGCCGACCGCATGGTGGCCTTCGATCTGGGCCAGATCATCGCCCACGGGTCAGCCGAAGAAGTCCAGCGCTCCCCGGCTGTCATCCAGGCCTATCTCGGAGATGAATAAAGGAGAATCCCGGCCGTGCCGCCTTTGCTGAAAATCGCCACCATCGAAACCCTTTACTATGACCGCATCTATGCGCTGCGTGGACTATCGCTGGAAGTAAAGGCAAAGGAGATTTTTACCGTCCTGGGGCCCAACGGGGCCGGCAAAACCACTTTGCTGAAAACCATCGCCGGTCTGCTCAAGGATCAACCCAAAAAAGGCACCATCGAATTTATGGGCAAACGCATCCACCGGCTGGCGCCGGAGCGCGTCGCCCGGCTGGGAATCGTCTACGTCCCTGAAGACCGCGGTCTGTTCAGGGAGTTGACCGTGGAAGAAAACCTGGAACTGGGCTGCTGGGGCCGCAAGGACTCCCACATCAAAGAAGACTTCGACTTCATCTACGAAATTTTTCCGATCCTCAAGGAGCGCGCCTCCCAGGAGGCCGAAACCCTTTCCGGCGGTGAGCAGCAGATGCTGGCCATGGCCCGGGCCATGCTGCGTCGGCCGAAGCTGCTGATGCTCGATGAACCCTCACTGGGCCTGGCACCCCGGGTGGCGCGGCAGGTCTACGACGCCCTGCTGAAAATCAGCCAGGCCGGCACCACAATCTTGCTGGTGGAGCAAAATGCCAGGCTGGCCCTGGGAATTGCCACTTTCGGCTATATCATGGAGTCCGGGCGCATCGTCCTCGAAGGGACGGCTGAAGAGCTCAAGCAAAACGAGGATGTGCAGGAGCTGTATCTGGGCGTGGGAAAAGAAACCACCTCCCCCAAGGGATGGCGCCTGTACAAAAAAAGGAGGACCTGGTAATGGGGATCGATGCTGCGACATTTCCCCACCTTTTTTTTCAGCAGGTAAAACGCCTGGGCGACCGGGTTGCTTTGCGCCGCAAGGAATACGGCATCTGGAACCGTATCAGCTGGAACGAATACGGACAGAAGGTCACAGAGGCCGCCGCGGCCATGATCGCCCTCGGTCTGCAGCCGGCAGACCGTGTTTCCATTCTGGGGGACAACCGTCCGGAATGGTTGATCTGCCACCTGGCGGCCATGAGCATCGGCTGTGTGACCTGCGGGGTCTATCCCACATCCGCGGCCGAGCAGGTCGCCTACGTCGTCGGCCACTCCGATGCAAAGCTGCTGTTTGTCGAAAATGAAGAGCAGGTGGACAAGGTGCTTGAAATCCAGTCCCAGCTGGATCTTAAGCAAGTCGTGGTCTGGGACCCCAAGGGGCTGTGGGGTTTTGCCCACGAGGGGATCATATTTTACGATGACTTTATCTCCCGGGGAAAAACACATCTTCGCGAAAACCCCGGTTGCGTCAGACAGCGCCTGGACGCCATCAAGCCTGACGATACGGCCATGATGATCTACACCTCCGGCACCACCGGCCGGCCCAAGGGGGCCATGATCTCGCATGGCAACATCATCAGCCTCACCGAGGCTTTTACCGAGGTCATCCCGACCTATGAAAACGACGAAATGCTCTCTTACCTGCCTCTGGCCCATATCTATGAAAACCTGATATCGCTGTTTATGGCCATTGTGGGCGGGGCGACTGTCAATTTCGTTGAAAGCATTGAAACCCTGCCCCAGAACCTGCGGGAGGTCTCCCCGACAATTTTTGCCAGCGTTCCGCGCATCTGGGAAAAATTCATGTCCGGCATTGAAATCCGAATGGCGGACTCCACCTACCTGAAAAGAGCCCTGTACCGGCTGGCAATCAACGTGGGCAAGCGTTATGTGCGCACGGCAGCCGGCAGCCGCAGCCGGCGTCTGTGGGGCCTGCTTTACTGGCCCGTGTACGGGCTAGTGTTATATCACCTGAGACGGCAGCTGGGGCTTGAACGCATCCGCTACGCCATGTGCGGCGCCGCACCGGCATCGCCGGAGCTTTTTGACTACTACAACGCCCTGGGAGTGCCGCTGCGCGAAGGCTACGGTCAGACCGAATCCACCGGGGTGATCGCCATCCAGCGCATCGACCGCCCGCGGCGCGGATACGTGGGCGAAGTTCTGCCCGGGCTTGAAGTCAAGATCGCCGACGACGGAGAGATCCTGGCCCGGGGCCCCGGTGTTTTCAAGGGGTATCACAAAAATCCCGAACTGACGGCCGAAACCATCAAAGACGGCTGGCTTCACACCGGCGATGTGGGGGCCCTGGACGACGGCTGGCTGAAGATCATGGACCGCAAAAAAGACATTATCATCACCGCCGGGGGCAAGAACATCACGCCGGCGTTCATCGAGAACAAGCTCAAATTCAGCCCTTACATCCAGGATGCCGTGGTCATCGGCGACGGCCGCAAATTCCTGACGGCGCTGATCCTGATCGATGAGGACAACGTCACCAAATACGCCCAGGACAACCGGATCCCCTTTACCACCTTTGCCGATCTGACCCGCAATGAAGAAATTCGCAAACTGATCAACAACGAAGTCCAACAGGTCAACAAGAACCTTTCGCGGGTGGAAGGCATCAAAAAATTCGCCTTGCTGCCCCGTCGTTTTTACGAGGAAGACGGGGATGTAACCCCCACCAAGAAAGTCAAGCGGGCCTCTCTGGAAAAGCGGTATGCAGATATGATCAATGACCTTTATAAGGGATAGTCGTGCTGATATAGGTAAAATTTTAAGCCTATGATGTTTCAATGTCCAGAGGTTCAAAGGTTCAGGGTTGCTGTTTATTATGATTGGCAACGGATTCTTGCAACCCCTGGACCCTGAACCCAGAACCTTGAACCTTTAAATGGAGTCAACAACACCCGATTCACGATTTAAAAGGTGAAAGCAGATCATAGTTGAAATCTCTCGAAGGCAAATTATATGGATCTGATTGAAAGCTATAAGGAAGAACTGCAGCTCATCCGCAAACCCTGGACCCGGGTCTATGTCGCAGCCTTTGTCGTTTTTCTGCTTCTTCTGCCATGGCTGGCTCCCGAGCACATCACCTACATTGTGACGATCATTTTTATTTACACCATCGGGGTGCAGGGCCAGAATCTGCTCATCGGCTACACCGGCCAGATTTCTTTCGGCCAGGCGGGATTTCTGGCCATCGGCGCGTTTACCTTCGGTCACCTGAACCAGCTCGGGGTTGCCTGGCCCATCGGTGTGCTGGCGGCCGGTTTGATGGCGGGCCTGTTCGGCATCCTGGTGGGCTTTCCGTCCCTGCGCCTGAAAGGGCCGTACTTGGCCATCGCCACCATGGGCTTCGGCATTGCCGTTTACCAGGTTTTTGTCAACTCCGAACTGCTGTCCGGCGGCCGCATGGGACTGATCATTGAAAAGATTGCACCGCCTTTTGAGCTGCCGGATGTCACCTTTAATTACTACTTCAATTTCCTGATCGCCCTGGCATTTACCCTGCTCAGCTATAATATTGTCTCATCCTATATGGGACGCGCGTTTATCGCCATCCGGGATAACGACATCGCCGCAGAGGTCATCGGGGTCAACCTGACCCGTTACAAACTGCTTTCGTTTGCCATCAGCTCATTTTACACCGGTGTTCAGGGGGCGCTGTACGGCCTGTACATGGGATATCTGGAGCCCAACATGTTTACCTTCATGGAGGCCATCACCCTGTTTGTGGCCGTAATCATCGGCGGGCTGGCATCGGTGGAGGGCTCCATCATGGGCGCGGCCTTTGTGATGCTGGTGCCGCAGATTTTCAGTGACTATCGCGAAATGGTGCCGGTGGTCTTCGGGGTGACCATCCTGCTGGTTTTGATTTTCGAGCCGCTGGGATTAAACGGTCGCTGGCTCAAGATGCGACTGTATTTTCGCAACTGGCCGTTTCGTTAACAGGAGAACAAGCCAATGTCGAACTTCTCACAATACCTGGTTTCGGGACTTTCCACCGGCAGCATATACGCCCTGGTGGCCCTGGGCCTTGCCCTGGTCTACCGCTCCACCCGTGTTTTGAACTTTGCCCATGGAGATGTCACCACCGCCGGCACTTTTTTCGCATTTACCCTCCTTGGACTGAAGCTCCCCTTTGCATTGAGTTTTGCGCTGGCGCTTCTTTTCGGCGCCGGGCTGGCCATGTTATTTTATTTCGCGGTGCTGGTTCCGGCCCAGCGCCGGGAAGCCACCCAGCTCAGCCAGATCATTTTAACCCTGGGACTGGGCTTGATTCTCCAGGGGCTGGTTTCTTATTTCGGCGGCACCGAACCCCAATCCTTTCCCTTTCCCCTCTCGGATACAAAAATATACACCTTCGGCGGGGTGATCATCAGTCAGCTGAGCCTGGGCACCATCGGCATCGGCCTGCTGACCTGTGTGCTGTTGTACCTGCTGGTTCAAAAAACCCGCCTGGGCCTGGCCATGCGCGGCACTTCGGAAAACCTGCCGGCCGCGCAAACCCTGGGAATCCCCACCCGGCAAATTCTGGCCCTCAGCTGGGGGCTGGCCTCACTGCTGGGGGTGCTGGCCGGCATCTTTCTGGCCCCGGTGCTTTTGCTGGACCCCTTTTTTATGATGGAACCCTTTCTGAAGGGCTTTGCAGCGGCCATCCTGGGAGGGCTGAACAGCCTGCCCGGCGCGATCGTCGGAGGGCTGATCATCGGCGTATCCGAAAGCCTGGCCGGCGGCTACATTTCGGTGGCCTTTAAAAACACTCTGGCGTTTCTGATCATCATCGTGGTGTTGCTGGTCCGTCCGGAAGGGCTGCTGGGAAAAGAATTCAAGGAGCGGGTCTAGCCCGGTCGTGGGGGGTGCTTTTTGGCAACCCCTGCGGCTGCATTGATCTTCTCCGGGCTCACCGACGCCCCGTCTGCCCGTCTGTCTTTGACAAATCAACACACTTATTATATAAATTGTCTTATCAGACCTGATTTTTTCAGGGATCCCAAACTTTTTCCCAAAGGAGAAACAGATGATGACCAAACTGCGGATCATTTCGGTCCTGGCATTTGCTTTGCTGGTAATATTTACCGTCGTCTCATGCGGCAAAACGAAAATAAAATCAGAACCGGCTTCAACCATCTCGGCCGAAGAACAGACGCGCCGGCAGGCTGAAGAAGCAGAACGCCAAAAAGCCCTGCAGGAAGAAAACCTGGCCGAAGAACGCCTCAGCCAGCAGCAGACCGCTGAAAGGATGCAGCGCGAAAAAGCCGCTTTCGAAAATGAGGACATCTACTTTGAATTTGACAGTATCCGCCTGACGCCTGAAGCCCAGCAGATTTTAAGCCGCAAGGCTCGATGGCTCAAGCAAAACCCGGGGGCCGTCATCACCATTGAAGGCCACTGCGACAGCCGCGGCACCAATGAATACAACTTGGCGCTGGGTGAGGGCCGAGCGCAAAGCGCCAAGACATTTCTGGTGGATCTCGGCATCGATCCCGCCCGCATTACCACCATTAGTTTCGGTGAAGAACGTCCGCTGGATCCCCGCCAGAACGAAGCGGCCTGGGCCAAGAACAGACGGGCACATTTTGTCATTCAAGAATAACAGAGGTTTTGCGAACACCGGGCGGATTGCATATTTTGTATCCCCCCACGGATTCGGTCATGCCGCCCGGGCGGCCGCGGTGATGGAAGCCATCGGCCGGATGAAAGGCCCGGTGCATTTTGACATTTTCACCACTGTCCCCGAGTGGTTCTTTGATGACTCGCTGAAAACCGCGGAGTTTACATACCACAAATTGACCACTGACCTGGGGCTGGTGCAAAAAACCGCCTTTGAGATCGACCTGGACGAAACGCTGGGCCGGTTGAATGATTTTTTACCGTTTTCTGCGGCCCGGATCGCCGAAACAGCCGGACTGCTCAGGGCACGGCGCTGCGCACTGGTGGTCTGCGAAATCGCACCCATGGGTATCGCGGCAGCTGCAAAAGCCGGCATCACCTCCGTGCTGGTTGAAAATTTTACCTGGGACTGGATTTACCGGCAGTATGCTGACAGGGCCAGCGGGCTGGCGGCTCATATCACTTACTTACAGGGCCTGTTTGGCGCCGTGGATTATCATGTCCAGACCGAACCCGTGTGCTGCGACAACCAGGCGGAGTTGACAACTGCCCCGGTCAGCCGCAAAGCGCGACTGTCCGCAGATACGATTCGCCGCCGCCTGGGGGTGCCGGCGAACGCCAAAATGGTGGTGGTCACCACGGGAGGAATTCCCCAGTCCCATGGTTTTATCAACCGGCTGCACAAAGTCAGTCAGACTTTTTTTGTGCTGCCGGGGGCCGGTGGGCAAATGCAGATCCGTGAAAACGTGATCATCCTCCCGCAACGCTCGCAATTTTTCCACCCGGACCTGGTCAACGCTGCGGATGCGGTGGTGGGCAAACTCGGCTACAGTACCCTGGCGGAAGTGTTTCACGCCGGTGTTCCCTTTGGATTTATTGGACGCCCTGATTTTCGCGAATCTGATCGACTGGCGGCATTTGCTCAAACGCACATGGCCGCCATGGCCCTGGACGAAGCCGAATTTGCCAGCGGCGACTGGGTGACCCGACTCGACGTCCTGCTGTCCTTGCCGCGGGTTTCGCCCGGCGAGACAAACGGGGCCGAGCAAATCGGACGTTTTATCTTGGATTTAATGCACTTGTAACAAGTTAGATTTTTTCGCTTGGGCATGATTAAAAAGATCATTTCAGGTGGACAAACCGGCGCGGATCAGGCGGCCCTGGATGCCGCCATCAAGCTGGACATCCCCCACGGCGGATGGATTCCGCGGGGACGTTTAACCGAAAACGGCCCCTTGCCGGAAAAATACGGGCTGCGGGAAACCCGCAGTTCCAGCTACCCCGAACGCACCGAAAAAAACGTGCAGCAAGCCGATGGGACGGTGATCATCTCCCGCGGTCCGCTCACCGGTGGTTCCGAGTACACCCGCCAGATGGCGGTCAAGCACGCACGCCCCTGGCTTCACATCAACCTTGAAAAAACATCGGCTTTCCAGGCCGCTTCGGCCATCAATGAATGGATTAAATTAAACAAAATAGAAACCCTGAACGTCGCCGGCCCCCGGGCAAGCAAAGATCCGAAGATTTACCGGGAGGTGTTCGGCATTATCGAAAGCGTTTTTTACCTCGGCCTGGTGGAAGACGGCATGGCTGCAGTCAGCATGGACAGGGATTCGTCCACCACCACCGGGCCCGCGCCGGTGCCGGTCACCGTAGAGCAGGCGGTCACCCGGTTGATCGCCCGAATTTCGCTGAAGGACAAAACCATCATTGCCAACATGTCCGCAAATGAGCTGCCCCAGCTGCACGCCACCCTGGAACCGTTTATGGTTTACAACTTCGGCCTGTTTTCCGACAACCGCAAACTGATCGACTCCTGCCGGCAGGTTGCTGATACGGATATTCAAAGTGAACAGGATGTCGTCCGGATCATTATCCAAGCGCTGTGGAAAAAACTGCAGCAGACACACAAGCTGCGGGTCATCAAGTAGCTCAGATCATGTGTATCTGACACCCAACCAGGAAAACCTTCTGAAATCCCCCCATGGTCCACCGACTTTTACGGATTTATCAGATTTTTGTTCCAAACATGCCAATCAGGCAACATTGTTGCCGACCTTGATCAAATCTGGGAAAAAATTGATCGAATCTCCTTCAAACTAGGCAACCCAGGTTATAAAATTCGGAAAACTTTTTCCCAAATCAGGGACTCCCTTGCCCCCGGATACCTGACAATTCACCTAACCCCCTGAGATTTTTAAAGACTCCAATTCCAGCGCCAATTGGCACAAAGGTTGCTTTTACCGTCCACAGCAAAACACACAAACCATGAGCCGCCGGGGGTTGAAATTCCTGCAGCTTTCAAACGCTGACACTCTATCATGTGGAACCAAAAAGTGAAAACAGGAGGCAAAAAGTCAGTGACCCTTGCGCAAAATGACAATGGGGTTCTGGACAATGGCGGGACCCGCAGCGGGATTGACCGACGACAGCAAAACAGCAACCACCCGGGGGAAGAAAGACGCTCGGGCCGTGACCGGCGTCGCGGATTTGACCGCCGCAGCGGACTGGCCCGGCGCAAAAACACTGATCGACGATACAGCAACAATTACTGGGACGGCAGCCGTATTGAACGCCGGGATGCCTTTCGCAAATGAAGCCATCAAAGCTGACGACTCCGTATAGTCGTTTTCGAGCGACAGCAACCAGCAGCAAAGGATTGACGCGTTTATGCCCATTGACGAACAGAGAGCCAGCGAACGCTTTGCCCTGGACGCCCCCGTTGTCATTAAGGACTGCCGTACGGGGGACCACTATGACGGCAGCATCTATAATTACAGCCGGGGAGGCATGTACATTGAACTGGATTATCCCCTCAATCCCGGTTGCTGGATTGACATCGTCATGGAAAAAACAGGCGATTTGCCCCACGGGGAAACTTGCCGCGCCAGGGTCGTATGGTGTGATGAAATCCACGGCGCGGTGGTCCTGTATAACTATGGCGTGGGCGTTGAATACGACCTGGCGGTCAACCGCCCTAAACTTGATCCAAAGCTTCAGGTGATCAACGGAGGCGGACAGCGCAGCAACTAGCCGGTGAACAGTTGCCGGCCAGAGGCCCATTGATTTCTAAACCAGCCCCTCCAACGCCATCCGGGCGGCTGCTCAACCGAGCAAAGGGCAGGGCCGTCCATTCACAACATGCCGCCCGGATGGCGTTTCCATTTTAATCAGCGTTGGAAATCTGGGAGTTTTCAGCATCATAACGATCTTTAAGCATCCGGCGGCGTTCAACTTTCTTGCGGATATTCAAATGCTGCCGGCGGCGGCGATCCGATCCGCTGCGACGATGCCGCAGGGAGCGCCTTTCCGGAAAATGCTCCGAAGAGGTTGATTGCCGGCGGTCCGGCAACCGGCGGCGGCCACCGCGATCCTTTAATGCTTGGCGGTCATCATTCAGAGGAGGTTTGGGGTCAGCTGGGTTCTGATCGGTCATGGATCCTCAATAGTTGATGTCGCTCAAAATCGACTTTTTACGATTGCGTCAAGCGTACAGGCCTTTTCTTATTATATTTAATAATTGCAGATGTTTGCCATTTTGTCAAGGTGGAAAGCCAACGCCTTGCCGGGCAGGCAAATCAGCCCCCTAGCACTTGTCTTCAGGCAACCCATTTTCCAGGGCCTGTTTGATTCGTTCGCAGGCCCGTTCGGAAAGATGGGCGTCGTGGCAGGGGTCATCGGAGGGAGGCGCTTCGCTTTTCAACGCTCGGCGCATGATCAACAGATGATCTTGAAACCGCCGGCAGTATCTGCACATCATCAAATGCAGGTGCATCAGCAAACGGTGATGGGCCGGCAGATCGCGATCCATGGATTCGGATACTTTGCGCGATACTTCCTTGCAGCTGAACATCCAGTGTGACATTCAAAAGACCTTTATTTTTCGGTTTCGATCCATTGGCTTTCAAGGCATTGGCGCAGCCACATGCGGGCCCGGTAAAGCATGACCCAGCTGTTGGTCGCTGAAATGTCCAACTCCTTACAGATTTCCTCGGTGCTCAGGCCGTCGATTTCCCGCAGCATGAATGCGCTGGCCAGCCGCTGGGGCAGCTCTCCCAGGCAGCGGTAAAGCACATCCATAAACTCTTTCTGCCGGTAGATTTCCATGGGATTGACCGACCAGCGGGCCGGTCGGGTTCGCCAGGCCCCCTTTTCGGTAAACCCGGCATCCACGCTCTCAACGGCGGCGGCATCGGAAATGGCCTCCACCTTATCCGATGAGGATTCCCGAACGCGCTTGCGGATGGAATCCACTATTTTGTGTTTGAGAATGCCAATCAACCAGGTGCGCACCGCGGAGTCGCCCTGGAAACTGTTTCGGGCTCCCAGAGCCGCAAGGAAGGTTTCCTGAACCAGGTCCTCCGCCAGGGAGGGCTCCCTGACCCTGGACAGGGCGAAACGGTAAAGAAGATCCCCGTACTGGTCCACCCAACCGGCGGGATCATCCAGACGCTGTTCGGTCCTGGGCGGCTTTTTTGCCATAGGTCGGCCCTTTGAATAAAAGGTCTTCAACGCTGAACCGGCGGCTCAAACCAGTTTTTTAACCGCCGCGAGCACGGCCTCATAATCCGGCTCGGCACTGACTTCTTGTACCAGCTGGACATACTGGATCCGTCCGGCCTTGTCGACCACAAAAATTGCCCGGGCCAGCAGCCTCAACTCCTTGATCAAGACCCCGTAAGCCATGCCGAAATCCGCCCCGCGATGGTCTGAAAGGGTGACCACGCGCTGCACCCCGGCGGCCGCGCACCAGCGTTTCTGGGCAAAAGGCAAATCCATGCTGACAGTCAGCACAACCACCTCATCGCCCAGCTTGCCGGCCTCTTCATTGAAGCGGCGGGTTTCCATGTCGCACACGGGGGTGTCAAGGGAAGGCACAGCGGATATGACGCACACCTTGCCTTTAAAAGACGACAGCTGTACCGGCTGCAGATCATTGTCCAGCAGTTGAACATCCGGGGCATCGTCACCGGGTTGCAGTTCATCGCCGAGCAGGGTCAGCGGGTTGCCGTGCATGGTTGTTGCTCCTTTTCGCTCTTGCATCGGACACCTCCTTTTGTTAGCTTAATTGATCGTAAAAAAACTTACACCAACATAAGCCCTTTTGGCGTCAAGTCAACGATCCCCTTGCGCCGCGGGCGGCCAATACTGCCGGATGCTCTCCATGGGCACACGCCGACTTGCTGATGCCGGCAGCAAAAAAGACCTGTAAGCTTTAGCCGGCGGGTACGACCAACGGATAAATGGAAACGCCAGCGGTTGGCTTTCAGTCGCATCATCCTTTCAACTTACCGCCGGGAGTAATGATCATGGCCATTCGACACCCATCCGCCGCCTTTTTTTTCGCTCTGTCCATCGGCATTATGCTTGCCGGATCGCTGTCTGCGGCATCCGCCGGGCAGAGTGTGGATCACCGGATCTACGCCAAGCTGCTGGCTAAATACGTCGAGGCCGGCCGCGTAAACTACGCCGGCCTCAAGACCGAGGAAAAACAGCTCGACGCTTACCTTGAAATCCTTGCAGCCGTCGAGCCGGCCGCGCTTTCCCGGGATGAGCAGTTTGCCTTTTACATCAATGCATACAATGCCTGGACCTTGAAACTGATCCTCAGCGGCTACCCCGGCGTCAAATCCATCAAGGAGCTGGGAACGCTTTTCAAAAGTCCCTGGAAAAAGAAAATCGTGCGCATCGAGGGGCAAACCATCACCCTGGATGAGCTGGAGCACAACATTCTCAGGCCCCGTTTCAGGGACCCGCGGGTCCATTTTGCCATCAACTGCTCTGCCAAAAGCTGCCCTCCCCTGCGCCCCGAGCCCTATCGCGGGGCGGACCTGAATCGGCAGCTGGACGAGTCCACCCGCTCCTTTCTCAACAACCCGTCAAATTACCGGCTTCAAGCCGAGCAGCTTTATGTCAGCCGGATATTCAAATGGTTTTCAGAAGACTTTGGCAACGATGTGATCGGTTTTTATCGCACCTATGCCAGTGAAGATCTGAAAAAGCAGCTGACTGCCAGGGGCAATCAAATCCGGGTCGCCTACCTGCCCTATGACTGGTCCCTCAATGGGGATTGAACAAGGAGCCGAACATGGCCAACTATGAATATGATATCGGGATTATCGGCGGGGGCGCCGGCGGGTTGACCGTGGCTTCAGGTGCGGCCCGGCTGGGGGCTAAAACCCTGCTGATCGAAAAGGAAGGCGAACTGGGCGGCGATTGTCTGCATCACGGCTGCGTGCCCAGCAAAACGCTGATCAAAACCGCCAATGTCTATCACCTGATGAAAAATTCGGCCGCTTTCGGTTTGCCGGCGGTGCAGGTGCCGCCGGTGGATTTTCGGCAGGTGGCCGCCAGGATCAAGGCGGTGATTGCCGCCATTCAGCCCCATGATTCAAAAAAACGCTTCTGTGAACTGGGCGCCCGGGTGGAATTCGGCCGTCCGCGCTTTACCGACGAGCACACCGTGCAGCTCAACAGTCAAAGCTGGTCGGCCAAAACCTGGGTGATCGCCACCGGGTCCTCGCCGGTGGCCCCTCCCATCAAGGGGCTGG
Source organism: uncultured Desulfosarcinaceae bacterium (assembly GCA_964527835.1). Classification (GTDB taxonomy): domain Bacteria; phylum Desulfobacterota; class Desulfobacteria; order Desulfobacterales; family JAFDCJ01; genus JAFDCJ01. The sequence continues at coordinate 16,149 of CAZGNV010000008.1, read as the reverse complement.
ATCAAACCGCACACCTGACCAACCGGGAGATTTTTTCCCTGGACCGACTGCCGGCCTCCATGGTCATTCTGGGCGCCGGGCCCATCGGCATCGAGATGTCCCAGGCCTTCAACCGGCTGGGCACCCAAGTTTTCGTGGTGGACATGGCCCCCCAGATCCTGGCCAAAGAGGATGGCGACATGGCGGAGATGCTCCAGGATGTCCTCAGCGCCGAAGGCGTCGAGTTTTATCTCAATTCTGCCATCGAAGAAATCAGCGACCACGGCGCCCTCAAAGAAGTCCGGATTAAAACCCGGCAAAACAGCTTTGTAAACCTGAAAGCCGAAGCGATCCTGGTAGCCCTCGGAAGAAGCGCCAACACCCAGGACCTGGGCCTTGAACAAATCGGCGTTGTTTTTAATCGGCGTGGGATTCAGGTGGACCGCCGCCTGCGCACCAACCACCGCCACATCTATGCCGTCGGGGATGTCAATGGGGGTTTTCAGTTCACCCATTGTGCCGGCTATGAGGGCGGCATCGTCATCAGCAATGCCATTTTTCACCTGCCGCGCAAGGTCAATTACACCTTTCTGCCCTGGTGCACATACACCGATCCCCCCCTGGGCAGCATCGGGATGAATGAAAAAAGAGCCGCCGCCGCCGGGATCAAATACACGGTCTACAGCGAGCGGTTCGCGGACAACGACCGCGGCCTGGCAGAGGGCAGGACCACCGGCATCCTCAAAATGCTGCTGGACGAAAAAGAAAAACCCATCGGGGTGCAGATCCTGGGGCCCAACGCAGACGATCTGATCGCCGAATGGGTGGCGGTGTTAAACGGTAAGGTCAAGCTGTCCACCCTGGCGGCGGCCATTCACCCTTATCCCACCATCGCTGAGATTAACAAAAAAGTGGCCGGATCGTATTTTGCCCCCCGGATATTTTCCAAAAAAATCCAGCAGGGATTGAAACTTTTCTTCCAGCTGAAAGGAAGGGCCTGTGGTGAAGACAGCTGCAGCAGCTAAGGACCGCAAAGCGCAACGGCCCACCAGGGCGCTGGTAAAAGCCGCGGTTTTGGCAGCTTTTGTCATCACCGCCATTCTGGCCGTGCGCTTTACCCCCGTTAAAAACTACCTGACCGTGGAAGCGCTGGGTCATTTTCTGGACGGCGCCGGTCTGTGGGCTCCGCTGGTCTTTATCGCCATTTATGCGCTGGGCGTGTGCCTGTTTTTGCCGGGAACCCTGCTGACGGGCCTGGGAGCCGCCATTTTCGGGGCTTACTGGGGGTTCGTATACGTCTGGTTCGGCGCCATGGCCGGCGCCAGCGCCGCCTTCTGGATCGGGCGCACCCTGGGCAGGGAGTTTGCCGCCTCGCTGATCGGCGACCGGCTCAAAAAATATGATCAGGCCATCGAGCGCAACGGATTTGCCACCGTGCTGTACCTGCGCCTGGTCTACTTTCCCTTCACCCCCATGAACTTCGGCATGGGCCTGACCCGGGTGCGCTTCTGGGACTATTTTTTCGGCACCGGCCTGGGAATCATGGTCGGCACGTTCATCTTCACCTTTTTTATCGGCACCCTGAAAGATATCTGGGCAACCGGCAACTGGGGCGAACTGCTCTCTGCCAGGGTTTTTTTCTCCATCGCCCTTTTTGTCTTCTCCTTTTTCATCCCCAGAATCATCAAAAAAATCAAAAAGGACGTTGATCCGCCCTGACAATTATCGGTTGTGGATGCCCGTGGCCGCTCCGGGTCCTGGTCAATAGAACTGGACGTTGACCGCCAATGGTGCTATAGGGATGAAGACAGTTGGACCGAACAGACAAACGACTCGTTTACGGCAGGAAATCATGGCACCGGACAGCAAAAAGCCCCCCCCTTTGCAGGCCCGCAGACGCTTTATCAAAAAATTGATTGGCTTGATCAGCGCCGCGGGTCTTGGCCTCAGTTCCATTGCGGCTTTGCTGCGCACCGCCTATGCCAAGACCCGGCGGTTGATCCTTCCCAAAGGCACGAAGATGAGCAGCCTGGTCAATAAAAACCCGGCCGACCTGGATGCGCGCAACCTGGACACCATCCCCCTGAAGGATTTCGGCACCATGGGGCTGGCCGATTACGAGGCGGATATGAAAACCTGGCGGCTGACGGTCAGCGGCCAGGTGAAAAACCCCCTGGAATTGACCTACGACCAGCTGCGCGGCCTGCCGGCCATCGAACGCAAGGTCCTGTTGATCTGTCCGGGTTTTTTTTCCAATTACGGCCTGTGGAAGGGCGTTTCCGTTATGCAGCTGCTGAAACTGGCCGCAGCCGAACCCGGCATCACCCACGTTTCTTTCCGGGGTCCAGCCGGTCGTTATGAAAAAGTCGAACAGTTTCCGCTGTCCCTGGCCGCAGCCGAGCGGGTTTTTCTGGCCTACCAGGTCAACGGACGGGCCCTTCCGCGCAAACATGGGTTTCCCCTGCGGGTGGTCGCCGAGGACCGCTACGGATTTCAGTGGGTAAAATTCGTCCACGCCGTTGAATTTCACAAAATTAAAGACGCACCGTAATCGTCACTCAGGGAGCTCCCATGGACAACAAGCAATTTGTCACCCGCCTCAAGGCAGGCGGGGCCCGGTATCGCATCTTCGACATCAACAAACTGGAAGAAAAGAAAATCGCCCCGATCGACCGGCTGCCGTTTTCCATCCGGATTCTGGTCGAAAACCTGCTGCGCAAGCTCGACGGACGGGTCGTCCGGCAAGAGGATCTGCTCAACATCGCCCGCTGGCAGAAACACTATGACACGCCTGTCGAAATTCCTCACCACCCGGCACGGGTCCTGATGCAGGATTTTACCGGGGTCCCGGCGGTGGTGGACCTGGCGGCCATGCGCGATGCCGTGCGGGAGCTGGGGGCGGATGCGGCCAAAATCAACCCCCTGGTGCCGGTGGATCTGATTGTCGATCATTCTATCCAGGTGGACCATTATGGTTCGACCCAGGCCCTGACTGAAAACGTCGCCCGGGAATACGAACGCAACGGCGAGCGCTACAAGCTGCTCAAATGGGCGCAGAAAAGCTTTGACAATTTCAGCGTGGTCCCCCCCAATTCCGGGATCTGCCACCAGGTCAACCTCGAACATCTTGGACGCGTCATCATCCGTGAAGACGGCAGCGACGACCCCCTGGCCTACCCGGACACCCTGGTGGGCACCGATTCGCACACCACCATGATCAACGGCATCGGCGTGATGGGCTGGGGGGTCGGCGGCATCGAGGCCGAGGCCGTCATGCTGGGCCAGCCATACTACATGTCCATTCCGCAGGTCATCGGCGTCGAAATGACCGGCAGGCTGGCACCGGGTGTCACCGCCACGGACCTGGTGCTGATGGTTACTGAAATACTCCGAAAACACGGAGTGGTTGAAAAATTTGTCGAATACTTCGGCCCCGGTCTGAAAAACCTGACGGTCACCGACAGGGCCACCATCGCCAACATGGCGCCGGAATATGGCGCCACCATGGGGTTTTTCCCGGTGGACGAAAAAACCATCGACTACCTCGCGATGACCCGCGGCGAACAGCAGGCCCAGGGGGTGGCCGCCTGCGCCCGGGCCCTGGGACTTTTCTACTCCGGCAGCGAAACCCCCGAGTACAGCGCAGTGGTGCCGCTGGATCTGTCCCGGGTGGTGCCGGCGGTCGCCGGCCCGGCCCGGCCCCAGGACCGCATCCGCCTGGCGCAGCTGCCGCGCAGTTTCAGCGCCACCCTTGACGGCAGCTATGAAAGGGATGCCGATGTCGCCCACATTTCAAAATTTCACGATGAATCCGGCAGCCGGACCACGCGCCCGGCGGCATCCGCTCCGAAAAAAAGAAAGTGCCTGCTGGTGGTCAACGGAGAGCAGATCGAGCTTTGCGACGGCAGCATCGTCATCGCGGCCATTACCTCCTGCACCAACACTTCCAACCCCGCTGTCATGCTGGGCGCCGGCTTGATGGCAAAAAAAGCCGTGGCCAAAGGACTGCAGGTGCCCGGTTTTGTCAAAACCTCACTGGCACCGGGCTCCCGGGTGGTCATCGATTATCTGAAAGACTCCGATCTGCTGCGGCACCTTGAAGCCCTCGGCTTTTACCTGACCGGATTCGGCTGCACCACCTGTATCGGCAACAGCGGGCCGCTGCTGCCTGAAATCGAACAGGCCATCGCCGACAGCGATCTTACGGTGGCCGCGGTGCTTTCCGGCAACCGCAATTTTGAAGCCCGGATTCACCAGAAAGTCAAGGCCAACTTCCTGGCTTCCCCCATGCTGGTGGTGGCCTTCGCGCTGGCCGGAAGAATCGATGTCGATTTGACCACAAAGCCGCTGGGTGCGGACAGCGACGGCCAGCCGGTCTATTTGAAGGACATCTGGCCGCAGGACGCAGAAATCAAGGCCCTTGTCCGCGAGCACGTCAAACCTGAATTTTTTGCATCCCGGTACCGCCGCATCTTTGACGGTGATGATTTCTGGCAGGCCCTGCAGGTAACCCAAAGCACAACCTTTGCCTGGGATGCGGCCTCCACCTACATTAAAAAACCGCCCTATTTTGACGGCTTTCGCCTGCAGCCGGAACGGCCCGCCGACATCCGGCAGGCCCGGGCATTGCTGCTGCTGGGAGACTCGGTCACCACCGATCATATCTCACCGGCCGGCGCCATACCGGCGGCCTATCCGGCCGGCAAATACCTGCTCGATAAAAAAATCGCCCCGGCCGACTTTAATTCCTATGGTTCCAGAAGGGGCAACCATGAAGTCATGATGCGGGGAACTTTCGCCAACATTCGCATCAAAAACCGCATGGTGGCGCCCAAAGAGGGCAGCTACACCCGCAAGTATCCCGAAGACCGTGAGATGTTCATCTACGATGCGGCCATGCAATACCGCGCCGAGCAAACACCCCTGGTGGTCCTGGGAGGCAAGGAGTACGGCACCGGCTCATCCCGGGACTGGGCCGCCAAGGGCACCCGCCTGCTGGGTGTGCGGGCCGTGATTGCCGAATCCTATGAACGCATCCACCGCAGCAACCTGGTGGGCATGGGGGTGCTGCCGCTGATGTTTCAACCCGATCAAAGCTGGCAAAGCCTCGGTCTGGACGGCTGCGAAACCTTTACCATCTCCGGCATCGACAATATGGCCCCGCGCAAAATTCTGCCGGTCACCGCCGTCAAGCCCGACGGCCGCGAAATTCGTTTTGAAGTCACCGCCCGGCTGGACACCGAGGTGGATGTCGCTTATTTTGAAAACGGCGGCATTCTGCCTTATGTTTTGCGCAGGATAATGAGCGCAGAATAGACTCCCCGAAGACAACAAAGGAAGCTGTTATGGGAAACGACAATAAAATCCAAAGAAACGCGGACGGCTCGCTGGTGGTCCCCGAGCGGCCGGCAATCCCCTATATCGAAGGCGACGGCATCGGGCCGGACATCTGGCGGGCCACCCGCCTGGTTGTCGACGGCGCCGTTGAACGGGCCTATCAAGGACAGCGCGGCATCGACTGGCTCAAGCTGGACGCCGGGGAAAGCAGCTTTGAGCAAACGGGCAGCTGGCTGCCGGATGAAACCCTGGAGCAAATCGAAGCGCACCAGGTGGCCATCAAGGGCCCCATGACCACCCCGGTGGGAAAAGGAATCCGCAGCCTCAACGTGGCCATCCGCCAGCGGCTGGATCTTTACGCCTGCGTGCGGCCGGTGAAATATATCGCTTCGGTTCCCAGCCCCATGAAACATCCGGAAAAAATCGACATGGTGGTCTTTCGGGAAAACACCGAAGATCTTTACGCCGGCATCGAATTTCAGGCCGGCAGTGCGGAGGCTGAAAAACTGCGCCGGTTTTTAAACGAGCAGATGGGCACCGACCTACCGGCCGATTGCGGGCTGGGCATCAAGCCCATCAGCGAACGGAAAACCAAGCGGCTGGTGGCCCGCGCCATCGCCCATGCCGTTGACAACAGCTACTCGTCGGTTACGTTGATGCACAAGGGCAATATCATGAAGTACACCGAAGGCGCCTTCGCCCAATGGGGCTACGAAGTCGCCCGGGAGCAATTCCGCAACCACATCATCACCGAGAAGGAACTTTACGACGATTACCGGGGAAACTTTCCACCCGGAAAAGTCCTCATCAAGGATCGCATCGCCGACATGCTGTTTCAACAGGTCCTGCTGCGGCCGGACGAATACCAGGTGATTGCCACGCCCAACCTGAACGGGGACTACCTGTCCGACGCGCTGGCGGCCCAGGTGGGAGGGCTGGGGATGGCGCCGGGGGCCAATATCGGCGAGCGCTGTGCGGTTTTTGAAGCCACCCACGGCACGGCCCCCAAATATGCCGGTCTGGACAAGGTCAACCCCAGCTCGCTGATCCTGTCCGGGGCCATGATGCTCGAGTATATCGGCTGGCGCGAAGCTGCAGAGCTGATCCGCCAGGCGCTTCAAGCCGTGATTCAAGCCGGCACCGTCACCTACGACCTGGCGCGCCAGATCGCAGGCGCCCGGGAAGTCAAATGTTCCGAATTCGCCCGGGCCATTGTCGCGGGCATTCGACAGGGCCGGGGACAGGAAGGCGACTGAATCCCTGCCCCACCGTTGTTCGTCCGCCTGCTGGATCCTGATTTGCATCAACCAACTGTATTTTTGTAAGGACACCCCATTTCCGGCGACAGAAAGGTAACCCCGGAAACAGCTCCCGAAAAGGCTTGTGAAGCGAGAAAATTACTTTTCACGGCTTCATCGGGTATTGCGCAACCAGAACATTTGCGAGGAGGAATGCATGGAAACTTACTACCGGCCCGAAGATCTTCCCAGGTTCGAGGAAATCGGCAAGGAAGCCCCCGAACTGGCCCGGAAATTTTTTCAGTACTACAACGCCGTGTTTGCGGAAGGCGAACTCAGCGAGCGGGAAAAAGCCCTCATCGCCCTGGCCGTGGCCCACACCATTCAGTGCCCCTACTGCATCGACGCCTACACCCAGGCCTGCCTGGAAAAAGGATCCAACCTGGCGGAGATGACCGAGGCGGTTCACGTGGCCACGGCCCTTCGCGGCGGTGCATCCCTGGTGCACGGTGTGCAGATGCGCGGCATTGCCGCCAAACTGTCCATGTAATTCTTCCAGTGGGGTAATGATGTCAATCGAAACAACTGCCTCGCTTGCCAACGGCAAGGCCGAGGATAAAGACGTCGGACCGGAGCCTTTTTCCCAGACCCTGACCCGGCACAATTGCCGGCTGGTGCGGGAACAAACCCACACCCTGCAGGTCAACCTGGGGCTGCTTTGCAACCAGGTCTGCCGGCACTGCCATCTGGAGGCCGGCCCTGACCGCAAGGAGATCATGAACCGCCAGACCGCCGGGCAGGTGATCGCCTATGCCCGCCGCGCCGGTTTCGAAACCGTGGACATTACCGGCGGGGCCCCGGAGCTCAATGACCACCTGGCCTATCTGATCGAGGGGGCCAGTCCCTTTGCCCGGCGCATCATGCTGCGGTCCAACCTGTCGGCCCTGGATGAAAACTGGGATCCGCTGGCGAACATCCTGGCAGCGCACCGCGTGGTGGTGGTGGCCTCGTTTCCCTCGATCAATCTGCACCAGACCGATTCCCAGCGCGGACAGGGAATCTTTGATAAAAGCATCAAGGTTCTCAAGCGCCTCAACGCCATGGGCTACGGGCAGCCGGGCTCCGGTTTGGAGTTGGACCTGGTTTCCAACCCCACGGGCGCCTTTTTGCCGCCCTCCCAGGACCAGGCGGCAAAACGCTACCACCAGGTGCTGGCGGACCGGTGGGGAGTTGTCTTCAACCAGCTGTTCAACTTCGCCAACGTGCCCCTGGGAAGATTCCGGCGCTGGCTGCACAAGTCCGGCAACCTGCAATCCTACCTCGCCAGGCTGGCGGCCAACTTCAATCCCTGCGCAGTGGAGGGACTCATGTGCCGCACTCTGGTGTCAGTGAACTGGGACGGCTACCTGTTTGACTGCGATTTCAATCTCGCCAAGGGGCTGTTCATGGGGGCGCGCAGAATTCATGTTGCCGAGATGAGCGGCCCTCCATCACCCGCAAGCCCCATCGCCACGGCCGATCATTGCTACACCTGCACCGCCGGAACCGGCTTCACCTGAGGCGGCGCCATCGCAACCTGAGTTCAGGTTCACCATGGGGCTATCCGAAATCTCAAGCAGGCCAATCTAATGTTCTGATGCCAGCCAGTAGGCAAGGCCGGCAATGCCCAGCAAGCCGATGGCGGTCATTGCCAGGGGGCGGGAGGTGCCGTCATGGAAGATGCTCAGACTGAGGGACGCCAATCCGCCCATCATCATGGGCAGCATGTTGACCATGGCGGAAGCCACCCCGGTCGGACTGTCAGTGGCATCCAGCGCCTGCATGGGGGCGATGGCAAACACGGGTCCCAGCCCGAAAGTTGTGACGGCAAAAGCCAGAAACAGGCTCAAGGGTCCCTGGGCGCTGCTGAAAATCAGCCCGGCGGCTGCGACCGTGCCAACGGCGGCAATGACCAGTCCCAGGCGCAACAGCGTTTCGATGTTCATCTTCCCGGCGAGTTGACGGGTGACCATGTTGGCGACAATAAAGGAAGCCACCGGGATGACAAAATACAGGCCGTAATTTTCAGTGGCCACTTTAAATTCAGAAATGAGAATAAACGGCCCGGCCGTGACAAAGGCCATAATGACCCCGGAGCCGGCACCGACCATCAGGGCGTATTTCATAAAAGTCCGGTTTGCCAGCAGCCGGCCGTAATTTTTTAAAATCAGCCTCGGCTGCAGGCCATTTTGATCCGCAGGCGCCGACTCCGGCAGCAGGCGCCAGACGAGCGCCAGCGCCAGCGCCCCGGCCAGGGTGATCAGCACAAAGTTTGCCTGCCATCCCAGCCACACGTGCAGATACCCGCCCACGATGGGGGCCATGGCCGGTGTCAGGGCAATGACCATTGCATAGATGGCCAGCGCCCGGACACGATCGGTTTCACAAAACAGGTCATGGATAATCGCATACACCAGAACCGCTTCAGCCGCCCCCGCCACCCCCTGGAGAATGCGCGCCGCGATCAGCTGCCCGATTGAACGGGCAAAGGCACAGGCCAGGCTGAAGACGATGAAACCGGCCATCCCGTTCAGCATGACGGGCCGGCGCCCGAAGCGATCCGAAAGGGGCCCGTAGACAAGCTGCAGCACAGAAAACGCCAGGACATTGAGGCTCAGGGAAAGCTTGACCAGCGCCGGCGTGGTATGGAAATATTCAACCAGATGGGGCATGCTGGGGGTGTACAAATGGGTGGACAACATGGCAGCCGTGCTGGCCAGAATCAGCGCCGTCAAAATCACTGCGACAATCTTTCTGCTAAATTTTGCAAAAACGCTTGCTGCTCCAGGTACAGGGCATGCGCTTTTTCGAGGGTCACCCTCTCGAAGCGGATGGTGTCGCCGGGGGTGGCCTGGGCAACCCTCGGGAGGTCCGTCGAGATGACGGTTGCAATCTTGGTGTACCCGCCAACGGTTTGTTCGACCAGCAAAATTATCGGCTGCTCATCGGCCGGAATCTGGATGCCGCCCGGCATGCTGGGCTCGGAAATGATGCTTTTGGGCACCCCCGGACGCAGTTTGATTCTGGGTCCCTGGAGCCGGTAGCCCATGCGGTCGGCCTTTGCGCTGACCATAAACTCCGACTGGAAAAGGGTTTCCAGACCGTCGGTGAAAAAATCATCCTGGGGCCCGGGAAGCGCCCGCACCACAATATTGGAGGGATATGGCGGTATGCTGTCAGGCGGCATGCGCCGCGGACGGGTCAGGAGTCCGGCTTCTCCACTTTGAATGACATCGCCTGCTTGCAAGGGGCGTCCGCGAAAACCGCCCAGCCTGCCTCCCGCATAGGTTGAACGGCTGCCCATCACCGCCGGGACTTCGATCCCGCCGCTGACGGCCAGATAAGCGCGGCAGCCGGCTTTCACCTGGTGGATGCTGATGATATCCCCGGGCCGGACCCTTAAAGACGCCCACTGCTGCGCCGGCTGACCATTCAGGGACATTCCCATATCGGCACCGGTCAGCGCAATGTCGACCTCGGCCAGAACTTCAAGCTGGGGTCCCATGATGGTGATTTCCAGCACCGCCCGGTTGTCCGGGTTGCCGACCAGCATGTTGGCAACCCGGAAGGCAAACAAATCGAGGGCACCGGAAACCGGAACACCCACTTTCTGGTAGCCGAAGCGCCCCTTGTCCTGGACCGTTGTGTAGGCCCCCGGGCTCGATACTGAAAAGACATCCATTATCTTTCTTCCTCTTTTGCCAGGCGGGCAAACTCCTTTGCGGAAATGGGGAAAAATTTGATGCGGTCGCCGGCCTGGTAGAAAAAAGGATTGGCGCGCTGCGGGGCGAACAGTTTTTTGGGAGTCCGGCCGATCAACCGCCAGCCCCCCGGGCTGGCCACCGGGTAGATGCCGGTCTGGGCGTTGGCAATGCCCACCGATCCTTCGGGGACAAGGGTCCGCGGCGTTTCCAGCCGCGGCGTGTGCAGCGCCTCCGGCAGGCCGCCGAGAAAAGGAAACCCGGGTGTGAAGCCAACCATGTAGATCAGATATTCGGGCTCGCAATGCAGCCGGATGACCTCCTGGACGCTAAGGTTGTTGAATTGGGCCACGTATTCGATATCCGGGCCGAACTCGCCGCCGTAGCAGACGGGAATTTCAACTGTTTTGGGCGGGGCGATCCTGATTTCTCCCAGCCGCTGCTCCAGTCGGCGCAGTGCTTCCTTCAGCAGCGTCGGATTGGTGACGGCCGGGTCATAAACCAGCAGCAGCGATCGATAGGTCGGGATGATCTCCAGCACGCCTTCAGGCGCAGACTGCTCCATAACGGCGGCCATGGACCGGACCTTGCTGTTGATCACCGGGTCGATTCCCTCGCCGTACTCCACCAGCAGTCCGCGATCCCCTGCAAGGCGAAAGCGGGCGTTTTTAAACAAACCGGTTTTCATGGCTCCGGCGTTCATAATAGCAGTTGGAAAGTCCCCCGAAAAGGTTTGCCTGAGCGAGAAAATTCGAATGTTTGCGTGTTCATCAATCTCAATCGATTAACCCCATGGGGGCGACCGTCACACCGTTTGCTTCCAGTTTGCTGCGGATGCCCCGGACCAGGTCCACCGCCGAAGGGGTATCCCCGTGAACACACAGGGTCTGAGCTTCAAGGGCAACCTCGGTTCCGTCCACCGCGATGACGATGCCCTCTGTGGCCATTTTCAGTGCCCTTTGGGAAACTTCCCCGGGATCCTTGATAACGGCTCCGGGCAGCCGGCGCGATACCAGCGTCCCCTCAGGGGTGTAAGCACGATCCGGAAACGCTTCGTAGACCACCTTGAGTCCGATTTCCCGGCCAATGCGCTGCATGAGGCTGCCTTTGGCGCCGGCCAGGGCCACATAGATCAGCTGCGGGTTCACCCGGACGATGGCCTCGGCAACCGCCCGGGCGACTTTTTCGTTTTCAACCGCCGTCAGGTAGAGGGCGCCATGGGGCTTGACATGCTGCAGTTTCGTGCCGTGGCTTCGGCAAAACGCCTGCAGCGCGCCGATCTGAAATATGAGATAGTTGCGGATTTCTTCAGACGTGCAGTCCATGTTGCGGCGACCGAAACCGAGCAGGTCGGGATATCCGGGATGGGCCCCCACGCCGACGCCCTTGGCAACCGCCATTTTGACAGTCCGGTCCATCACGTTGGGGTCGCCGGCATGCCATCCGCAGGCAATGTTGGCCGAGGTGATGTACTGGATCACCTCCTGATCCATCCCCAGGTTGTAAGCGCCGAAACTTTCGCCCATGTCACAGTTGAGATCGATCTTGTTCACCGCAGGCCTCCTTTCAAATCAAAATATTGGGGCTATTTGGCCGTCATCAACCGGGGCAAATAAAGCGCAATTTCCGGAAAAAGGGTGAGAATGGCCGTTGTCAGCAGCATCAGGAAGAAAAAGGGCAGTGCATACTTGGCGATCTGCACAATCGGCTCTTCGGTCAACCCCTGGATCACGAAAAGGTTAAAGCCGACCGGCGGCGTGATCTGGCTGACTTCGACCATCAGAATCAGGTAAATCCCGAACCAGATGGGATCGAACCCGGCTGCCGTGACCATGGGCAGGGCAATGGGCAGGGTCATCACGACGATGGAAAAACCGTCCAGCAGACACCCCAGGATAATGTAAAAACCGCCCAGCAGGATCATGAGCATGTAAGGGGAAAGACCCATCTCGGTGATGGCCCGGGTAATTGCCATCGGGATGCCCAAAAACCCCATCACCCGGGATAAAAACCCGGCCCCCACCACGATGATCATGATCATGGCGTTGGTCTTGACCGCCCCCACCAGGCACTCAAACATGATTTTTGAATTCATGCGCCGGTTCAGATACGCAAAGACGGTGGACCCCAGGACCCCCAGGGCGGCGGCCTCGGTGGGAGTGGCCACCCCGCCGTAGATGCTTCCCAGGACCATGAGTATCAGCAGCAGCGTCGGGGCCAGGTCCTTGAGGCCCATCATCCGCTCCCGCCAGCTGTAGCTTTCCTGCATCCGGGGCGCAATGTCCGGATTGCGCAGCCCCCGGTAAATGATATAGCTCGAGTAAATGCCGGCCAGCAGCAGCCCCGGCAGAATGCCGGCCATGAACATCTTGCCGATGGACACTTCGGCCAGGATGGCGTAAACGATCATGATCAGCGACGGTGGAATCAGAAATCCCAGGGTGCCGGCCCCGGCCAGCGACCCCATGGCCAGGCGCCGGTCATAGCCCAGCTTGTCAAACTCGGCCAGCGTAATCCGGCCGACGGTGGCCGTGGTGGCGGCGCTGGAACCAGACACAGCGGCAAACAGCGTGCAGGAAACGATGTTCATCAGCAGCAGCCCGCCGGGGAGCCGATAGAGCCAGGGCACCAGAGACTTGAAAAGCTTTTCGGAAATGCCGGAGCGGTACAGGATTTCACCCATGAGGATAAACAGCGGCAGGGCGACATATTCCCACTTTTCCACCGTCGACCACAGCGAGGAGGCCATGTTGTTGCCGGCCGGCAGGGAACTGTACAACAGCATGCCCACGAAACCGACAATGAAAAGGGAAAACCCCACCCAGATGCCGGCTGCCAGGGTCAGAAACAGGATCCCGAACACCACCAGGGCCATGGTCAGGTTGGCTTCCATCAAATCACTTCCTCTCCGGTTCCGATGGCCTGATAGGTCCGGATGGTCATGGCGGCCAGCTGCAGAAAAAAGCAGGCCGCTCCAATGAGCATGATCGTCTGGGGAACCCACAGGGGCGTGTTGGTCAGGGTGCCCGATGTGGAATGATAACGCACCGCAGAGCGCACCATCTTGAAAAGATACCACCACAGATAACCCATAAAGGCGGTTGTCACCCCGGTGGCCAGAAACGTGATCACCCGGGAGAGCTTTTTCGGCAGAAAGCCCAGCACCAGGGTAATCCGGATATGCCCCTTTTCCTTGAGGCAGTAGCCGGCCCCCAGAAAGATAATTGCCGCCAGGCCGTAGGCGCAATATTCATCAGCGATCAGGGTTGTCTTTTGGAAGATGTTCCATAAAAAGATTTCAACCAGGATCAAGACGGTCATCAGCCCCAGCATCACGCCTGAGATGCCGGCCAGCCAATCGCTCATTTTGGCGACCATGCGCACAAAAGTATCCATTTTTATTATCACCGCAAGGGATGAGGGGTCCCGTAAAAAGTCGTTTTCGAGCGACATCAACCCTTTTCGCAAAAATCAACCGCCCGGCGCTCGAAGAACCGGCTGTCATGCGGTCCTTCTTGCCGGTTGACGAAAGCACAATGAGCGAGTCCGGCAAATCGTTATCCCGGCACCCGCTCATTGGCATTCCGTCCGGGGATCGCCCTAACGGCCGGTGATCCGGTAGTATTCCTGCAGGATTTTCTGAGCGTCAGCGCCCGCTTTTTTGGCCCACTCGGCGCGCAGCTTTTCACCGATGGCATTCAATTCGGCGCGAAATTTCTTATCCACCGGATTGATGATCATGCCGTTTTTGACCAGGATCGCCCGACTTTTGCGGTCCATGTCACCGGCCAGGTTCCACATCTCATCTTCCATCTGGGCGGCAATCTCCAGCACCGTTTCCTGGATGTTCTTGGGAAGCTTGTTCCAGGCATCGAGATTGACGTTGACCATGTTCACCGGACCGACGATGTTGATGGGGGTAAAATATTTGAGAACCTCCCAGGCCTTGGCATCCACGCCGGATACGGAAGAGGTGTACATGGAGTCCAGCAGACCGGCCTTCATCGCCGGGTAGACCTCGCTAAAGGGCATCTTGCGGGCCGCAATGCCGGTGGCCTTGCCAAAGGCCAGACCCGTGCCGTCATAAACCCGCATCTTCAACCCCTTGAGATCCGCCACCGACTTAATGGGCCGCTGGGTGTAAATGCCGGAAAAGGGCCACACGGAGGAGTATAGCGTAAACTGGTTGAATTTTTTCAGGATCTTGGCATAGGTCGGCTTGGAAAGCTGATAGAGCAGCCGCTGTTCAAAGGCGTTGGTGGAGATGAACGGCTGGGCGGTGAGCGCCAGTGTCGGGGCGTCTCCCTCCACCATGCCGGTGGGGACTTCGGCAATGGAAAGCTGGCCTTCAGCCACCGCCCGCAGCAGCTCCGGGCCCTTGAATCCCAGGGCGGAACCGGGGTGCAGGACGATGTTAAGCTGGCCGTTGGTGGCCGCTTTGACCTTATCGGCAAAACGTTGCGCGCCCTTGGAGTGAAAGTTGCCGGCGGGATAGTTCAGGTGCATATCCCACTTGGTGGCTGCCACTGCGCCGGACACCGCGCCCAGTACGAAAATTACGCTGACCAGTAAAATGATTGCCTTTTTCATCATTTCCTCCTTTCTGGTGAATAGGTGATCACAACAATGGTTGACGGCCTCGCAAAAAGTCATTTTCGAGCGGTTTCAAGCCTTTTCGGAAAAAGAGCTGTGAAAGGTTGCCCCCCGCGATCTTAATACAAATATCAGGACGTCATGTAAAGAATGATTCGCTGCTGAAACGCCCGGATGTGTTCGACGATCGTCTCTTTGAGCAGGGCTTCATTTCTTTGCTTCAGGCACTCGATGATCACGTCGTGTTCCTTGATGACCGACCGGTAGTGCACCTTCAGGGAACGGTCCGGATCGATTTCATTGGCGTAGGACAAGTAGGCCAGCCGCTTGGCTTCGCTTCTGACCTCTCCCACCTCCCGGATCAGGTATTCGTTGTATGAGCACTGGGCAAACTGCATGTGAAACACATGATTGGCCTCCACCAGGCCAAGGACATCCATTGACCCGATAGCCGCCTGGACCTGCTCATTGGCAGCCGTCATTGGCGGCAAAAAAGGGGTCGGGTCCTGGCGCACGGCCAGTTCGGCCACCCCCAGTTCCAGGATTTTCATGGCTTCGAAGGCCGCCTTGGTATTTTGCAGGGTGATCGGGCGGACGATAAAGCCCCTGCCCGGCTGGGATTCAACCAGTTTTTCGCCGGCCAGCCGCAGCAGGGCTTCCCGGATCGGAGTGCGCCCGATTCCCAGCTGCTCCACCAGCTGGCCCTCCTCCAACCGCTGACCGGGCTGGTATTCGATGGAAATAATCTTTCGGAAAATCTCATCGTAGGCCGCCATGGCCAGCGGCTGCCGGGCACTGGTTTTAAGGGCGGTGCTGCTCATCATACAATTCACTTGACATATATTTGAAATATATGTCAAGTATATTTTTGACGGCCGCGTAAAAAGTCATTTTCGAGCGCCATCAACCCTAAAGATTACCACAAAATGATTAAAAAAGCGGTGAAAGGGCAAAACCATGGGATCCAACACATACACGATCACCTCTCCGGTCATGGGAACGTTTTACAGGGCGTCCGCACCCGGAGAAAAACCCCTGGTGGAAGTCGGGCAACGGGTCAATGCCTCCGAGGTGGTCTGCATCATTGAATCCATGAAAATATTTACGGAGCTGCGCACGGAGCATTCCGGGACGGTAAAAAAAATCCTGGTGGAAAACGAAGACCCGGTCATGAAAAACCAGGAGCTCATTGAAATTGAACTGGATTAAGAAAGACGGCCTCGTAAAAAATCATTTTCGAGCGGCTGGCAAACCTTTTCGGG
>CAZGNV010000007.1:36137-97288 GCA_964527835.1 uncultured Desulfosarcinaceae bacterium | reverse complement strand
TGAACCACTTCCAGCGAATTGAGTTCGTTGGAAGTCATTTTCGAGCGACATCAACCCTTTTCGGTCGCCGTCAATATCAAAGGTCAAGGTTTTGCTCTTTGTGCCGATAATCTATCCGGTTGGTGTGTCTGCATTTTGAACGCAGATTGAAAACACAGTCCGGCAAGAGAAGATTCAGTGTTTTTTAACAAACTTATTGAAATTTACAACCGGAAAACGTTATAATAAGTTGTTTATGGCACATAACGAAAAAACATGAACGGCAAACCACCCCCGGGCGGGCTGCAACCCGTGCCGGAGGGAAACTAATCATGGGTTAGGAGGACGTATGGTCAAGATCGCGAAAAAAAACCTGGTTGTCGTGCTGATTCTGGCACTGGTGGCCGTCCCCTTCGGGTCCGCCGCCCTGGCGACCGAATACTTCGAGGCCGAGGATCCAAGCGGCGGCGCCATGCTCTTTGATTTTATCATGGTCCGCCCGGTGGGTCTCATCGCAACCGCCCTGGGATCGGTGGCCTTTGTTTTGTCCCTTCCCTTTTCAGCGCTGGGAGACAACGTGGACACCGCCGGCGAAAAACTTGTCAAGGAACCTGCCGCCTACACCTTCAGCAGACCCCTGGGGGTATTTCAGGCCCGCTAGAAATATCATTCTGGAGCTTGACACTCAAGGGTCATTTGCAATATGACTGGCAGCGACCAGGGAAATTCGCACGGGCGAATTTCCCCTCGCCATCCCCATGCAAGGGGTTAACCCCTGTAAAAAAGGAGGTCGCCGTGCCGGTACATGTTGTTGAGCATCCACTGATCAGACACAAACTCGCCTTGATGAGACAAAACGACGTCACGACCAAGGATTTCAGAGATCTGGCGTCCGAACTGGCCACCTTGCTGACCTACGAAGCGACCAAAGACCTGGAAACCGAAAAAAAGACCATTCAGGGATGGGCCGGGCCCATCGAGGTCGAGAAAATCAAGGGCAAAAAAATTACCGTGGTGCCGATTCTGCGGGCCGGCCTGGGGATGATGCCCGGGGTGCTGAACCTGATCCCATCTGCCCGGGTCAGTGTTGTGGGGCTTTACCGCAACGAAGAAACCCTGCAGCCCGTCAGGTATTATGTCAAGATGACCAGCGCCATGCAGGAGCGCATCGCACTGATCATCGACCCCATGCTGGCCACCGGCGGCTCTTTGATTGCCGCCATCGACCTGATCAAGGAATCCGGCTGCCGGCACATCAAGGGAATTTTTATGGTCGCCGCACCGGAAGGAATTGAAAAACTGACCGCCGCCCATCCGGATGTCGATGTTTACGTGGCCGCCATCGATGAAAAGCTCAACGACATCGGATACATCCTGCCCGGTCTGGGGGATGCCGGCGATAAAATTTTCGGCACCAAGTAATCCGTTCTCCATCTATGATGTTCCCGCAAAAAGTCCAATTTCTCGCTTAAGCAAGCCTTTTCGGGAGCTGCTGGAGGTGCATCGAAGCTTCTTGTCCCACCGCAACAACCACCGGGATAAATAGTTGAGGAGGAAAAAATGAAAAAACACCTGGGGCTATTGCTATTCATTCTTTTTATACCGGCCGTCTTTGCCGCACCCCTGTGCGCCGGGAAAAACCTCAGCAGTCTCGACATCCAAGGCGATCTGCTTTCCTGGAACGACGGGCCGGCAAAACAGCGCATCGTCTCTTTCGTGCAGTCTGTGTCGGACCCGGCAAATGAAAATTTTGTCCCCCGGGTCCATCGCCGGGCGGTGCTTGACATGGACGGCACCATTTTGTGTGAAAAACCGGATTATATAGAAGTCGTCCTGACCAAGCAGCGCCTGCTGGAAAAAGCCAGGGCCAACCCGCAATTGAAAACCAACCCCCTGTACCGGGCAGTGGCTGAAAATGATTCGACCTACCTGTACCATAACGTCAAAGCAGCGATTGCCGAAGCGTTTGCCGGCGAGACGCTCCAATTTTACACCGACTACTGCCGTCGGTTTCTGTTCACCCGGATGCACCCGAGATTTCAGCGACCCTATATCGAGATGTTTTATGCCCCCATGGTTGACCTGATCGATTACCTCA
Organism: uncultured Desulfosarcinaceae bacterium; assembly: GCA_964527835.1. Lineage (GTDB taxonomy): Bacteria > Desulfobacterota > Desulfobacteria > Desulfobacterales > JAFDCJ01 > JAFDCJ01. The sequence continues at coordinate 95,211 of CAZGNV010000007.1, read as the reverse complement.
AAGACCATGGGTTCGAGGTATATATCGTCTCCACCTCCCAGCAGGAGTTCATTCGCAGCATCTCCAGGGAAATCTTAAACATCGCCCCGGAGCATATCATCGGCACCATGGTCGCCTTCCGGCTGCAATCCGACAGCGGCGGACCGCCGGTGTTCGTCCGGAACACGGACTATTTCAATCCCTATAATGCCGATGAAAACAAGGTGGTGCGCATCCGCGAACGGGGACTGCTGCCGGTGATTTTCGCTTTTGGCAATTCCGGCGGGGATCTGGCCATGCTGGAGATGACCGCCGCCGGCCGTCTGCCGCACTTGGTCAGCATCCTGGACCATGACGATGCCGGGCGGGAATACGAATATCACAAAACCAGACTGCTGGAAAAAGCCCGTTCGGCCCACTGGAATATTGTCAGCATGCAACGGGACTTCAAGGTCGTATTCCGGCCGAACCAATAAAAGCGGCAATTTCACAACTGCCCAAAAAATTGCGGCCGTTGGTGCGCAATATGCGTCGGGCTTTTTAAGAATATGCGCAACTTCTTGACAACTACCTATAATTTTATATTTTATGGTGATTACACAATTGATTAAGGAGCAACTTTGGCGCAATTCATTCGCATTGGCGACAGCATGACCGATGCTGTTGTGACGATCATGCAATATGTTCGGGAAGCCACCCGGGTGGAGCCGAGCCAGGCCGAAATTGCCGAAGCCTTGAAATCCTATTTCATTCTCAACGAGGTCGGCAATCAGATCAAATACCAGTTGAAAAAAGCGGCGCAGACCGCGAGCCGGAAAAAAATCAATGTCAAGGAACCCTTCTGGCGCTTTGACATGCTTGGCGGTCCCGGCAGGAACATCCTGGCCCGGGCCGGATTTTTTGAGCGCTGCGTGATAGAATCCATCCAGGCCACCCGCGAGTTCATGAAAAAAAACACCGGTGCCGAACCGAGCCTTGACATCGTTGCCAAAAGTCTGAAAAGCTCCTTTATCCTCAGTGAAATCAAAAACCAGATCCAGTGGCAGCGCAAAAACGCCCGCCAGATGAAAAGAAAGGCCGTCAAATGATCAACCACGTGGTGCTGTTGAAGTTCAAGGCCGATGTCAGTGATGCCGATATCGATGATCTCGAAAAAATTCTGGATGAATTGCCGGAGAAAATAAGAGAAATCCATACCTATGAATTCGGCCGGGATGTGGTCCGCTCTCCGAGGTCCTATGATTTTGCCCTGGTGGCGCTGTTTGCCAATGTTCAGGCTGTGGAACGCTACCTGGAACATCCCGCCCACCGGCCGGTGGCAAAAAGGATCCAGCAGCTGTGTGAACGGATTATCACGGTGGACTTTAAAGGCTCGGATGCAGGATCTGTCGCCTCCCGACCGGCTGGAGAGCTTTCTCCTTTCGGTTTGAAAGGAGGTCTCACATGACCCGCACGCCAAAACCCGACACCTGGGTCTGGGTGGTGATCCAGAACCCCGGCAAAAACGAGCAGTTTCTCGGCCAGCATGATCAGGAAAGCGACATTTCCTTTATTCCGGCCTTTTATCAAAAGGAAGAGGCCCAGCAGTGCCTGATCCACATGGCCACCCGGCGGGGAACAAAATACGAAGTCCAGGCCATCTTTCTGGGCGAACTGGCCCAGGAGGCCAGCCGCAATAATTTTCAGGTCTTCATCCTGAATGCCGACGGGCAGATCCTGGAAAAAGTCGATCTTCCTTCCGCCTGAACCCGCCTTCAAGTTTTGGTAAACCCTCAGCTTAGCGCCAGCAGCTCAATGCGGTCTTCGCCGGGCTGCCAGATCATGCAAAGCTGCCGGGTCAGGGCCCCGCAAGTGACCACTACGGGCAGTTTTCCCTTCAAACCCAAAGGCCTTCCGACCTGCAGATCCCGGGACTCGAGCTGCCGGTTGCGCCGCCAGGTGATCCGGGGAGCGTGGCTGTGGCCCCGGAAAAGTATTTTGTGGGGAAACTCATCACAAAAGCGGTGGGTTTCGGCCGCCCCCATATCCCGGATCATGCTCGACAGCCCCAGCTCGCGGGCAAACGGCAGTGAATGGGCAAAAACGGCATTCTGATATTCTGCGACCAGGGCAAGGCTGTCCAGGTAATCCTGCACCGGCGGCGGCAGCGATGAGTCGTTGCGTCCCCGCTGGCTGGCCAGCAGGGTGTGATCGTTGTTGCCCCGCAGGGTGACCACCCGGCGCTGCATCAACGGCCGCAGACAGGCCGCGGCCGTTTCGGGATGCGCCGAGTCGCACACATCGCCCAGGTGATAGATGCGCCGGCAGGCCTGGCGTTCAAACAGCGCCAGGGCCGCTGCGATGGTGTCGGGCTGCCCGTGGCTGTCGGCCATGATGCCGATCATGGCAGGATACCTCCCATTTTGGCCTCAACGCAAAAAAGCCGCCGGCGTCTTCCCGGCGGCTTCTGATATTGGCACTTTTTAAAAACCTATTCGGTGGCCTCGGCCTCTTCCTGTTTGCAGACCAGCGTCGGATCGGCCATCAATGCCAGCTCTTCGTAGCGCCGGTTGAACTGCTCTTCGAGCATGGCCTGCAGACGCTCGGCTTCGGCTGGAAAGGTTCGCATCAACGACGCATAGCGGATTTCTCCCTGCAGAAACTGCCGCAGGCTGCCGTCGGGTTTCTTGGAATCCAGGATAAAGGGGTTTTGGCCTTCGGCTTTCAGGGCTGGATTGTACCGGTACAGCGGCCAGTAACCGCACTGCACGGCCAGTTTTGATTCCTCCTGGCTTTTGCCCATGCCCGCCAGGATGCCCTGGTTAATGCACGGGGAGTAGGCCAGGATCAATGACGGGCCGGGATAGCTTTCGGCCTCCACCAGGGCCTTGATCAGCTGCTGCTTGTTCGCTCCCATGGCCACACTGGCCACGTATATATATCCGTAGCTCATCATCATGCGGCCCATTTCCTTTTTGGGCGTTTTTTTGCCGGAGGCGGCAAACTTGGCCACCGATCCGGTGGGCGTGGCTTTTGAAGACTGCCCGCCGGTGTTAGAGTACACCTCGGTGTCAAACACGAGCATATTGATGTCTTCACCGCTGGCCAGGACATGGTCGACGCCTCCGAATCCGATGTCATAGGCGGCCCCGTCACCGGCAAATATCCAGAATGATTTTTTGGTAAAAAGCCCGGCCATGGCGGCGATTTGCGCCAGCAGCGGGTTGTCCGCGTTAGACGGCAGCAGTGCCTTTAGCCGGTCGCCGGTTTTGCGCGAGCCGGCGGCATCGTTCATGTTGTCCAACCAGGCCTGCAGCGCCTCCTTGACCTCGCCGGGCACATCGCCCTCAAGGGCTTCGCGCATCAGCTGGGCCAGCTTGCGACGCTGCTGAAAAATCCCCACCAGCATGCCGTAAGTAAATTCGGCGGGATCTTCAAACAGCGAATTGCCCCAGGTGGGGCCGAATCCGTCCTTGTTGACACAGTAGGGAACTGCCGGCGCCGAACCGCCCCAGATGGAGCTGCAGCCGGTGGCATTGCCGATGATCATGCGTTCGCCAAACAGCTGGGTCACCAGCTTGGCATAAGGGGTTTCCCCGCAACCGGCACATGCTCCGGAGAACTCCAGCAAAGGCTGGCAGAACTGGCTGCCCTTGACCGTGTTGCGCGCCACCAGGTCATCGCGCGGCGGCACCTGCCCGCTGAACTCCTCCAGGGGCACCTGCGTGGCCGTCTGGGTCTCCAGGGGCTTCATGGCCAGGGCCTTTTTCTTGGACGGGCAGATGTCCGCACAGTTGCCACAGCCCAGACAGTCCAGGGTGTAGACCTGGATGCGAAAGTAGTACCCCTTCAAGTCCTTGCCCACTGCCTTTTTGGCCTCAAAGCCCTCGGGGGCCCCGGCCAGTTCGTCTTCGGTCAGCAGCACCGGACGGATGGCGGCATGGGGACAGACCATGGCGCACTGGTTGCATTGAATGCAGTTTTCCATGATCCATTGCGGCACATTGATGGCCACCCCCCGTTTTTCATACCTGGAAGTGGCCACCGGAAAAATGCCGTCGGGGGCAAAAGCACTGACCGGCAGTTTGTCGCCCTGCTGGGCCAGGATGGGCCGCATGACGTTTTTCACGAAATCCGGCTCGTCCTTGCCGCTCGGCGCCTGCTCATCGGCCTCGGCCCAGGTGGCCGGGTAGTCGATTTGAACCAGGTGCTCCAGGGTCTTGTCCACGGCGGCGATGTTCATGTCCACGATCTTCTGGCTTTTTTTGGCGAACATTTGCTGGATCTGGTCCTTGAGATAGGCGATCGCTTCGTCCACCGGAATCACATTGGCCAGTTTGAAAAAGGCGGTTTGCATGATCATGTTGATGCGCCCGCCCAGTCCCACTTCACCGGCGATGGCCACCGCATCAATGTTGTAGAATTTAAGCTTTTTGCGGGCAATAGTGCGGCGCATGGCAGCCGGCAGCTTGGCTTCCATTTCTTCCGGGCTCCAGGCGGAATTGAGAACAAAAATTCCGCCCTCTTTGATGCCCTCCAGCACGTCGTAAATCTCGACGTAGTTGTCCTTGTGGCAGGCGACGTAGTCGGCACTGTCGATCAGATAGGTGGACTGGATCGGCTTGTGGCCGAATCTCAGGTGTGAGATGGTGATCCCGCCGGATTTTTTGGAATCATAGGCGAAATAGGCCTGGGCGTACATGTCGGTGTGATCACCGATGATTTTAATGGCACTTTTGTTGGCGCCCACCGTGCCGTCCGCCCCCAGCCCCCAAAACTTGCACTGGACCGTGCCGGACGGCGTCACATCCAGGCTTTCTCCCACCTCCAGGGACGTGTGGGTAACATCGTCAATGATGCCGACGGTGAAATGATTCTTTGGGCTGTCGGCTTGCATGTTGTCAAAAACGGCCATCACCATGGCCGGGTTGAATTCCTTGGATCCCAGCCCGTAGCGTCCGCCCAAAACCCGGGCGGCCCGGCCCTGCTCCAGCAGCGCCGTGCAGACATCCATGTACAGGGGATCTCCCAGGGCCCCGGCTTCCTTGGTGCGATCCAGTACGGTGATGGTCGTCGCCGCAGCGGGAATGGCGGCCATCAGGTCGGCGGCTGAAAAGGGTCGGTACAGGCGCACCTTGACCAGACCGACTTTTTCGCCCTGCTCGCCGAGGTAATGGATGACTTCCTCGATGGTTTCACAGGCAGATCCCATGGCCACAATGATGCGCTCGGCCTTGGGATCCCCGACATAGTCAAAGAGTTTGTAGCGGCGGCCGGTCAGGTCCCCCACCTTTTTCATGTAGTCACCGACAATACCCGCCACCTTCAGGTAGTAAGCGTTGGCGGCTTCGCGTCCCTGAAAGTAGATGTCCGGGTTCTGGGCCGTTCCCCGCAGCTCGGGGCGCTCGGGGTTCACCCCCCGGGCGCGGAAGCGGGCCAGGGCATCAAAGTTGGTCAGGGCGGCCATGTCATTGTAATCGATGACTTCAATTTTTTGAATTTCATGGGAAGTGCGAAAGCCGTCGAAAAAATGGACGAAAGGCACACTGGCCTCGATGGCCGCCAGGTGGGCCACCAGTCCCAGGTCCATGACTTCCTGCACCGAGGCCGATGCCAGCAGGGCAAAGCCGGTCTGGCGCACCGCCATCACGTCCTGGTGATCGCCGAAAATCGACAGGGCATGGGCGGCCACGGCCCGGGCGGTGACATGCATCACCCCCGGCAAAATTTCCCCGGAAATTTTATACATGTTGGGAATCATCAGCAGCAGCCCTTGGGAGGCCGTGAAGGTGGTGGTCAACGCCCCGGCTGCCAGGGATCCATGCATGCCGGCGGCGGCCCCGGCTTCGGACTGCATCTCGCGCACCGTCATGGTTTGGCCGAATATGTTCTTGCGGCCGGAAGCCGCCCATTCATCGGCGATCTCTCCGATGGGCGAAGAGGGTGTGATCGGATAAATCGTGGCCACATCGCTCATGGCGTAAGCCACATGGGCCGCGGCGGTATTTCCATCCATGGTTTTCATTTTAGCTGCCATAAAAATACTCCTTTGGTTCTCATTCAGGTTAACAGGTTGGCGAAAAAATCGTTGCCCTTATCATCGACGATGATAAAAGCCGGAAAGTCCGTTACGGTGATGCGGTAAATGGCTTCCATTCCCAGTTCGGCAAACTCGATCAATTCCACGTCGCGAATGCATTCCTTGCCGAGCCGGGCGGCCGGACCGCCGATGGACCCAAGATAGAACCCGCCGTATTGCCGGCAGGCATCAGTGACGGTTTTCGAGCGGTTGCCCTTGGCCAGCATGACCAGCGACCCGCCGGCCGCCTGGAAAACCGGCACATAAGGATCCATGCGGCCCGCCGTTGTGGGCCCGAAGGATCCGGACGGATGGCCGGGCGGAGTCTTGGCGGGCCCCGCGTAGTAGATAATGTGATTTTTGAAATAATCCGGCAGGGGATGGCCGGCATCCAGGCGTTGTTTGAGCCTGGCGTGGGCGATGTCGCGGGCCACCACGATTTTGCCCGTCAGCCGCAGGGCGGTGGCCACCGGATACCGGCTGAGCTGCTGCCGGATTGCATCCATGGGCCGGTTCAGATCCACCGGCACCGCATCGACTCCTGCATCGTCTACCTGCGGCAGGTAGCGGGCCGGATCGGTTTCAAGTTTTTCCAGAAAAAGCCCCTGCCGGGTGATCTTGCCTTTGATGTTGCGATCCGCGCTGCAGCTGACCCCCAGGCCGATGGGACAGGACGCACCGTGGCGCGGCAGGCGGATTACGCGGGTGTCCAGGCAGAAATGCCGGCCGCCGAACTGGGCGCCGATGCCAAGCTGCCGGGAGGCTTCGAGCAGTTGTGCTTCAAGCTCAAGGTCGCGAAAGGCATGGCCGGCTTCACTGCCGCTGGTCGGCAGGCTGTCCAGGTACCTGGCGCTGGCCAGCTTCACGGTTTTCAGGTTGAACTCGGCGGAGGTGCCGCCGATCACAAAGGCCAGGTGATAAGGGGGGCAGGCCGCCGTGCCGAGGGTTTTCATTTTGGCGATCATAAAGTCCAGCAGCTTTTCGGGTGTCAAGACGGCCTTGGTTTCCTGGTACAGGTAGGTCTTGTTGGCCGATCCTCCGCCTTTGGCCAGAAACAAGAACCGGTATTGATCCCCGTCAGCGGCATACAGCTCGATCTGGGCCGGCAGGTTGCATCCCGTGTTTTGCTCCTCATACATGCTCAGCGGCGCGTTCTGGGAGTAGCGCAGGTTGTCTTCCGTATAGGCCTTGAAAACCCCCTTGGAAAGGGCCTGTTCATCGGCCCCGTCGGTCCAGACCTGCTGCCCTTTTTTGCCGATAATCACGGCCGTACCGGTATCCTGGCACATGGGGAAAACTCCGTCGGCGGCGATCACGGCGTTTTTGAGCAGCTCCAGGGCCACATAACGGTCGTTGGCCGAGCCTTGGGGATCGTCAAAAATGGCCGCCAGCTGCTCGAGATGCGCTGGCCGCAGCAGGTGGGCAGCATCGTAAAATGCCTGCTGGGCCAGATGAGTCAACCCGGCGGCGGACACTTTGAGCACATCCCGGCCTTCAAAGCTTGCAACCGATACATGCCCGTCTGTCAGCTGACGATATTCGGTGTCGTCCTGGCCAAGGGGCAGCATCGGTCGGTAGTTAAATTCGGTCATCCGAGACTCCGGCTGCAAAATGTGGGATGAAGGTCCCCGCTGCAAACCGCGGGCTCGGCGCTCGCGGTCTGGTTCAGGTTTCCCATCTGCTTATTGAGCCAACGCTTGAAATTCCGTAGCTGTATGAGCTGTCAAAGGAGTGGATGTGAAACACGAGTAATAATGTTTAAAAATTTTAAATTATCAATCGCACAGGAAAGTGTCAAGGTATTTCAGTAATTTGGAAACGCCCGTGGAAGGTTTGGCAGCCCGCGGCAGAGATGGATGGCGGGTCAGGCAGGATCACGTCCCGGCAGGCAGTTTGATGGTCACGGTGGTGCCCGAACCTTTTTGTGATTGAACATCGACAACGCCGCCGTGCAGATCGACGATCTTTTTGACCATCATCAACCCGATGCCGGTTCCCTGGATCCCCTTGGTGCTGAAAAAGTTTTGAAATATCCTGCCCTGCACACCCTCATCCATTCCAATGCCGGTATCGATCACCTGGTATTGCACTCCCCCGGACCCGGTTTTTTGCGTTCGGATCACAACGGTTTTGTCCGGCTCCTCAACCGTGTCCTGCCGGCAGGCATCCAGGGCGTTTTCCACAAGATTCAACAGGCAGCGGTAAATGCCTTCGGCATCGTAAGCCAGCAATGGGAGCTGCTCGTCAAGCTCCAGCTGCAGGTCGATTCCCAGCCCGGCAGCCTTTGAAGCCATCAGCTCGAATACCTGGCGCGCCGGGGCATTGGGATCGCCGGCGGCGAACTTCGCCCCGGCGTACTTGCCGTAGGCCAGCAGATCCAGGGACATGTTCTTGATGCGCTCCACATTGTCGGCCACCATCTGCCAGCCTTGGCGCAGGTATTTTTTGTTGTCCAGCTCGATGCCCTTGTTGAGTACGAAAATGCTGCCCTTCAGGCCGTTGGCGATATTTTTGATGGCATGGGACAGTTCCGTGACGATCTGGCCCACGGCCGCCATCCGTTCGGCCTCTATGAGCTGGCGCGTCTTTTCCTCCACCAGCTGCTCCAGGTTTTCGGTGTACTGCTGCAACTGGCGGCGCAGTGCAATCCGCTCCCGGGCGCGTTTGAGGGCAATCGCCAGCACCTCGTCGTGAATCGGCTTGGTGACGAAATCAGTGGCATCGTATTTCAGGCTTTTGATTGCCAGATCCATATCGCCGTGGCCCGTGAACATGATGACCTCGGTTTCCGGGTTCAGCTCCTTGAGGTGGCGCAGCAGCTCAATGCCGTCCATGTCCGGCATCTTGATGTCCGTCAGCACGATGGGCGGAGCCAGTTTTTTGAAAATTTCCAGCGCCTCGCGCCCGTTTTCAGCGGTGTGCACTTCATAGCCGCTGTCTTCAAGCGCAATGGCCAGAACCTTGCGAATTCCCGCCTCATCATCGACCAGCAAAATCGTGTTTTCCATATGCTGATTTATTCCTCAACAGCCGGAAAAGTAAGCACAAACCGGGCTCCTGCCCTCAGCTTCGAAGCCACCTGAATCGATCCGCCAAAATCCTGGACAATGCGGTAGCTGATGGAAAGTCCCAGCCCGGTGCCCTTGCCGACCTCCTTGGTGGTGAAAAAAGGCTCGAAAATTTTCTCGGCGATTTCCCCGGGCACGCCGGCACCGGTGTCTTCGACCTCAACGACGACCTGACCCCTGCGGGTGCTTGATCTGAGGGTGATTTTTTTGTCCCCTTTGCCGTGGGGCCGCGATTCCCACTTTTCTTCGATGGCGTCGCGGGCGTTGATCAGCAGATTGATAAAAACCTGCTCCATCCGGCCGGCATCGGCCATCACCGCCGGCAGGTTATCGTCCAGATCCCAGATCACCTCGATGCCCCGGACTTTCAACTGCTGGCTGAAGATCTCAAATGATTTGAGCAGCACGCCGTTGAGGTCAATGGGTTCGAATTTTTGTTCGGTCTTGCGCCCGAACTGGCGCATGTGATTGATGATGCGCGCGGCCCGGTCCACATGGCTGTCGATTTCCTCGGCCATGGTGCAAAGAATGTTGTCTCGAATTTTCTCCCGGTTCTTGATCTTCTTGATGAAAAAGCTGCTGGCGGTTTTGATCACCGCCAGGGGCTGGTTCAACTCATGGGCAACGCCGGTGGCCATTTCTCCCAGGGTGGCCATCTTGCTGGCCTGGATGAGCTGCTGCTCGGTTTCAAGCCGCTCGGTAATATCGCTGGTGGTCACCAGCAGCACTTCTTTTCCCGAATATTCGGAGGGCGACGTCCAGATGTCCACAAAAATCGGCACCCCGTCCTTGCGAATCTGCTTGACCTGGTTGATCACCGAGGCCGTTTTCAACTCATGCGCATAGCGCTGCTGATCGTCGGCCGGAAAAAGTTCGCCGAATGAGCGCCCCACAAGCTCCTGGCAGTCAAACCCGTACACGCTGCTCACACTTTCATTGCAGTCGATGATTTGAAGATTGTCGGCATCCAGCACGAAAATGGGGTTGCGGATATTGTTGAAAATATCATGGTATTTTCGCTCGGAGCGTGCCAGCTCCTGTTCGAGTTTCTTGCGGTGGGTGATGTCCAGATTCATCTCCATGGCGGCCACAATTTCACCGGCCTCGTTGCGGATGGCCGAAGTGCGGACAATCCAGTAGGTGGGCTGGCCGTCCTTGCCGATGCCGACCTCCTCGCTGTAATGGGATTGGCCGTCCTGGAAGGTTTTTTCCACCGGGCAGTTGGGGCATTTTGTATCCCGTCCCTTGTAAGCATGGTAACAGTAATCACCGGGACTCGGATCGAATTTTTCGGCAAACTCCCGGTTATAACCCACCAGCCGGTAGCTTTTATCCTGGACGGTGATAATGCACGGGACGGTTTCGAACAGGTTCTGATAGCGTTTGCGCTGCTCGTCGACTTCGGCCTGTTTCTCGCCGATCTGTCTGCTCATCTGATTGATGGCCTCGGCCAGCTGTCCGAGTTCATCGTACTGATCGACTGCAACGCTGCCGGTATAGTCGCCGTTGGCAATCGCCCGGGTGCCCCTGATCAGGCGCCGGATGGGCCGATTGACGAAGCGCAGCACAAAAACCAGGATAAACGCCGAAGTGACCAGGAAGGCCACGGCCGCCAGCCCCAAAATCCCCTTTTCCAGGAAAAATATTTCCGCGTCGGTTTGCTCCAGCGAAACCACCACATCCAGGGCTCCCAGCACCTTTTTGTCCGGGGAATGAAAATGGCAGTCGCTGGTCGAGCATCCCGGCTCGTTGTAAATGGGGCTGATAATCCCGAGCAGGCGGTGGCCCTGGGCGGCCTTGAAGATGCGGGTGCGTTTTTCAAGGCTGATATTGACCAGGGGCGGATCGGAGCGATGGCAGATGTCACAGGCCTCGGATTTGATGTTGGTGGTGCGATCGACTTCATCCGGATGGTTGGAAAATTTTATTTCGCCCTGCTTGTTGTAGATGCGGATGTTTTCGATGCCTTTCTGCCGGCCGATATTCATGATGATCTGGTTGATATCGTCGCGGGAGTTGAGCATCATGGCGTAGTGGGTGCCCAGCTTGATGGTGTTTCCCAGTCGTTCGGTGCCGGCCACCATTTCCCGCTGCAGCCGTTTGCGCTGGTATTTAATGCTGAAATAGGCCCAGGTCGAAATGATCAGCAGCAAAATCAGGCCGACACTGACGATCAGCTTTGACACCAGGCTGTAGCGCAGGTTGCGAACAAATTTGAACATTAAATCAAGATCCGGTTGCCGGGGCCTGCCGGGGAAGTGTTCTGGGGATGCGCACCCGGAAAACGGAACCCTGCCCGGCTGCGGACTCCACCTGGATCGTCCCCCCATGCTGCTGGATGATGTTGCGCGCCAGAAACAGGCCCAGCCCGGTCCCCTTTTTGCCTTTGGACGAAAAAAACAGGTTGAAGATATTGTCACGGATCTCCCGGCTCATACCGATGCCGTTGTCCTCGATTTCAAACAGGACGTGTCCGTTATCCCGGCCGACGGTAAAAACAATGCGGTGGGATTTCTGCGAGCGGTCCTCAGCACAGGCTTCAATGGCATTTTCGAAAATATTGCTCAGGGCCGTGGCCAGCGCCGCCGCATCGGCCTCGAAGCGGCCCATGGAAGGGGCAAACCTTTTTTCCAGCCCGATGAAATGGTTTTCAAGCTTGGGCTGCATCATCACCGCCACATCTTCCGCAAAATCAATTACATCGGCAGACGTCCACTCCAGGGGCCGCTCCTTGGCGTAGTAGAGGATATCGAGCACCAGGTTGCGGATGCGGTCGACCATCTCGGTCACGGCCCCCAGCCCTTCTTGTACCTTGCGGTCGTCATTTTTTGCAAGCCCTGAATTGAGCATGTACAGCCCGCCGTCCAGTCCGGTTAAAATTCCCTTGACGCCGTGGGAGATGGAGCTGACCATCAGGCCCAGGGAAGAAAGCCGGTCCTGCAGCTGGCGGATTTCCGTGATGTTGGTCGACATCTCCAGCACCTCTTCGACGCGGCCGTCGGCATCGATAATCGGGGCGGTGTTGATCAGAACATGGTACTGGTCGCCGGACTTGGCCGTCACCACCATCTCGGACTGGTGGGATTTGCCGTCTTCGAAGGTGCGCGCCACCGGGCAGTCGGCACAGGGCTCTTCCTGGTGCTTGTAAACGGAATAACAGTGCGAACCGACGTCGTCGCCGAAATCCTCATTGAAGCGCCGGTTGGAGGCGGTGATATTAAACTCACGGTCCTGGACGGTGATGTAGCAGGGCACCAGGTCAAACAGCTGCTGGTACTTGTGCCGGGTGGTGCGCAGCTGCTCCTGGAGGCGCTTGACCTCCGAGATGTCCACCGAAATTTCCAGCACGAGGTCCAGGTCCCCCCGGCTGTTTTCAATGGGGGCGGTGTGCACCATCACCGGAAACCGCTGGCCATCGCCACAGCGCAGCGTTGCCTGGCAGCGCTGTCCCCGGCCGGTTTCAAAAGTCCGGGCCACCGGGCAGTTTGCGGGGCTGTTTTGCGCACCGTCGTATATTGCCCAGCTGTCAGCGCCGATCCTGTCTCCCAGGCGCTCATTGTACAGCTGATTGGCGGCGACGATTTTCAGCTGCCGGTTGTGGATGGCGACAAAGCAGGGCATTTCATTGAAATAGCGCAGCCCCCCTTCCAGATCGCCGGCGATGCCGCGAAAGGCCGAAGACAGTCCATCCACGGCCTGGCCGATGGCCGCCAGCCGTTCGACTTCAACCAGCCGGGCGGACTGGCGGCGAACCAGTTCCTCCAGGTTTTCGGTATACTGCCGCAGCTCGCGGCGCATGGCGATTTTTTCACGGGCCCGCTTGAGGGCGATTTGCAGGACATCGTCATTGACGGGTTTGGTGACAAAGTCGGTGGCTTCATGCTTGAGGCTGCGGATGGCCAGTTCCATGTCCCCGTGGCCGGTGATCATGATGACCTCCGTGTCCGGGGATTCCTGCTTGATCGTTTGCAGCAACTCGATTCCGTCCAGGCCCGGCATCTTGATGTCGGTCAGCACGATTTCGGGCTGATGCCGCCGAAATGCATCCAGTGCCTGCTGGCCGTCTTCAGCCGTCAGCACCTGGTAGCCGCTGTCGGCCAGGGAGATTCCCAGAACCTTGCGAATGCCTGCTTCGTCATCGGCCAGCAGAATTTTAAGATTCATAAAAGTTGCCTTCAATGCGGGTGCAACATGCCGTGAAGATCTTCGTCCGGACCAGGCGGGGCGCCCCGTGCTGCCGGCACGGCCGGTGGATGATGTACCTGATCACGGCGCCTGACTGCGCCCGTGCAGGATTTTTTCAGCCAGGGCGAGCAATTTTTCATGGTCCAGCGGTTTTTCCATGTAGCCATCGGGCTGGGCGATGGGCTCGTCGAGCTGAAGATCCAGCATCTTCAGGCAGTGGGCAAAGGATGCCTGGCCGACTCCGGTCAGCATGACCACCGGGATATGTTTGAGCGCATCATCGCTTTTGAGTTCCCGGAACATATTGACGCCGCCGGCTTCCGGCATCATGACATCGAGGATGATCAGGTCCGGTGCGAGTTGGCGGGCCTTTGCAAGGCCTTCTTTTCCATTGCGGCATACAGTGGGCTCATAGCCGCTGGTTTCAAACAGGGTGGCGACATAAATTCTGACATCCAGCTCGTCGTCGATGATCAGGACTTTTTTTTTACCCATCCGCCCCCTCAATCCACGTCGGCCACCTTGTCCGGGTGATTGACGCTGGCCACCGGACACGCCGCGCGCAGCACAACCTGCTCCACGGTGCTGCCCAGCAGGGCCTTTTCGGGATCCACCTCCCGGGTATGGTGGGCCATGACGATCAGATCGGCCTGTTTTTCCCGCGCGAACTTTAGAATCTCGACATAGGGGATGCCTTCCCAGATCTCGATGCCGTAGTTGTCAAAGCCCTTCATTTTGGGAATGTACTCTTTTTCAATCCGCTGCCGGGCCTCTGAGATCTGCTGCTCAATCTCGTCCTGCCCCTGGAGCTCACCGTAGCGGCCCGAACTGATATCAAAGGCATGAAAAATATGCAGCCGCGCTCCGACCTGCCGGGCCAGCTTGTAAGCCCACAAAAAAGCGTAGCGCGAAGCCTTGGAAAAATCGAGCCCGACCACAATATTGGAAAACAGCTTCCAGCAGGTGGTGCAGGGCCGGTTGATAATCACCACGGGGCAGCGGGCCGCCTTGGCTACCCGCTGCATGGTGCTGCCGGCAATCGCCCGGTGACGGGTGGCCCCCACATCCTCATCCCGGCTGTGGGCGCCCATGATGATCATATCGACGTTTTCTCTGCGGGCCAGGCGCAGGATCTCCCGGTGGGGCGCGCCGACGGTGGTCTCGATGACCGAATTTTCACTGTCGGCCAGCAGCTCGGCATAGGTGGTCTTGATTTCCTCTTTGACCCACTCGACGTAATCCGGATCGGGCTCTTCGGTCTCCCCGGTTCGCACGTCGGTGACAAAAGGGCTGTACCCGCGGGTGGGAACACCGAGCACATGAAAGATGATCAGTTTGGCATCCCACTTGAGCTCCAGGTCGAAGGCGACTTTGGCCGCATTGTCACAGGTGGGCGATGCCGTGGTGGCAAACAGCAGTTTTTTAAACATGGGTCATCTCCTTACAGGGCGCATTCCCGGGGCGTCCCCTGAAAACTTAATTCCCACACGATTCCCTCAATCAGTTCAAAAAGGCTGAACACGGTTTCAAACTCGAAGACATCCACCTTGTCACCGAAGACAATGTGCTTGAGCCCGCCCAGCTTCAGCGGCAGATCCAGGAGATCTTCCAGCTGCAGGGGCTTGAGCGGCACCTGCCGGCCGTCGGCAACCCCGCAAAGGCTGTTGTAAATCTCCAGGCGCGGCTTCCCGGGAAACCCGACCATCTCCACGGTCTTGTTGAATTCCAGATGCGCAACGGCATCGGTGACACAGCCGCTCGGTGGGCAGGCCTGGCAGCGCTGGCGGCAGTCGGGCAAAAACGCGCTGAGTTCGGCCAGCACCGGATATCTGTCAAACATGCGAAAAAAACTGCGCAGGGTGCAGCCTGCAGCCAGCTCGACTTTATACCCCAGAAACATCAGCGCATTTTTTTTAACGCGGCAACGGTCTTCTGCCAGCGAGCCGTCTTTTTCCAGGGTGACCCGGTTCACACTACTCCTCCTTTGGTTTGAGGTGCTCCGGCACTTCGATCATGCTGATGAGCAGCGGCTTTAAGAAAGTCCAGCGGATGCCGATTTTATAGATCTCCTCCATGTCCCGGATGGCATCCCAGCAGTTGTGGCACGGTGCGACCACCAGCTTGGCGCCGGTGGCCAGGATCTGATCGCGCTTGACGGTCAGCCCCACGTTGCGCTGCTGGCGGTAGCGGCCGATGCCGTTGAGTCCGCCACCGCCGCCGCAGCAAAAATTGTGCTCCCGGCAGGGCGTCATCTCCCGGAAATCCTCGGCGATATAGCCCATGATCTCCCGGGCGATCTCCCCCAGCCCGGCATTGCGCACATAATTGCAGGAATCCTGGTAGGTCACCGGCTCCTTGATTTTTTTGGACGGATCAATTTTCAGCTTGCCGGTACGCAGGGCCTCGGCGACCCATTCCACGTAGTGCAGGCTTTCCACGGGGGTTTTGCCGGTTTCAATTCCGGCCCAGTAAGGCCCTTCGATGACGGTGGCCCGGTAGGCGTGGCCGCACTCGGTGACCACCATGCGCTTGGGCTTCAGCCGCTCCATGGCGGCGTATACCGTTTCGACCTGCATCTTGCAGGCCGCCCAGTCGCCGGCGAACATGGCCAGGCTGGTTTCCTCCCAGCCTTCGCTGGGGACCGTCCAGTTTTCGCCGGCCACGTGAAACAGGATGGCCGCCTCGGCGATATCTTCCGGGTAATGCTTGGGCTCCCGGGCATTGACGGTGTACATGATGTCGGCATTCTGCTTGTCCACCGGGATTTCCAGCCCGGGCCAGTCGTCTTCGTATTCCTCGGCCATCCACTCGCAGGTATCCACCCAGTCTTCAGTGGTGATGTCCATCTGGGCCCGGTAGATGCGGTGCATCCCCGTGCCGATTTTCATCTCCCAGGGCACGAATCCCTGGGAAAACAGCAATCCGCGCAGGTAACTGAACATGATGCCGGTGTCAATGCCAAAGGGGCAGTACACGCCGCAGCGGGTGCAGCAGGTGCACTTGGCGTAGGCGGTGTCCATGCACATCTGCATAAACTCGTTGTCCACATCGGCCTTGCGCCGGATCAGCTCGCCGAGGGTCGCCTGGATCTTGTAGGAGGGAACCTGCCTCGGATCGCGATTGTTGGCAATGAAGTAAAAACAGCTTTCAGCGCACAGGCCGCAGTGAGAGCATATTTCCAGCCAGGTCTTCAGGCGCGATTTGAAGCTTTTTTTGATAGTCGCCCACAGGGCATCGCGGTCCACCTCGAGGTGGTTCATCTCCTCATAGTACTGCTTGCCGCTTTTGTCGGCCAGCAGGGCCTGGAGTTGCTCCTTGGTGTCCACCGTTTTTTTGTTGCACAGCATTCCTTCCGGCATGGGTTTTAATCCTTGATTGCTTAGTGGTTAAAGTTTTGTCCGACCCGCCACACGGCTACCACGCCAGGCCCTTGCCTTTCATGCCGCCGCGCTTGATGCCGTAGTCCATTCCCAGCTGCGCCCGGCTCAAAAAGAAAAGAATAAAATGCGACAGCTTGGTCAGCGGGATGGCGACCAGAAAAATCTCCCCGCAAATGATATGCACAATCAGCCAGAAAGAGTAGTCCGGCACACGGTAGACGGCCATCAGCCCGGTGAAAAACGGGGCCACGGCAATGGCCAGCATCAGGTAGTCATAGGCGGTGGTCATCAGCCTGACTTCGGGCAGTGCGATTCTTCGCAATACCAGAAAAACGGCCGCCACGATGACCAGGACCGACAGCACCTGGGCCGCTCCCTCGGGCAGGGTCCAGAGGCTGAACCCCCACCGCTCGCGCAGCAAAACGTTGTGCCCCAGCAAAAACACCGGGGTCAACAGCAGGCCGATATGCATCAGAAAGACCCAGAAGGTAAACCAGGGGTTGTTGCGCCAGCTGCGGGTTCCATAGGGAAACAGCCAGAAAAAAATTGAGCGCAGCGCTCCTCTGACCCCGTAAGCCACGTTGACGCGGTAGGTCACCCGGTCGGCCTTCCAGTCAAGGCCCCTGATATACAGCACGATGCGAACGATGATACCGATGAAAAAAACGGCAAATGAGAACCATGCCAGGGGCCCGGTTACAAATTCATACATGGCTTGCTCCTTGAAGTATTATACCCTGATCGTAAACAAAATCAAAAAAATCACTATTCATCATCATCTCTTTCGGTGAGAAAGCGAAAGAAAAAAGTGATGGCGATCAGCGCCGCCACGATCAGCAAATAGGTGATGTTTTCCGTGTGCAGCATGTAATCCTGCAGTGTATGGATGGTCGTCTCCATGATCGTTGCCTCTAGATGGGTTCCTCATAATCTTTGTGCGCATACATGATCGGCATGCGCGTGACGATGAAACGAAATACCAGCAGCCCCACCGTTACCAGGAAAACGGAGATGGCGATCTCCATCCAGTGGGGAAAGTAGCGTTCGGCAGACGGCAGGTGCCAGTTGAATGCGATCAGCCCGACATTGAGGCGGTTGACCACAATGCCCAGCACGGTCCAGGCCGCCGTCCACTTGATGAGTTTCAGGTTTTTCTCCCGCACGCCGACGGCATACAAAAAACACGGCAGGGCCACAAAACCCAGTGTTTCAACCAGAAACCAGGCCCCGTAGGAAGTTGCCAGCAGGTGCCAGCCGTTGCTCTGGGACACCCCGATGACCTTGATGATGAAATAGCCGGCCAGCACCAGGGATGCGGCCTTGCCGAAGCCCAGGGCCACCGCGTCTTTTTGCACCAGGTGTTCGGCATCCATTTTGTCCTTGAAATAGCGGTGGGACAGGGTGCTTTCGAAAATCACCATCGAAAGCCCGGCAATGACGCTGGACACAAAAAAGAAGACCGGCAGATATGGCGAATACCACAGGGGGTGCAGTTTGGACGGGGCGATTAAAAACAGCGCTCCCAGTGATGACTGGTGCAGGGTGGACAGCACCACCCCGAAGATGGTCAGCAGCAGGGTGAGCCTGATGATGATGTTGCGCGCCCGCCTGAGCCCCAGCCATTCCAGGGCCGCCGGAGAAAATTCGACAAACAGCACCGTCAGATAAAGGGCCACGCAGGCGGCCACCTCGAACAGCAGGGAGGTCGTGCCCTGCTGGACAACAAACGGAAACGGCAACCTCCAGGGGCGGCCGACATCATAGTTGAGCGCCACGACGACCATGGCATAGCCTAAAAACCCGGTCAGAATCGCCGGGCGCACCGCGCTGTGATACTTCTTCATGCCAAAGATATAAACGGCGGCCGAGGTCACAAAGCCGCCGGCTGCCAGGGCGACACCCACCAGCAGGTCAAAGCCGATCCAGATCCCCCAGGGATTGTAATCGGACAAATTGGTGACCGCCCCCAGCCCCCGGGTAAAGCGGATGACGGTAATCAAAAGCCCCACGATCACGATAATGCCGGCAACAACATTGAAGGGGGTCAAAAAAGATTTGTTGGTGGTCACGGCCTCATCAGACATCAGGAATCCTCCTCGCTTGACTTCTTGGCGGCATCCTCGGGTGCTGGGTCGCCGGCATCCGCTGCGGATTTTTGGGCTGCCTTTTCCAGGGCCTTGCTGACCGCCTTTTCGATGGCGGCTGTTTTTTCGGCCTCCGCCTTTTTAACGGCCTCGGCAAGCTTTTCAGCGGCTTCGGCCCGGGCTTTTTCCAGCGCGCTGTCAACGGCCTGCGCTTTTTCCTGGCGGGCAATTTTTTCCTTGCGCTGGTTGATGGCATAAATGCCGCCCAGCAGCACCGGCCACAGGCCGACGACGACGGGCACGGCACTCAGCGCCCCGGCGGTAAGCTGCGGCGCCGGGGTGACGCCGAGATCCTCGCGCATGCCGATTTTGTTAAACGCCACAGCGGACAGGTACAGCCAGCTGGTGCCGCCCATTTCCGTTTCACCGTAGATATGCTCCACGTACTGGCCGGGAAAGCGCCGGATGCGCTCGCGGGCGATGTTCAGCAAATCCTGCCGCCGGCCGTAAATCAGCGCGCCGGTGGGACAGATTTGCACACAACCGGGCAGCAGCCCCTTGACAAGGCGCGGATAGCACAGGGTGCATTTCATCACCCGCGGCGAAAAGGCATTGTCATATTCATAGGCGGGGATGTTGAACGGACAGGCAATCATGCAATAGCGGCAGCCCACACAGACCGAAGCGTCGTAAACCACAGCCCCTTGCGGCGTCTTGGTAAACGCCCGGACAAAGCAAACCGACGCACAGGCAGGCTCCAGGCAGTGGTTGCACTGAATTTTACGGTACTGGGGCCCTTTGGCGCCGGCAATGCCGTCATAGCGGTTGACGACGGTATAGGCTTTAGCCGTGGTCCGGCGCGGGGTGTCCATCACCTCCAGGTCGCTGAACGGACGCTGCGGCGGCGGCAGCTCGTTGACCTGATTGCACGCCAGCTCGCACTTGCGGCAGCCGATACAGCGGGTGTTGTCATACAGCACCCCATGGCTGTTCGCATAACCCTTGAAGTGCTTGTTGGTGGCGGCGGTTGCCTTTTTTCCCAATGCGGTGCCCATACCGGCAGCGCCCAGCCAGCCAAGAAATTTTCGACGCGAAATAGACATAGACCTACCCCTGCTTAAGCAATGTTGCGGTTCATGTTTTTTTCCGGTGACAAGCGGTGCAATCGGTTGAAACCGGCTTTTTAATCCCCATGGCTTCATGACACCGGGTGCAGTTGACGTGATAGGCGGCTTTGAGTTCCGGCTTAAACAGCTCTTTGGCATCAAAACGTCTCGCATGGCAGCTCTCACAGGCCGGTGGTTTGTCCGCCGGCGGGCTGTTGTGGTGACAACTGCTGCAAACCCATCCCTTGCGGTCATGAAAATAGCCTGCCAGTTTGTTGTCTTTGACATTGTTGACCAGGGTTTGAACAATTTTGCGGTGGGGCAGCTTTACCGGCTCATATTCGTTTTGCAGCGTTTTGATCGTTACGGTTTGCGGAATATCCTCCACCGCATAGGTTTGGATGCTCACCGCGCGCGAGCTGAGCAGCGTTGCAGCCAGCATTTGGTCCTCCTCGGCCGACCGCTGGCCGGGATTTGGTGCCGGTGGCGCCGCGTGGCAGGCGACACAGGCAGCCGGGTTGTCGCGACGCGCGGCTGCGACGAGGCTGTGGCAGCCGGCGCAGGCCGGCTCGCTTTGCTTCAGTCCGTGGCACCCCAGACAGCTTTGTTGAACAGCCGGTCGATGCATGGACTGTTCCAGGGTGACGAATTTGCCCTTTTCTTCGCCCTGCATGCTGTGACACGCAACGCAGCTGTTTAAGGCGGCGTGGTGGCACGCGCGGCAGGTGTCATTGGAGGCCTCGTGGGCCTTGTGGTTGAAAGCCACCTGCTTCATCCGGGGCAGCTGTTTGGGCAGAGGCTTGTCAGGATCTGTATTTTTGATAAGCACGATATCAGGCTGCCCCCTTTTCAGGCGGGGGACATTTTGCACCTTTTTGATCAGTTTCTGTTCGGCTGGATCATGGCAGCCGGCACAATTTTCGGGGCCGGCGTTCTCGTTTTTGGCCAGGGTCTTGCGATGGCAATCGATGCAGGCGATATGCGCCGCCTGTCTGAAAGCGATGACCTTCTCCTCGACGGTTTGTTGATGACAATAGCGGCAGGTGCCCTCCTTGCCCTTGGCGTAAAAAAGCTTTTTCGTCGCCTGGTCATATTCGTGGTGGCACTTTTCGCATTTATTGTCCTGGGCCTTGGAATGAAGATAATGCAGCGATTTGTCCATGCCGATGGCTTTCCAGTTGGAAACCACGGAGGCATTGTCGAAATGGCACAGCCCGCATTCCAACGGGCCGCTCTTTTCGCCGGCGGCTTTCGTCTGTTTGTGGCAGTCGATGCAGTTGGCGTGGTAGATGTCCATCACCGCCTGCCGGCTGGTATTTTCGAGGCGCATGAATTGAATTGACATGCGTTCGATGCCGAGCAGCGGGTCCTTGAAGGACAGGTGACAGGCCGAGCAATCCTTGTTTTTCTTTTCCAGGGCATCGGTGTGCTGCTGGTGCAAAAATGTGACGGCGGGCTTTTCCAGTTTGCCGAAAATGTTCATGGAATCGATGCGGATGATGTCCGCCCGGACCGGGACCGGCCCCTGGGGTGGTTTTTTCACCCCGAACACCGCGGAGCTGCTCAGCATCAACAGGGCCGCAAGGACGACAACCAGAATACCGCTCCAGCATTGTCTGTGCATGTTTAACATCCTTACCTGGTTTCAAAGATTAAAATGACTGGATCAAATCTTGCCTTCATGAATCCGTTTTTCACTGTTGAGCAAATCCTCAATGGTCGTCTCGTCATAAACTTTGAAAATCGCTTCATCGACTTTGTTCCACATGGCGGCAAAGGCGCAGTGACCGCTGAAGGGACAACTGGTCCGCGACACACAGGCCTTGCAATAACTGGGGTCCGGGGGCTTGTCCATGAACCGCAGCACCTCGCCCACGCTGATCTGGTTCGGCGGACGGGTCAGGTGGTAGCCCCCATAAAAACCGCGCTTGGATTCAACTAGGCCGCTGCCCTTCAACTGGCTGAGGATGACTTCCAGAAACCGTACCGGGATGGCCTGGGCGGCGGCAATCTCGGAAATTTTTCGGGGTCCCTTGCCCCGGTGCTTGGCCAGTTCGAAAATGGCCCGCAAGGCATACTGGTTTTTTTTGGGGGTGATCGGCATGGCCGCCTGTCCTGAATTGTTTGGTCGAGCCATATCTCGACTAATTTAGTCGGAATACTTGTCGACCTTTTTAATCGAGAAAGAAATCGATGTCAAACATTTTTTTTTAAAAAAAAAGCGGGGCCTCATCGAAGCCCCGCCCGTGTCCACCGCCCCGCTGGAGGTTGACAAGTTTCCCGGCGGTTTTATTATTCACTATTACCTTTAAATGATTGCAACGCTGACAACAGCAATCCAAGGAGCGCCATCGTGAAAATATTCAACAACCTGCATGGTTTCCTGTGGCAGTCCATGACCACCAACAACTGCAACACCTATCTGATTGACGGTCCGAGCCGGGTGTTGATCGATCCGGGCCACCGCGCCCTGTTCGATCACGTTGAGCTGGGCCTGCGGCAGCTGGGGCTGACCACCGCCGATATCGACCTGGTCATTTGCACCCACGCCCATCCGGACCACATCGAGGCCGTGCAGCTGTTTAAAGACACCCCCGCCCTGTTCGCCTTAAATGAAATTGAATGGCAATGGGTCCAGGGCATCGGCAAACAGATGGGAGCAGCTTTAGGCATCGACATGGACGCATTGCAGCCTGATTTTTTCCTGCAGCCGGGAGAAGTCTCCCTCGATGACCTCAAGCTGGAAGTTTTCCACACTCCGGGGCATTCCCCGGGTTCCATCTGCCTGTACTGGCCGGCTCAAAAAGCACTGTTTACCGGCGATGTGGTCTTCAAGGAGGGGCTTGGCCGCACGGACCTGCCCGGCGGTGACGGCGACCAGCTCAAGCAAAGCATCAAACGGCTGGCGCAGCTCGATGTGCAGTGGGTCCTGCCGGGCCATGGGGAGATCATCGCGGGAACCGAGCCGGTGCAAAAAAACTTTGAGGAAATCGAGCAGTTTTATTTTGCCTACATTTGAAGCTGGTCAGCAGCATCCAGCAGGCGGCGCTGAAATTCGGCCAGCAGCTCCTGCTGTTCACTCTGCCACTGCGCATCGGCGGCCAGGTTGGCCTTCACGGCCGGGCCGGTGATAAAATGTTTGCGGGCCAGGGCTTCTTTGAGCTGCTCGGAGCGCTGCCGGGCGGCTTCAAGGTATTTTGCACGCAATTCAGCAGCCCTCTCGGCAATAGGTGCTGCATCCCAGCCCTCGAGCAGTTCCAGCACTTCCAGCAGGCCGGCATTGTCCTGCTGCAGCTCCAGCCGGCCGACGACCTCATTTGCAAGCGCCCGGGCGGCGGTGCGGCCGTCTTTGTCTTTCAGGACGCCATAATCATCTTTCAACTGCTCCCGGCTCAGGCCCCCATCGATATATTTCTGCAGCAGGCCCTTGATCCGGGTTTCAATTTCTTCGCGTTGCTGTTGTTGCTTTTCAGCTGAACTGAGCGTCATGTCCCGGGTCTTTTCCAGGACCAGATCCAGCGTACTTTTTATTTCTGCCATACGCCCTCAACCTTTACATCATGCATCGGTGAACATCAGCTGGGAGCCGGTTCAATGAGCCGGTCCAATATCAGCCCGTGAAATGCACTGCCCCCCGGGGAGCTGAATATCCACCCCAGGTGGGTCAGGCACGTGGCGCAAAAACAAACCCGCCAGCGATACCCCGCAAACCAGGTAAACTCATCGGTGGCTGCACCGGCATACCCACAGCCCACGGCATTTTTAAAACAGCCGATCTCAAAGACCAGCCCATGGGGGTTGGCAAAGGTGTGCCGGTGGGCGCCCTGCACGTCGATGCGCTCCGCCGGCCGGGTAATGGCCTGGCGGCACTGGCGGCACAGGATGTATGCCTCCTCCGCAGGGCTTTGCGCTTCGTGTTCTTTTTCGACAATGGTTGTGTCGGTCCCGTCGCCCGGACGGTGGGCGGGAGTGCGCAAAAGCCAGTCAGCGGGGGTCCCGTCGCAAACCATTTTAATGCCTTAAAGGGTATCGGTTCATTCCGGTTTAATACTGTTGCACAGCTGTGGATTTGTCAAGAAAATATGGCGGCAACTCGCCAGGGGATACGGTTTGGCAGGACCCAAAAAGTTTCGACCGGACGGCTTGACAAATTTGAAAAAATGAATATTATAGCACCGGAAAAAGGGTCAGCTGATGGTAAACATCGCAGCGTCATTAAATAATCCAGGAGGAAAGCAGCATGCCGGTCTATGAATTTGAATGCCCCCAGGGACATGTTACCGAGGATCTGGTTCCCATGGGAACGACCCACATCAAGTGCGCTAAGTGCAAGAAAAAAGCTAAAAAAATTATGTCGGCCTGCACGTTTGAACTCAAAGGCGGCGGGTGGTATGCAGACGGATATTCCTCTAAAGGATCAACAGGCAGCAAAAAATCCGATCAAAAAAACAAAGAATAGCGATGCCATCGCTGTCCCCGAAAGCATCTTAAAATATCCTCTTTAATATCAGCCAGTTTCAACCGACCCCGCAGCTCTCTGCGGGGTCGGTTTTTTTCAACAATGGCCTGCGCCTGCCCTTGCTATTCGTTCTATTTGATTTGAGCAACTTATTTCCTATTTGAGAAAGTCACTGCCTGCTGTTGTGAAATTGTTTTCACAAAATCAAAACATCCCCTTATCCATATCCTGGCATAACCATCTGCAAATATAGTATAAAACATATTTTAGCACCTATGTGCACAGTTTTTGCAGTCACCCATTTCAAGCTTGCCGAAAGGCCGCAACCCTGCTGATTAACCGTCCGGATGGAGGGAAATTGATGGGACTGAACATTGGATTTGTTTCCACGCGCTTTGCCGGAATCGACGGTGTTTCCCTGGAAGCTTCCAAATGGGCCAGGGTCCTGGAAGAACAGGGGCATGCCTGTTTCTGGTTTGCCGGCGATCTTGCCAAAAGGGATCATATCAGCTTGCAGGTCCCCCAGGCCGATTTTAAAGATGCTCAAAACCAGTGGGTCAGCAGCCAGCTGTTCAATGCCCCTAAAAAATCTTCACAGCTGGCCCGGATTATCTGCAATTACAAATCCACCCTCTCGGCGTGGTTGAAACTGTTCATCCACATGTACCGCATTGATCTGCTGGTGGCTGAAAATGCCCTCTCGATTCCCATGCATGTCCCGTTGGGGCTGGCGTTGTCCGATGTGATCAGAGAAACAGGCCTGCCGACCATCGCCCACCATCATGACTTTTACTGGGAAAGGGAACGTTATCTTCCTTTAAACGGCAGTAAAATTTATATCCACCGGGCTTTTCCACCCCGGCTGCCCAATATCGAGCATGTGGTCATCAATTCCAGGGCCCAAAAAGATCTGGCCCGGCGCACAGGCATCGCCTCCACGCTGATCCCCAATGCGCTGGATTTTGACAACCCGCCCGTTGTCGATCAGGACCGCATCAGGGCCTTGAGGCATTCCATCGGATTGAAACCCGATGATGTCATGTTCCTGCAGCCCACCCGGATCGTTGCAAGAAAAGGAATTGAATTTGCCATCAAGCTGGTCAAGGAACTCAATCACTCGCGATACAAACTGGTCGTATCCCATGCAGCCGGTGATGAGGGCTTCCAATACGCTCACAGAGTCAAAGCCTTAGCCCAAAAAGCCGGGGTCCGGATTCGTTTTATTCACAACATCGTGCAGGACCCGTACGCCCCCTGCGATCACCGGACCGACCGGTTTTCCTTGTGGGAGGTCTACCAGGCAGCCGATTTTGTCACCTATCCCAGCCTGTACGAGGGGTTCGGCAATGCCTTTTTAGAGGCCCTGTACTTTAAAAAGCCTTTGCTGATCAACCGCTATCAGGTTTTTAAAGAGGACATCGAACCCAGGGGGTTTGAAGTGGTCAGGATGGACGGTGCCCTGACCGGCAAGGTGGCAGCAAAAGTGAAAAGGATCATTGATGACAAATACCGCCGCGAAAAAATGGTGGCTAAAAATTACCGGCTCGCCAGAGAATATTATTCCTTTGCCTGTCTACACGATCATTTTTCCTCTCTAATTTCCAGATTTTTCCCCCGGCACCGCTTGGCCCACCAGAAATATTCCCGCGCGGTGGCATTACCCTAAGCAAATCGTCATATCACCCGCATTTGCTCTATATCCGGCAGGGGTATGCCTAAACAAAAAACTTCGAAGGTGTCTTCGTTTTACCGTGTTTGTTTTTCGCTCCGGATATTTTCCGTTGCGGTTTTTTGCTCCATTTTGGATGGTTTTCACGCCTGGACGCCGGTGATCGGTAATCAAATGTTGAAAGCGTGCGCTGCTCGATTTCAGATCCGACAATTCGATTGATGGCGTGCACCATTTCCCGGTCTTCTCCGGTAACGAGGGTAAAAGCTTTGCCGCTGCGGGTGGCCCGGCCGGTGCGTCCGATGCGGTGAATGTATGCCTCGGGGGTTGAGGGGATATCGTAGTTGATAACATGCGAAATCCGGGTAACATCAATGCCGCGGGCGGCGATATCGGTGGCCACCAGGATCTGGAAAGTCCCGTCGCGAAAACCGTCCATCGCGGCCTGCCGGCGTGACTGGGAAAGATTGCCTTGCAGTGAAGCCGATCGGTATCCTGCGGCAGCAAGTTTTTTGCCCAGGCTCCGGGCGCGATGTTTAGTCCGGGTAAAGACCAGCACTGATCGGGGCTTGGTGTCTCCCAGCAGTTTTAACAGCAATGCCGTTTTCAAATGCTGCGGCACCGGGTACAGTGCGTGGCTGACCGTATCCGCCGGGGCAGTCATTCCCACCTGGACGGTGGCCGGATCCTGCAGAACCTCCCCTGCCAGGCGCCGAATTTCAGCAGGCATGGTAGCTGAGAAGACCAGCGTCTGGCGCTTGCTTGGGAGATGTTTTATAATTCGCCGGATATCGGGCATAAAACCCATGTCAAACATCTGATCGGCCTCATCAAGAACCAGTGCTTCCAGCTGGCCAAGGTCGATGCTCGAACGGCTGATATGATCAAGCAGCCGGCCGGGGCAGGCAACGACAATATCGGCGCACTTTAATTTTTGAATCTGCGGCTGAATTCCCACGCCACCGTAAACAGCAACGCTTTTAAGTTTCGTTTTGCGCCCCAGGGATTCGACCGCCTGATGGATCTGTTCGGTCAGTTCACGGGTGGGAGCGATTACCAGGGCACGAACGCTTCCGTATTTACCTCGTCTCACCAGTCGATTGATTATCGGCAGCACAAATGCGGCTGTCTTACCGGTGCCCGTCTGGGCCAAACCCATTACATCACGGCCTTTTAACACTTTGGGAATCGCCCTGTTTTGAATCTCGGTGGGGATTTCATATCCCGCCGCCGCGACGCCTGCAGTAACGCAGGGATGAAAATTAAATGTCTCAAAATCCAATAGAATACCTTCTTTCTGTGTCCCAATAAAAAAAGCCCCGGATTTATTCCGGGGCTTACGTGATTTTTAGTTACGACCAGGAACACGGTTAATTTGAGTGCAGCATACAGGTGACCAACACGTATGTCAAGCTAAATATTTGATTTTTTAAATTAAAACAAACATCGGGGTTCATTGGCGGCAACCCCCTGTATTAAAAGATCTATCTTTGTGCTATGCTCGCAATCATTAACAGCATGGATAAATTATTAATCGTTCTTCTTTTCAGAAATTTTCAGAATAACATAAGCGATCCCCACAATAATTACAAAAATCAATAAAACCTTAAGTCCCATTTTCAGCTCCTTGAATTCGTACCAGTTTCTTTGCTAAGATGGCAGCGCACTGCAAGCAAAAAAGCCGCGCAGCCCTTTTTCCAAGAGCAGCCCGGCTTCCTTTGCAATCCATAGGCAACCCGGCTGTCTGCTTGAGACCCGTGGCTTTCCGTCTCCTTCTCACGAAGGATTTGGCTTTGTCGCAGCAAAATTTCAGATTTCTATCATATTCAACCCTTAAAAAAGCAAATCACATGCCAAAACCCTGATTCCAATAAACCCTATTGTTTCAACTGCTTATATAAATCCATTTGGACTATCACCGGTGTAAAACACAGTGCTGCGGAATTTTACCCAAAACATTGGGGGAAATTACATAATTTGAATATCATGAATTCGCTTTTTCAGTAAAGCTCGATGACTGCATCGCTTATTTTCCTACTGATCAAAACGGCCGGCGGGCTTTCCGTAGGTCATTTTTTTAAATTTAACAGGGCCTTGATCCGTAACGGTAATGATAAACAAATCATCATATTTTCCGGGAGGCTCACCTGGACCGCCCAGCCGACGATAAATTTCTTTTAAATTTGCACCCCATAATCCCACCGGTTACTTATTGCCAACCCACAGGACTATCTCACCTGCGTGCATTGAGAGAACTTCCTTAACGAATTCATCCGCAAACTTGCGAGTGTTGGCCAGCCGGTCCTCTGGCACAAGAATGATCTCAATCCCCAGATGTGTCGCCAGGGGCTCGACCGTTTCCCGGTTGCGCCCGCGCGGGAATGGGGACGTTGTTGACTTAATTAACTTATCAATCCGCCCGTTTTATGATTTTTGATATGGCAGAGGTTGATACTCCAACACGCCTGGCAACTTCGGCTAAAGCTACCCCATGGGTCTTTACCAGCTTTATAGCAATCATTTTACGTACATCGCTGACCTCTTTGCGCCGACTGCCTGCTTTTAGTGCTTCAACGGATATCTTTTCATCTTTACATGTCTTTCTTATTGTTCCTTCAATTATTCGGGAATGTTCCCTGGCCGGCAGTTGATATCTAATCCTGGCATCTGCTTCTTCGATGATCCGCTCAACAAATTTAGAACCGCCTAATATGCGATCATCATATAGTTCACGATCCCCTGTACGACGCATCGCCTTGACCGCTGACCATCCGCCCATAGAACGAATCAGGCCGCCTCCGACCAACTCAGGGCGTCGACCTTGATGCATTGCTTTTTCGACATAGTTGCGATAGGATCCCCTGGCCTCGCGTTCCTTTTTACCAAACCAGTTCAAAACGTAGTCCCTATTTTGCCATTCATAATGGATTTTGCCCAATATAACCCCATGCCCACACCATCGATAACGCTCTAATTGGCTTAAACTTTTAACCAGCTTTGCCCGCAAGGGATTTAAGTGGATATACCGCACCAGTTCGGTAAAATAGGCATCTTCATCACAAATAATTGACTTGTAGCGGTTTTGAAATAAATGCCCCCAGCGACGGTGACGGCGATTATACGAGATGGCATAGCCGGTCAATAACCTGCGCATAAAGCTGGAAATGCCAATTTCTGAGCTATGCAAAAGAATGTGGGCGTGATTGCTCATCAGCGCCCAGGCATAAATGGCGGTATGGGTGGCTACAGCGAGTTCTCCAAGACGCTCGACAAAATCTTTACGGTCACTGGCATCGTTGACAATATTGCACCTTTCAATTCCTCGCACAATCACATGGTGCAATGTCCCTGGAGCATCCAAGCGCGCCCTTCGCGGCATCATCCCCTCTCCTACTGAAGCCTATTTTTTTGCCATCTATCAAATAAAGTCCTATAAGTCAACAACGTCCCTTAAATTCCCTCCACAGATCTGTGCCGTTTTGGGTTCATTCCATATGCTACACTTTGTACCTGATTCGTTAGAGACATATATGTTTTTAGATTCGGGCTCTTTTTTTTAAAACATACAGCCAATAACTAGTAACAATACTTACTACCCCTAAACACGAATTAAAAATTTTTGTATGTGTTTGTATTGTATTATCATTCCACAATAAAATTAAAAGTATTGGTGGGGAAGAAAAAATCAACCAATCAAATCTTGTATTTCCACTCTTTTCAATTCCAACTTTGATCAAAACAATCCTACAAATAAATCCTATGAGTAGCAAAATAAAAAATATCGCCCATACTGTTCCTGTGTCCATATTTCCTCCACTTTGATGGATACATTTCAAACTTTTCTATTTGTCACTATTTTTGGAAATTTTTTTGTAAAAGCTAATCACACTATAAATGCTTGCTAATATGACAACTAAAATAGCAAAAAGATAAGCGCCTATGTCTAATTCAATATCAATAATTTTAATTATAAAAATCAATGCCAGCAGTCCTAGCATCACCCCAATTGGCAAATATAGTAAAGAGTATAGATAAAATTGCCTTTTCTGTTTTTCAGATATTTTGTTAAGCATTAATATCCCTCCAAACCATGAACGAATAATATACTTTTTTTAAAAAAAATTTCTCTGGAATTCGTGCCCATCTTGATAAACTTGATAAAAATAACTATTTAACAAAATTCTTGTACGCAACTCCAGTTTTAAAGATAACGCCAAAATTAAAATAGCGGCTCTATTCTTAATTCAGAAGTTTTATACATAATATAGGCCCCTCCACCCATTTTTAAAGTTCCAACAAACAATAATGGGATAGCCCCTAATCCAGCACTAGGTGCGTATTCGAAATATGTAAAGCCCACTGCCATTAAATCCGTGCCAGCGGAAAAAAGTGGATAATTGTTAATAATAAAGCTAACCCTGTTTCTAATAAAAAAATCACTGATCGGATTGCTTTTATAAAAAGTAAAGCTTCTCCCATCTTCCAATGCTATAAGTTCTGTATTTGAAAGGGCGCTGAGGGCTTCTTTTGCGTTCTCCATTAATGCTTGCTGCTTATTTTTATAATTTTCTAAGGCGGTGTGAACTACCTCATTAAATAAAAAACCAAACGCAGCCGTGGCTGCCCCGTATGCAAAACCTTGCCCAAACTTTCCACCATATATTTCAGCAGTAGCACCGCCTACCACACCTCCAATGAGGGACCGCCCCGCAAGCTGGGCAGCATAGTCTGCATCTTTATTTCCAAATGCCGGTATATATTCGCCGGCATAATTTGCAACTCCAGCGGCTAACCCTCCAACCACTATTCCTAACCCGATATCATTGTCGGTTATTGCAGCATTTATTCCACCGGCGGTACCGCCTGCACCTGCGTGCACCACTGCCCGTAACACTTCTGACCCTATATCCAGACCTTGGATGAGTTCTCCTGCAATGCCAAAAAGAGCACCACCTATCGCTCCTGTTAAAACGCCTATACCGACATCATTATCGGTTATGGCGGCGGTTGTTCCCCCAATAGCGGCCCCTATCACAGCACCAACAATAACCGGAACCCACGAAAAATTGCCGCTCGGATCGGTGTAGATCAGTGGATTATTGCGAACATAGCTGTATCGGTTCAGGGTCTGCGGGTCGAAGGGGTCCTGGACGAGGGTGTCGGGGGTGATGAAAATGCCGATGGCCGGGTCATAGAGCCGGGCATTGTAATTGTACAGCCCGATTTCGGCATCCAGCTGCTGGTCAGTGAATTTATAGTAGCTCACCTCCGTTTGAGATTGACCTCTTGTCAGACCGAAAGGCAAATAACCGGCTGCCTCCACCACGGCGCCTTCGGCATAATCGGTCATGGCCACCGTGCTGCCCAGGTGATCCTTGTGGAAAAACAATTGCCGGCTGCCGGTGATGCGGGCAATGCGCAGACTGCCCGCAAAAATATACTTGATCTCAACGCCGTCTGCAACCTCAAAGTGCGCGCCAATGTAAAAGCGGGTGGACCCTCCGGCAACCTGTTTTTTGACCCGCACGCTGTTGCCATCATAGACAAAATCCACCTGCCGGGATTGGCCGTTGCTCTGCCGTTCGATGCGTGTGGGCATGTTATCCGCGTTGTAAGTGATGGTTCTTTGGGCCACCTGCGAGGGGTCTGAAAAATCCCAGCCGCGGATCATGTTACCGTTGGCATCGTATTCATAGGCGTAATCGGTGCCGTATAAATTGACAGACTCTACCGCGTGAGACGGTGCTCTGCCGCCATAGGTACTGCCTAAAATTGCCGGCTGCAGGTATTCATAGGTGTCCGTTCCGGATTCTGATACCAGCCGGTGCAGTTTGTCATAGGCATAATAGCGGGTGGTGGTTTTGGAAGCCTGGCTTTCGATGATCTTGATTATATCGCCGGCGGCCGAGTACTGATAGCGCCTGTCATTGATGGTGGCAAGCTGCGGGTCCAGGGCTTTGATGGCCAGCAGGCGGGTGCTTTTGCTGTCATAGTCGTAGGTGGCAGCCGTGCCGTCTCCATAGTAAATGTAGCCGACCCTGCCGGCCGCATCGTAGTCTTCCAGCTGGGCGTATTCAGTAAAGTCCGTGATGCCGACAACATCTTTGAGAAGGCCGCTGCCCGGATGATAGGAATAGTTGACCTGGTAGCCGTCCGGATATACCATGGCGGTCAGTTTGCCGGATACATCATAGCGCGATTCGCTCACATAGGAATTGTGCGGTGCGCCGCTGATGGTCCGCGAGGCCCGCAGGATGCGGCCCAGCGGGTCATAGGCCTCAACAGTGGTGGCAGCCGCGGTGTTTTCCTGGCGGTAAAGCCGCCCGATGCCGTTTGCAATCGACGGCTCATCATAAAAGTAATGTACCGGCGCATCCGCGGTGGAATATATTTTGGAGACGACCCTGTTGAGCGCATCATACCCAAAGGTGATGACTTGGCCCTTGGCGTCGGTTTGAGTTTTCAAATTGCCGTTGGCATCATAGGTGTATTGCCAGTATCCCATGTCGGGATCATCCATGCTGATCTTGCGGCCCAGCGAATCATAGCTGATCGTGGTGGTGTTGCCGTCATTATCCACCACCTGCAATAAATCTCCGGCGGCACTATATTCGTAAGTGGTGCGAAATTGCTCCAGATCATTGTATTCGATGACTTCGACAATTCTGCCCAGATAGTCTCTGGTCTCGGTTTTGCGGGCCCCGTCCGCATCGGTGACGGTGGTTGAAAGCCTGCTGTAGCTGAATGTAGTCAAGGCCTTGGTTGCGGGCAATGCATCTGTTCCCAGGGCCGTCTCCACTGTTTTGGGACGGCCCCGCAAGTCATAGACGGTTTTCGAACAAGGGATATCAGCAGGAATCTGGCTGTCGTCATAATAGCCGACATAATCACCGAAAAAGGGCCCCATGCGTTGTGCGGCCCGGCCCATTTCGTCATACCGAATCTTTGTGACGATGGGCTTCCCCTGTTCACCAAAATGAAGGGTCTGGACTTTGCGGCCCAGCCCGTCCCAAAAAGCATAGCTGTCGATGGTATCGCCGGCTTCGTTTTCCTTGATGCTGGCGATCATGTATTGCGGTACAACATCATCGCGGTAGGTGAAGGTTTGCCGACCGCCATCCGGCTGGTCCACCTCTGCAAGGCGTCCAAAAACATCATAATCGTAATAGGTCCAGTTGCCGTTAACATCCTTGTGGGCCGCAACCTTGCCGAAGCGGTAATCATATTCATATTCCGCCACATGCCCCAGAGAGTTCGTCACTCTCACCGGGTAACAACGCGTGGCGGCATCGTACTGGGTTACGATCGGTGGATTTCCGTTGGCATCATGCAATTCTTTCAAGTTGCCGTAATCGTCATAACGCATTTGAATCACCGGATTTTGGCCGGTATCCAGCACAAACTCCTTGGACAGCAAGTTGCCCGTTCCGTTATCATGGTCAAAGCGGGTTTCCCTGATCGTAAGGCCGTCGCCGTTGATCAGCTCCTGCCGGATCTTGCGCCAGATCCAATCCCCGTAATTGCGATATTCATAGGCCGTGGTGACGCTTTGACCGGCTGCGCCGTATATCACCCGGCTGGTTGTTGTCTGCAAAAAGCCGGTGGCCGGATAATAGGTGTAGTCTTCCTGCGTTTCCACAGCCGGTTGATTGTTTTCAAAAATCCGGGAAACTTTGCTCTGCAGGGCAACAAATGTCGCCTGTGCACCGCTGGCGGACTTCTGCCAGTCAAAATCGACCGTGTTTATCAGCGGGCCGCCGGCATATTCCCGGCTTTCCACCCGATACTGCCGGCCTTTGAAAAATTCATCCTGGTGAAACCAGGATGTCAGGGTGGTGCCATCGGGGTTGGTTTTTGCGACCGTTGCAAACCCCCGGAATTCCCGGCTGGTGTAATCAAAAAGTCCGCCGCCATATCCATATTGCACCACGAAATTGTGGCCGAGTCCGTCATCCACTGAAATCCGGGAGACGGGATGCACGATAAAAGGCAGCAGCCCGTTGGGGTATTGTGATGAATCCGCGTATTCAAGAAAGGTTTCGGCTCCCCGGCCGTTGGCAATCCGGTTGAGAAGATCGGCAACCATCCACCCGGAGCGCACCACCGTGGCGGTGTCAGAGTCGGGTCGAAATAAAAACAGATCCCCTCTGCCGTTTCCGTTGTAGTCAAAGGCAAAGGCCATATCCCGTTGGCTGGTGATGTCATAGCCGGCTATGCCCGACCCTGAATGATACACGTTGGTAAAACTGCCGTCACCGTTGGAACGCGCTACGCCGCAAAGGTTTGAATCCGGCCGGTAGAAAAACAGGTCACTGCGGCCGTCTCCGTTATAATCAAAAGCTAACACCCGATCCCGGAGGCTGTTGAGTTTATAGCCCGCAAAGCCGACAGACGATCCTTCGTAAACCCCGTCAAAGGTGCCGTCGCCGTTGGAGCGCACAATGCCAATTTTATCCGAATCCGGCCGGTAAAAAAACAGGTCTTGCCGGCCGTCTCCGTTGTAGTCAAAGGCAAAGGCCGCATCCCGCTCGGAGGTGATGGGGTAGCCGGCCATGCCGGAACTTGAATAATGCACGTTGGTGAAACTGCCGTCGCCGTTGGAACTGGCGACACCGGCCAGGTTGGAGTCCGGCCGGTAGAAAAACAGGTCACTGCGGCCGTCTCCGTTGTAATCAAAAGCTAAAACCCGATCCCGGAGGCTGTTGAGTTTATAGCCCGCAAAGCCGACAGACGATCCTTCGTAAACCCCGTCAAAGGTGCCGTCGCCGTTGGAGCGCACAATGCCAATTTTATCCGAATCCGGCCGGTAAAAAAACAGGTCTTGCCGGCCGTCTCCGTTGTAGTCAAAGGCAAAGGCCGCATCCCGCTCGGAGGTGATGGGGTAGCCGGCCATGCCGGAACTTGAATAATGCACGTTGGTGAAACTGCCGTCCCCGTTGGAACGGGCGACACCGGCCAGGTTGGAGTCCGGCCGATAGAAAAACAGGTCACTGCGGCCGTCAGCGTTGTAATCGAAAGCAAAAACCCGATCCCGGAGGCTATCGAGACCATAGCCCGCAAAGCCGATAGCCGATCCTTCGTAAACCCCGTCAAAAGTGCAGTCGCCGTTGGAGCGCACAATGCCAATTTTATCCGAATCCGGCCGGTAAAAGAACAGGTCATGTCTGCCGTCACCGTTGTAGTCAAACGCCAATGCGCGATCCCTTATAGTGTTAAGATGGTAGCCTTCCATGCCGGAAGTTGTGGAATACGCATTGGAGAAGACATCGCTGGTATCCCCTTGCCAGTCATATACGATCGCCGGCAAGGAATGGCCCCCGGTAATGTTCCCGGCATCATCGACGGCGGCATCACTGCCAAATTGACGAACACTTTTCAGTAGTGATCTCAACGTGCTCGCACTTTGGGTATATTCCAGCGCATAGACCCTTACCAGGTCGTTGCGAGTCCGGATTTCAATGCTTTTTAGCCGTCTGGCGGTTTTGACCTTAAAATTAGTGCTGAACATCGCGACGGCATCCGGGCGGTCTTCGGTGTGAAAAATCACATAGTTGGACGCGGGCAGATCCGGATGGCTTGTGTAATCAATTCGGTACAGGTAAATCGCCCCTTGATCTTTTTGGTACTCCACGGTCATGGTGTTGCCATTGGTATCCTCCACCCGGTCCAGGCACCATTTGAATATCCGGCCGCCGTTTTCGGGATCATCCTGCCGTGAGGCCGGGGTGGTGCCATAGTAATATTTCATCCCGTCTTTGGTGGTGACTTCCCACCCGCCCGAAGATGGACTTTTGTAATAGCGTGAAAAGGCCCCTTCAATTTTAGCCCCGTAATAATGCGCTCCCCAGTCCTCCGTTCTACGCACAAGTTCGGCGGTGGATCCATTGATTACCGCCACATACTCATCCCCACCGTAGTCGACACCGTGACAGGTTGAACGCTGAATCGCCCCCATGCCGAGGGCCCAGCCAATTCCCAGCCACCCGCTTTTGCGATAGCTGTTATAGGCCAGAGAAAGCCTGGGAGCGACACCATTTCTTCCCGGCGGCACCAGGATGGGAATCCGCGTAACAGCAGCTCCCGTATACTGAAATGTGTTGACGCTGGGAACGGAAATGCTCGAATCTGCCTGGGCATCGACACCGGTGTCGGTACTTTCAACAGACTCGGTTGTGGGGGGTGTTTCGGCCAGGCAGGGGATTAACGTGATGCAGATTAAGAAAAGAAAACAACAAAATGACGCGGCCCATTTACGCCCTTTGCTCTTGTTCATCCGCACCCCCATTTTGCAAGGATGTTACAAATCTATTTGGCAGGTATCCGGTAAATCCTTTTTTTTCTCCCGGCAGCATCGTATTCGTAATGAACACCGGGGCCCGCAAGATCTATTACAACGGGATTGGTCCCGAGCTTAAACTCGATGTAATTTAAAACCCCGTCGCCATCGCTGTCCTCATTCGGGTTGGTTTCAAGGGTATATCCAAAAAATTCGACTTCCCACCAGTCTGCCAACCCGTCATCGTCGTTGTCCATGTCATAAAGGGCGGGATTCGTATCCAGCGTGCACTCCGCCTGATTGTCCAGCCAGTCAATATCCGGATCATCTTGCGGTCCGTAGTCTAAATGACCGAAATACAGCATTTCACAATAATTGGACAAGCCGTCGTCGTCTCTGATGCGGGCCACAAACCTGGCCCCGGCCCGAATCCGTGTTCCCGGCCGCAGAACGGTTTCAAAGGCAGCTGCCGTGATGACACTAACCCCGGAATCAATGATGCAGTCATTGCGGGCAATGATCGCAGCGTCGGATTGGTAAGTGCCGGCTGCCAATCTTCCTTCAAGGTAAAGATCATCAGCGGCTGCTCCAGCAACAACGCCCAGTGATGTGCAAACGATGACGGCCAGCCCCAGAAATGCTGCAGCTTTCATTTCCCACCCCGATTGCTTTTTGTGATCTCCCATAGACGGCGTTTTTCCCCGGCAGGAATAAATCGTCAAACCTGCCGCTCCAATCACCTCGGACGCCGATCGGCTGCCTTCTTGCTGGCAACGATTTTTTCCAACGCCACCAGGCGTTTTTTCAGCGCTTCGTTTTCTTTTTTCAATTCGATCATGTAAAGGGTCAGTTCTTCAATTTTTTGCAAATGGTTCATCAGCATGGTGCTAATTGACTGGCGGCTGTTTTCCATTTCCCTGGCTGAGGGAATCTGCGGCAGATGCTTGTGGGTTTTGATAAACTGCTCAACCTCGGCCAGCGAGAGGAGTTGATAGGAATCTTCAAAGACATAATCGCGGCCCTGCCAGCCGGTGACGTTCAAGTTTGTGGTATTGATCGTATCGCTCACATTCAAGTTTCTGGCGCTGATTGTAGCACTCGCGTTCATATTTTCGGCGCTTACCGTGCGGCTCACGTTCATCTTTTTGGCGCCGATCGTATCGCTCACGTTCAGACTGCCAGTGTTGAGATTACCGGTTATATCGGCATTGCCACTTGTTTTAAACGCTCCGTTGACATCCAGGCTTCCATTGACTTGGAGATAATCCCATAATTTAACGCTTCTGCCCCTCGACGTTCCCGCACGTCCCAGAATCATGAGCGCATCATAATTGGCTGCATTTTCAATGGCCGCATAGCCGGGTGTGTTCCCGATCCCCGTGTGATTGTGATTGGTTTTCGTAAAATAAATGTCTGAATTTCCCGCCCGGATATCTCCCAGGACATCCAGCCGGCCGGTTGGATTCGCAGTTCCAATGCCAATGCGCCCCGGAAAATAAACGCTGTTGTTTTGATAATACAGGCGCATGGCAAAATGATCGGGGATGTTGTCCGTCCCCAGCGCCCCCATCCCGAGATACCCATAGCCGTCGCCGGTGTATGCCAGGTGAAGGGCGGCCGCTCCCCGGCCGGATTCCCCTAAAGAAATCTGGGCGGACTGCTCACCGGTATTGCTTCCGGAGCCGGAGCTGTCCAACACCAGGTAGGGATGGTTGATGTCCGGTGTGCCCAGCGGGCCGTTTACCGTCAGTTTATGTTCGGGATTTGCCGTTCCGATGCCCACATTGCCGGTTTCGGTTACCACCAGACTGTCCGTATCATCTCCCAGGACAACGCCATTGATAAACCCAAGCACCAATAACGACAGAAAAACAGATCGGATCCTCCTTGCGATTCTCATCGTGTGTCCCCCCTGGTATCATCCTTTGGCCGACTGTCGAGGTTGCAGCTGGTCAAGTTTGCATTCAATCAGGCAATTGAAAAATTTGCCTGATTGCGCCCATTTTTTATTTCTTAGATAAAACATTGCCGAATTGCAAGGAAGAATACGCTGAAATTCAACTATTCTATTTATATTATATTTCAATAGGTTATATAATTATTGCTGGCAAATCAGCAAAAAAATTTGGCAAAATGCCACAACGTGGTTATTTTGATAAAAACACGAACCCATGCACAAAACCGGGTAGTGAAAGTGATTTGACCTGTGTGTCAAACCGCAAGCGCAGTTTGACGGTTTAAAACAGGGAAAGTGGGGAAAAATGAAAAAAATAATCGCCATTTTGCTGGCGGGGATGATTTTCCTGCTGGGCTGTTCGCACTGGGAGAACCTGAGCGAAGAAGAAAAGCAGGATTACCGCAATTCCAGGATGAGATACGATTGGGGCCAGCGGGGTCGCTGACGGAAAATCTCAGGATCCTACGGTTTTTAAATCCAGCTCGAAGACGGGGATTACCACCAGCGATAGCGCCATTTGCCGTCATGCAGAAGGTACAAAATTTCAGTGGAAAACAACAGGGCCATGGAGGAATAAAAAATCCACATCAGGATCAACACCACTGATGACAGGGATCCGTAAAGCAGGTCGATTTCGGAAATGTGCCGGACGTAAAACCCGAAAAAACGCCGCGCAGCGGTCCACAGCAGGCAAAAAACAAGGCCGGCCAACAACTGGTAGCGCCATTTAATTTTTTCATTTAAAAACAGTTTGACGGTGGCCAGATAAAACGTCATCAAAACCACCAGCGACAGGCCGTTGAGGGACCCGGAACTGGCGCCGGCGACCACCAACTCGCAGAGCCGCTCCAGGTAGGGCGTCTTGTTGACAATGGTCAGAAAATGCGAGGCCGATGTGGACAGGATAATCCAGGTAAAGTTGGAAATGAAAAGCAGCAGGACGGCAAAAATGCTCATGGTAACATAGATGGCCTGGCCAAAAAGCAGGTGGCGGGCCGGCAGCTGGAAAATCCTGCGGTAGGAGGTCTCCAGGGTTTTAAAAATCAGCCCGCTGATCACCGGCAGCATGATAAAATTGATGGCCTTAAACGACGCGTAGGCCTGTGCATTGATCACGTGGGATTTTATCCACTGCCGGGAAACAAAGGGAATTACCTGGATCATCTCATCGGCCAGCATTTCTGTGACCTGACCCGTCCAGTTCGTCTGGGCAAAGAACAGGCGCTGGATCATGTCAAACACCAGCAGGCTCAGGGTCGCAAAAGGGATAATGGACATCAGAAACACAAAAGAGATGGACAACGACAGGGTAAAACAGTCATCCTGCATGAATTTTTTACCGGCAACCGTAAAAAGCTTGTAGCCCGTATATTTTGAGCGCATGGTCAGGATCTGATTCAACATGCCACTGCGCATACCTGTCGGTTTCCTTCCATCTGCGACCCCGCTACAGCAGCCGCTGGTCAAATCGCGTCGGCGAACTCGGCCTCCAGGTCCTCGCGGACGTCATTGTCCAGGGATTTTATGTTCGGGAAAAGATCGGTCAATATTTTTTTGGCTTTTTCAAGGTTGCTGATGGCCTGGGCGACCTTCTGGCCCTCTCTTTTGGTCAGGTCCAACTGCGTGATGATTTCATCAATGTCATCACAGATAAAATCAAATTCACTGATGATCCGGTAAAAATCTTCTGCCTGCATATGTCTTTCTCCTTTGCTTTGAAATAATTCACCCCCGAATATTCCAAAATAAACAATTAAAACAAACTGTTATAACATACGGCCCTTGCCGTTCCGTCATGGGACTTATCGGCACAAGGAGGCAGAACTTGAGTGATTTTTCACCGGTGGGCTCAGGCCTGGGGGGCGATGGGAGCGGGCACTGGCAGCAGATGCCGCAAGGAGTCCGGTTGGGGGATGCCGGCTTCGGATTTTGGTTTGATTTCAAATAGTTTTTATGCTTAAGTGGAGCCGGAACCAAACTAGCCGCGGAAAAATACTGATGAATGCCGATCCTGCCGAATTAGCCGCCCAGCTGGCCGATGTTGCCGGGGGGAATGTGCAAACCAACAAGCCCCTTGCCCCCTATACCTCTTATCGAATCGGCGGCCCCACCGCCCTGTGGGCGGCTCCGACCACTGAAAGCGGTGTCGGCCGGGTGCTTGAGTTCATCCATGAAAGGCGCTTGCCCCTGTTTGTTCTCGGCCACGGCTCCAACGTGCTGATCTCAGATGCCGGCTGGCAAGGCGTCACCCTTTATGTGGGGGAAAATCTCAGCGGCTGGCGCTTTGACCATCAACAGGCACAGGTTCTGGCCGGATCGCGCCTGGCAGATTTTATCCGGGCCGCGGTTACAATGGGGCTGGGCGGAATGGAACAGCTCGCGGGAATTCCGGGCGGCGTAGGCGGGGCCCTGCGCATGAACGCCGGGGCCTTCGGTCGCG
This sequence comes from uncultured Desulfosarcinaceae bacterium, assembly GCA_964527835.1. GTDB lineage: Bacteria > Desulfobacterota > Desulfobacteria > Desulfobacterales > JAFDCJ01 > JAFDCJ01. The sequence continues at coordinate 54,550 of CAZGNV010000007.1, read as the reverse complement.
AAATTGAAGCGGTGACCGTGACGGTCAGCGGATTTTCCCTTGAGGGATTGCCGTTTCGCGCCGAACGTCACCAGATCGGCTTCGGCTATCGGCAGGCCCTGCAGCTGGAAAAAGTGGTCATCACCTCCGCGCGCTTTCGCCTGCAGTCAGCCGACAGCGGCTTCCTGCAGCTGCGCATGCAGGACATCCTTGCCATCCGCGGCCAGAAACAGCCCCTGGATTATCCGTCCTGCGGCAGTGTCTTCAAGCGGCCACCGGGCTATTACGCCGGCTCGCTGATCGAGCAGGCCGGCCTGAAGGGTGCGCATATCGGAGGGGCGATGGTCAGCCCCAAACATGCCGGCTTTATTCTAAATACGAAAAATGCCACCGCGAGCGATGTTTACGCCCTGATACGGCTTATTGAAAAGCGGGTTTTTGAACGCTTCGGCGTGCGTCTCGAACGGGAGGTCAAACTGATCGGCAAATTTGACGACCCCCGTGGGTAACCTTCCGGCTTCCCGCAAAAGCTGTTCAATCCTCCTCCCAATGGATACATTCCACGGGGCAGGTGTCCATGGCCTCTTCAATGCAGTCTTCGGGTCCGCCTTCGGGCAGGATGACTTCGGCTTTTTCCTCCTCCTCGTTAAAGGCAAACACCTCCGAACAAAGCTCCACGCAGCTTTCACAGCCGATGCACTCTTCAGTATCAATTATGACAGTTTTTCCCATTTTGCGATCTCCTCATCTTTCACCTGTACTGACGACTGGTATCCATCAATCTAGGCCAGTTTTTATAAAAGTCAACGGCCGCCGGCACCCCAAATCGTTTGCCGGGCTGACATTCAAGTGATTTTTCAGTTGACAGGCGGCCGGCAAAGTCTTAGTTGCAATCAGCCCTATGGAAATGATTGGAACGCGCTCTGATGAATGCACATTCTGAACCACGGACCGACCTGCAGGCCGGCAAACGCAACAACGGATTTCAAACCGGGAAAATCCTGGCGCTGTCCATCGCCCATTTCATCCACGATGTCTACTCCAGTTTTCTGGCTCCGCTTTTGCCGCTGCTGATTGAAAAATTATCCCTGTCGCTGACCCAGGCCGGTTTCCTGTCAACGGTCATGCAGCTGCCGGCCCTTTTGAATCCTTTCATCGGCGTGCTGGCCGATCGCGTCAGCATCCGGATCTTTGTTATCCTGGCCCCGGCCCTGACGGCCGTACCCATGAGCCTTCTCGGCATGGCGCCCTCCTATGGGGTGCTGTTGATTCTGCTGTTTGTCGCCGGCATCAGCGTGGCCCTGTTTCACGTGCCCTCTCCGGTGATGGTGGCGCAGCTTGCAGCCGCCCACAAAGGCCGCGGCATGAGTTTTTTCATGACCGGCGGGGAGCTGGCCCGCACCGTCGGGCCGCTGGTGGCCGTGGCCGGGGTGTCCGTTCTCGGTCTGCAGCATTTTTACCCGCTGATGATTTTCGGCCTGGCATCCACTTTCTGGCTGTATGTCAAGCTGCGCGATGTCCCGCTCGATCGTGTCCACGCCGGCCGTCGGCTGTCAGCTCTTGAATCCTGGCGCCGCCTGCGCCATATTTTTTTGCCGTTGGCGGCCATCCTGGTCACCCGCGGATTCATGCATGGGTGTTTGACCGCTTTTTTGCCGACCTTCGTCAAACTGGAAACCGGCAACCTGTGGCTGGCCGGCATCGCGCTGACCGTGTTTGAAACCGCGGGGGTGGCCGGCGTGCTGACCGCCGGCCCCATCAGCGACCGGATCGGACGGCGGCAAACCCTGCTGGTTTCCCTGCTCGGAGCTCCCGTCGGTCTGCTGGTGTTTGCTTTAACCGGCGGTTGGATGCGCGTGGCCGCCCTGCTGGCAACCGGTTTTACCCTTTTGTCGACCACGCCGGTGATGCTGGCCATGGTTCAGGAGCATGCCACCCGCAGTCCGGCGGCCGCCAACGGCCTGTTCATGATGATCTCATTTATCGCCCGGTCAGCGGTGGTGGTGGCAATCGGTTTTATCGCGGATTTGATCGGGCTGCACGCCACCTACCTGCTCAGTGCCTTTGCAGGCGCCCTTGGAATTCCGTTTGTCTTAATGCTGCCCAAAAAGTGACATGTCCGCATCCGCGGGAGGTTGCATGAAACTGTTTAACATCCTGGCCATTTTGATCACCCTGTCGGCGGGTTTCAGCTACCTGAACTTTCGCTTCATCCGCCTGCCCAACACCATCGGTCTGATGGTCATCGCCCTGCTGGTGTCGCTGGGGCTGGTGGCTGCCGCGCACCTCGGCTTTGACCTGACCGCAGATGCCCGACGACTTCTGGCCGCCATTGATTTTAATGAAACCCTTCTGCACGGCATGCTCTCCTTTTTGCTGTTTGCCGGGGCCCTGCACGTCAATCTCGGCAACCTGGCCAAACAGAAATGGATCATCAGTCTGCTGGCAACTTTCGGCGTGCTGGGTTCTACGGTGATCATGGGATTCAGCAGCTGCTGGCTGCTGGGGCTGGTCGGAATCGATCTTCCGCTGATTTACGGCCTGCTTTTCGGAGCCCTGATTTCCCCAACCGATCCAATTGCGGTCCTGGGAATTCTCAAAAAAGCCGGGGTCCCGGAAAGCCTTGAAACCAAGATCACGGGAGAGTCCCTGTTCAACGACGGAGTGGCGGTGGTCATTTTTCTGCTGCTGCTGGAAGCCGCCACCGGAACCGGGCACCTGACGGCAACCACCGTGATGGCCCTGTTTGCCAAGGAAGCGCTGGGCGGCGCGCTCTTCGGCCTGATCATCGGGGCCGTCGCCTACTGGATGCTCAAAAGCATCGACAACTACCAGGTGGAGGTCCTGATCACCCTGGCGCTGGTAACCGGTGGCTTTGCCCTGGCCGATTACCTGCATATTTCCGCTCCCATCGCCATTGTGGTGGCCGGACTGCTGATCGGCAACCACGGCAGACTGCTGGCAATGTCCGATGAAGTGCGCGAACACCTGGACACTTTCTGGGAACTGATCGATGAGGTGTTAAACGCTGTTTTGTTTGTACTCATCGGCCTGGAAGTGCTGGTGCTGACCTTCACCCGCCAGCACCTGATTGCCGGTTTGCTGCTGATTCCCGTTTTGCTCCTGGCCCGCTTTATCAGTGTCGGCATCCCGGTGAGCGTCATGCGCCTTTTTCGCAGCTTCAGTCCCCATGTACTCAAGATTCTTACCTGGGGAGGACTGCGCGGGGGGATATCCGTGGCAATGGCGCTGTCGCTGCCGCCGGGTCCGCACCGGCCGGTCATTCTGGCCACCACCTATGTGATCGTGGTTTTTTCGATCATCGTGCAGGGACTGACCATCGGCCGGTTGGTGCGCCTCAGCCGGCAGCGCTGAACCGGCGGCGGGTGGTTGCGTTTCGGCGGATCATTTGATAGGTAGGCATGGAAATTAACCGCAGACAAACGCAGACATCTTTTCCGGCAACGCCCATGCAAATGTTATCTGCCGATCCATGTGGCCACATTCAACGAACCGGTAATAAGGATGGGATTACGAGATTTATTTTCAGCCAAAGACCCTGAGGATTATGAGCAAAAGGGGGATCTCCTTTGCGAAACCGGAAAATGGGGCAAGGCGAAAGTTGAATATGAACGGGCGCTGGAGCGCCTGGAAAAAACTTCCCCCTGGGATGACGGCTATCGCCACAGCCTGCGCGAAAAGATACAGCGCTGCCGGGAAGCCCTGGCACAGGAGCACCAGCAGACAGCCGCCGATCTGATGGAAGCCGGCCATGGCGAGGATGCCGCGCGCTACATTGAGCTGGCCCTGGAGCTGACCGAAGACGACCGCCTGCTGGCAGTTCTCGAAAAAATGCGCCAGGCCCTGGCGCCGGCCGAATCAGACACCATTGCCGTCGACGCGCCGGATCCGGCCGGGCGGCATAACGACCGGGTTGCTCAACCGCAGTTCGAAGATCCAGATAATGATCACTTCAGGGCCCTGGTCGGCACCCTGCCCGAGGAGGTGGAGGCGGCTTATCGCAGTTACGGACAGGCATTTAAGGACGGCTACCTGGCCCTTAACCGGGGGGAGTTTGAAAAGGCGCTCGCGTATTTGTCCCAGGCCATGGAAGAAAATGCGAACCCCGACAATTATATCCCCCTTGAGCTGGCCAGCGCCTGTTTGAACCTGGGCCGCTTTGACCGGGCACAGGAACTGCTGGAAGCATTCCTCGTTCATCACCCGGAGGTACTTCCGGCCTACCAGCTTTTGTGTGAAACTTTCTGGGAAACCGAGGCCTTCGACAGGGCTGAAGAACTGCTTGCCGGTCTGCCGGAAGAACTGTCACAATCCGTGGCCGCCTGGCTGCTGCGCGGCGAGACCTTTTTCCGGGCACAAAATTATGCCACCGCCAAATCCCTGTATCGCGAATTTCTGAAAACCTACGGCTGGGACGACTCCATCGCCCGGCAGCTGGCCAAAACCCATGAAGCCCTGAACGAAATGGCCAATGCCCGCAATCTCTACCGGCAGATCATGCAGCAGTGCGGCAGCTGCGGTATGCGAATCGACCCGGTGATCAAGCAAAAATTCGCCGATCTCAGCTTCGCTTCCGGATTGAATACCGAGGAAGTCCTGGAGTTGTACCTGTCCCTAGCCCGGGAAATCCCCCAAAATGCCGGTGCCTATTATGCGAAAATCTCCCGTATTTATAAAGCCCGGGGAAATGATGAGCAGGCGCACCGGTTTGACCAGTTGGCCGAAAAATTCGGAGGAACCATAAAGGAAGAAAGGAAGACCCAGGATGCTTGACACGCTAAAGCAAATTTTGAGCAAGAACAGACGCCACGAGAATAAAAAAGAGCCCCTCCACCGACAGCAGGATGTGCTGGTGGCCGTCTGTGCGCTTTTCCTGGAGATGGCCTATATCGACGAAAAGTTCACCCCAAAGGAGCGGCAGACCATTCTCGGCATTTTGAAGGAAAAGTACGGTCTGTCCGCCGAGCACGCCGATGCGCTGGTTGCCGAGGCCGATCGGGAACTGGAGCAGAGCGTGGACCTGTGGCAGTTTGCCAGGATGATCAATGAAAATTATTCAACCGCTGAAAAAATGGAGCTCATCGAAACCCTGTGGCAAATGGTTTTTGTTGACGGAAAAATGGATGCCTATGAACACTACCTGATGGCCAAACTCAAGAATCTGCTGCGCCTCTCCCATGACCAGTTGATCGCCGCCAAGCTGAAAGTGCTGCACGGCGAATAAAACCACACCCCCGACAGGTGATCGACGATGACCGGTCCTCATGCCGGCCTCATCTGTGCCTCCTGCCGGCCTCCCAAAAAAGGCTCAAGTTTTCCTTTTTTCTGCCGATAACCATTGCAGGAAACAAAATCCACTGTGTTGCCGGTTTTCAGTGACCACAGGCGTCACGGGCCGTTGACGGGCTTCGATAAGGGGGAAATTTTGCCGCTGGCAAATGAAATCATTGCAGAAGTAATCGAATCCTTTGCCTTTTCGATGTTTATCATCCTGTTTCTGTTAGTGGTGATCTAGCCGCTCGATGGCATCATGGCCGTACTTTGTCCGCCGCACCTTCCAAAACAAAAACATCCTCGCTGTGGTATCATGAGCAGCCCCTGCCGGCTGCGGCATTTGAAACGGCCAATCCCCCTGCCGGGTCAGCAAGCGGTTACTCGTCCCAGAAAGGACGCGCCGCGGCCGCGGTGTTTTCCGGGGCGCTGAAAGTGGTCATGTCCCCGAGCATGACCTCGTAGCCGGTGTGGTCGTTGCGAACCCAGGGGGCATAGTTGGAGCGCGCCAAAATGACTACCCGCAATTCCATGACCGCACGCCTGTCTTCTTGGCACAGCAGCCCGAGGTTATATCCGTTGCGGTGCAGACTGCGGTAGAACCGCTGGACATTCAGGACCCCCCGGGCCAGCGAATGCCAATGCCCGTGATCAAGCTCCAGCAGGGAAAAGCGCCCGGGCAGGATACCCCAGATCTCAAAAAATCCTTCCGGTGCGAAAGCGGCCATCCAGTGCCACTGCCCGGTCTTGCCAATGTAGCGTTGCTGCTGCTGCTTTTCGCAGGCCAGGTAATCGGAAAAAAGATGCCTGCCCCTGCGAGCGTGATAGGCGGCACAGCATTGGCGCAAAAACCGGTGGTGATTGGTGGCGATCCGATCGGCGTGCACCTGCAGATGCGGATGCACCAGGGAGCCGCCGGCCGATGGCAGGTGATTCTGGGTGATTGCCATGTAAATGGCGTCCGGATCACTTTTAAACAGGGATGCCAGGAAATTGCGGCAGTTGATAAAACTGTCCGTGTAAGTATCCAGGGAGGCCTTTCCGATTTCGACAAAGTGCGTATTGTCAAACAGGCTGACGGCCGAGTAGCGACCGTAAGGGAACAGGTTGGGGAAAAGAAGCGAGTCTTTATTTTTCAGCCGGCCCTTGCCAAACTGTTTTTCGATAAGCCGCGGCGTCTGCTCAAACACCTGGGGCTGGCAAAAAGGGCAGGTGTCAGCTTTGTCCGCATCCGGCGGGGGCACCGGCAGCCGTTCGGTGCCGGCCTCCTTTTCCTTGGAGCGGTTAAAGGCGATCCGACTGGTGCGGCCGGTGATCGGGTTGACCCGCACTTCAATGATGCCTTCGGCCTGCCGGCCGTCAGGGTGAATGAACCGTGAGGTGATGATCTCCTTTTCAAATTTCAGGTCACTGGCATCGTCAGGCTGCATGGGCATGCCTCCAATCCGAATCTGAAGCCGGTCAGCCGTTTATTGAAAAACTTTGCAAAGCAGACGACATCCACAGCCATAGCGAAGACGGCAATGCTTGTCAACAGCGCTTGCAAACCGCAACGCTGCCTAAACCTCACCGTTGCATAAACAACATGGCAAACGATATCTAAAGATCCCATATTATATAATAAAACCACCATATTGAGGATATCCTATCTGGTGAATTCAAAGGATGGGATATTTCTATGCCAAACGATATTTAACGGGCTGGTGTAATATCTGAAATCATAATGCGAGCCCCATTTCTAGGATAATCTCCAGGGATTCAAAAAATGGGGTCGGTGGCGGGGGTGAGAGCAGCAGCGCTTTTTACTCTTCGAATACTTTCTTAACAGCGTCATCGGAGCGGCTGACATTATCCCCATAGGTGGGAACATCATTGAATTCCAGCCATGGAATCGAAATGACGCCAAAGTGGTTTGCGAAAAACGCTGCAACCAGCAGTGCGGCTGCCAGCACAAATGCTCTAATAACCTTTTGCATGCTCGATTACCTGCCCAAAAGCGATTATCTCCGGGGAGAAAAAATCACCGCAGGAAGTAGATGACGGGCGGCAGACAGCCTGGCGGCCGGCCTCGCCGCGCGCTTATACAGCCGTTACGGCCTTGCTCTCCATTGATAATATCGGCCGTCGGTGAGGACAACTTTAGCTTTTTTCCAGTTCCGTCATCGGGGCGCCCATCATTTTGCACCGGGAAGCCCTGGTGAAGCACCGCCGGGTTGGATGTTCCAACTTTTTGATTTTGAACCAAAAGTGTGATATTCTGTAATAGAAATGCGAATTGGCTGCATGCAACCCAGTGACCAGGACGACAATCATCCATGAAAATCAAGGAACCGGATCTCATCGAACTCACGGACTGGTTTGAAGGTGCATTAAACCAGCTCACCCGGGTTGAAAAGAAAGTAAAGATGAGAATGCGAAGAAAAATCAGAGATGAGTTGTACCTTCTGCTGACCTGGGAAAAACCGACCGCTGCGGTCATATTTAACCGCTGGGAAGAAAGGATGGCCGACTTCTTCAAAGCGCTGCCTTTCGGCTTGAGAGATGACCTGCTCCGGCTGTTGACAAAAAAAATGGGCGGCTCCCGCACCTAACCCCCCTGAACACCCGTCACAGGTGTCAAATCCGCCATCTTCCTGTCAGGCAGCAAAACCTCATATCGCCGGGTAGACCATCTTCCCCGGAATAACTCCCCGCACTCCTCCCCTCGGATCGGCAACATCTCCATCTCTTCTGGGAATCAAATGAATGTGGGCGTGAAAAATCGTCTGCCCGGCGGAAAGTCCGCAGTTGACCCCCAGGTTGAAGCCGGTGACCGTGGCATCCTGACCTGAAATTTTCAGCCGCAGCATTGCGGCCAACTCCAGGGCGTCCTGTTTTTCCTGATCGGTCATGGTAAAAAAATCGCGGGTATGCCGGCGGGTAATTATGAGATGGTGGCCGGTGCTTACCGGAAAGCGATCCCGGATGGCCACCACCGAGCCGAAGCGATCTGCAATCCGATCCTTGATGGCCGCATGGCAAAAAGGACAGTCCGTGCTCAACATCAGTGCTCCCATCCGTCTTCTGCCGGTCGGCTGCCTGAGAGAAAACGATGGTCAGCGGCCGAAACGAATCCCGATACCGCCGCCGGTGTCGTCTCCCCATCCCCACCGGTCATCATCCCGCAGCCAGGGGGTTTCCGTGTTGATTAAAACCGTATGGGTCTCGTTGTTGACCGTGATCCCTACCATTCGCAGGCTGGAATACCAGTAGCCGACCGTGTTGCCCTGGCGGTCCAACAGGTAGGAACCGTAAGGATAGGAATAATTCACCGGAAAGCCCTTGACCAGTTCGACAATTTTTTCCAGTTTCTTGGACTGAGGATCAAATTCAGTCCACATCCGGCCGTTGAGGATATAGGGGTTTTGCAAGGCAACAACGGCATAAGGGCTGTTTTCCTGATTGAGAAAATAATAGCGGCAACTCTCATAGACATGGTAGGTTTCAAAGGCCTGGGCCACGTCGCGGCTGTGCTTCAAGCCGCCGTAACGGGCCGTTGAACATCCGCCGGAAAGCATCGCCACGGTTAAAAGCAGGGCAGTCAAAATGCGCCCGCAAAACCGGCGGCAGCGCAATATCAGGTTGACATCAGGCATATTTCTCATAGAGATTGCGGGTTTAAAGATTTAAAACCTTCCATTCCCGGATGGCGTTGTTCAAGCTGATAATCAGGTTTTCAATTTCCTCGATGGTGTTTAAAGCGGCCACCCTCAGGTTGAGCCGCAGCTCATTTTCATAATGCCGCCGGCTGCGCTCAAGTGCCTCCTCCACCTGTTCACTGTTCCAGGTGGGATGCGACCTTTTAATTTTCTGGGTCACCTGATATTCATCAAAAGCGTGATCAAAATTTTCCTTGAGAAAATGCTCCATTTCCGTCAGGGAGGGAATGTCATAGGTCCCGGCCAGTATCCGGTTCAGGGACTCCTTGACAATCTGTCGGGCGCATTGCTTGATATCTGATGAATACATGCTGCGGATTCCCTTTGATTTCTGCTGTAAAAATCTAGCTATGATGAAGTCGTAAAAAGTCGAATTTTCTCGCTTGGGGGGAAACACCCGAAACGATAATAAGCCCTTGCTGCAAAAATTGCAATCCCAAATCAAATCCTGGATTCATGCGCCAACTCATCGCATGGGCCACTCTTGACTTTGACACCACGATGCTAACGTTATAACTGTCGGGCGGCCTATACCGCCGATTGTCTTTAATAGCAGTCTAAAATTCAAAAACCAGGAGGTTTGTACCATGACCCATATATTAGATCGTGATCGCACCGGAAAATGTGAAGGAGAATGCGCAAATCGTGTTCGAGAAGGCGAAGAGCAACGCCAGGCCGACATCAACGCGGATTGCTTTGAAACACCGGGATCTTATCCAAGTGTCCCCTGGGCCAGTTCCAGAAATGAACAGCCCGGGGTATTCGGAGGACACGTTTAATCCGCTGCGATATCAATAAGCCGATGCCTGACTGTTCATATGCGTCGTTTTCACGGCGCAGCGCATTTGGGCATCAACAATAAACACCGGGGGCTTTCCAGCCCCCTTTTTCATTTGACACGCCGCCATCGTCTTTTTATATTCCCCTGCAATGAAAACCGGAATCGACATCATGGCGCCCATGCAATGAAATGGACCCGTTCAAATACCACCGGCTGGCGGCAATACCAGCAAAAACTGCAGCGCACGGCCAGGCGCCGGCAGCTGCAAAAAAACCTGCCGTTGCTGCTGGCAGTTTGCGGCACTGCCCTGGCGCTGGCGCTATTGCTTTTTTTCGCCGGCGCTCGGGTTTACAGTTACTGGCGCGCGCCCCGGCCCGTCGCACCACCCGTGCAAGACACTGCGAAACCCTCTGCGCCGACAATTTCGCAATGGGACCTGACCGCTTTTCTGGCGGCGGCCACAGGTGATTTAAACCAGCTGCCCGGCCAGTACACGGCCGAACTAAACGGCACTCCCTATACGGTTCACACATCCCTCGATCCGGGCCTGCAAAAATACATCCTGCGCCTGCTGGGACGCTCCAGAACGCTGCAGGCAGCCGTGATCGTGTTAAACCCATACGATGGGCGCGTGCTGGCCATGGCCAGCCGCAATTCGATGGGCGACACCGGCAACTTGTGCCTGAAGGCGGACTATCCGGCCGCCAGCCTGTTTAAGATCGTTTCAGCCGCCGCCGCCCTGGAAGCCGCCGGCTACCATCCGGACAAACCGGTTGCATTCAAAGGCGGCAAGCACACTCTCTACAAGTACCAATTGAAGCCTCCCCGCGGAAAGTACATCTCCCACACACGGTTTCGCAGGGCCTTCGCATCATCCAACAATCCGGTTTTCGGCAAACTGGGAATTTTCGATCTCGGGCACAATGTCCTGAGCGACTATGCCGCTAAATTCCTGTTTAACCGGCCCATCGCCTATGATCTTCCGGTAGCCGTCAGCACAATCCAAATCCCGACCGATGATTTCGGGCTGGCCGAGATCGCATCGGGGTTCAATAAAAAAACCCTCATCTCTCCCCTGCACGCCGCCCTGCTCGCCACAGTGCCGGTAAACCGGGGCAATATGCCGGCCCCATGGCTGGTGGACTCGATTCGGGACAAGGCAGGCACCGTGCTGTATCGCTCCGCCCGCAAGACCCTGGCGTCACCGGTCAACGACAAGACAGCCTCGGAACTCAAAGCCCTCATGAACGATGCCGTGCGTTACGGAACCGCCCGCAAATTCTATCGCCGACTGCGCCGCAAAAAACAGTTTACCCGATTCAGCCTGGGCGCCAAGACCGGCACCATCAATGACCACCAGGATAATTTCAAATATGACTGGATCACGGCCTATGCGCTGCCACCCGGTGGCGCTGATGCCATCTGCATCGGGGTCCTGGGGGTTCACGGAAAGATACTGGGAATCCGGTCAGTCGAAATTGCCCGGGCAGTCATCAGCTATTATTTTACCCACAAGAAGTCGTGAAGCCCCGGCAACGGGGCTCAGTAAAGAATCCTGGTCCAAAGGACCCGGTTTTCAAGGATGATGAACCTGTAAAAAGTCATTTTCGAGCGCCATCGCCCCTTTTCGGAAAAAGAGCCGTGAAGGGTTGAGCGTGTGGTTTTGAAGCTGCCGGCGGGTGGGCTCAGGGCCGGATTTCCACCCGCCCCTTCAGATAGCGTTTCACCTCGGCAATGGGGACTTCCCGGCGGTGGAAAATGCCAGCCGCCAGGGCGGCTTCAGCCTCGGTGGCGGTAAAAACCTCATGGAAATGCTCGACGGCACCGGCTCCGCTGGAAGCGATTACCGGAATGGAAACCGCTTCAGTCACCGCCTGGATCAACTCCAGATCAAATCCCAGGTTGGTCCCATCGCGGTCAATGCAGTTGAGCAGAATCTCTCCGGCCCCCAGTTCCTCGCACACCCTTGCCAGGGTCACTGCATCCAGGTCCCGGCCCTCCCGGCCGCCTTTGACGGTACACTGGTACCAGCAATAGCGCTCGGCTGCGGGTCCGGGAAGGGCGGTTGCAATAACCGCATGCCGGACCCCGTCGGGTGAGCTGACGTAGACCCGGCGCGGATCAATGGAGACGACCACCGCCTGGTTGCCGTATACCCGGGATATCTCCTCAATGGCGCTGCGGCCGCTTTTGATGCCGGTTTTCAGATAATCCTCAACAATCCGCACGGCATCACTGCCGATGGACACCTTATCCGCGCCGGAGCGGAAATATTCTGCCGCCACTTCCAGGGCGCTGTAACGGCGGCCGCCCTGGTCCGTATAGTCGCGGATGCCGCCGCCGATGGTCAGAGGCACGAAAACATTGCGCGAGGTCTGACGCAGGACTTCGAGCATGGGCATGTCTTTGAGGGGAAACTGGCGAAAGCCGGTGATGTTGAGAAAGGTGATTTCGTCAGCCCCCTCGGCATAGTAGCGCCTGGCCAATTCCACCGGCCGTCCCAGGTTGCGCACGGCCCCCTTGTGGCGCACATCATACTGGTCGCCCTTGGTGACCACCAGGTTCCCGTTGTCATCGGCGCGCACGTCCAGGCAGGCAATGATGCGCCGGGCCAGGCGTGTCCCGCCTGTTGCCGTTGGAGGCAGTGTTTTGTGTACGCCGGCATCGAGAAAATTTTGCAGCACACGCAGTCCGTCCCGACCGCTTTTTTCCGGGTGAAACTGGGTGGCAATTATATTGCCTTTTTTGATGCTGCTGACAAACTCACAGCCGTAATCGGTGGTCGTCAGGACAACCCCTTCATCGTCGGTAACGACGTGATAGGAATGAACGAAATAAAATTTTTCATCGCCTTCAAGGCCGGCAAATATCCGCGAGGGCTGCTTGAAATTAAGGCCGTTCCAGCCGATGTGCGGCACTGAAAGATCAATGGCAAACCGTTTCACGGAACCCGCCACCACCCCAAGCCCCTCAATATTCTCAGCCTCCTCACTGCGTTCAAACAGTGCCTGCAGCCCCAGGCAGATCCCCAGAAAAGGACGGTCGGCCGCCAGGTAAGCTTTCAGGGGGTCAACGTACTGTTTGGCATGCAGGATGCGCATCATGTTGCCGAAAGCGCCCACACCCGGAAAAACCAGTTTTTCCGCAGCTGTAATATCCTCCGGGCGGGCAACGACCTTGACCGTCTCGCCCAGGCTTTCAATGGCATTGATGACGCTGCGTACATTGCCGGCGCCGTAATCCAGCAGGGTGATCATTATTGAAGCGGTTGCCTCCTTTCGATGAAACAACAGATTGCTTTTTACACCACAATCGCTTTGAAAACAAGTAGCCCGATAAAAGTGAAAGGTGTGAATCAGCCGGCGCATGATATTTTCTTCCAACCGGCATGAAACCATGCCTTCGCAGCGTGCCCCTTGTTTGGGACGAGGCCCTCTCTTCTGCTAACTCGAATGGGTCCCGTGCCACTCATCCCAAACAAGGGACACTGCGAAAATACAGAGTCGCTGAGTATCATACCGGTTTGCAGAAAACACCATCCACCGGCCAATTCACGTCGGCTTTTATGAACCAAAACGTTCTCAAAGTTCAGGCAATTGATCCGTACCGAGCGCAGGTGGGATGCTGTTATCGCTCGGGTGCTAACCAAGCGCAATTAAAGTGATGCTCCCGGAAGCGATTCATAAATGCCCGATTATGCGGTCACCAGGGCATCTTTCAGCAGCTGTGGGGATGTCTGCTGGAAGCCGTACATGTTTTCCAGAAAGGTGAGGCAGTCATCGCAGAAATCCATGCCGCGGCCGTCGACAACAACTTTCACGTATCCGCGATAGCCGAACTTGTTGATCTCGCCCCGGCTCATGGGGCACAGCCGTCCGGTGGGCGCCGACTGGTAGGAGGCATGATCGACCAGGCCGAAATTGTGGCCCACTTCATGAAGCGATACTTTCAACGTCCGGTCGACAAAAAGCTCGTATTCGCCGTCGGAAGTCATCTGGCGGGGCACCAGTTTTTTGGTGGACACCACGGCCACGTCGTTGCGGGGATTCTTGCCGCCCAGAATCGAATTGTAAAACTCGTCATCGTCTTCGGTTTTTAAATCTGCATCAGTGATTCCCAGGGTATGGCCTTCATAGCGCTCATCCAGGATCATGGTCAAAAGCTGCGCGTCAATGCTTTCCACCACCGGGGAATCATAATGCGACAGGTCAACTTCCTTGATAATGCCGCGAAAAGCGTCTAATATTCCCGCACCGATCTTCTTCAGGCTGCTGTAGGTAATATAGCTGCCGATGCGTACAATGTTCAGTCTGGATAAATTGTTAAGCATTTTTTCACCTGACCATGTTCAAACATGGCATTGATTCTTTATTATTTATTTTACCAGTATTTTGAATTCAGGGCAATATTTGCATCAATAATCGTTAGCGGTTGCCAAATTTAATGCTTATATTAGTCGCAAAGAAACCCCGGCAACTTACATTTCCAAATCCAGGAGAGGGCATCATGGCCATCAAAGTTGTGATCAACCGGCACTTTAAAAAAGGCAGCACCCAGCAGGCGCTGGAGTTGCTGACCGAACTGCGCCATCAGGCGATGCAGCAGCCCGGCTACATATCCGGGGAGACCTGGGTCAACCATTATGATCCCGGCAGCATCACCGTGGTTTCCACCTGGCAAACGGTGAACGACTGGATTCACTGGCAGGAAAGCCACGAAAGGGCCGCCAGCGAAGCGCGGCTGGACGAGCTGCAGGAAGAGCCCACCAAATTCGAAATATACAAAATGGGTGCAGCGTCCCCCGAATGAAAACCGGGGATGGCATTGTTTTCTATATTGTCTGCAAGGGGTTATGCGATGTGCCGGCTACTGGGCATCTATGGGAAAACGGACATCTGGCAGCAAATCGCCATGCAGTTTCGTCGCCTGGCGCAAACCGGCAAAATTCCGCCGGAGGAAAATCTGGAGCCTGGACACAAGGCCGGCTGGGGGATGGCCGTGTCCAACCGGAACAAAACGGCGATGCTGCCGCTGGTTCACCAGCTGGGTTCTGCCCTGGAAACCGCCTGTTACCCGCAAGCACTGGCTTCAACTGACGGCACCCCCCACATTTTGCTGTGTCATTTGCGCAAGGCCAGCACCGGCATCCCCATAACGCTTTCCAATACCCATCCTTTTGTTCATAATGGCTGGGCATTTACGCATAACGGAACTATTTACGGAGCTGAAGCACTGCCGCGCAGTCCTCAACTGATCGCCACCGGAGATGATTCCGACAGCGAGTATTTTTTTCACTACCTGCTGTCACAAATCAATGAGCAACGTGACGCCTCCCGGGACATAGAGACGATACTGGCCGAAGCGGTTTGCAGGCTGAACCTGGATTACACCGCAGTCAACAGCATGTTGAGCAACGGCCGCCAGCTGTATGTCATTCGCAGGTTTCGACGATACGAAGAATATTACAGCCTGTATCGCTACCGGCTTTCGACGGCTGTCATCATCTGCTCGGAACCGCTTGAATCTGATCATTTAAACCCGGCGCAATGGGAGCTGATCGCCGCTGATTCGATTCTTAAAATCAGCGGCAACCCACCGGTTATGAAGGAAATTCAATTGCAGTGCCACTGAAAAAAACACAACCGCCTGACAAGCAATACTGCCGCCGTCAGGCAAAATCATTCCCCAACTGCTCCAGCATCAAAGCGTAGGCCTGCTGGCCCCTTTCAAAACTTCTGAGGCGGAAAAACTCATCAGGGGCATGAATATTTTCATCTTTCAGCCCGAATGCAAAACTGACCATGTGGGTCCCCAGGATTTTTAAAAACAGGCCGCTGACCGGGATGGTGCCGCCCATCCGGGCCACGTAAGGCTCTTTGCCGTAAAGCTTTTTGAACACCGTCCGGGCAGCCTGGTTGCCAGGATGATCCCAGGCGATCAGGTAGGGGTCGGCAACGCCAGCCAGCTGCGTAAAAACTGCCGCAACCCCTTCCGGCGCATGCCGGGCGACGTGGGCCCGAATCAACTCCACGATCTTATCAGGCTGCTGATCGGGGACCAGCCGGCAGGTCAGCTTGGCATGGGCGGTGGCGGGTATGACGGTTTTAATGCCCTCGCCCTGGAAACCGCCCCACAACCCGTTGATTTCGAGGGTGGGCCGCGTCCAGGCACGCTCATATGTAGAGTAGCCGGGTTCCCCGAACAGTTTGCTGACACCCAAATCGCGGGCATAATCGGCTTCATCAAAGGGAATTTCAGCGATTTGCGCCCGCTCGGCATCCGAAAGGGTGCGCACGTCATCGTAAAAGCCTTCAATGGCAACACGCCCCTGCAGGTCATGCATCCCGGCGATCAGTTCCGCCAGGGCATGCAGGGGATTTTTAAAAGTTCCGCCGTAGGTGCCGGAATGCACATCGTGGCCGGCACCCTGCAAATCGATCTGCATGGCGCAAAGCCCCCGGCGGCCGACGATCAAGGAGGGCTGGTCTTCGCCCCATTGTCCGCCGTCGGCGCTGAGCACCAGATCGCAGGCCAGCAGATCACGGTGGGCGGCGATGAATTCCGGCAGCTGGGGGCTGCCGATTTCCTCCTGACCCTCGAAAAAAAATTTGATATTGACCGGCAGCTGCCCCCGGGTTTTCAGCAGGGCCTCGAAGGCCAGAATCGGCACCAACATGTTGCCTTTATCGTCGGAAGCCCCCCGGGCGTAAATGCGTCCCTGTCTGACAACAGGTTCAAAGGGCGGTGCCGACCACAGGGTCAGCGGGTCCACCGGCTGGACATCGAAGTGGCCGTATATCAGGATCGTGGGAGCATCGGCGGCATGCAGCCACTGGCCGTATACCACCGGATGGCCGCCATTTCCCGTGGGCAGTACCTGGACCTGCTGCGCCCCCGCATTTTCCAGCCGCCGGGCCACCCACTGGGCGGCCCGGACGACATCATCAGCGTGTTCGGGCAGACTGGAGATGCTGGGGATGCGCAAAAACTCCATAAGTTCTTCAAGATACCGGGCAGCATTGTCCTTTAAATGGTCTTTCCAGGCGGTCATGGATGGATCCTCCTTTGCTGGCAAACTTGGAAGTGGTTCACAATAAGTTGCAAAAGCTTAGCGTAAACTGCATTTTGACTTCACTGCCGGTCAACCAAAATGCAGATTATGCTCGGTTCCCAGCGGTTCGCCGGGCTTTTTGAAAACCTGCCAGTTTATGATGATCCCGCAAAAGGCGAATTTTCTCGCTTGGGCACGCCTTTTCGGGACCGTCAGTTTATGGTGGGGCGGCCCTTGGCGGCGGATTCGGCCGGTACCCGTATAAAAAACGATAATAAAAGTCTCCTGCCGGTATACCGTTTTTAAAAATCGTCCGGTCACGGATCGGTCCCAGCCCAAAGGCGTGACCGCTCAGCCTGGAATCCGCAAGACGCTCGCGGCGGCGCGCCACCAGCAGCAGCGTTTTGCCTTTTTGCGCCGCTGGAGGAAACCAGTAGCGATACATTCCGCTGTTTTTACCGAAAAAGTGCCCTCCGCTGACCTGCAGCATCCTGTCCTTCAGTTGGGACGGTGCTCCCGGCGAAAGTCCTTTGGCCCGGTAAAAGGCGATCCAGCCGGCCAGCCGACCCCGGTCCATGGACACGATCAGCGGGGTTTCGCCTGTCAGGCGTTCATGGGCGGCGACAATTGAATCGATCTGCCGGGCCAAATTCGGCATGCCGACACCCAGAGTTGCGGGAAACGGGATATCAGGAAGCCCCCGGGTCATATACTGCAGCGCCGCACCGTAGATCAGCAGCAGGGCGACGATGGTTGCCGGCCATAATTTGACGGACCACCGCTGGGACAACGATGCCTCACTGGGTTTGCCGGGGGCGATGAATGCAGCCATGAATGGAATTGCGCCCAACCAGATGGGCGCCGTCCAGTGCAGCTTGATACTGCGAAACAGGCTGAAAACGACAAACACCGCCAGCGGAACAAGGGTGAGGCTCATGAGCAGCCGAAAGGCACGCTGACGGTCCGAATTGCGGGTTGTTCCCGGCCGGCTTTCGCGTGTCAACAAACGCCGGCTGCGCAAAACAGCACCGAAAGTCAAAAGCCCGGTGGGGGTAAGCAAAATCAGGATGCTGCCGACCAGGTCCGGAAGGTCAAAGTCGAAATGATCCGCCAGGCGTCCCGCCCCCTGGAACCGGAAGGAGGCCCAGTCATGCTGTGCGTTCCACCAGATGACAGGCAAAAACAGGACCAAGGCGATGCCCAGGGCCAGGTAGGCTTCGGATCTTGTCAGCCATTTTCTGGCGTGCCGGTCAAAAATGATGAAAAACAACACCGACAGTCCCAGCAGACCGGCGGTATACTTTGACAACAGCGCCAGCCCCATAAAGATACCGACCCCGATCCAGGCCCATCGCCGCTCACCGATCAGCGCCCGGTATATATAGTATAAAGCCCCGGCCCAGCAAGCCATCAGGGGGGTGTCGGGAATCATAATCAAACCGAGGCCGAAGTATGCCGGCAGCACCGCCATGAGCATCACGGCGCGTCTGGCAATCGATTCGTTCAGCACAACTGCCGTCAGCCGGTAGATGTAATAGGTGGCAGCGAACCAGCACAGCATGGGACCGGTGCGAACGGCAAGTTCGGTATCCCCCAGAATTGTTGTAAAGGC
>CAZGNV010000007.1:0-36037 GCA_964527835.1 uncultured Desulfosarcinaceae bacterium | reverse complement strand
GCATGGGACCGGTGCGAACGGCAAGTTCGGTATCCCCCAGAATTGTTGTAAAGGCCCGGATAAGCCAGCCGACCATGGGCGGATGGTCAAAATACGCAAGGGCCAGGTGCTGTCCGTAGTTCCAGTAATAGGCTTCCTCGTGGAGCAGCTCCACTGGTCCCATGTACACGAAGCGCAGCAAGACAGCGTAGCCGGCGGCCGCCAGCAGGCGCTTTTCCCATAGCCCTTTGTCCCGGCTGTCAGCCGGATCCCGTCCGGCGAACAGACGGTAGCCGAAAAAAAATACCACCGCTCCCACTGCCGCTGCAGCCGGTGCAGCAGCGGCCGGAATCAGCCCGATGTCCCGGCTCAACGAGGCCAGCACCCCGCCGGCAAAAAAAAGGGATGCCAAAGAAATAAGAACAATGGATACCATTTGTTACGTAACCCATATAGGCATTAATATTCAGCATCTATTGGCATTGTCACCACCCAAAGTCAACCTCAACGTTCCATAAACTACATGGCAAACGATATCTAATGAATCGATATTACAGCTGCTATCACGATAAGCGCCTCATTTTGAAGACAGCCCATTTTGTGGACTCAATTGGGCGCAACCCTTCACCGCTCCCGAAAAGGCTTGCTTAAGCGGGAAAATCCGACTTTTTACGGCTTCATCAAGCTTGACCTTTGCCGCCGAATTTGAGATATAGGAAACTTAAACAGAACTTGACATTGTTTCGGCGATTCAAGCTCTCCGGCCTGAACACAATTCCCTGCAGACAAAACAGCGGCGTTTGGTTGATCCCCCTTTGCCGGTACTTTCCCTCTTTGTTCTTAAAAATTCGCTGCAACCAACAGGACGGGAAGCCAGCTGAAGTTGTCTGCCGGGGATTATTCAGTCGCCTCCTGATTCGGCGATACAATCGCAAAAACCAGCCAACTGCTTTAGAAAAGGAGGAAAGGATGACCGAACCTAGAGAAAAAGCGGCCTTTATCTGCACCAAGGACACCCTGGACGGTGCCTACCCCTCCCTGGTACTGGGAATCAACGCCGCCCGCATGGGTATGGAAACCAAGGTTTTTTACTCTTTTATGGGCATCAACCTGGTGCTCAAGGGCGGCGCGGAAAGGGCCAAGTTTTTCCCGCCCGGCGTCATGGGGGCCATTCCGGGAATGACGTCGCTGGCCACCGGAATGATGAAAAAGAAAATCGAACAGGCCAACATTCCCAGCCTGGCGGATATGCAGGAGATGGCCCAGCTGGAAGGGGTCGAGCTGGTTGCCTGCCACATGACCGTGCAGATGATGGAACTCGATGACGAAAAGCTCATTGAAGGCGTGCCCGTGTGGACCGCCGAGGATTTCATGAAGTACGCCCGGGACTGCAAGATCTGTCTGTTCACCTGAACGTAATTTGACAACATCCAAGGGGAAAAACCGGAGGCTCCATACACCCATGCGCTGGAAAAAACTGCTCATCGCCGCTGCCGTGCTGCTGGTCGTGCTGATCACCGCCTTTTATTCGCTGCTGGCATTTTATGACTTCAACAAGCTAAAACCGCTGATCACGAGAACGGTCAGCGATGCCATCGGCCGCGAACTGATCCTGGCGGGCAATATCAGTGTCAAGATGGGACTGCATCCCACCCTGGTGGTCGAAGATGCCGGCCTTCAGAATGCGTCCTGGGGGAGCAAGCCGCAATTGATCCACGTCAAGCGCATGGAAGTCCAGGTGGTGTTTTTGCCACTGCTCATCGGCAAGCTGGACTTTTTGCACTTGCTGCTCGTCGAACCGGAGGTGCTGGTGGAGTTCAACCGGACCGGTACATGCAACTTCATCTTTGACGATGACAGTGCGGACACCGAATCCGACTCGACGGAAATCCCCCCCCCGCCCCTGATATTCAGCCAGGTTCAAATTGAAAACGGCCGGTTTTTCTACAATGACATGCAGGAAAATATCAAATTTTCCATTGCCATTGACCGTCTGGAGGCGCAAATCCCCGGGTTTGCGAAATCCCTGCACCTGGAATTTAAAGGCGCTTTCAATGATATGCCCTTCGCCCTGAAGGGGACTGCCGGCCCCATCTGGGCCTGGGTCGAACCGGGATATCCATTGCCGGCCGATTTGACGCTGACCGCCGCCGGAGCCACCGCGCACATCATCGGCGAGATGAGCGACCCGTATAATTTGGAAAAACTGGCCTTTGCCGTGAGCGCCGAAGGCCCGTCAGTGGCTGCCGTCGCCCAACTCGCCGGGGTGCAAGGCGTGCCGGAATTGGGCACCTTCAAGCTCAAGGGCCAAGTTTCCGACCCCGACGGGAACCTGGGCATTGAGCAACTGGAACTGAATGCCGGCACTCCTGACAAGGCGGCCATCGCCATGACCGGTTCCATCCGGGATCTGATCGCCGGGCAAGAGCTTGACCTGCATTTTACCATCCGCGCAGACAGTGCCGCCAACCTGCTGGAATTCAAATCACCGCCGCCGCCACTGCGAAAGCCCTTTCAGCTCACCGGCACCCTGTCGGATCCCAAAGTCGGAATGTATTCCATCAGCGACCTTGAAATCGCCCTGGGATCGGACAAGATCAACGGCCGGGTGGATCTGAACGTGGGCGCTGCCGGTGACCGCTTAAAGGCCGACCTGAGCTCTAAGCATTTTGTGCTGGGTCCCCTCAAGCTGGCGGCATCCCTTGCCCGTTCAGCAAAAAAAATTGCACTTCGAAAAATTGATCTGCAACTCGGCAGTGAAAAGCTGGCCCGGATCAACCTCAACGGCGGCGTCAAAGATCTCATCGGCCTGCAGGGCATCAACCTGAATTTCAGCGCCCGCAGCCGGGATGTGGCCCGCCTGAAAAAAATCACCGGACAGCCCCTGCCGGTTCGCGGTTTTTTCAGCGTTGCGGGAAAATTTATTGCTCCGCTCCACAACCGGTTTAAAATTTCCAACCTGCAGCTTGCGGCCGGAAAAAGCCGGGTTGACGGTTCGGTGGAATTAAACCTGACCGGCAAAAAACCGCGGTTCAGCGCCGTGCTGTCCACCCGAGGACTCAACCTGCAGCCGGTGTTGATCCCCGAACTGGCAAAGCAGCAGTGGGTCAAACCATTGGGCGCCATCGGCCCCGTCAAGCTGGCCGTCAATCTTTCCGGTTTCGCCGATGAACTCGCACTGCCAAAGGTCGACCTGCAGGCCGGAACCCGCGATTCGGTTGCTATTCGCGTGAAGGGATCCATCGAAAACCTGTCAGCCCAGCGCGGCCTCGACCTTAACATTTTCATCGCTGGCAACGATTTTGCCCGCATGAAACAAATTGCCGGCCAGTCTTATTTCCTGGCCCCTATTCCCATTACCGGGACCTATGCCATATCGGCGGATTTCAAAGGCGCATCGGTAAAAAAATTCAAAGCCGATAATTTAAAGATGGCTCTGGGAAAAAATGAGATGACCGGCTGGGTCGATGTTGATCTGGAAATCCCGTCACCTCAAATTACGGCCCATATCTCCGCGGATCACTTCAACCTGCGGTCACTCCGGTTTCCCGGTGAATCGTTCCTGAGACATTTGGCGCAGATAGAAGACCTGGGACCGCTTGATCTGAAATCGAAAGTGATCATCATGACCGATCACATCGCCCTTAAACAGCTGGACCTTAAGGCCGGCAGCGACCGGCTGGCCGCCGTCCAGGTCAAGGGCGCCATCGACAATCTCACCCTGCAGCAGGGGCTTGACCTGACCTTTGAAATCCATGGCAGCCAGGTGGCCAGCCTGGAGAAAATCACTGGCCATCCCCTGCCCCTCAGGGGCGCCTATGCCCTGTCCGGCAAATTGACGGATCCGGCCATCAAACATTACCGGGTGAGCGGGCTGGCGCTTGAACTGGGGGAAAACAATCTGTCCGGCCGGCTGGATCTGAACCTGGCCGCAGGGCAGCGAAAACTGACCGCTCAATTGTCGGCGCCCAAATTCACCCTCCAGCCGGTGACCCTGGCCGCGGTGCAGCAACTGGCCGGCATCAAAGACCTGGGACCGTTGAAACTGACTGCCGATCTCACCGACTCCGGTAAAAAAATTGCCCTTCAAAACCTGGATTTTCAGCTGGGGACCCAGCAGCACGCCGCCATGACCCTCAAGGGAACGATCGCCGACCTGACGGACATGAAGGAGGTTCAGCTTGAATTTTCCTTGCGGGGGGATGATTTTGCCGTGCTGCAGAAAATGGGAGGCCCGGATCTGCCCCTGAAAGGGCCGTTTTACATTCTCGGCCGGTTTACCAATCCGCAGCCAGGTATTTATAAAATCCCGGCTTTGACCGTCAAACTCGGGCAAAGCGATGTCAAGGGCTCCCTGGAGTTGAATGTCTCCGGCCAGCGTCCGCGGGTGATTGCGGATCTGTCATCGCAAAAACTTGATCTGCGGCCGGTTTTGAAAACCGATGACAAAAAGAAGACCGCTGAGGGCAAACTGGGAAAAACAGCTCAAAAAAGCGACAAGGTTTTTTCCGCCGAACCGTTTCAGCTGCAGGAACTCAAGCGGGTCGATGCCGACATCAAAATCCGCAATCAACAGGTGCTGCTGCCCCAGCTGGCCCTTAACGATGTGACCATCGACCTGAAACTTGAAAACGGCAACCTGACCGTCAGGCCAATTAACATGACAGTGGGCGGTGGAAGTGCCGGCGGCTGGTTGACATTGCAAACCCGGCAGGAGGCCGCGGCCATCGACATGGACCTGAAAGCCGAAAAGGTGGATCTCGGCGCGATGTTCGATGAACTGGGTGCCCGCAAAATGCTATCCGGTAAACTGGATGCCGAGCTCAACCTGTCGGCTCGCGGAAATTCGGTGGCGGCAATGATGGCGGGACTCAACGGCCATTTTTCTTTTGTGCAGGGCAAGGGCAAAATCGCCAAAAGTTACATGGACCTGATCAGCATGAGCCTGGGAGGTGCGTTTCGTCAGCTTCTCAACCCCTTCGAAGCTAAAAAAGACTACACCGTGCGCAACTGCACGGTGGCCCGCGCCAAAATCACCGACGGTCTGGCCGAAGTTGCCCTGCTGCTCGACACCGAGCAGACCGTGCTGGTGAGCGCCGGTGAAATCGACCTGAAAAAGGAGACCCTGAGCATCAGCATCAAACCGCACCCCAAAAAAGGATTCGGCATCGAGGGCGTGGCATCGGTCAATGTAAGTCTCAGTGAACTGTCCAAACCGTTTAAACTGGGCGGCACCCTGGCAGATCCCCAGCTGGCCATCGACCCGACCCGCAGCCTGATTACCCTGGGCAAGATCGGGGCGGTCGTGCTGTTCGGTCCCATCGGATTGGCGGCTTTTCTGGGCGACATTTCCATCGGTAACGAAAACACCTGTGCCAAAGCCATCGAGGCGGCCAAACGGAAGATCCCAGAAGATAAAAAGACCGACAAGCGCAAAAAGCAGACAAAAGAAAAGAAAAAGGAATAGGAGATACGAATAGAAGTTTCAAAATCCTGGATGGATTTTGCAGCCACCTCTAATCAAGGGTGATTGTTACCATAATATCCTTGCGCAACAGCTTCCCCGCCTGCCTGACGGCCAGGCTCATCCCGTTTTGCCCCGCGGGGATGATGGTGTTCGTAAAGCCGGCCTCAACCGACTGGTTTTTCATCCGCACGCCTTGTTCTTTCCAGCCGATTAATTTCAAGGGGAAAATGACGGCTGTCACTGTTTTGCCGGCGGCCACTTTAAGGTCGGGGGCTTCTTTAAGCTCCTTCAGCTGCTCAAAAGTCAGGCCCTGCCAGCCGAAACGGCCATGCCGTCGCTTGTTTTGCAGGTAGTAAGTCTCCGACCAGTCAATGATGAGATCCTGAGCGCTTTTGTTGGCAAACACAAAGCGAAAGGTGTTGTAATAATTGTAACCCTCGGCTTTCAGCGGTTCCAGGCTGGCTTCGAAAAGATTTGTGCTCACCGTGCGCATGGCCGGATTGCTGTTGTAAACCTGTTCGTGGGCGCAGCCGGCAAGAATTAGCAAAACAATGCCAATGCCCAATGCTGTTGCTGTTCTCATTGCGTCGTCTCCCGTGGAAATACCCTCTTTAATTGATGGTTCCGCAAAAAGTTCGATTTTCTCGTTGACGATTGGAAACCTCAACCTAATGCATGCCAGACGGCTCGTCAACAAGTTCCCTTCGATCATTGCCCTGTCGCCGGGACATGCAACCCGCGGCCTTACCGCCGCATCTGCTTGAATGCATTTATCAGGCCGTTGGTCGAGCTGTCATGGGAGGCCACCGGCTGGTCGTCGGCCAGTTCCGGCTGAATTTTTCCGGCCAGCTGTTTGCCCAGTTCAACCCCCCACTGGTCAAAGCTGAAAATGTTCCAGACCACCCCCTGGACAAAAATCTTGTGCTCGTACAGGGCGATCAGGCTTCCCAGGGTACGCGGCGTCAGTTTTTTAAACAGGATCGAGTTGGTGGGCCGGTTGCCTTCAAAAACTTTATAGGGCGCCAGCTTTTCAATTTCTTCCTTGCTTTTGCCCTGGGCGGCCAGCTCGGTTTCCACCTCCCGGCGGGTCTTGCCGTTCATCAAGGCTTCGGTCTGGGCGAAAAAGTTGGACAGCAAAATCCGGTGGTGTTCGCCCAGGGGATTGTGGCTGATGGCCGGTGCCAAAAAATCAGCCGGTATCATCCGGGTCCCCTGGTGCAGCAACTGGTAAAAAGAGTGCTGGCCGTTGGTGCCCGGCTCTCCCCAGATGATGGGCCCCGTCGGATAGGTCAGCCGCCTGCCGGCCCGGTCCACCGACTTGCCGTTGCTTTCCATGTTGGCCTGCTGCAGGTAAGCCGGAAAGCGGTGCAGGTACTGGTCATAGGGCAGGATCACCTCGGCGGCGGCTCCGAAAAAGTTGGTGTGCCAGATGCCGAGCATCGCCAGAATGACCGGCATATTATTTTCAAAAGGTGCGGTCTTAAAATGCTGATCCATTGCAAAAGCCCCCTGGAGCAGCCCGGTAAAATTTTCAAACCCGATAAAACAGGCAATGGACAGCCCGATGGCCGACCACAGGGAATAGCGCCCACCGACCCAGTCCCAGAAGACGAACATGTTTTCTTCATCAATGCCGAAGGCAGCCACTTTCTGGGCGTTGGTGGAAACCGCGACAAAATGCCGGGTAATATGGGCTGGATCCCCGGCGTGGTCTAAAAACCACTGCCGGGCGGAATAAGCGTTGGTCATGGTTTCCTGGGTCGTGAACGTTTTGGAGGCCACGATGAACAGCGTGGTTTCCGGATCCAGTTTTTTCAGGGTTTCGCTGATGTGGGTGCCGTCCACGTTGGAAATAAAATGGACCTCAAGGCCCTGGCGGGCATAGGGACGTAGGGCTTCGGTGACCATCACCGGCCCCAAGTCCGAGCCGCCAATGCCGATATTGACGATATCCGTGATTTTTTTGCCGCTGTAGCCTTGCCAGACACCGGAGATCAGCGCATCGGCGAAGCGGCTCATTTTTTCCAGCACCTGATTGACTGCCGGCATGATATCCCGACCATCCACATAAATAGGCGTATTGTCCCGGTTTCTCAACGCCACGTGCAGCACCGGCCGGTTTTCGGTCTCATTGATCTTTGCGCCGGCAAACATGTCTTCGATGGCCGCTTTCAGACCACATGCTTTAGCCAGCTCAAACAGCAGCTGCATGGTCTCGGCCGTCACGCGGTTTTTGGAATAATCCAGCAGGATGTCATCGAACCGCAGGCTGAACTTTGCAAACCGCTCGGGATCTGCGGCAAAAAGATCTTTCATCCGCAGCGCCTTGTTCTTTTCATGATGCTGCGCAAGCTTATGCCAGCTCTGCGTCCGGGTGGGATCGATTTTTGCAAGCATTTTCCGCTTCTCCCCATGGTTGTGAGTCACGGTGCACGCCCATGTCCTGGACTATACAACAGTTGCCGGCAACTGTAAATTCATAACTCGGTTCATATAATTTTGACTTCTGCTGCTAAAAATACTTTAGGGTTGCTTTTTTCAACTTATTGAATTAATAATTGATGCGCTTTACCCGGGCGTAAACCTTCTTTTTTTTTTCAGTCACCTGACCTTTTTGCTAACAAGGAGCGTAGGATGCGATCGAGTGCGCCATTTATAAAATCCCGTCCTGCTGGTTGCAAAAAATCCAGATCTTTTGAACCTGCACTGGCAGCCTTGCTGGCCCTGGTGGTGGTCATCAGCGGCTGCACTATGGTCGGACCGGATTATGTGAAACCCACAGCCCCGGAGCCCAGCGACTGGCTGGGAACTGAAAACGCTGAATTTAAAAGCAGTGAGGCCGACCTGACCCAGTGGTGGTCGGTATTCAATGACCCGGTGCTCACCCGGCTGGTCGAATCCGCCTACCGCCAAAACCTGCCGCTTCAGGTCGCCGGGGTGCGCATCCTGGAAGCCCGTGCCCAGCTCGGCATTGCCTTCGGGTTCCAGTACCCCCAGCAGCAGCAGGCCGGCGCTTCAGCCAGCGTCAACCAGGTCAGCCGCTACGCTCCGAATGCGGCGATGTCGGATCGCTATTTCTTCGACTACCAGACTTCCCTGGATGCAGTCTGGGAGCTGGACTTCTGGGGCAAGTTCCGGCGGGCGGTGCAAGCCGGGGTTGCCAACCTGGAGGCCACCATCGCCGATTATGACAACATCCTCGTAAGCCTGACCGCTGAAGTGGCCAGCACCTATGTCGCGCTTCGCACGGCTGAAGAGCGTTTCAGAGTAACCCAGGAAAACATCAAGCTGCAGCAGCGCTCGCTTGAAATCGCCCAGGTGCGTTTCGATGCCGGAGCGGTCACCGAACTCGATGTTGTCCAGGCCAGGGCCCTTTTACGGGGCACAGAGGCAACGCTGCCTCCCCTGGAAAGAACGGTGCGCCAGGCCAAAAACGCTCTGGCCATTCTGCTGGGAAAACTGCCCGGTGAGATCGATGCCATGCTCGAAGGTGAGGGACGGATTCCGAAGGTGCCGGCCGAGGTGGCCGTCGGCATCCCCACCGAACTGCTGCGGCGCAGACCGGATATCCGTTCGGCCGAACGCCAACTGGCCGCCCAGAGCGCCCAGATCGGGGTCGCCAAGGCCGAATTGTTTCCGGCCTTTTCGCTGTTCGGCACCATCGGCTTTCAGACCGCCGACAAGACCGGTGTCCAGTCCAACAATGCCGACATCGGCGACTGGTTCAAATCGAAAAGTTTCACCTATTCCGCCGGCCCGGCTGTTCAGTGGAACATCCTTAATTACGGCCAGATCACCAACCAGGTGCGGGTGGAAGACGCCGTCTTCCAGGAACTGGCAATCAATTATGAAAACACGGTGCTGACGGCGGTCCAGGAAGTGGAAGACGCCATGGTGTCTTTTCTGAAAACCCAGCAAACCGTCGAACTGCTGGCCGATGCCGTCCAGGCGCTCAAACGCTCGGTCGAGCTTTCGATGATCCAGTACCGGGAGGGCCTGGTGGATTACCAGCGGGTCATCGACACCCAGCGCGACCTGGTCGGTCAGGAAGACAACCTGGTGGCCACCACCGGCGATGTGGATTTGAGCCTGGTGTCCATGTACAAGGCCCTGGGCGGTGGCTGGGAAATCCGCAAAAACAATGACTTTGTGCCCAAAGACATCCAGCAGCAAATGGCGCAGCGCACCAACTGGGACGAGCTGCTCTCTCCGGATGCATTGCAGTATCCGCCATCTGAGGAAGTCAGGGCCGTTTTTCACAAACCGGACTGGTAAAAGGAAGGCCGGCATGACCCGCGAATTCGACCCCCTTAAAAGCTATCTGACCCTCAAGGCCAACGAAAAAATGATCGCTTACGCCGGCTTCGAGGTTCAATCCGCAGCAAACGGCGAGCGCAAGGAGGGAGTTGCCAAAATTTCTTCCTTTCACCGTCCTTACGGCGGCAGCTACCTGACCCTCACATTTCTGGTGGATCAGGGAGAACAAAGAGATGGCCCGCCGCCGCAACGACTTTGTGAAAACCTGACGGAAGCGTCCCTGCGGCCGCTGCTGGGAAAAGATTTTGAACGCCTGGTGAAGGTCGCGCTGGATTCCCTGGAGCCGCTGAAAGGATGGCAGGCGGAAGAAATCAATGTCTATTTTCATTCCATCGAAGAACGTGAAAAGGTGCTCATTGAAGAAAAACTGATCCCGGCGCTGGAAGCGCTCCTGCCTTTAAAGTTCGGTCCCATCGAATGGTGGCCCGTGAGCCGCAAGTCGGCAAGCGCCGGAAAACCAAAGGCAGGCCAGCAGGAAGTCACCCTGCGGGCGCTTCTGCGCAAGTGGTTTGGCGCCGGTTGGAAATAGTGCTACCAGTTTTTTGCCGACCTTTAAACAATTTCACACAGGAGGCTTCATGGCGCTGAAAGTCAAAACCACCCAAAAACGGCCTGGAATTGCGGTCATTTCCCCTATCGGTTCAATCGATGCGAACACTTACGGCATCCTGGAAGAAAAGGTGGACGAGATCTTAAAACAACCGCCGGATGTCATTATCTTCGATATGGAATTTGCCGAATACATCAGCAGCACGGGCATCCGGGTCCTGCTGAAAACCAAAAAAGCCCTGCAAAAAACCAGCGGCAAAATGGTTTTCATGAATTTACAGCCGCAGATCAAAAAAGTGTTCGAAATCCTCAAAGCACTTCCAACGCTGAAAGTTTTCGCCAGCGTTGAAGAGCTGGACAATTACCTGGATGTCATGCAAAAGGCGGCCCGTCAATGACGATTTGATGAACGGTTGCCTGGAAGCGAACACCAGTATACCGCCAACACAAACACAGGATCATCCTGGTTGTCACCACCGGCCAACAGGCCCTGCGGCGGACTTGCCCTTTGACGAAAAATCGCAAATCACATGCCGAACAGCAAACCGACAGTTGTGGACGAATCAACGGCCGGCAAAACCGCTCAAATCAGTTTTGAACCGTCCGGCGGGCAGACTCTGCTGGTGGTCCTCGCGGGCCCCTGGACCATCGAGTCCCAACTGCCTTCTGCCGCTGAAATTGAAAAGCAGGTAGCGGCGACCGCCGGCGTGCGGCGCATCGCGTTTAAAACCAACGGCATTTCCGAGTGGGACAGCGCCCTGCTGACCTTTTTGATCAAGGTCGCCGAGACCTGCTCGAAGCACGACCTGGCTTTTAATAAAGGCGGTCTGCCGGAGGGTGTCGCCCGGCTGATTGCGCTGGCCACCGCGGTGGCCGAACGCAAGGGGGCGCGTAAAAAAACCGTTGCCGAGCCGTTTCTCAGCCGCGTGGGATCGGCGGCCATCGAATGGCGGCATTCAATCGATGAGACCCTGGCCTTTATCGGCGATGCCACCCTTGCCCTGCTTAAATTTTTCACGGGCAGGGCCAGCTTTCGCCGCCAGGACCTGGTGCTTTTCATCCAGCAGTGCGGCGCGGACGCGCTGCCCATCGTCACCCTGATCAGCTTGCTGGTGGGGCTGATCCTGGCATTTGTGGGCGCGGTCCAGTTGATGATGTTCGGCGCCCAGCTGTATGTCGCCAACCTGGTGGGCATTTCCATGGTGCGCGTGATGGGGGCCGTGATGACCGGCATCGTGATGGCCGGCCGCACCGGGGCTGCCTTTGCCGCCCAGCTGGGAACCATGCAGGTGAACGAAGAGATCGATGCCTTGAAAACCATGGGAATCTCGCCCATGGAATTTCTCGTCCTGCCGCGGATGCTGGCCCTGGTTTTGATGATGCCCCTGCTTTGCATTTATGCGGACCTGATGGGGGTTCTGGGGGGGCTGATTGTCGGTGTGGGCATGCTCGATATCGGACTGATTGAGTATGTCAATCAAACCCGGGCCTCGCTGAACATCAGCTTTTTTCTGATCGGGATCATGCAGGCCGTCATTTTCGGCGTGCTGGTGGCCCTGGCCGGATGTTTGCGGGGCATGCAGTGCGGCCGCAGCGCTTCGGCCGTCGGGCAGGCAACGACCTCGGCGGTGGTCACTTCCATCGTGGCCATCATCGTCGCCACCGGGATTGTCACCGTGGTATGCAATATGCTGGGAATATAGGTTATTATTGAATTTGCGGATGCCAGACAAAGAACCTCATATCATCGTCAAGGACCTCACCATGGCCTTCGGCAGTTTTGTGGTCCAGCGGGACCTGAGCTTTACGATCAACCGCAGCGATATTTTCATCATCATGGGCGGCAGCGGGTGTGGTAAAAGCACCCTGATGCGCCACATGATCGGTCTGATCCCACCGGTCAAGGGACAGATTTATTATAATGACGTCAGTTTCTGGGAAGTCGAATCCGACCAGCGCGACCGCATCATCCGCAAGGTCGGCGTCCTTTACCAGAGCGGAGCCCTGTGGAGCTCCATGACCCTGGCGGAAAACATCGCCCTCCCGCTGCAGCAGTATACGGATTTGGGAGCGGCCCAGATCCGGGAACTGGTGAACCTCAAGCTGGCCCTGGTCGGGCTGGCCGGCTTTGACGAATATTATCCGTCCGAGATCAGCGGCGGTATGCAGAAGCGGGCCGGGCTGGCCCGGGCCATGGCCCTGGACCCGGAAATCCTGTTTTTTGACGAACCGTCGGCCGGGCTGGATCCCATCAGCGCCCGGCTGCTGGATGACCTGATCCTTGAGCTGCGCGAAAGTCTGGGGGCCACGGTGGTTGTGGTCACCCATGAGCTGGCCAGTATTTTCGCCATCGGCAACAACTCGGTGTTTCTCGATGCGGACGCCAAGACCATGATCGCCCAAGGGGACCCTAAGAAGCTGCTGGCGGAATCAGAAAATCCCATTGTCCACAAGTTCCTGACCAGAGGAGAGGGATGAGGGAATTCGGAAGGTGGAATGCGGAAGGCGGAATGGTGGATAAAAAAATGAATGGAGATTGTTGAGCCATGAGCAGACAGGCAAACAAAACCGCCATCGGGGCTTTTGTGGTGGGCGCGGTGGTGATGGCCGTGGCTGCCGTCGTCATTTTCGGCTCCGGAAAAATTTTTACCGACACCCAGACATACGTCGCCTATTTCAGCGGATCGGTAAAAGGCCTGCGGGTGGGGGCCCCCGTGGTATTCAGGGGCGTCAGGATCGGCCAGGTGACGGAAATCCTGATTTACAGCGACTACCGTGATTTGAGCATCTCCATCCCGGTTGTTTTTCAGGTCGATGAGAACACCGTCCGCAGCATCGGCACGCCCACCAAGAGAGAACACCAGTATCTTGAAGATCTGATCCAAAAAGGCCTGCGGGCCCAGCTGCAGATGCAAAGCCTGGTCACCGGCCAGTTGATGATCAACCTGGATTTTCATCCGGATTCCCCCCTCAAGCTCAAGGGTCGGCCGGAGTTCGAACTTGGCAAGGAGATCATCGAAATCCCGACCGTCAAGACTCCCTTGCAGCGAATTGAAAAAACCATTGCTGAAATTCCCATTGAAGAACTTGCCAGAAGTGTCAAAAAATCCCTGGACGGCATCGAACGGCTGGTCACTTCTCCGCAGCTTCACGAAAGCCTCACCTACCTGCATCAGACACTGGAAAACCTCAGCAACCTGTCACGGCGGCTGGATGAAAAAGTCGATCCCCTGTTTGCCGATGTGGATCAGACCTTGAAAGACGCCCGGCAGCTGATGGAAAATTTAAACCGCCAGGTCGACCCCCTGGCCGGCAGCCTGAAGCAGACCGCTGACGATGCCCGCCGGCTGGTAAACAACGTCAACCGGCGGATCGAACCGCTTCAGGCGGATCTGGCAAAAACCACCCGGACCCTGCGCGCGGCGCTTGAAGCCGCCCAAAAGACAGTGGACTCCATTGGCGGCATGACGTCGCAAGACTCCGAATTTCGTTTTCAGCTGGATATTCTGCTGAGAGAAATGGGGCTGGCCGCCCGGTCCATCCGGGCCTTTGCCGATTATCTCGAGCGTCATCCCGATGCGTTGCTTCGTGGAAAAGTCAGAAGGGAAGGTGACAAATGAGCAGCAAACGGTTTCATCCGGCGGCGGCCGTCCTGCTGGCAATTGCTTTTGCCATGACGGGCTGCGCCCTGATGGGAGAAGGCACCCGGCAGGATACCAAAAATTATATCCTGCATTCTTTTTACAGTGATAAAAGCCAGCCGCCGCCGCTGGCGCAGATGCCTCATCTCGGCATCCTGGTGGGTCCCATCCGGATGCCCCTGTACCTGGACCGCATCGATATTGTCATCCGTGACAGCCGCAACCAGATCCAGCTGGCCGATTTTGCCCAGTGGGCCGGGCCGCTGCAGGAAAATTTCACACGAGTGCTGGCGGAAAATCTGTCGGTTCTGCTGGCAACCGACAAAGTCGGAATTTTCCCCCGCACCCGGGCGATGGCGTTTGATTACAATGTCATGGTGACTGTCATCCGCTTTGACGGAATGCCGGGCAAACAGGCCTTGCTGAGGGCCCGCTGGTCGGTTCTGGATAAAAAGAGAAAAAAGATACTTTTTGAAAAACACAGCATCATAGTTGAATATGCGCAAAATGACAGCATCGAAGCATTGATCGCCGCCGAAAGCCGTGCCTTGGGATTTCTCAGCCGTGAAATCGCAGAAGCGATCAAAACCCTGGCCGAAAATAACAATCAGGCGCAATCGCCAATCTCCGGAAATATCAAACCATGAAAAAACACCTGCTCTTATCACTGATGCCACTGCTTCTGTTTGCCTGTGCCCACGGAAAAACGGAGCATTTCCCGCCGGCCGAAAACCCCGCCGATGCCGCCGAAGTGTATGTGATCCGCGATGACAGTCTTTTCGGCTGGGGCTTTTCGCTGAAGGTGGCTCTTGATGAGGCCATTATCGCCAGGCTGCGGGCGGGGGAGTACGTATCGTTTTATGTCAAACCCGGATTTCATTCTTTGGGGATCACCGAACCGACGCTCACCGTGCCCTTTGAAAAGGCCCGCAAATACTACTTTCTGATCAGTCCGGATTATTCAAACTTCGGCTTCGATATGCGCCAGATCGGCGACCGGCAGGCTCAATCCTGGCTGGCCCGCGCCAAACCGGTGCAGTAGCATCAGGCGACCAGCGCCATATAGACATCCATCACGTTGGTGCGGGTGGGGCCCGTGAGGACCAGGTCATCGAGGGCTTGAAAAAAATGGTAGGAATCGTTGCGGCGCAGATAATCGACCGGATCGAGGCCCGTGGCGCGGGCGCGGGCGATTGTCCGGCCGTCGGCCACGGCCCCCGCGGCATCGGTGGGTCCGTCAGTGCCGTCGGTGCCGCCGCTTAAAACGACCATATCATCCAGGCCGTCGAGCATCATCGCCGCCGCCAGAACAAACTCCTGATTGCGGCCGCCTTTGCCATCCCCCTTCAGGGTCACCGTGGTTTCACCGCCGCACAAAATACAGGCCGGCGCGGCCAGCGGGTTTTCCGAACGCTGCACCTCCCGGGCAATGGCGGTGAGCACTTTGGCCACTTCCCGGGCTTCACCCTCCACGACCGACGAAAGTATCAGGGGCTGGTATCCCAGCTGCCGGGCCTTTGCGCCGGCGGCTGCCAGGGCCTGAAAGTTGGTGCCCACCAATTCGACAGCACAGCGTTGAAAAATCCCATCGCCCGGTTTGGGGGTCTCCGGTATTTCGCCGGCCGCTCCTTGCTGCAGACGCTGCTGCACCGCCGTTGGTAGCTGATGCTCAATATCGTAAGTTTCCAGCACCCGGCGGACATCGGCAAAGGTGGTCGGGTCCGGCACCGTCGGCCCGGAGGCGATGACGTTGATATCATCGCCGATGACATCCGAAAGCACCAGGCTGACCACCGTGGCCGGGTGGGCCGCACGGGCCAGCCCCCCGCCTTTGACCCGCGAAAGATGCTTGCGCACGGTGTTGATTTCGTGGATGTTCGCCCCGCAGGCCAAAAGCAGCCGCGTGACCTCCTGCTTGTCGGCCAGACTGATTCCCTGGGCCGGCGCCACCAGCAAAGCGGAGCCGCCGCCGGAAATGACGCACAGCACCAGATCGCGTTCGGCGGCACCTGCCGCCAGGCTCAGGATTTCTTCGGCACCGCGAACTCCGCGTTCATCGGGCATCGGGTGGCCGGCCTCGCGCAGGCGCACATGCTGCAAGGGAAGTCCGTGGCCTTCCTTGACCACGACCACCCCGTCGGCAATGCGATCGCCCAAAATTTCTTCCAGCGCATTGGCCATGGGTGCGGCGGCCTTGCCGCCCCCCACCACCAGAATGCGGTCGAAATCTTCAAAGGTCAGCCGCCGAGCGCCAATCTGCAGACCGTCCTCAGACGGTTTTACGGCGCGAAAAATCGCCTCTTTCGGATCGACGGCTTTCAAAGACGCCTGAAAAATTTCCAGTGCGTGCTGCCGCAGGGATTCGGTTTTATCTGCCGGCTCTGTCATATCCGCTCCCATTCGCAAAAAATGAGTTTCTAATTTTTAAATCGATAGAACACCCTAACTTTAGGCACTTTAGGGCACTTAAGGCATTTTAGGCACTTCATTCTATCCCTCGGCGCCGGATCAGTACAACCCTGCAGGTCCTTTACCATAGGTGAAGGGTTTAGATAGAACTAGAGGGCGGCCATTTTTTCAATCAGATCCACCACCCGGTTGGAGTAGCCCCACTCGTTGTCATACCAGGAGACGACCCGCAGATACCCGTCCTGCCGGGAACTGGTGGACAGGGCATCGAAAATGCTGGAATGGGGATTGCCGATGATGTCGCTGGAAACCAGGGGCGCTTCACTGTATTCGAGCACCCGCTGCATGGGTCCTTCGGCGGCTGCCCGCACCGCCGCATTGACATCTGCGGTCGAAGGCGCTTTTTCCAGCCGGCAGACCAGATCCACAATCGAGCCGTCCGGCACGGGCACCCGCATGGCCAGGCCGTCCAGTTTGCCCTGCAGCTGCGGCAGCACCTTGCCCACCGCCCGGGCCGCTCCCGTGGTGGTGGGGATAATGTTTTCGCCGGCCGCCCGGCTGCGGCGAAAGTCCTTGTGGGGCACATCGGCCAGGCGCTGATCGTTGGTATAGGCGTGCACCGTGGTGATAAAGCCCTCCCGGATCCCGAAAGCATCGTCCAGGATCTTGGCAATCGGCGCCAGGCAATTGGTGGTGCACGATGCATTGGAGACGATGCGATCATCAGCCTTGAGCTGATCGTCGTTGACGCCCAGCACGATGGTGGCATCGATTTCATCTTTGGCCGGCACGGTGAGCAGAACTTTTTTCGCCCCGGCGGCCAGGTGTTTTTCCAGGGGGGCTCTTTCGCGAAACACCCCCGTGGATTCAATCACCACGTCAACTCCCAGATCCTGCCAGGGAATCTCGGCCGGATCCCGGTGCTCGGTCATCACCACCTTTTGATCCCCCACGTACATGGCATCCGCGCTGGCCCTGACCTCCTTTGCAAAAATGCCCATCACCGTGTCATATTTGAGCAGATAGGCCAGCTGTTCGTTTTCGAAAAGATCATTGATGCACACGACATCGATGTCGTCGCGTTCACTGATAATCCGAAAGACGCTGCGGCCGATACGGCCGAAACCGTTTATTCCAACCTGGATCGCCATTATGCCGCCTCCTTTTCCATTGCCGCAAACCGGTTGACAAGGTCCACCACCCGGTGGGCATACCCCCAGCCGTTATCGTACCAGGCCAGGGTCTTGGATACATGATCGCCCATTACCATGGTGGCAAGGGAATCAAAGGTCGCTGAATACGGACTGCGGATGATGTCGCTGGAGACAATGGGATCGTCTTCGTAGTCGATAATCTCCCGCCAGTGATCGGTGGAAGCCGCCGTGCGCACCACCTCGTTGATGGCCGTGGGGGTGACCGGTTTTTCGTGCCAGCAGACCAGGTCCACCACCGAGCCGTTGGGCACCGGAACATTCATGGATTCTCCGCTGATGCGCCCCTGCATCCCGGGAACCAGGTCGCCCACCATCCGGGCGGCATCGGTTTTCTGGGGGATGATGTTTTCGGCGGCCGCCCGCCCCCGGCGCTTATCCTCTGAAGGGACATCCGCCAGGCGCTGCTGGTTGGTGTAAGCGTGAACAGTGTTTAAAAACGCCCGGCGAATGCCGAAGGCCTCGTTGAGGAGCTTGACGATGGGAGCCGCGCAGTGGGCCGTACAGGAACCGTTGGAAACAATGCGATGCTCCGGCTGCAACTGGTGGTCATTGACCCCCATGATCACCGTGATGTCCGGTGGATCCCGCGGCGGCGCACACAGGATCACCCGTTTGGCCCCACGCTCGAGATGGCCTTCGAGCTGCTGACGGCTCCACTTGCGGGCCGTGGCTTCGATCACCACGTCCACCCCCAGATCGCCCCAGGGCACATCTCCGGGTTTTTGTTCGGAAAGCATGGGAATCTGGCGCCCGGCCACGTACAGGTGGCCTTCGCGGATGCTCACCTCGTCGGGAAACGGCCCCAGAATCGTGTCGAAGCGCAGCAGGTATTCCAGCGCCTTGTGGTCGGCGATATCGCTGATGGCCGACAGCCGGATGTCTTCGCTCTGGTAGAGGATCCGGAACAGGTTTCTGCCGATCCTGCCAAAGCCCATTAAACCGATACTTACCGATGGCATGGGGCACCTCCTTGGTATGAATTTGTATACTTAGGTTTAATTAC
This sequence comes from uncultured Desulfosarcinaceae bacterium, assembly GCA_964527835.1. Lineage (GTDB taxonomy): Bacteria > Desulfobacterota > Desulfobacteria > Desulfobacterales > JAFDCJ01 > JAFDCJ01. The sequence goes on along the minus strand of CAZGNV010000007.1, from coordinate 17,458 downwards.
TGATCCGGACTTGTCAACAGCGCCGGCGGACAAAAGGCTGATCAGCGGGAACAGATATGGAACTCTGCGGGCAGGAATTGTCGAAAATCTGGAATTCTGGTTCCGCCTGCGGCGGCTGATTTTTTCTTTTTGTGGTTTTACTATTCGGCAATCAACTTGTTGCGGTTCTGGACCCAGGCGTTGCGCAGCATGATGTACGGATCGATGGCCGCCTCCTTGAGCGCCTCGTACTCGCCGATGCGCGTTGACGTCTCATTGACCGTCTCAAAGGCCCGAATGGCCAGCGACACCCAGATGTCGTCAAAGTACCACCACAGGGGATCAAAAAAAGTATCTCCCAGCCTGCCTAACCCGTCGCGCACGCTGGAGGGGCCGAAAAACGGCAGCATGATAAACGCCCCGTTGCCGAATCCCCACACCGCAAAGGTCTGGCCCAGGTCCTCCTTGCTGGGCTGCAGCTCGGGATAATTGGCCGCCACGTTCTGCATGCCCAAAAACCCCACCGTGGTATTGATGAAAAACTCGCCGAACGTATACCATGACTTGCGCACCTTGCCCTGCAGCAGGCAGTTGATAAAGCGCACCGGAAAGCGCACGTTGTAAAACATGTTACGGACGGCCAGCCGCAGCTCTTCGGGGATGATGAAGCCGTAGCCCCGGGACACCGGCTTGAGCACCCAGAAATACATCTTGTCGTTGAAATGGTAAAGTCCGCGGTTCATCCCGATCAAGGGGTCAGATATCAGAACTTCTTCCGGTCCTTCATCGTCGTACTCATCTTCGTCATCAAACTCGTCCTCGTCTTCGTCCTTCTTTTCCTGGTCCCGGACCTCGTCGACAGGTGTTTCCGTGTGTTGATCGGCAGACTCTTCCTGGGTTTGCTGGGCCAGCAGCAGGCCGGGCAGTTCGATGGGTTCGCTCCTATTTTCCCCGGCAAGGCCGGGGCTGCAAAAAATGACCAACAATGCGCTCACGGCCACAAGATACACGGCCTTTTTCACGATGACAGCTGCGCCCATCTAACCTCCTGGCAATCGTTTCCTGCTCAGCTCTGCCCCACTTTTTTGCGCAGAATCTCCAGCAGCTTGTCCGGCGAATCCTTGGACAGGATCTGGCGGAACTGGGTCCGGTAATTTTTAACCATGCTCACCCCCTCGATGATGACATCGTAAACCTTCCATTCTCCGCTCCTGTTGGTGAGGCGGTAAAAAAGGGGGATCTTCTTGCCGTCGGAGGTCTGCAGGAAACTTTGGACTTCGGCACGGCCCTTTTTAAGCATGGTCTCCTTGCCATAGAGCACTTTCTGATCCGAGTAGGCCAGCAGCCGGTCCGCATACACCCCCTGCAGCAGCTTCTTGAACAGGTCCACGAATTCCGTCTGCTGTTCGGCGCTCATCTTTTTCCACTCCCGGCCCAGGGTGCGACGCGAAAGCGCCTTGAAGTCGAAAAAGGGATCGATCTGCTTGCTGATAATCGCAATCTTTTCATCCTTGGCCTTGGTCTTGAAGTCCGACGACCCCAGGGTCTGCAGCAGCCCGTTGACCGCGGTTTCCACCGTGGCTTTCGGAGTGGCGGCATATCCCTGCAGCGGGATCATGACCGCAAAAACAAAGACGATCAATAGTCCGCAATATCTTTTATTCATCTTACCCTCCTTGTAAAGCCTGATCTGGCTTTTTGGATCCGTTCCGCTCTGCGCTATGTTCCCTGCACCATGCTCTCTGCGCTTTGCGCCCTTTGCGCTATGCGCATTCCTCTACTTTCCACCCACATCGCCGAAGGCATACTTGCTGATCAGATCCATGATGTCCGTGGGCGAATTGGTATCGGTGATGGTGTCGCCGGCGGCCAGCAGGTCGCCGCCGCCGCCCGGATCGATGGCCACGTACTTGTCGCCGATCAACCCCTCGGTTTTGATGGAAGCGATGGCATCATCATAGATTTCGATGCCTTTGTCGATCATCAGTTCCACCACCACCTGCTGGTTTTCCTGGTCCAGGCTGAATTTTTTCACCTGCCCGATCTCCAGCCCCAGCATATAAACGGCATTGCCTTCCCGCAAACCGGTTACCTGGTTGAACTTGGCAATCAGTGAATAACTGTTGCCTCCGCCAAAGCCTGCCTTGCCCAGCTTGACGGTCATATACCCGATGGCGAGCAGGCCGATGACTACAAAAATCCCCACCACCGTCTCCTTGGAATATTTCTTCATTGTGCTTTACCTCCGCGTACACATTCAAAACGTGCGATCTCTTGCTGGTTAAACCGGGCAAATTCCATCACCGATTCAATTTCGATCTGGGGTTTTCCCTGGGCCAGACCGGCCATTACGCTGAACTGGACCCTGCCTTCCGAAGGGGAAGTATCTTTCTCGCCGCTGGCCGGGATCTCACGAATCTCGTAGCCTTCGTAATCGGTGATCCCGTGCTCCTTGAAGTCCCTGGTAAAATTTTCCATGATCCGTTCGGCTTCCTGCAAGTCCGAATAGGGCAGCACCGTGGCATATTCATTGATGGTCTGCCGCGAGGAAAACCCTCCCACCGCACCAAAATGCTTGTTGATGTACGAGCCCAGCGAGCGGATGACCTGCTGGGCCACGTCATGGCCCAGGGTGTCGGCGATGGCATCCAGATCGTCGATGGCAAACACGGCCGCCGCGTAAGATGCATCCGGGTGGCGCTGGCTCAAATCGCTCTGGTAGCGCACTTTGAACTGGCGCCGCGAATACAGCCCCGTCAGCTCCTGGCCCAGGTTTTCAAGGCTGGAGATCAGCTCCTGGCGAAAGGGGTGGTCAAAGGCCTCAAATTCCTCAGGCGTGCCCTGGAAGACAATCTTGCGGTCGTAAAGGGCCAGGATGCGATTGGAGATGAAATAGACATCCGGGATTTCATGGCTGATCAAAAGGGCGGTAAACCCGAAGCGCTTCTGGTAGTCGGCCACCATGCTCAAAATGGCATTTTTGCGGATCGGATCCTGGCCCGTGGTGGGCTCGTCAAACAGGACGATGTTCGGATCGGTCACCAGCGCGCGCGCCAGAGCCGCTCTTTTCTGCATGCCGCCGGAAATCTCCGACGGGTACTTGTCGGCCACCTCGGTCAGCTCGGTCTGCTCGATGCGCGCCATGGCCTTTTGCTCGATTTCCTTTTTCTTCATCCTGGTGGTGTATTTGAGCGGCAGGGCCACGTTTTCAAAGACCGTCATGGAATCGAACAAGGCGTTGTTTTGAAACATGTAGCTGATCTGGGAGATGTAAGCATTCCATTCCGACCTGCTCATCTGGTCAATGGGCTTGCCCCGGAACAGGATCTGCCCCTCATCGGGTTTGAGCATCCCGATGATGTGCTTGAGGGTGACACTTTTGCCCGTCCCCGACAGCCCGATCAGGGTGGTGACCTCACCTTCGTAAATCGAAAAATCAATGCGGTCCAGTATTTTGCGATCGCCGAATGACTTGCTGACCCCTTTAAATTCGATCAAGGGCTCTCTGTTGGTGTCCATGGCGTTTCCTAGAGCAAAAATGAAGTCACAACGTAATCGGAAATCAGGATCATCACGCAGGAGATGACCACCGCCGAAGTGGTGGACAGGCTCACACTTTTGGCCCCGTAACTGTCCGTGCGCATATGGGTGAAAAACCCCTGAAAACAGCAGATGGTCACAATCAGCAGGCCGAAGACAATGGCCTTGATAAAGCCGCCGCGCACATCCTCCATTCCGGTGCTGGCCACCACGCGGTAAAAGTACGAGCCGGAATTGACCCCCAGCAGCAGGCAGGCGCTGACCCAGGCCCCGATAATGCCGATGAGGTCGAACAGGGCGGTTAGAATCGGAAAGCTGATAACCGCCGCCGCGATGCGGGGGCTGATCAGAAATCCCAGCGGATCGATGCGCATGGTGGTCAAGGCGTCGATCTGCTCGGAGATGCGCTGGATGCCGATTTCAGCGGTCATGGCCGAACCCGCCCGCGCCGTGATCATGATCGCCGCCAGCACCGGGCCCATCTCCCGGATCAGCGTCAGGGCGATGGCCGTTCCCAGCACCCCCACCGAGCCGAACTTGACCAGCACGTAATACAGCTGCAAGCCGAGGACCATGCCGGTGAAAAACCCGACCAGCATCACGATCTGCACGGACCGGGCGCCGATAAAATAGATCTGCTGGATAATTTCGGGGATGGCCTTGATGCGGAAAATCATGAAAAAGGAACGGAAGAAGAAAATGGCCATGGCCCCCAGATCGTTGTTGAGCCGGATGGCCTTAAAGCCGAAAAAATCAAAAAAGGCGCTTGCCACCCTTTTGGCCGGCTTTGCCGCCTCCGCTTTTGCGGGCTCCACGGCCGTGGAATCGTCTGCCATTGTGTGCTTTTCCTTTCCAATGCTGCCCGAGACTGCTGAAATTGTCAATTCGCCTTCAGCCCCGGGAGGCAATGCAGGGCAAATTCCAAGCTGTGATCAGTTATCATAGAAGCTGGAAAGATACAAGAAAAAAGGCCCAACGGAAATACGATGGGACCTAGAAGAATGATTGATCCCCGAATTCCTTGGTATACTTATCGATTACCTTGGCAACATGTTCGATGAATTTATCCATCTTATTGCCCTCGGTTTTGAGTACCTCTTCAGCAATGTTGGAGGCGTGGGCGTATACCTTTTCAAACTCATGGTCCTCCAGTCCGCTGATTTCCTTGGCATCCTCCTTCGAGATATGACCGGTGTGCGCAAACACCGAAGCCAGCACTCCATTCATCTTCTTGATCGCCTGTTTGGGCATTTTTCCCTCCTTGTCTAAACTCCGGTTGTCTTAAAACAGCCCCTGATGTCAGGAACGTCTTATACATTGCTTTGGGTGCAATTGCAACCCTCGCCCGCAACAGGTCCACGTCACTTAAACAAATAGTTGCCAAAAACACCGGAAGTGTTTAAAGTGATAAAGGAGATTTGCCCATGTCAAGCAACTTGTACATTGCCGCCATGGAGCCGCGCAGCGGCAAGTCCGTGGTGGCCCTGGGACTGATGGAACTGCTGTCCCGGCGGCTGCATAAAATCGGGTTTTTCCGGCCCGTCATCCCGGACGTAGAATGCGACAACAATATCGAGCTGATCCGCAGCCGCTACAATTTAAAAATCCCCTATGATGACATGTATGCCTGCCGCCATGCAGAGGCCCGCAAAATGGTCGGCGCAGGCAGTTATGACGGCCTTTTGAAAATTATCCTCGCCAAGTACAAGGCCCTGGAAAGCCGCTGCGATTTTGTGCTGTGCGAAGGCACGGATTTTACGGGGGTTTCAGCGGCCTTCGAGTACGACTTCAATGCGGATGTGGCCAACAACCTGGGCTGCCCGGTGGTGGCGGTGGTCAACGGGCAGCAAAAATCCCCGCGGCAGGTCATCGACGCTTTGCGGGTCACCCGGGAGTTTTTCGAAACCCAGGGCTGCACCATGGTGGCCACCCTTATCAACCGCGTGGACCCGCAACAGGCCACTTCCGTTGAGGCGCTGGTCGGGCAACTGCCGGTGGCCAAAGAACCGGCCTATGTCCTGACCGAAGAGCCCCTGCTGACCAAACCGACGGTGGGCGAGATTGCCGCCGCCTTGAATGGCCGCCTGCTGCACGGAGATTCGGACGGACTCAACCGCACGGTGACCAACATCAAGATTGCCGCCATGAACCTGCCGCGCTTTCTGGACTACGTCACCGAAGGGACGCTGATCATCACCCCCGTGGACCGGGCAGACGTCATCCTGGGCACCCTGGCGGCGACCATTGCGGAGACCTATCCGAACATCTCCGGGCTGCTGCTGACCGGAGGGCTGATGCTGGAAACCCGGGTGCAGCGGCTGGTGGAAGGGTTTGAAAAAAAATCACCGATTCCCATTATCAGCGTGGAGGCCGATACGTTCACCAGTGCCATGGAGGCTGCTGCGGTAAGGGCGGCGCTGACTCCACAAAATGAGCGCAAGATCGCCGCCGCCCTGGGACTTTTCGAATCCCGGGTGAACATCGCGGAAATTGAAAACCGGATTTCGGTGGCCCATTCCACCCGGGTGACCCCGATCATGTTCGAATACAAGCTCATCGAGTGGGCCCGGGCGGACCGGCAGCATATTGTTCTGCCCGAAGGCGAAGACGAGCGCATCCTGCGGGCCACTGAACTGCTGCTGCAGCGCAAGGCAGCCGATATCACCCTGCTGGGCAATCCGCAAGCAATCCGCCAAAGAATCGCGGCCCTGGGACTCAACCTGGAAAAGATCCCCATTGTGGATCCCCTGAACTCCGAATTGCTTCAACGTTACACCCGCACCTATTACGAACTGCGCAAGCACAAAGGCATCTCCATGGACATGGCCCGGGACGCCATGTCCGACGTCAGTTTTTTTGGCACCATGATGGTTTACGAGGGGGCGGTGGCCGGCATGGTTTCCGGGGCGGTTCACCCCACCGCCGATACAATCCGCCCGGCCCTGCAGATCATCCGCACCCGGCCCGGGGTGTCCATCGTCTCCAGCGTGTTTCTGATGTGCCTGGAAGACCGGGTGCTGGTGTACGGCGACTGTGCGGTTAACCCGGACCCCGATGCGCAGCAGCTGGCAGACATCGCCATCAGCTCGGCGGACACCGCCGCACTTTACGGCATCGAACCGCGGGTGGCCATGTGTTCGTATTCCACCGGGGTTTCCGGCAAGGGCAAGGATGTGGACAAGGTCCGCGAAGCCACCCGCCTGGCACGCCGGCGCCGGCCGGACCTGAAAATCGAAGGCCCCATCCAGTACGATGCGGCCGTGGACGCGGGGGTGGCCAGAACAAAAATGCCGGACAGCGAGGTGGCCGGCCGGGCCACGGTCTTTATTTTTCCGGATTTGAACACCGGCAACAACCTCTACAAGGCGGTTCAGCGCTCCGCCGGGGCCGTGGCCATCGGCCCGGTGCTGCAGGGATTGCAAAAGCCCGTCAACGATTTGAGCCGCGGCTGCACCGTGACGGACATCGTCAACACGGTGGCCATCACCGCCATCCAGGCCCAGCAGGCCAAGTGACAATAAGGTTTCAGCCCCTGTTGCAAACCGCCAAAAAAAGCTTATGTTGCCTCAAATGGACAATGACGCTCAACCAAAATACACATTGCTCTCAATCAGCCGCAGGTTGCCATGGCTTTTTGAGAGCTAACAGAAAAAATCATTGTTGAGGAACCCGACAAATGGACAACCTGGACACCATCAAGCAGCTGTTGGGCCGGATTTACGGCGACAAAACCGGCCGGCGCGCCTTTGAACGCATCGCGGCCCTGATCGAAAAATTTCCGGTTCAGCCATCCAAAAAAAAGACCTATTTTACCCAGCAGGACGTGGTCCTGATCACCTACGGCGACTCGCTTAAAAAGCCGGGCCAGGTTCCGCTGGCCGCCGTACATGAGTTTGCCGCCCAGCATCTGAAAAAGGCCGTGTCCGCCATCCATTTTTTGCCGTTTTTTCCCTATTCCTCCGACGACGGATTTTCGGTCATGGATTTTTTCACCATCGATCCGGAGCTGGGGACCTGGGAGGATGTCCAGGCCATCGGCGCTGATTTCGAGCTGATGTTCGACTATGTCGTCAATCATTTTTCCGCCAAAAGCCAGTGGTTCGAAAATTATCTGCAGGGCCGGGAGGGGTATGAAGATTTCGCCATCGAAGTCGACCCGGACACGGACCTGTCCCGGGTTGTCCGGCCGAGAGCGCTGCCGCTTTTAACCGCCTTCAAAAAAGCCAGCGGCCAAACCGTGCATGTATGGACCACCTTCAGCGCCGATCAGATTGACTTCAATTTCAAGAGCCTGGATGTGCTTGAAAAAATGATCGAAGTGCTGTTCTATTACGTCCGCCAGGGCGCCACCATCCTGCGTCTGGATGCCATTGCCTACCTGTGGAAGGAAATCGGCACCCGCTGCATCCACCTGCCCCAGACCCATGACATGGTCAAACTGTTTCGCAGCCTGCTGGACGTAGTCGCCCCGGATGTCATGATCATCACCGAAACCAATGTGCCCCATGAAGAAAACATCAGCTATTTCGGCAACGGCAATGATGAGGCCCAGATGGTCTACAACTTTACCCTGCCGCCGCTGCTGTTTTACTCCTTCGTCAAGCAGGACACCACGGCGCTTACCCGGTGGGCCGCCGGATTGCATCTGGAATCCGCCCACAACACCTTCTTTAATTTCACCGCTTCCCATGACGGCATCGGCGTGCGGCCCCTGGAAGGCATCCTGCCGCCCGCAGAGATCGAAGCCCTCGTCGAGGTGGTCATTGCCAATGACGGCCAGGTCTCCTACAAGCGCAATCCGGACGGCAGTGAAAGTCCCTACGAATTGAACATCACTTACGTGGATGCGATTTTGGCTGATAAAAAATCAGACCGGGCCGAGCGTTTCCTGGCCTCCCAGGCCATCCAGTACGTGCTGCCCGGCGTGCCGGCCACCTATATTCACAGCCTGCTCGGCTCGCGCAACTGGGTGGAAGGTGTGCGGCAGACCGGAAGGGCGCGCACCATTAACCGCGAAAAACTTCTTTTGCCGGACGTGCTGGCGCAGCTAAACGACCCGTCGTCTTTTCGCGCCCGGGTTTTTTACCCCTACCTGAAAATGATCCAGATTCGCAGGAACCAGCCGGCCTTTGACCCCAATTCGGGCTTTGAAATCCTGGAAATGGATCCCAGAATATTTGCCATCAAACGCTTTTCGCCAAACCAGACCATCTATGCCGTCACCAACATTTCCTGGGATTCGATCCCGCTGGCGCTGCCGGAAAAAGATCTTCCGGCGGCCATGACGGACCTGATCGGCGCTCAACAGATGGACCCGCAGGCCTTTGTCCTGGGGCCCTATCAATATGTCTGGTTGACACTGAAAGAATGATAAAATTATAAAATACGAAATTCCTACTCTGACAAGAGGTGTGCCGATGACGGATGTGAACGAGCTGCTGCAAAAATGTGAAAACGGCTTCAGCCAACTGGAAATCAACCGGACCTACATTGACGCGGCCCTGAAATGGCTGCGAACCTGGCTGACCGACGAAGCTTTTCAGGCTTACGTCCCGCAGATCAGATACCTCATCGAGCAGGAAAAATGGGATTTTCTGCTGGATTCCTTCTACCAGGTGATCCCCTTCGGCACGGGGGGGCGGCGGGGACCGGTGGGCATCGGCCCCAACCGGATCAACCCGTGGACCATCCAGGCCTCGGCCCAGGGACACAGCCAGTACCTGATCAAGCAGCACGGCCAACAGGCAAAACAGCGCGGGGTCGTGCTGACCTTTGACGTGCGCAAATACACCCAGCAGGGAATCTACGATGACACGCTGGCCAACCCGGTCAGGGACCTTGACGGGCTGCAGCTGGCCGAAGCGGCCGCCGCCGTGTATGCCGCCAACGGCATCAAGGTATACCTGTTTGAGACCGTGCGCAGCACGCCGGAGCTTTCTTTTGCCATCCGCTATTTAAACGCGGTCTCCGGGGACATGTTCAGCGCCAGTCACAACCTGCCCCCCGACAATGGCAAAAAAGTGTATGACCAGTACGGCGGGCAGCTGATTCCCCCTGACGATCAGATCCTGGTCGACGAGGTGACCACCCACGTGCAACGGATCAAGACAATGCCCCTTGATGAGGCCCGCAAAAAAGGGCTGCTGGAAATTGTCGCTGACAAGGTGGACGCGGCTTTTCACGAAGCGATCCGCCAGGTGTCGCTGTCCGGCGAGCGCGGGCTGAAAATCGTCTATTCCCCGCTGCACGGCACCGGCCTGACATCGGTTTACCCGGTGTTGAAGCAGCTGGGATTTGACGTCGACCTGGATCCGCAAACTTCGAATTTAAGCGGGGCCTTTGAAAATGTGACCTTCAATATTCCCAACCCCGAGGTGGTGGAATCCTTTGACAGCTCCCTGCCCCACGCCGACGCTGTGAGGGCGGACATCCTGATGAGTTCGGATCCGGATGCCGACCGCATCGGCATCATGATCAACCACCACGGAAACTGGCAGTTTCTGACCGGCAATGAAATCGGCATTCTGCTGGCAAACTACGCCATCGCCAAATATGCCGCCGCCGGACGGCTGAACCGCAACAGTGTGGTCATCAAGACCGATGTCACCACGTCGCTGATCGAAAAAATCGCCCGCCAGAACAATGTTCAGTGCATCGGGGATCTGCTGGTGGGATTCAAGTACATCGCGGCGGTCATGAACCGGCTCGAAGCAGAAGGAACCATCGAGGACTTTATTTTCGGCGCCGAGGAAAGCCACGGCTATATCACCGGCAACTACGCCAGGGACAAGGATGCAGCCTGCGCGGCCGTCTGGCTGGCCGAGCATGCGGCGGAACTGAAAAAGCAGCGCAAAACACTGCTCGACGCCCTCAACGAGATCTATGCCGCCTACGGCTACTGCCACAATTACCTGACCGAAATCCGGCTGCTGGGCGCCCGGGGCATGGAGCAGATCGCCCACATCATGGACCACCTGCGCAACGCACAAATCGAGTCTTTCGGCGATTTTGCCGTTGACCGCCGGGCGGACCGCTGGCAGGGAGAGCCCCAGCCGCACCTGTCAAAAACCGACACCTCCGCCCGCAACGTGCTGGTTTACTATCTTGCAAACAGGTCGCGGACCGAACACCTGAAGGTCACGGTGCGTCCATCGGGGACCGAGCCGAAAATCAAAATGTATTTCGAGGTGGTCGGCAAACCCTGCGCCTTGACTGCGCTGGAGGAGGAAAAAAAGCAGATCACCGCCATCCGGCAGGAGCTGGAAAAAGCGGTGATGCGCTACTGCTATCAACTGCTGGACGTGGATTTTCCGGACCGCGGCTTTCTGCTTTTCTGGCAGCTGCCGCTGGACGCCAAACTGAAGTATTTTGAAATTGAAGACGAACTGGTCAACCTGAAGACCATCGCTGATCCGGCCGCCAGAAAAACAGCCCTGGACGAGCTGCTGTCGTTTCTGGGGGCCAACCCGGTTGAAAAAGTCGACAACGCCTTCAGGGAAAAATACAAAACCGGGCTGCTGGAGTTTTTAAACCTCCAGCAATCGCCCTAATCAAGGAGAAACCCCATGGCCTTTCCCGCCAACAAAACCAAACTGGTCTGCACCATCGGCCCGGCTTCGGACTCCCCGCAAATGCTGGAAAAAATGATTGCCGCCGGCATGAACGTGGCCCGGCTGAACTTTTCCCACGGTGACTTCGCCGGCCACAAGGAGACCATCAAAAAAATCCGCCAGGCGTCGCAGGCCACCGGCAAGGAAGTCGCGATCATGGCGGATCTGCCGGGACCCAAAATGCGCATCGGCCAGTTTGCCGAAGAACCCGTGGAACTGGAACCCGACAGCGCGTTTACCCTGACCACTGAAAAGATCACCGGCGACGCCCGGCGGGTTTCGGTCAGCTTTTCCCGCCTGCCCCGGGCCGTATCTCCCGGCGACACCCTGTTTCTCAACGACGGCTACATCGAGCTGGAAGTCGAAGCGGTCACCGATACCGAAGTGCACTGCAAAGTAAAGGTGGGCGGCAGCCTGCGCTCCCGCAAGGGCCTCAACCTGCCCGGCATTGACCTGGGCATCAGCGCGTTCACCGATCATGACCGCACCTGCCTCAAGTTCGCCCTGGAAAACGGGGTGGACGCCATCAGCCAGTCATTTGTGGAAACCGGGGCCGACATCGACGCGGTGCGCGAAGCGTCCGCCGAACTGGGCTACGATCCGTTCATCATCGCCAAGATCGAACGTGCCAGTGCCCGGGATCATTTGAGCGACATCCTGCAGGCTGCCGACGGCATTATGATCGCCCGGGGGGACCTGGGAGTGGAAATTCCCATCGAACAGATCGCGGTGGCCCAGAAAGAAATCATGCGCCTCGCCAACAGGCTGGCAAAACCGGTAATTACGGCCACCCAGATGCTGGAATCCATGACCACCAACCGCCGCCCCACCCGGGCGGAGGCCACCGACGTGGCCAACGCCATTTTAGACGGCACGGACTGCGTGATGCTTTCCGGCGAGTCGGCCATGGGCAAATACCCCGTGGAGGCCGTCTCCATGCTGGCGGCCATTGCCGCGGCCATTGAGTCCCACCGCCCCGTGCATACCATCCCCGAAATCCTTGAAGCCCGCCGCGAAAATGACAAACTGCGGCTGGCGGATTTGATTGCCATCAGCGTCGGGAGCACCTTAAAACGCATCACCCCGCCCACCGTCATCGTCCCCACCCACAGCGGCGCCACGGCCCGCAGCATCACCCGCTTCCGGCTGCCGGTCTGGATTACGGCTGTCAGTTCGCAGAAGAAAACCTGCCGGGACCTGCTGTTTTCCTATGGCGTCATTGCGGTGCACGAACCCGAGCACCCTGACAACTGGAAAGCCTGGGCTAAAAAATGGCTTCAATCCCAGGGGATTGAGGGAGACCTGGTGGTGCTCACCGAAGGACCGTCCAGAAAGCATCCTGACAGAAACAACCGCATGGAAATCATCGACCTGCGCCGGGAGTAATGCGCTTTATTGCCCCACAAATTCGCCGTTTTCAAACTCGCCTTCCAGGGTGCGGCCGTCCGGATAGGTCAGGATGCCGTGACCGTGGCGTTGGCCGTCTTTAAAGCCGCCGCTGTACCGGGTGCCGTCCGGGTAGGTCATGGTCCCCTGCCCCGTGCGTTGACCCTTGACAAAGTCGCCCACATAGCGCCGGCCGTCGGGATAGACCAGGGATCCCTTACCATGACGCTGGTCGCCTTTAAACTGCCCGGTATAGACACGGCCGTCCGGATAGGTGAGGGTGCCCCGGCCGTTGCGTTCCCGGTATTTCCACTGGCCCTCGTAACGGGTGCCGTCCGGTGCGCTGTAAGTGCCCCGGACGATCTCGTTCAAATCCCAGACACCGACAATTTTTCTGCCGCCCGGCATGAGCAACACGCCTTGGCCGTGCCGCAGGCCGTCTTTGAAATGCCCGCTGAATTTATGACCAGTGGAATAGACCATGGTCCCGCTTCCATTGACGCAGTCTCCCTGGACGCACTCGTCTGCCAGTGATACGAACGGCAGCAGCCAGATGAGGGTGATTAAAATCTGCAGGATTTTTTTCATGGCTTGCGTTGCCTCTCATTAAAATTACCTTGATCTTCGCGATACATACATCCCCACCAGCCAGGCCATCCCCACCACCAGGTATATCTGCCCGACGACGGCCTCCAGAATGACCAGGGCGCCGGCCTTGTTGGTCAAGGGGGTGACGTCCCCGTAGCCCAGGGTGGTCAGGGTCACGAAACTGAAATAAAGATAATGATAAAAGTCGCTGCGCGGCGCACCCTTGAATGAAAACGACCCCGGGTAAAAGGAATCCAGTACGGCATAAATAAAGGCCCACACCAGGGCCAGCAGCAAATAGACGATAATGGCGGCGGCGATCACGTCCCGGGTCACCTCTTTTTGGCCGCGAATAAAATCGACCAGGCAGATGACGGCAAATCCGAAAAACAGGGCGGCAAAAATCTCTCCGAAGACATCGATGTAGAAATTGACAATGAAATACTTCGCCCAGATAAAGAGCAGCAGGGGGATCGCCAGAAAAATGGAAATTATCAGCTGCCGCCTTTTTTGGCTGAGCGCATATATGGCGGTACTGAAAATAATGGTGATAAACAGCTCGGTGATATAATGAAACCGGTCCTCCAAAAGCGCTTTAAAAAAAGGGCTGCCGATAATAAAAGCCACGATGGCAACCAGCAGATAAAAAAATCGCTGGTGCGCGATGTGCCGGAAAAAAGGCCGCAAAAATATACTTTTCATACTTTTCATTATCAATTAAAACCGCAAAAAATCAACCTCAAATACCTGCCCGGTATCATCCAGCGATCTTCCTGCCAGACCTGCCATTCTTGGCGGTCCCGTAATAAGTCGTTTTTGAGCGCCTTCAACCCTTTTCGGGGGTTCATCATCCCTGGCCGGGGCTCAAAAGCGTCATTTCATCAACACCGCCGGTGCAGAAAAACCGCCGTTTTTTCTTCAGTCACCGCCGCCGGCAGGTATTTATTTCCCCGGAGTTCAAAACCAGTTTCAACATAACACATTATAATAATTAAAAATAATCTAAACATCCGGCCCGCTAGGGCAATTTCACGCCTTCACCGGCACCCGGGAAATCCAGCAACGCGCCGGTGGAACAAATTTTGCAGGGTTACCCATAGAATTCACTGGAGCGGCCCAAACGGCAATCAATCGGCCTGCCTGGAGGCAGTCGGTTGGTTGCCATTCACCCTTTTTAACAATATTCAACCGCTGTTTAGAATCCCTCGTATGAGCGAAATCAAAAATTTTGACATCCGCACCCAGATAATCGAATCGCTCACCGAAACGTTTGACACCATGCTGTCGATGCCGGTGCAGCTTTGCGAAACCGATCCTGATGACAGCACCGGTGTCAGCCGCATGGTGGGTACCGTGAACTTTGCCGGCAGCGTGGTGGGCATGGTCAATATCCAGGTCACCACTGAAATGGCGCGCCTGATGAGCGCCGGCATGCTTGACATGGCCCCCGAACAAATCGAAGGCGACGAGGAGATAAAGGACTTAATCTCTGAAATCACCAATATCATCGGGGGCAGCCTCAAATCTTCATTGAATGATGCCGGCCATCCCTGCGTCATCTCCACGCCGGCCATCACCTATGGATCCGATTTTACCATCAAATCGCTGAACATGGCGCGCTTTGAGCATCTGGTGTTCCAGTATGAGACACACTTCATCCTGGTGGAAGTCGGCCTCAAGCCCCAGCAGCCTTCCGAAGATGGCACCGGGGCGACCGGCCCGGATGGCACGGGGCAAATCGGTCAGATGGATATCGAAAAGGTCAGGGCCATCGACATTCCGGCCAAGGTGTCCGGATCCCTGACGGATGTTTTTGACACCATGCTCTCCATGAAGCTGGAAGCAGTGGATGCCGGCCAGGACACCAACATCACAGGTGCGCGCAACACGGGTTCTGTCTGTTTCGCGGGGGACGTAACCGGCATGGTCAGCATTCACGTCAACGGAAATTTTGCGCTGCAGATGGCCGCCGCCATGCTGGATATGGAGCCGGAAGAAATCGAAGGCGACGACGAAATCCGGGACCTGCTCGGGGAAATCGGCAACATCGTCGGCGGCAGCCTGAAATCGGCATTTACCGATGCCGGCCTGGCCTGCGTACTTTCCACCCCCGCTGTGACCACCGGCACCGATTTTCTGATCGAAGCGCCTGACATGGAAAAATATGAACGCCTGGCCTTTCGCTGTGACCAGGAGATCGTCCTCGTCGAAATGGGCATCAAGTTTTCCGACCAGATACCATTGGGGGAGCCGGGGGAAAAGGAAACCGCCGCTTCCCACGACGACGGTCAAACTGAAATAAAACCTCAGGCTGCAGCGGCCCCCCCTGAAAAGCCCTTTTCCGGACCGGCAGATTTCGGGCTGGACCTGCTGCTGGATGTGCCCCTGGAACTCAAGGTGGAGTTGGGACGCTGCCGGATTCCGATTCACGAACTGCTGAAGCTCAACCCCGGTTCAGCGGTCAAACTGGTAAAACTGGAAGGCGATCCGGTGGACATCCTGGCGAATGACACGCTCATCGCCCGGGGCGAGGTGGTGGTCCAGAACGAGAAATACGGCATCCGCATCACCGAGATCACCGGCCGGATGGACCGGATCCGCAGCTTCGGAATATAGGGGCCTGATCCCCGGTTCACCCGGACCGTTCGCTTTTCACCCGGCTGACGGCGTCCAGCCAGCCGCTGTAAAGGCGCCGGCGCTGCGCTGCATCGATCTGGGGATGAAATATTTTTTCCGCGCGGCGCAGCTTTTGAATTTCCTTTCCCGACGGCCAAAACCCGACGGCCAGCCCCGCCAGAAAAGCCGTCCCCATGCCCGTGGACTCGATATCGCTGGAACGGTTGACCGGACAGTTTAAAATGTCGGCCTGAAACTGCATTAAAAAATCATTGCGGCTCGCACCCCCGTCCACGTTGAGTTGTTCCAGCTTCAATCCGGCCGCATTTTCAAAGGCGACCATCAGGTCCTTGACCTGGAAGGCAATCCCTTCCAAGGCCGCCCGCACGATATGGGCCCGGGTGGTGCCCCGGGTAATTCCCAGCACCCCGCCCCGGGCATACATGTCCCAGTGGGGGGCGCCCAACCCGGCAAAGGCGGGCACCAGGTATACCCCCTGGGTATCGGCCACACTTTCGGCAATGCCCGCGGTCTCTTCAGCCCGGCTGATGAGTCCCAGGCCGTCTCTTAACCACTGCACCACCGCCCCGCCGATAAAGACGGATCCCTCCAGAGCGTAGCAAGGGTTTCCATCGCCATCACAGGCCAGGGTGAGCAGCAATCCATGGCCGGGTTCGATTCTGCGGGCGCCCATGTTGAGCAGCATGAAGCAGCCGGTGCCGTACGTGTTTTTTGCCTGGCCCGCGGACAGGCAGCCCTGGCCGAAAAGGGCCGCCTGCTGGTCGCCGGCGATGCCGGCAATGGGAACGGCCGCTCCGAGCAGATCCGGGTCGGTGCGACCCACCACACCGGCCGAGGAAACCACACGGGGCAGGATTTGCGGCGGAATGTCAAGCAGTTCCAGCAAATGCCCGTCCCAGGTTTTTTGATGAATGTTAAACATCAGGGTCCGCGACGCGTTGGTATAATCGGTCACGTGCACCCGCCCCCCCGTCAGCCGGGTAATCAGCCAGGTGTCCATGGTGCCGAAGGCAATCCGACCGTCACGGGCCGAATCCCTTAAACCGGAAATCTCGTTGAGCAGCCACTGGACCTTGGTGCCGGAAAAATAAGCGTCCAGCAGCAGCCCGGTGCGTTCGCGAAACCGCTCCTGCAAACCTTCGGCCTTGAGCGCCTCGCACAGCGGCGCGCTGCGCCGGCATTGCCACACGATGGCGTTGTAAACCGGCTTGAGGGTGTCGCGCTCCCATAAAACCGTGGTTTCGCGCTGGTTGGTGATCCCGATGGCGGCAATGCGCCCGGCCGGTACGCCCGCGGTCGCCAGGGCCTTTTCCATCACCATGCGGGTGGTCTCCCAGATGATCTCGGCATTGTGCTCCACCCATCCGGGCCGGGGGTAAATCTGGGGAAACTCTGAATATTCGGAAGCCCGCGTCTGCCCGGCCCTGTCCACCAGCATCACCCGGGTGCCGGTGGTTCCCTGATCGATAGCCATGATGAACTGTTCCATCACGAAACTCCCCGAAAGGGTTGTCTATCAGCAAAAGGGACTTCCAACGAACTCATAATTAACGGTCCCGTAAAAAGTTCAATTTTTCGCTCCGCAAGCCTTTTCGGGAGCTGTTCAGGGTTTCGCTAAATCCCAAGAACTCGCCGCCAGCTCCTCAAACAGCTTGGGATTTTTAACGCTCAACCCTGAACAGCTCTTTTTCCGAAAAGGGTTGATGTCGCTCAAAATT
>CAZGNV010000006.1:0-99043 GCA_964527835.1 uncultured Desulfosarcinaceae bacterium | reverse complement strand
AAGTCGATTTTCTCGCTTAAGCAAGCCTTTTCGGGAGCTGTTCAGGGTTTCGCTATCCGCCTGAGGCGGACAAGAATTCATTGCAAGAACTCGTCGCCAGCTCCTCAAACAGCTTGAAATTTTGACGCTCAACCCTTCACAGCTCTTTTTCCGAAAAGGGTTGATGTCGCTCGAAAATGACTTCCAACGAAGTCAACCCAAGTTCGTTGTTCATAGGTTGCCGCTAGCGGCCTAAACAAGCTTTTTACGGGACCGTCAAGAAAGACAGTGCAATGAATGACAGCGATGAAGTTGATGAAAGCGGACAACAATTTCTGATCCGGCTCCATGAGCAAACCGGGGGCGATGGTGCCGCGCAGGTGTCGATGTATGAAATCGGCGAATTGCTCGGGATGGAGCGCACCACGGCCGCCCGGACGGCCGAAGCGCTCATCGGTCTGGAGCTGGTGGAGATTCGCACCCTTTCGGGTGCTGTCGCCATCAGCGCCGAGGGAACCCGCCTGGTGCAGTCCCTGGTGGGGGCTCCGGCCGCGGACAACGACGACGGTGCACCCCTGGGCAATGATCCGATCCTGGATGAGGCCGGCCGCCGATCGGTGCAGCAGCTGGCCGCAGAGCTGAAAAACAGCGTTGGCACCCTGGGATTGAATTTCGACGATCTGTCCGAGCTGATGGCGGATTTAAAAACCCTGGATGCCCAGCTGGAATCCCCGCGCCCCAAGACCGCCATTGTGCGCGAATGCTTGCAGTCAATTCAGGCAGCTCTCGGCGCACTGGATGCGGGGGCCGTCAGCGGACGTCTTCGCAGCCTGCTGAACCCATCAACCTGAACAGGTCGCCCATGGCTCCCCAAAAAAAGAAAGTTCGATTGATCTCCTGGAATGTCAACGGACTGCGCGCCACGATTAAAAAAGGCTTCCGGCAATCCCTGATCCGGCTGGATGCCGACATTGTGGCCGTGCAGGAAACCAAGCTCCAGCAGGCCCAGCTCACCAATGAAATGACCGCCATCGACGGCTATGCCTCCTACTGGTCCCACGCGGCGGTCAAAAAAGGTTACAGCGGTGTCGGCACATACACGCGCCTTGAACCGCGCAGCGTCAAGTACGGCATCGGCGAGCCGCGTTTTGACGATGAAGGCCGCATCCTGGAGCTGGATTTTGACGACTTTGTATTTTTCAACGTCTATTTTCCCAACGGCCAGATGAGCCCCGAGCGGCTGCAGTACAAACTGGATTTTTACGAAGCCCTGTTCGCCTACACCGACGAATACAAAAAACAGGGGCGCAGCCTGATTATCACCGGGGATTACAACACCGCCCATAACGCCATCGACCTGAAAAATCCCAAGGCCAATGAAAACACCTCCGGCTTTTTGCGCATTGAACGCGACTGGCTGGACCGCATCATCGCCAACGGCTACGTGGACACCTTCCGCCACTTTCACCCCCATACCGTCAAATATTCCTGGTGGACCTACCGCTTTAAGGCCCGCCAGCGCAACATCGGATGGCGCATCGATTATTTTTTCGTCTCGAGCGATATGATCGAAAATGGCCGGGTGAAGGAGGCCTTCATCGACAATGATATTCTGGGCTCGGATCACTGCCCCATCGGATTGGTAATCGAGATCTAGTCATGCAAAAAATCAATATCGTAGCGGTTTACGGCAGCCCGCGCCGCAAGGGCAACACGGCCACCCTTTTGGAAAAAGCCGTCGAGGGCGCCCGGCAGGCCGGCGCCCAGGTCGATGAGTTCGTGCTGCGGGACCTGCAGCTGTCTCCCTGCCTGGAAATTTACGGGTGCAAGAAAAGCGGGGAGTGCGCCATCAAAGACGATTTTCAGATGCTGCGCGACCGGATTCTGGCCGCCAGGGGATTGATGCTGGCCTCGCCGATTTTTTTTTATACCGTCAGTGCGCACACCAAGATTTTCATGGACCGCTTCCAATCGCTGTGGGTCAAAAAGTACTGGATCCACAAAACCCCCAAGGACCGGGGCGTGGTGCAACGCCGTGGGTTTTTGATTGCGGTGGGCGCCACCGGCGGCAAAAAGCTTTTTGACGGGGTTAAGCTGAGCATGCGCTATTTTTTCGATACCCTGGACATGCAGCTGCACAAATCGCTGACCTACCGGGGGCTTGATTTTGAAGGCGACGTGCTGAAATATCCCCACTATCTTGAAGAAGCGTATGCGGCGGGGCATCAATTCGCCAAGGAACTGCAACATGAATTTGCCCTTTGAAGCCATTGATTTGCAGCGCCAGGGCGCCTACCGGGCGCTGCTGGACCGCTGCCCCCAGGTGGCCTCCGATTACAGCTTTTTGAACCTGTGGGGCTGGGCCGGACAGTATGGCCTTGAATGGGCGTGGGAGGACGACCTGGTCTGGATCCGGCAAACCCGGCCGCAACCCCTTTACTGGGCCCCGGTCGGTGCCTGGCAAACCATCGACTGGCCATTGCGCCTGCAAGCAACTTTTTCTCAACAGTGCACTTTTATCCGGGTCCCCCAACAACTGGCCGACACTTGGCGCACCCAGCTCGGAGAGGCGGCCGTCATCGAAGAGCAAAGGGGGCATTGGGACTATCTTTATTCCGTCAGCGAGCTTGTCGAGCTGAAGGGAAACCGCTTTCACAAAAAAAAGAACCTGCTCAATCAGTTTGTCAAAAAATACGACTACACCTACCTGGCCCTGGAACCGCACCTCATCGAACAGGCCCTGGGCATGCAGCAGGACTGGTGCACCTGGCGCGATTGCGAATCGTCTGATATCCTGGCCGCGGAAAACCAGGCGATTGCCAAAATACTGGGGAACTGGCAGCACTTCAGCGCCGCTGTGGGCGGCGCAATCCTCGTCGACGGCGTCATGGCAGCCTACACGGTGGCCGAAGCGCTGACCGACGAGACGGTGGTCATCCACTTTGAAAAAGGCGATACCCGCTTCAAGGGGATCTACCAGGCCATCAACCAGATGTTTCTCGCCCGCTCGGCGGCGCATTTTTCCCTTGTCAACCGGGAGCAGGATTTAGACGACGATGGCCTGCGCAAGGCCAAGCTGTCCTATCTGCCCGTCGATTTTCTGCGCAAATACCGGGTGGTCCTGCCGGCGTAAATGTGGACCGGGCCGGCGGCCGCAGGGTTCATCTTGGCGGCTTCGTCAATAAAACAAGCGCCCATGCCCTTTTGTCGGCGCCGCTTCAAAGCTCACTTTGACAAGGCCCCGGTTGTGCCTTAGATTAAAACCATTACCTGCAAGGAGAACCCGTCAAAATGGACGATGACATCAAAAAAGCGGATTCCTGTAAAATAGAGGCCAATCACCTCGCCCGTTTCAGGAGCCAGCTGCCTCAAATCGCCGAAAAAATCATTGACAGCTGCAATGACCGGGAATGTTACACCCACGTGGATTATGAACCCATCCCCTCCCGGCAAAGCGTCATCGAGATCATCGGCCGGCTGCGGGAAATTCTGTTTCCCGGCTACTTCAGCCGGGGCAAGCTCGACCCGGTGAATCTCAAGTACAGCATGGGCCAGTCGACCGCCACCCTATTCGACATGCTGTCCGAGCAGATCGGCCACAGCATCCGGCATGACTGCTTCCGTTACAACCAGCCCTGCAGCGAATGCGAGGAGCGGGGGCACAGCCTGGCCCTCAAGCTGCTGCAAACCGTGCCGGCAATCCGCAAAATCCTGGCCACCGACGTGAAGGCCTGCTATGAAGGTGATCCGGCGGCCCAAAGCTATGATGAAATTATTTTTAGTTATCCGGGAATTTTCGCCATTGCCGTCTACCGGGTGGCCCACCAACTGTTTTCCTACGGCGTGCCGCTGCTGCCGCGCATCATGACCGAACATGCCCACAGCGTTACGGGCATCGACATCCACCCCGGGGCGCAGATCGGCGAAAGCTTCGTCATCGACCACGGCACGGGCGTGGTGATCGGTGAGACCACCACCATCGGCAAAAATGTGCGCATCTATCAGGGGGTGACCCTGGGAGCGCTTTCGCTGCCCAAAAATGCGGCTGAAAAATTCCGGGGCCAAAAACGGCATCCGACCATTGAAGACGACGTGATCATCTATTCCGGCGCCACGATTCTGGGGGGCGATACGGTCATCGGGGCCCGGGCGGTCATCGGAGGCAACGTGTGGCTGACAAAGTCGGTGCCGCCGGACACAACGGTCGTCATGGAAATGCCGCGCCTGATCTATAAATCCAAAAAAGACACCTCCGCTCGACACTCCCTGGACCCGGTGGCTTAGCACCCCTTGACTGCAGCCAGCCGCCGTTCGGCTTTGTGAGCGAACAATGCAAAGGAGGCTCCCTATGAAATTTCATTCCACCATCGGCAATACCATCGGAGCGACACCGCTCGTGCGCTTAAACCGCATTGCAGAAGGCATCGATGCCCAGGTGTTTGCCAAACTCGAATTTTTCAACCCCCTGGGCAGTGTCAAGGACCGCATTGCCGCCGCCATGCTCGAGGACGCAGAGCTCAATGGCAAAATCGACTCCAGCACCCTGATCGTGGAGCCCACCAGCGGCAACACGGGCATTGCCCTGGCGTTTATCTGTGCTGCCAAGAACTACCGCCTGTGCCTGACCATGCCCGACACCATGAGCGAAGAACGGCGCAAGCTGCTCAAGCATCTGGGAGCCGAACTGGTGCTCACACCGGGCGCCGGCGGGATGAAGGGCGCCATTGACAAGGCTCGGGAAATCGTCGAGGCCGAGAAAAACAGCTTTATGCCCGACCAGTTTGCCAACCCCGCCAATCCCCGGATCCACCGCGAAACCACGGCCGAGGAAATCTGGCGTGACACCGAGGGTCAGGTGGATATCCTGATTTCCGGTGTGGGCACCGGGGGCACCATCACCGGCGTGGCCCAGGTCATCAAGCCCCGCAAGCCTTCGTTTCAGGCCATCGCCGTGGAGCCGGCCAACTCGCCGGTTTTATCCGGCGGCGAAAAGGGGCCACATAAAATCCAGGGCATCGGCGCCGGTTTCGTACCGGAAGTCCTGGATCAGTCCGTCATCGATGATATCGTCACCGTGGCCGACGCGGATGCCTTTGAAACCGCGCGGCTGGCGGCCAAACTGGACGGGATTCTTTGCGGCATCTCCTCGGGAGCCGCCATCTACGCTGCCCTGGAGGTGGCCCGGCGCCCGGAGTCTGCCGGCAAAACCATCGTGGTGGTGATCCCCAGCACCGGGGAGCGCTACATCAGCACGGACCTGTTTCAATAACAAGTAGAAAAAGCAAAAAAAGGGGCGCACCGGGTTATTAAACATCACAGGTGGCCCCCTTCTTTTTTGCCTTACTAGGCTTCTACGGTTAATTCCTCCAGACGTGCCTTGGCCGCCTCCACCACCCTCGGATCTTTATCATTGGCGATCACCCGTTGCAGCATGCCTGTGTCCTTTTCTTTTTGCACCGCCTTTAAACGAACTGCGGGGTCGGAGTGTGCAATTTTCGGCAGAAATATGTCACGAAGTGCCATTTTAGCCTCCTTTCTTCAGCCGGTTTTTGCTTTGCATGCGGGGTAAGTTTGCCTCCAACGGACCATCAACGGATTACCGGTCCTGCCGGATCAGAATCGACAGCCAGCTCCATCGGCGATACGGATTCAAGATTTTATCAAGCAGGAAATAGCTGAGAATGATTCAATGGAATTTCTGCGATCGCGTCAGCGGTACGGTCGAACGATGGAAACCAGCGGTCGATGATGAAGAAAAAACCGGCGTATCCGGCGCTGTATCTTTACCGATTCCAGGCGAGGTTGCGAATGTCAGTTGGAGGTCGAAAACTGCCTGTCCAGGTATTTGATTTCGCATCACCTCCTTTGGCAATCGACGATAGCGTATTTATGCCAGAAAATAGATTTTTTGTCAACTTTTCCATACACTTCAATCGTTGCAAAATCTATTGTCAACTGTCAAATAAAATCAAACCTGACAGGGCCGTTTTCAATCCAAAAACAATTTCTTGACTTCTTCTTTCAGAATTTTCCCCATGGTGTTTCTGGGCAGCTCAGCGACGAAAACGACCTGCCGGGGGCACTTCCATTGGTGAAGGGTCCGGCGGCAGTACGCCCGGACCTGCTCCGGGATCAAGCCGGCGCCCGGTTTGACCACGACAGCGGCCACCACCCTTTCCCCCCATTTTGGATCTGAGATGCCGACCACCGCGGAGTCAAGCACCCCGTCCAGGGAATTGATAACGGCTTCCACCTCTTTGGCGGAGACATTTTCCCCCCCGCTGATGATGATGTGCTTGATGCGATCGGTAAGATAGTAGTACCCGTCTGCATCGACCCGTCCCAGATCACCGGTTCTGAACCATCCGTCGACGAATGCCTTGCGGGTTTCTGCTGGCTTGCGCCAGTAACCCGGTGAAATCCCGGCTCCCTTGAGCCAGATTTCGCCGGTCTGGCCGGGCTCGACATCGTCGAAAGTCCCGGGACCAACGATGCGCACCTGCAGCCCCGGCAGGGGCAATCCAATGGAGCCGGGTTTGCGTTGGCCTCTTAAAGGGTTGGAAAAGTTCATACCGGTCTCGGACATGCCCTCCCTTTCGACCGGTGGCTGTCCGAAAATCTGCTGGATGCGCTCAAATTCTTTGACCGGCAAAGGGGCGCTGCCGGAGGTCAGCAGCCGCAGGTGGCTGAAATCCAGGTTCTGCTCACCGATATCGTCCATCAGCCGGGTGTACATGGTGGGAACCGCCATGAACACCGTACACCTGTGACCCGTCCTTTTGCGGGATAGGATTTGGACCACGGTCGGTGAATCAAACTCGCCCAGCATGAGGGTGTGGGCCCCGGCCAGCAGGGCGGTGTGAAGGGCAAAGCACAGCCCGTGGACATGAAAAAGCGGTAGCGCGTGGCAAATGACGTCGGCGGCCGAAAGCTCCCAGATCTTGATGATGTTGCGGGCATCGTGGATCAGGTTTTGCTGGGTGAGAACGGCTCCCTTTGGTTTGCCGGTGGTCCCCGACGTGTAAATGATGAGTCCCGGGTCTTCGGACTTGATATCCGCTGCGGGGCAAGAGGTGGGCGCGGTCCTGAAAAAATCCAGGCTCTGATAGGGCGTGCGGGAAGATGCCACCAGCAGTTCCTGCTCAGGGTTGACTTCGCTGATCAGTGCCTGTTTATCGGGCTCGGTCACCACCAGGGCGGCATCGGCATCGTTTAACAGGTATTGCATTTCCGTCTTTTTAAACCCCGGATTCAGGGGCACCGCCACCGCCCCCAGCTTCTGCAGGGCCACATGGGCAACAGCGGCAATCAGGGACTTTTGCATAAAAAGAATCACCCGGTCGCCTTTTGTCACCCCCAGTTCATGGAAAGTGTGGGTCAGCTGGTTGGCATCCCGGTCCAGCTGCGCATAGGTAAGCACGGTCTGGACCTCGCCATGGCGCAAAAATGAGATCGCGGGTTTTTCACCCCGGCGCAAAAAGCTGTCTTCAAACAATTCCTTCAATGATCCGGTGCCCATGGGTGACTCCAAAGGGAGGCATAGCGCGGGCTGCTACCCAGCAGTTCCTGGTGGGTTCCCCGGGCAACAACGCGGCCGGCCTCCAGCAGCACGATGCGGTCCATGCGTTCAAGGCCCACCATTCGATGGGTGATCAGCAGCAGGGTGCGGCCGACGGTCAGCTCCTCCAGAGCTGTCATCAGCTGCTGCTCGGTGATCCGATCCAGTCCCTCGGTGGGCTCGTCCAGCACCCAGATGGGCGCATCGTGCAATACGGCCCGCGCAACGGCCAGGCGTCGGGCCTGGCCGGCGGACAGTTGCCGGCCGAACTCACCGACCCAGGTGTCCAGGCCGTCGGGCAGGGCCTTGACAAAATCGAGCAGCTCGACGCGCTCCAGGGCGGCGACCAGCTCGGCTTCGGTGGCCTGGGGGTGGGCCAGCAGCAGGTTCTGGCGCAATGTCGCCGCGAACATGTGCGCCTGCTGGGAGACCACCGAAATGCTGCGGCGCAGATCCGTTTCCGACAGGCTTTGCAGGTCCCGGCCGCCCATCAGGATGCGTCCCCGCTGGGGGTCCCAGAAGCGCACCAGCAGGTTGACCAGCGAAGTTTTGCCGGCACCGGTCGGTCCCACCACTGCCACCCGCCCCCCCGGCGGCACGGAAAAATCCACGGCGTCAAGCGCCAGCGCGCCGTCCGGCTGATAACGAAAGCTCACCTGTTCAAAGCGCAAATCACAGCCGACCGGGGGCTGGGCGGTGCGGGCCGGAAATGTTACCTCCGGCTGCCCTGCCACGATTTGTCTTAAACGCCGCCCGGCCTCCCGGGTGTGGCCGAGATACTGATAAGCGGCCGGCAGCGGCCAGATGGCCTCGAAGCCGGCCATCACAGCCAGGGCCACCAGCGCCAGCTGCTGGCCTTCCAGGATGCCGTGGTTGACCAGCCCCGCCGCCAGGTAAGTGGCGGTTAAAACAGCGCCTCCGGAAACCAGGGTCAGCAATGCTGCCGCAGCGCCCCGCAGGTGGCTCATGTACCGCTGGTCCCTGATCAGGTTGCGCTGGACCTGCCGGATGATGTCCAGGCGCCGGGCCCAGGCGCCGAAAACCAGCAGCTCCGCCATCCCCTGCAGGCTTGCGACCATTGCAGTGCGCAGCTGCGCGTTGTTGCGGGCCAGCCGCCGCCCAGCCGCCGCCCCGAGGCCGGCAGCCGCAACGGGGATGGCAAAGCCGCCGATGGCCATGGCCAGCAGGACGCTCAGGGCGATGAACGCATCAAAGCGCCACAGGAAAATCAACAGGCCGGCGGTCAGCAACACGGCGATCACGCTGGGAGACAGCACCCGCAGGTAAAGATTGTCCAGGGCTTCAATGTCGGCAATGATGCGGTTTAAAAGGTCGCCGCTGCGGTAGCCCATCAGGCGGGCGGGCGCCAGGGGTTCCAGGCGCCGGTAAAACCAGCAGCGCAGGCTTGCGAGGATGCGAAAGGTTGCATCGTGGGAAATGACGCGCTCGGTGTAGCGCATCACCGTGCGGATAATGGCCAGCAGTCGCACCCCGATGGCGGGATAAAAAAAGTTGAACAGATGCGCATTGACCAGGGCCAGACCGGCGAAGGCCGCCGCGGAAATAAACCAGCCGGCCAGCGCCAGCAGCCCGACCGCCGCGGCGATGGCCGCCAGCCCGGTGGCGGTGCCCAGCGCCATGGCCTTGAAGTGGCGCAACAACAAGCGCCTGAAGGAATCGGGAGGTGGTCCGCTGTCAGCCATCTGCTGCTGCTCCCCTGTTGCGTGTTGCCAGCCGGAAAAATGCCCCGCGCGCTGCCATCAGCTGACGGTAGCTTCCCTGTTCAACGATCCGGCCGTCGGCCATCACCAGGATGCGATCCGCTTTTTCAATGCCCGCCAGTCGATGGGCCAGCATGAGCACGGTCTTGTCCCGGGTCAGATCCTCCAGGGCCAGGATCACCAGCTGTTCATTTTGCATGTCCAGGCCGGCAGTGGGCTCATCGAGCAGCACCAGGGGCGCGTTTTTCAAAAAAGCCCGCGCCAGGGCCACCCGCTGGGCCTGGCCGCGGGACAGCCCAAGGCCCTGCTCTCCCACCGGGGTGTCCAACCCCCGGGGCAGCCGGGCACAAAAATCCAGCACCCGGGCGGCCCGGGCGGCCTGCCGAACTTCTTCATCGCAGGCATCCGGTTTTGCCAGGCAGATATTTTCCCGGATCGTCCCCTCGAACAGCACCGGGTTGTGACCAACCCAGGCGATCTGTTGGCGCCAGCTGCCGGGATCGAGCCGGGACAGCGGGGTGTTGTTGATCAGCAGCTGTCCGCGATCCGGCTGCAAAAACCCCAGCACCAGGTTGAGCAGCGTGGTTTTGCCGGACCCGCTGGCGCCCACCACCACCACCCGCTGGCCGGCGGCAAGCTCGAAATCGACGCCCTGCAGCGCGGGCCGCCTGCCCTTGCCGTAGGCCAGGTGCAGATCCAGGCCCTGAATATGAATCACATCCGGTTGATCCAGCACCACCGGATCGCCGCCCGCCCCGGGCAGCGGGGCTTGCAGGATGCGCATGATTTCTTCGGCTGCGCCCATGGCCGCCGCCCGGGCATGGTAGTGGGCGCCCAGTTCGCGCAGGGGCAGATAAAATTCAGGTGCCAGCAGCAAAATGAAAAACCCCCCGGCCAGGCTCAGGGATTTGCCGTAGCTGCCGAAATCAAAATACCCCAGGTAGGTCATCCCTAGATAGACGGCCACCAGCGCAATGGCCATGGAACTGAAAAATTCCAGCACGGCCGATGACAGAAAGGCGACGCGCAGCACGCTCATGGTCCGGCGACGATAGGCATCTGATACCCGGGCCACGTTTTTTTCTTCATCCCGGCTGCGGCCGAAGATTTTCAGCGTCGCCAGGCCCTGCAAAACATCCAGAAAATGGGCGCTCATGCGCCCCAGGGCCTGGAAGTGGCGCTGGCTGATGTTTTCCGCCCCCATGCCCACCAGGACCATAAACAGCGGAATCAGGGGGGCGGTTGCCAGCAACAGTCCACCGGCCGCCCAGCTGACAGGAAAAACAAAGGCCGCAATGGCCGCCGGGATCATCACCGCCAGGGCCAGCTGGGGCAGATATAGGGCAAAAAAATCATGCAGCCCCTCCACCTGCTCCAGCAGGGTGCTGGAGAGCGCACCGCTGTGAAACCCGGCCGTATAACCGGGGCCCAGGGTGAAAAGCTTTGTCATCAGCGCCATACGGATCTGCTCGCGCACCCGGGCCCCGGCGGTAAAGCCGGCGACCTCCCGGGCCCAGGCAAGCCCGGCCCGGACGGCCACCACCAGGGCAAAGACTGCGAAAAAAAGCCACAGGCCCTGGCGAGATTCATCCTTGATGAAAACCCCGTCAACGATGCGGGCCAGCAGCCAGGCCTGGGCGATCAGCAGCAGACCGCCGGCAAAACCGAGAGCCACCGCCAGCCCTACCCAGAGCCGGGCGCTGCTGGCAATCTGCCACAGCCAGCGAGCCGTGCGCCTGGAAGATGTTTTTTTGAGCGGAGACATGGGAAAATTAATTGACAGCTGCCTGCAAAATATACTAACAGTCCTGGCAAATTGGCCACATCCGTTTCTTATCGTAAAACAGCGGACATATTCAAGCGCAAAGACCGCCCGCTGGCATTATTCAATACCTGATGAACCCGTAAAATTTGGAACGTTCCATTCAGGTACAAACGACAAGGAGTCTGCCGATGCTACCCACAGAAGGACTCGTCGAGCTTTCCCGCTGGCAGTTTGCCTTCACGGTCCTGTACCACTTCCTGTTCGTCCCCCTGACCCTGGGCCTGTCATGGATTTTGTTTATCATGGAATCGGTCTATGTCATGACCGGCAAGCAGATATACAAGGACATGACCCGTTTCTGGGGGAAACTGTTCGGCATCAACTTCGCTCTGGGCGTGACCACCGGCATTACCATGGAGTTCCAGTTCGGCACCAACTGGGCTTACTATTCCCATTATGTGGGAGACATCTTCGGCGCTCCCCTGGCCATTGAGGGCTTAATGGCCTTTTTTCTGGAATCCACATTCGTCGGACTTTTTTTCTTCGGCTGGAACCGCCTCAGCAAGCGCGCCCACCTGCTGGTCACGTTTCTGGTGGCCCTGGGCACCAACCTTTCCGCCCTGTGGATCCTGGTCGCCAATGCGTGGATGCAGCATCCGGTGGGAGCGGCTTTCAACTTCGAGACCATGCGCATGGAGCTGGTCAGCTTCTCAGAGCTGTTCTTCAATCCCACCGCCCAGGTAAAATTCGTGCACACCGTCGGCGCCGGGTACGTGGCCTCCGCCATTTTCGTGCTCGCCATCAGCTCGTATTACCTTTTGAAGGGTCGGGACCTGGCATTTGCCCGGCGGTCCTTTGCGGTGGCCGTCGGTTTCGGGCTGGCCTCCATCCTGTCGGTCATCGTGCTGGGGGATGAAACCGGATATGTGGTCGGGCAAGTCCAGAAGGTCAAGCTGGCCGCCATGGAAGCCGAATGGGAAACCGAACCCCCGCCCAGCGATTTTACCCTCTTCGGCTTTCCCGACCAGGACGCCCAGAAGACCCGGGCTGAAATTAAAATTCCCTGGGTGGGCGGAATCATTGTCACCCGATCCATCGACACTCCGATCAAGGGCGTCAAGGATCTGATCGCCGAAAACCGGGAGCGCATCCGCAGCGGCATGCTCGCTTACGATGCCATGCAGAAAATTCGCGGCGGCGACAAGTCGGCCGAAACCCGGCTGCTGTTCGACCGCAACCAGCAAAACCTGGGATATGGCTTGCTGCTCAAACGTTATACTTCCCAGGTAACCAATGCCACCGACAGCCAGATTCAACAGGCCGCCCGGGATACCATTCCCAATGTGGCGTCCCTGTTCTGGACCTTTCGCATCATGGTGGGACTGGGCTTTTACATGCTGGCCCTGATTGCCGTCAGCTTCTATTTTTGCGCCAAACGCTCGTTTGACCGGCAGCGCTGGCTGCTGAAACTGCTGCTGTTCAGCCTTCCGGCTCCCTGGATCGCCATCGAGCTGGGTTGGTTTATCGCCGAATATGGACGGCAGCCATGGACCATCGGTGGAATATTGCCCACCTTTCTGTCGACATCGAGCCTGACGGTGGGAACGGTTGTGGGCAGCCTGGTCGCCATGGGGGTCCTGTACACGATTTTTCTGATTGCCGAAATGTATCTGATGATCAAATTCGTACGGCTGGGGCCCAGCAGCCTGTATACCGGAAAATATCACTTCGAAGACGGCCCGGCGGTTTCCGGGTGAAGACAGTAAAATTTTACCGGCTTGCTTGATTATGATTACCCAACTCAGGGAGAACGATCCATGCTATTTGATTATCTGACCCTCAAGATCATCTGGTGGCTTTTCGTCGGCGTTTTGCTCATCGGTTTTGCCCTCACCGACGGCTTTGACCTCGGAGTGGGAACCCTGCTGCCCTTTGTGGCCCAAAACGACGACCAGCGTCGGGTCGTCATCAATTCCATCGGGCCCACCTGGGAGGGCAACCAGGTGTGGTTCATCACCGCCGGCGGCGCCCTGTTCGCCGCCTGGCCCCTGGCCTATGCGGTGGCCTTTTCGGGATTTTACTGGGCCATGCTGCTGGTGCTCTTCGCTCTTTTCTTCCGGCCCATCGGGTTCGAGTACCGCAGCAAAATCGCCGATCCCCGCTGGCGTGCCTTCTGGGACTGGGGCCTTTTTGTCGGCGGCACGGTGCCGGCGGTGGTGTTCGGCGTGGCCTTCGGCAATCTGCTGCAGGGCGTCCCCTTTCACTACGATGAATTTTTGCGCCCCTTTTACAGCGGCAGCTTCTGGGGGCTTTTAAACCCCTTTGCCCTGCTGGCCGGCATCATCAGCCTTGCCATGCTGGTGATGCACGGCGGGGTTTACCTGCAGCTGCGCACCACCGATGATATCCAGGCCAGGGCGAAAAAGGCGGTGCGTATTTTTGCCGTTATCTTCCTGCTGACCTTCGCCATTGCCGGCCTGTGGCAGGCTTACGGCATCGAAGGCTACCGGATTGTGTCCAGCCCGGATACCGGCACCTCTTTCAGCCCGCTGGCAAAAACAGTGGCACGAACACCCGGCTCCTGGATGCACAACTTTTCCGTTTATCCCTGGATGTCCATCGCACCGGTGCTGGCCTTTGCCGGCGCCATTTTCGCCCTGGTGCTCTCGGCTGTCAACCGGGCCGGGCTGGCTTTTATCTGCAGCGGAGCATCGCTGACCGGCGTGATTTTGACTGCCGGCTTTGCCATGTTTCCGTTTGTGATTCCTTCCAGCACAGTGCCCAATGCCAGCCTGACCGTATTTGACTGCACATCCAGCCATTACACCCTCAACGTAATGTTCATTGCCGTGGTGGTTTTTCTGCCTATTGTGGTACTTTATACCAGCTGGGTGTACCGGGTTTTGCGCGGGAAGATAACCGAAGAAAAAATAAGGGAAGAAACGCATACGGCGTATTAATAATTTGGGCTTGAAGGCCAGGAAAATTTGCATCCGATACAGCGCAATAGGTATTTTGGTTGAGCGTCATTGTCCATTTGGAGAAATAAGCTGGCGGATCGGTGGGCGTTAAAAATTGCAAGCTGTTTGAGGCGCTTGCGCCGAGTTCTTGCAATTTAGCCCACCGGGCCGCTGGCGCCCCAAATGGACACCAGGCGCGAGATCAAAATGCATATTATGCGCGCAAACCGCAACTTGTTGAGAAGTTACATTATAAGGACCTGACAATGTGGTATTTTGCATGGATTTTAGGCGTGCTGCTGGCATGCGCGTTCGGCATCATCAACGTGATGTGGATGGAAACCGAAGAAATGCTGGGTACGGAAAAAGACGTTTAACGGCGGATGTCGCGCTGCACTGACGACAGGCGGCGCACCCAGGGCGATGTCCGCTGGATCTGCGCCGGCAGCGTGCGGGCGGTCAACCGGGCCTCCCGTTGGGTGGCAAAAACGCCGTACAACAACCGATACCAGACCTTGCCCTTAAAGCTGCCTTTGTAAAAGGCCAGTTCTGTTTGCCTCTCCAATTGATTTTTCCTGATAAACTCCAGCATTGATTTTTCACTGCGGGTCCCCAGGATCTGAATGGTGTAGTGGGCGGGGTTTTGGGATAAAAGCCATTTTTCGCGCTGCAACCCGCCAGGCGTGATGAATGCCGCCGCTCGCGACACCGGCCCAGCAGAAGGCCCTGCGGCCGGTTGCGGGTGCGCAGCGGCAGCCGGCGGTTTGGTTTCCGGGGGCCGGGGGGCCACCGATGGTGCCGCCGCTCTTTTCGGGATCGGCGCTGGTGGGGGCGACACCCTTTTCGGGGTTGGCGGCGATGAGGGCGCTACTCTTTTCGGGGTCGGTGGTGGTTGGGGCGCCACGCCCTGCCCGCTCGCCTCCGGGGCACGCTCGCCGTCTGTCCCGGTTAGCGGAGCCGGGCTTTTAACCCGCACGGTGCGCTGTGCCATGACTTGTCCGGGCTTGATTTTGGCCCGAAACACCCGCGCCGTCCTTTTTTCGGCGGCTGGCTTTGATTTCGGTTTGCTGCCGTCGGGATAGAGCCACAGCGCCGCCAGCAAAACAGCCAGGATGCCGGCAGCCGACAAGGTAAGCTTTTTTACAGAAATGTTTTTCAGCATTTGAAAAAACCCCTTGGTTGTTGTGCGGCCGGCAACCGCATTGACCAGCAGTTTGCGGGCCGCCTCATTGACGGCTCCCGGTATCCCCCCGGTGGCCAGGTGAATTTTTTTGACCACCGCTGCGCTGAACGGATGGCGGCCGGACCAGCCGGCAACTGCCAGGCGGTGCTGAAGGTACGCGGCGGTTTCTTCCCGGCTCAAAGCGGGCAGATAAATTTTATTGACGGCGCTGTCCGCGGCAAACGATTCGCTGACCGCATTGACAGCCATGGCCAGCTCGGGCGGTCCGAATAAAACCAGGCGCTTGATCTTCTGCGAACCGCCGGGCACCAGGGCCTCTTTGAGCAAAAAGCGCAGCCGCGAACGATCCAGGCGATGGGCATCGTCGACAATGATCACCGGATCCGCAGCGTCCTGCAAAATATAGGCGCCAAACCCACGATCTTTTGCCGGTTGCCGGCGGCCGGCGGCCGCCGGATGGTAGCGGATACGGCACGCTTTCCAGACAGCGGCGGTTTGCTGCAGGTAGCGGTTGAGCAGGGTTGTTTTTCCGCTGCCCGGCTCACCGATGACCAGCACGATGACATCGGCTCCCTTAACCAGGCTGGCCAGCATTGCCAGGCGCTTTTCAAAGGCGTCGCAAGCAAAGTAAAAGCGGGGATCCGGCCGGGCTGAAAAAGGCTCTGCGGGCACCCCCGCAAGCCCCCCGTTTTGTTTTTCAGGTGTCATTTTTTTACCGCCCAGGCCGCCTCCTGCAAAGCCTCGGCAAATGTCGGATGCCCATGGACACTGCGGGCCAGATCTTCGGCGCTGGCGCCAAACTCCAGGGCCAGCACGCACTCGGCGATCATCTCCGAGGCCCGCGCACCGATGATGTGCACCCCCAGGATGCGATCGGTTTTTTCGTGCGCTACAATTTTGACCAGGCCCTCGGTTTCTCCCAGGCAGCGGGCACGCCCCACCCCGATGAAAGGGTAGGTCCCGGTGCGGTATGCAATTTGGCGTTGTTTCGCCTGCTCTTCGGTCAGGCCCACGCTGGCGACTTCCGGATGGGTGTAGATAACCGACGGCAGGGCGTCGTAGTTGACCTCGCCGGCTTTTCCGGCCAGGCACTCTACGGCGGCAATGCCTTCCGCCGAGGCCTTGTGGGCCAGCATCGGGCCGGCCACCAGGTCCCCAATGGCATAAACCGTGGCAATGTTGGTGCGGTAGGCGGCATCGACCCGGATGTGTCCGCTGGCCGGGTCGGTTTCAATCCCCACAGCCTCCAGGCCCAGGCCGCGGGTCAAGGGACGTCGGCCGACACTGACCAGCAGCCGGTCACAGGTCAGGGTTTCAGCGCCTTTTCTGGTTTCCAGCTCCACCTGCACGGATTTGCCGGCAATTTTGACGGCCACCGCCCGGGTCTGCAATTGAAAGGTGATGCCCTGGCGTTTGAGCACCCGCTGCAGTTTGCGCCCCACCTGTCCATCCAGGCCGGCGGCGATGGTCGGCAGCATCTCAACGACCGTCACTTTTGCCCCCAGGCGCAGCCACACCGAGCCCAGTTCCAGGCCGATGTAGCCGCCGCCCACAATGCCCAGGTGTTTGGGAACCGCAGCGAACTGCAAGGCTTCGGTGGCGGTGACAATATGCTGCCCGTCAAAGTCGAGCCCGGGCACCGCCACCGGCTCGCTGCCGGTGGCCAGAATGACAGCGCCGGCCTTAAGCGTCCGGCGCCGCGGCTTTTTGGAGGCACCGGACAAGTCTGCGACCTCCACCCGGTCCGGTCCGGCCAGGGTGGCGCTGCCCCGGATGATTTCAATTTTATGGGCTTCGAGCAGTTTGCGGACGTTGTCGGTCAGCTCCGCCACCACCTGGTCCTTGCGCGCCATCATGGCCGGCAGGTCCAGGGTGATCCGCCCGGTCCTGATGCCATGCCCGGCCAGCTGTTGTTTTGCCAGGTGATAATAATAACTGGAGTCCAGCAGGGCCTTGCTGGGAATGCAGCCCCTGTTCAGACACACCCCGCCCAGACGCTCTTCTTTTTCAACACAGGCGGTGCGCATGCCCAGCCGGGCGGCGTGCACCGCCGCCACGTACCCGCCGGGGCCGCTGCCGACGATGACGACATCATAGTCTGTATTTTCAGCCATTTTATATCTCCATCATGATTCGTTGCGGATCTTCCACGCACTGCTTGATGCGCTTGAGAAAGCTTACAGCCTCGCGCCCGTCCACGATCCGGTGATCGTAACTCAGCGCCACGTACATCATGGGGCGGATGACCACGGCATCGTCAATGACCACCGGCCGTTTTTCAATTTTATGCATCCCCAGAATCGCGCTCTGGGGCATGTTTAAAATGGGCGTGCTCAAAAGCGATCCGTAAACGCCGCCGTTGCTGATGGTAAAGGTGCCGCCTTCCAGGTCCGACAGCTCCAGGCGGTTGGCATTGATTTTTGCCACATAGTCGACGATGCTTTGTTCCAGTCCGGCAAAACTCAGCCGGTCGGCATGGCGGATGACCGGCACCACCAGGCCCCGTCGGGACCCCACCGCAATGCCGATGTGATAATAGTGGTGCTCGATGATGTCCTTTCCTTCCAGGTAGGCATTGACCAGGGGAAATTCCCTGAGGGCCTCAACGCTGGCCTTGATGAAAAACGACATAAATCCCAGGGACACGCCGTGTTTGTGCTTAAAAACCTCCTTGTAGCGGTTGCGCAATTCCATGACCGGCTGCATGTCAATCTCGTTAAAAGTGGTCAGCATGGCGGTGTTCTGTTTGGCTTCCAACAGGCGGGCGGCGATGCGCCGGCGGATCGGGCTCATGGGCCGGCGGGTGACCTTCTCTTGGGCCGGCGCAGCCAATTCAGGTGGCAAAGCCGCCGGGCCTTTGCCGCCAGGGGTTGCGGCTTCCGGCACTGCCCGGCTTTCCAGATACAGCAGGACATCGCCTTTGGTCAGCCGTCCTGCGGGGCCGGTGCCCGTTATCCGGGTCGGGTTCAGCCCGTGTGCCGCAAGCAGCCGCCGCACGGAGGGGGCAAAGGTGTCGCCGGGAGCAGCCGGAACCGGGGCTGCGGGTCCGGGAGGTGCGGCGGGGGATTCCGGCGGCGGGGTTGGGACCGGTGGGGCAACCGGTTTTTCGCCGTCGCCGACGGCAGCGGGGAGCGGGGCTGCGGCTGCGGCTGCGGCCTTTTGGGGTGCTGCCACTTCGGCAGCGGAGGCCGCCGCCTCGACTGCCACCGCCGTATCAATGGTGCCCACCACCGAGCCGATGGCCACCGTCTCCCCTTCCGGCACGCTGATCGACAGGCGGCCGTCGGCTGCGGCCACCACCTCCAGGGTGACCTTGTCGGTTTCAATGACGAAAAGCGGCTCGTCTTTTTTTACCAGGTCACCGTCATTTTTAAACCACTGCGTCAGCAGCGCTTCGGAAACCGATTCGCCTACACCGGGAACGGTTATTTCGATTAGCATAATTGCTCCTTACCCAAGTTTGATGAAGTCGTAAAAAGTCATATTTTCTCGCTTAGGCCCCATAAAAACGGATGTGAATTGGCCGGGGCATGGTGTTTTCTGGAAACCGGCATGATACTCAACGACTCCTTGTCTCCGCAGTGTCCCTTGTCTGGGATGAATGGCACGGGACCGATTCAAGTCAGCACTTGATTGGGCCGCGTCCCAAAACAAGGGACACGCTGCTGCGGCATGGTTTCATGCCGGCTGGAAGAAAATATCATGCGCCGGTCAATTCACACCTTCGATAAGTTTCAATTCATTGCCACTGACCGTATAACTTCAATGATCCGGGGTGAAACTTGCGCCCTTTATAAACAGCAGTGCTTCTATCTGATTGCAGGCGTCTCCAGCGCTTCGGCGACAATCCGGTTTTGCTCCTGTTTGAACAGCATCGCGAACCCGGTGGCCGGGCTGGCAGCCGCCTTGCGGCCGATGTATCCGACCGGCTTGCCGGTGAGGGCTTCCAGCCGCGGTTTTACAAATTGCCAGGCGCCCATGTTGGCGGGCTCTTCCTGCACCCAGCGCCAGGCAGTGGCCCGCGCATATTTTTTCAACAACGCCCGGATCTGCTCTTCGGCAAAGGGGTACAGCTGCTCCAGGCGGACCAGGGCCACGGTGGAGGTTCCCAGTTCCCGGCGACGGGCCAGCAGTTCGTAATAAATTTTGCCGCTGCAAAACAAAACGGTCTGCACATCACCGCCGGGTTCAGCATCATCGAGCAGCGGTTCGAATGTGCCGCCGCTAAACTCATCGAGGCTGGATACCGCCAGGGGATGACGCAGCAGACTTTTGGGGCTCAGCACCACCAGCGGTTTGCGGAAGCCGCTTTTTGCCTGGCGCCGCAGAAGGTGAAAATACTGGGCCGGAGTGCTGGGATTGCAAACCTGGATATTGTCGTCGGCGCACAGCTGCAAAAAGCGCTCCGGCCGGGCGCTGGAATGCTCGGGACCCAGCCCCTCAAAACCATGGGGCAGCAGCAGCACCAGGCCGGACAACCGTCCCCATTTGGCTTCGCCGCTGGCAATGAACAGATCGATCACCGCCTGGGCGTTGTTGACAAAATCGCCGAACTGCGCTTCCCAGAGCACAAGCGCCTCCGGCCGGGCCGTGGAATAACCGTATTCAAAGCCCAGAATGCCGACCTCCGACAGGGGGCTGTCCCAGACATCAAAAGATGCCTGGTTTTTATCGAGGTAATTGAGCGGCGTGATCGAGCGGCCGGTGCGGGTGTCGAACAGTATGCTGTGGCGCTGGCTGAAAGTTCCCCGGCGGCAGTCCTGGCCGCTGAGGCGAATGGGCACCCCCTCCGTCAGCAGGCTGGCAAAGGCCAGCGCTTCGGCACCGGCCCAGTCAATGCCTGAGCCCCGCTTGACGGCCTGCAGCCGTTTTTGCATCAACCGCTGCAGTTTTGGATGCACGTTGAACCCCTCGGGAAGACGGTTGAGCCGGGCCGCCAGGCGCCGCAGGGTTGTTTTTGCCACCCGGGTGCGAACCGGGTCAAAGCTGAATCGGGCGTCAAAGACATCCCAGTTTTCATAAAATTTGGGCTGCGGAAAGGGGCATTCGCTGCCATGAACGGTGCTGTAAGCTGCATCCAGGGCGGAGTTGACGTCCCCGGCAAGATCCTCCAGCTCTTTTTTTTGCAAAAGCCCCTCGGCGATCAGTTGCTGGGCATACATCTCGTTGAGCGGCGGCCGGCTGCGGATGCGTTCGTACATCAACGGCTGGGTGAAATAGGGTTCATCGCCCTCATTGTGTCCATAGCGCCGGTAACAGACCACATCGATGACCACATCCTTGGCAAACTGCCAGCGGTAATCGACAGCCATCCGCATAACGTGGATCAGGGCCTCCGGGTCTTCACCGTGCACATGAAAAACCGGCACCATGAGCATCTTGGCGATGTCGGTGGAATAGCGGGTGGAACGCGCATTTTCAGGCAGGGTGGTGTATCCGATCTGGTTGTTGATCACCAGGTGAACAGTGCCGCCGGTGAGATATCCCTGCAGCTGCGACATGTTCAGCGTTTCGGCCACGACCCCCTGGCCGGCAAAAGCCGCGTCGCCATGCATCAGCAGGGGCAGCACCGCCTGCCGGGCATCGTCGCCCGTCATATCCTGCCGGGCACGCACAAAGCCTTCCACCACCGGGTCAACGGATTCCAGGTGACTGGGATTGTTCATCAAAAAAATGCGCAGCCTCTGCTGGGCGGCGGTGGTGACATCGGCCAGGTAGCCGTTGTGGTATTTCACGTCGCCGGCGCCCACCAGATCATCAGGATTGTAACAGTTTTCGAATTCGGCGAAAATTTCCTCGTAGGGCCGGTGCAGAACATGGGCCTGGACATTCAAGCGTCCGCGATGGGCCATGCCCAGTATAATTTCCCGGCATCCTTTCTGGGCCACCCGGCTCACCAGGTCCACCAGAGCCGGTATCAGGGCCTCGCCGCCTTCAAGGGAAAAGCGCGTGACGGCAAGAAATTTTTTGTTGAGAAACTGCTCGAACAGCGCCGCCCGGACAAGCTTTTCAAGAACCTGCCGTTTTTCGGCAACACCGAGAGGCGTCCGGTTGTGCACCGGCTCCATGCGATCCAGCAGCCACTGCCGTTCGTCGGGGTCCTGCAGGTGCATGAACTCTACGCCGATGGAACGGCAGTAGGTTTCCTTGAGGGCCTGGATGATTTCACCCAGGCTGGCGCGGCCGGACTCTGAAAGCCAGGGGGCGAAAAATTCTTCTTCAAGGTCCCGCGGTGAAAAGTTGAAGGCTTCGAGGTTCAACAGGGGATGGTCCGTCGGGCAGGCTGCCAGGGGATCCAGGCAGGCCATCAAGTGGCCCAGATCCCGGTAGCGGTGGATCAGGGCCTGGACCTGACACTGGCGCTGCAGCCGGTTGTCGTCGACCGTCACATCACCGGCACGGGCCAGTTCAAAACCTTCAAAGAAAAACCGCCACTGCTCGGAAAGCGTCTGGGGCTCTTTTTTCCAGCGCTGATACTGGGCCTCAATGTAGCCGGCATTCCAGGCTGTGGTAAGGTTCATGGCCGTCATCCCTTCGATTGATGGGGCACCGTCTCCGGCAAACAGGCAGCGGCTTTAATTTTAGCTGCCAGCTTATACCGGATAATAGAAAAAACATGCCGCAGTGTCAAATTATATTGAAACAGTTTTCCTTGACAAATACCCGCTTAATTTCTAAGTTGCTGCTGAATTGCCCTCAAAAACACCAAAATGGAACGCAACCATGGCGGATACCGAAATTCCAAGGACCCCGGCCGAATTCCGATATTTCATCATCGACGTGGTCAAAACCCTGGCTGCTTTTGTCCAGGAAAAAGACCCCTACCTGAAAAAACATTCCAAGCGCGTGGCCAACAACTGTGCCAACTTCTGCGAACAGTTCAAGCTTTTAAAGGAAAACGATGTCGAAAACCTCTATCTGGCCGGACTGCTTCACGATATCGGCATTGTGGGCGTGCCGCTGACGGTTTTGCATAAAACCGAAGCGCTGACCGAAGAAGAGATGGTCCTGATCAAAAAACATCCCGTGCGGGGCGAAAAAATTCTCTCCAATTTGGACTACCTGAAAAATCTTCTGCCCATCATCCGCCATCACCACGAGGCTGTTGACGGCAGCGGGTACCCGGACGGACTGGAAAAAGAGGAGATCCCCCTGGGCGCCCGGGTGCTTGGACTGTTTAACCATTTCGACAACCTGGTGTATCCCCGAATGATGGATCAGGCCGTCAGCATCGATGAAGCCTTGAAAGATATCCAGCAAAAAGCCGAAAAGCTGTTTGATGCGGATTTGATTCCTGATTTTACAACCTTTATCAAAACCACTTCAGGCCGGTCGGAAAATTTTCTGCAAAAAAAAGAACTGGATTCCATTAAAGCCGCCTTTGCTGAAATTCTTCAAAAATTCAAGGCCGGCAAAATCGAACCTCCGGTCATGCCCCAGGTGGTACGCGATGTCCAGAACCTGATCAAGGAGTCCTCGACAACGGCAGAAGATCTGGCCGATGCCATCGCCCGGGAACCGGTGATCGCCCTGCGCCTGATTTCCATCGCCAACAGCCCGATTTATCGCGGGGTCCAGGAAATTGTCAGCTTGAAGACTGCCATTCCACGCCTGGGCATTAAAGAAACGCTGAGTGTCGTCATCGCCATCGCCA
Organism: uncultured Desulfosarcinaceae bacterium; assembly: GCA_964527835.1. Taxonomy (GTDB): domain Bacteria; phylum Desulfobacterota; class Desulfobacteria; order Desulfobacterales; family JAFDCJ01; genus JAFDCJ01. Next base: position 76,223 of record CAZGNV010000006.1, on the reverse strand, counting down.
ATAAAAGCCTGTACGAAACTGACCGGGCCCAGTATAAAATTTTAATGGACAACCTGTGGGTGCACGCCCTGGCCAGTGCCTTTGGTGCCAAGATAATTGCTGCCAAGCTAAAGCTCGAAGATGAGGAAAAGTATTTCCTGATGGGCCTGACCCATGACATCGGAAAAATTTTACTGCTCAAAGCCTATACCGATGTTTCAAAAAGCAGGCGGCTGGACATGGACACCATCACGGCCAATCTGCAGGAAGCCCACATCGGTCTGGGCAAAATGCTTCTCAAGCGCTGGGGGCTTGGCGATGATTTCATCAACGTTGTTGCCCGGCATGAAGACACCGAGTTTGAACCGGATACCGCCAAAGAAATCCTGGTGGTAAGCCTAGCCAACATGCTCACCCGCAAAATCGGTTTCAGCCTCTTCGATGCTGATTTCGAGTTCGTCGACCTGGTAGCGGCAGACTCGCTCGGCATTGATCCGGAGGCTGCCGATGCTATCAGCGAAGAAATCAAGCAGATCATCCAAGATGTGGCGCATCTCTTCTAGCCCCCACGCCAACCCGCAGGCCCTATACTCGGAAGATACGCCTATGCGCAACCGGCGGCGACAACCCGTAATTTTCCTGTCAGTTCTGACCACGCTTGTCTTCGTTGCGGCATCCAGCCTGCAGGGGCAGCAAAAAACCCGGCAGATGCCGCCGGCGGTGGTTGCCGTGGCGGCAGTGACCACCGGCATGCTGGCCCCTGTCAGCGAGTTTATTGCCACGGTATTTTACCGGGAAATTTCGGACACTGCCGCAGAGGTCGCCGGTCTGGCCGAAACCGTTGAATTTGAGGAGGGTCAGCGCGTAAAAAAGGGGCAGGTCCTGGTCAAGCTCAGCTCGGATCTGCTCCGCAAAAGACTGCTGGCGGCAAAAGCATCCTATGAGCAGGTGCTGTCGGAACTGGAAATCTCCCGCATCGATCTGAAAAGAAGAAAAATCCTGTTTGCAAAAAAATCGGTTTCCGCCCAGGCCTTTGATGAGGTTCGATTCCGCGTCGCGGGTCTTGAAAAGCGGGCGGCCGCTGTCCAGGCCCAGGCGCAACAGCTGGAAATCGAACTGCTTAAAAAAAAGATCAGGGCCCCCTTTGACGGAATTGTGATCAAAAGGCAGGTCGACCGCGGGGAATGGGTTGCCAAGGGTCAGACCGTGGCGGTGATTGGAAAAGATGACGTCATCGATATCGTGGCCGAAATTCCCCAGCGCTACATTGACTATGTGAAAGCCGGCATGGCGGTAAAGGTTGAAGCCAATAGACGGCGATTTGAGGCGACAGTGGTCACGGTCATCCCCCGGGGCGATGTGGCTACCCGGACAATTCCAGTTAAAATCAGAGCTGCCAACCACTACGGCTTGATTGAAGGCATGTCGGCCCGGGTCACGCTGCCCACGGGAGACCGTCGGTCAGCGCTGATCGTCCCCCGGGATGCAATTGTATCCGTGTTCGGCAAAAACGCCGTGTTTGCGGTGGTCAACGCCAAGGCCCGCACGATGCCGGTCCGCATCGTCGGCTACGATGGTTTGACGGCCGGCATACAGGCTGAAGGTTTAAAGGCCGGCATGCAGGTGGTCGTCAAGGGCAACGAACGCCTGCGAGACGGTCAGAGCGTTGTTGCCGGGCCGACGGCAAACAGCGGCCAGGGGAGCGCCAGGCCGTGAGACCGGCCCCGCAAAGACTGATCGTCCTAAAAATCCCGTTTATGCCGCTTTACGGCAATCTATGGGCAACGAACTGGATTGAGATTTGCCGTCGCCGCAAAAAGCCCAATTTTTCGCGCCGCAAGCCTTTTCGGGAGCTGTATCAGGGTTGCGCTAAATCGCAAGAACTCGTCGCAAGCTCCTCAAACAGCTTGCGATTTTTAACGCGCAACCCTTCACAGCTCTTTTTCCTCAAAGGCTTGAATGGCGCTCAATAATGACTTTTTGCGACGGCAATTGATGTAAGTTCGTTGGAAGCCAATATGAACATCATCAAGTTTTCCATCGAAAAACCGGTTTCGGTTATCGTCGGCATTATCCTGGTGGTGCTGTTCGGCTGGATCGGTCTGGTGCGCATGCCTTACCAGTTGAGTCCCACCGTCATCGAACCGGAGATCACCGTCACCACCACCTGGCCGGGGGCCACGCCCTATGAAGTTGAACGCGAGATCATCGAAGAGCAGGAAAAAGTCCTCAAGGGCATCACCGGCCTGACCCAGATGGAAAGCTCAGCGTTTAACGGGCAGGCAAGCATCACCCTGACCTTCCGTGTCGGCAGCAATGTGGACGCCGCCCTGCTGCGCGTTTCCAACAAGCTGGATGAAGTCGCGGCTTATCCCGAAAACGTGGACAAACCGGTCATTAGCGCCACCGGCGCGGCCACTTCCCCGGTCATCTGGATGGTTCTTAAAACCGGTCCGGGCAACCCCAAATCTGCTTACACCTACCGCAGCTTTTTTGAAAACCATGTCCGCCAGTACCTCGAACGTACACCCGGAGTGGCCGATCTTTTCATCGGCGGCGGCACCAAAGCCGAAATGCACATAGTCGTCAAGCCGGAGAGCCTGGCAGCCTACGGGATGACCATCGGCGAATTGATCTCGGTTCTGCGGGCTGAAAACGTCAATATCTCCGCCGGCACCATGGCGGTCGGGCGCCGCGAGTACCGGATCCGGGCGGTGGCCGAGTTCAAATCCCCGCAGGATATTGAAAACGTGGTCATCCGCTCCACCGGCCGGCAGCGCATCCGCATATCCGACCTTGCCACCGTGGGTTTCGGCTACCATAAACTGACCGATGCCATGCTGCATCTGGGAAAAGAGGGCATTGCCATCGGCGTCAAGCCGGAACCGAATGCCAATATCCTGGAGCTGTCCGACCGGCTGGAAGCGGTTGTCAAAAAGCTGAACAGCGGCAAGCTGGCCGGTGAAAAAATCTACCTGGACTGGGTATATGATCAACGCCCCTATATCCGGGGCGCCATCCGACTGGTGCGACAAAACATCCTGCTGGGCGGAAGTCTGGCGGTCATCGTGCTGCTGCTTTTTTTGCGCAGTTTCAGCGCAACGGTCATCGTGGCCTCGGCCATTCCGATCAGTATCATCGGAACCTTTGCCTTTATGGATCTGCTGGGCCGCAATTTGAACGTGGTCTCGCTGGCCGGCATCGCCTTTGCCGTGGGCATGCTGATTGACAGCGCCATCGTGGTGCTGGAAAACATCGACCGGCACCGGCACATGGGCAAATCCGCCTTTAAGGCCGCTTACGACGGTGCCACCGAGGTCTGGGGTGCAATCCTGGCTTCCACTTTGACCACCGTGGCCGTTTTTTTGCCGGTGGTTTTCATGAAAGAAGAGGCCGGACAGCTGTTTCGCGACATCGCCATTGCGGTCACCTTTTCGGTCTCCATCAGCCTGTTTGTTTCGATCTCCGTGATTCCAATGCTTTCCAGGCAGCTTTTTTCCTTGGGCGGCCGCCGGCGGCGCCATGGCGAACCGGCCAGCTCACCGGCAGGCGGTGTCGGGGGCTGGATCGAAAAAGTGATCATGGCGCTGGTCAGGCTGGCAACCCGCAGTAAAGCGGCCCAGGCCGTGACCGTGCTGAGCCTGAGCACTGTCTCCCTGGTCGGCAGCTGGCTGCTGATTCCCAAAATGGAATATCTGCCCCAGGGCAACCGCAACCTGGTCATCAGCATCCTGATACCGCCGCCCGGTCTTGGGTTTGAAGAACGCAAGGCCATCGGCCAGTATATATACAATGTCAATGCCCCCTATTTCGGCAAGGACCACGACGGGTTTCCCGGCATAAAAAACATGTTTTACGTCGGCGGTGAGCAGATCATGCTTTTCGGGGCCATCAGCACCCATGAGCAGCGGGCCGGCGAGCTGATTCCGCTTTTTACGCGCACCATATACTCGATTCCCGCCATGTACGGCGTCAGCATCCAGGCCGGGGTTTTCCAGACCGGATTGGGCCGGGGCCGCACCATCGAAGTCGATATCAGCGGCGAGGATTTAAATCGCCTGGTTCAGGTGGCCGGGATGCTCTTCGGCGCCATCAAGAAACAGATCCCGGCCGCCCAGATTCGACCGGTTCCGTCGCTGGAAATGCTGTTTCCGGAAGTGCGCATCATTCCGGACCGCGACCGCCTGCGAGCCGTTAAAATGAGTGCCCGCGACTTCGGACTGGTCATTGACGTGCTCATGGACGGCCGCAAGATCGGAGAATTCAAACAGCCGGGGCAGAAAAAAATCGACCTGGTCCTGAAAGGATCGGATACAGAAATTGCCACCCCTGAAACGCTGTATGACGCTCCGATTGCCATTGCCGGAGCCAAGGTGGTTCCGATCTCTTCCCTTGCAAAAATGCAGCGGACCACCGGCATTACCCAGATCCGGCACCTGGAGCGCCAGCGCACCGTTACCCTGCAAGTCACCCCGCCCACGGACCTGCCGCTGCAACAGGCCATGGAGATGATCGAGCACAATGTCATTGCCCCGCTGAATGCCCGGGGGCTGCTGAAAGAAACCGATGTGCGCCAGAGCGGGGTGGCGGATAAACTGACCGCAACCCGCCAAAGCCTTCAGTGGAATTTCGGGCTGGCAGCGGCCATCGCCTACCTGCTGATGGCCGCCCTGTTCGGCAATTTTATCTATCCTCTGCTCATCATGTTCAACCTGCCGCTGGCGGCTTTCGGCGGCCTGCTGGGCCTCAAGCTGGTCAATGCCTGGATTGGCGCCCAACCCCTGGATATCCTGACAATGCTCGGTTTTGTGATTCTCATCGGCGTGGTGGTCAACAATGCCATTTTGATCGTCCACCAGGCGTTGAACAATATCCGCCACAACGGCATGGCTCACCGCCAGGCGGTGCTGGAATCCACTCGCACCCGTCTGAGACCGATTTACATGAGCGCTTCGACCAGTATCATCGGCATGCTGCCGCTGGTTCTGGTTCCCGGCCCGGGGTCCGAATTTTACCGCGGCCTGGGAAGCGTCGTGTTGGGAGGGCTGGCAGTATCGACCATCTTTACCGTCTTCGTTATCCCGGCGCTGCTGCTGTTTGTCATTAAAATGGAAAAGCACCCCGGCGCCTAGGAGGTTGAATTTCGATTTGACTTGATCGGCGTGCTGGTTTAAAAAAACCTTATGATGATCAAATTAAACATCCATGAGGCCAAAACCCATCTTTCACGCTACCTGAAACGCGTCGCCGCAGGGGAAACCATTATCCTGTGCAAACGCAACATTCCGGTTGCCCAAATCCGCCCCCTGGCAGTACCGCGCCAGCAACCGCGCCCCATCGGCCTTGCCCGGGGACAATTCCAGGTTCTGCCGGAGTTTTTCAAGCCCCTGCCTGGTGAACTGCAAGGTTGGTTTAACGGAGAACCCCCGTGAGACTCTTGCTGGACACCTGCACTTTTTTGTGGATTATTTCCGATTCCCCGGAGCTTTCCAAGCGGGCGCGCAAACTGTTTGTTGACCCGGCCAACGATGTCTATCTGAGCACTGTTTCAACCCTGGAAATCGCCGTCAAATACGAACTCGGGCGACTTCCCCTGCCGGAACCTCCCGTCCGGTTCATTCCCCGCCAGCGGGACCTTCACGGCATCGAAAGCCTGCCCCTGGATGAAGAGACGACCCTGCAGCTGGCCAGGTTGCCGAAAATCCTCAAGGATCCGTTCGACCGCCTGCTCATCTGCCAGGCCATGGTGCACAGCCTGGTCATTGTCACCCCCGACGACTCCATTTCCAAGCACCCGGTGCGCTGCACCTGGTAGACTGCTGGAAGCTTGCGGCCGTACAGATCAGACTTATTATATTACTTTAAGGCATCAAGAGGCCATGGACCATGAAATATCGGGAAGAAAAAGACAGCATGGGAACCGTTCGGGTGCCGGCGCAGGCCTACTATGGGTCCCAGACCCAGCGGGCCGTGGACAATTTTCCCATCAGCGGCCTGCGGTTTCCGGCGGTGTTCATCCATTGCCTGGCGCTGGTTAAAAAGTGTGCCGCCCGGGCAAACCGGGAACTGAGCCTGCTGGATGACGAACGGGCGGATGCCATCAGCCGGGCAGCCGCAGAGGTCGCTGAAGGCATTCATGATGATCAATTTGTGGTGGACATTTTCCAGACTGGATCGGGCACTTCCACCAACATGAACATGAATGAAGTGCTGGCCGGCCGGGCCAACGAAATTTTGACCGGCCAGAAGGGCGGGCGCCACCCGGTGCATCCCAATGACCATGTCAATCTGGGCCAATCCAGCAACGATGTCATTCCCTCGGTAATTCACATCGCCGCCCTGACATCCATCCGCCGGCATCTGGTGCCGGCCTTAAAATCCCTGCAGCGGTCCCTGACAGCCAAAGCCGGTGAATTTGAAAATATTGTCAAACTCGGACGGACCCACCTGCAGGATGCCGTGCCGTTGACCCTGGGTCAGGAATTTTCAGGCTATGCCCGGCAAATCGAGCTGGCCACAGAGCGCATCAGCAGGGTTGAACCCCAGTTGACCGAGCTGGCCCTGGGCGGCACTGCAGTGGGAACCGGATTGAACACCCAGCCGCAGTTTGCCCGCCGGGTCATTGCTCTGATTGCCAAAGATACGGGTCTGGCTTTCGTGGAAGCCGGCAACCATTTTGAAGCCCAGGCCGCCAAAGATGCGGCGGTGGATACCAGCGGGGCTTTGAAAACTGTGGCTGTCAGCCTGACCAAAATTGCAAATGACATTCGATGGCTGGCTTCCGGTCCCCGGGCAGGCATCGGTGAAATCACCCTGCCGGAGCTGCAGCCGGGGTCGTCGATTATGCCGGGTAAAATCAACCCGGTCATCTGCGAGGCGGTTTTGCAGACCGCCGCCCAGGTGATGGGCAACGACACAGCCATTGCCATCGGCGGGCAGGCCGGCAATTTTGAACTCAATACCATGATGCCGGTGATAGCCTATAACCTGTTGCAGTCCATCTCCCTGCTGGCCGCCGCCGCCGATGTTTTTGCCGCCAAATGCATTGACGGCATCCGGGCCAACCCGCAGACCTGCAGTGATTATGTGGAAAAAAGCCTGGCGCTGGTAACGGCCCTGGTCCCCAAGATCGGGTATGACCGGGCCGCAGCGATCGCCAAAAAAGCCCATGAGAGCGGCCGAACCGTCCGCGAGGTCGCCGTGGCCGAAAATATCGTTTCGGCAGCCGAACTGGATGAACTGCTGGGAAATAAATATTGATGGCGCTCGAAAATGACTTTTTGCGATTGCGTCAATGTTGAGGTAAAGTTAAAACCCAAACAGGAGGTCCCCATGACTAAAAAACGTTACACCATCAAAACCGCCTGCCCCCAATGCGGGTGCAGCGGCGTTCAGGTGCTGTCTGATGAGGAAATGCGGGAGCGCTACGGAGATGTTCCCAACTTCGACCTGGAATGCGGCGAATGCATGCTCAAATACAAAACCGAAATGAAAACCGCCTGCCCTGAATGGGACCGGGACTGCCGGCTCCAGGAATAGGACCAAGCCATTGCCGGAAACATCACTTCATTACCAGGTCAGCGGACTGGCGCGGCTAAAGCTGTTTTTCGCGCTGTCGCGCACCCCCCACGGCCTGCTGGACATGTGCACGCCGGCTTTTGGCGCCCTGCTTTGGCTGGGACATTTCCCGCCGCTCAACATCGTCATGCTGGGGCTCATTACCACCTTTGCCGGCTACACCGCCGTGTATGCCCTCAACGACGTGATCGACTACCGGGCCGACAGGCAAAAGGCGGCCATGGGTGGATTTTCCGGCACCGAGAGTTACCTGGACGGCGTGCTCGTCAGGCATCCCATGGCCCAGGGGCTGCTCAGTTTCAGGCAGGGGCTTTTGTGGGCGCTGGGATGGGCGCTGGTGGCCCTGATCGGCGCTTACATCCTCAATCCGATGTGCGTGTTTATTTTTCTGGCCGGCTGCGCGCTGGAAACCGTGTATTGCCTGCTGTGGCGGATCAGTCCCCTTCGCACGGTCGTCAGCGGGGCGGTCAAGACCTCGGGCGCTGTGGCTGCCGTTTTCGCAGTGGACCCGCACCCTGCCGGGTGGTATCTGCTGGTCCTGTTTTTGCTGTTGTTTTTCTGGGAAATCGGGGCCCAGAACATTGTCGCGGACTGGACCGATATCGAGGAGGATCGCCGCCTCAAGGCCCAGACCATTCCGGTTCGGCTGGGAGTTGGCCCGGCCAGTGTCATCGTCATGGCAACCATAGTGCTCTCTCTGGCCATGGGGATCGTGATCTTTTACTTTTCCAGCCAGGACCACCCGCTGATTTTTACCCTGATCTGTCTGGCCGTGGGCGCTTACCTGCTGCTGCTGCCGGCCGTTGAGCTGTTTCATGGCCGCCAACGCATCCATGCCATGGCCCTGTTCAACCGGGCCAGCTACTACCCGGCGGCCCTGCTGGGAATCGCGTGCCTTCAACTGCTGATCTGATGCAAACCGAAGACAGGAGATTGTTTCATGAGAGAATTTGATGCTGCTGAACTTGCCGACTACAACGGTGAAAATGGCAAACCGGTTTACGTCGCCCATGACGGAAAGGTTTATGACCTCAGCGAAAGCAAACGCTGGCGCAAGGGACTTCATATGAAACGGCACCGAGCCGGCGTTGACCTGACCACCGACATCCAGGCCGCCCCCCACCCGGCGGATGTCCTTCAGCGCTTTCCCCAGGTGGGCATATTGAAAAAGGAGGCTGCCGAGCGGGAGATGCCCGGGCTGCTGGCCCGGCTGCTGGCCCGCATCCCCATGCTCCGGCGCCATCCCCACCCGATGACAGTGCACTTTCCCATCGCGTTCATGTTTTTCACCCCCGTGTTCACCCTGCTGTACCTGGCCACCGGCGAAAAAAGCTTTGAAACCACCGCCTATCACTGCCTGGGAGCCGGCATCCTGTTTCTCGGCGTGACCATTGCCACCGGGCTCTTTACCTGGTGGCTCAATTACATGGCCCAAATGCTCAAGCCGGTGAAAATCAAAATCCCCCTTTCCCTGCTCATGCTGGCCACGGCGATCATCATTTTCATCTGGCGCACGATGGTGCCCGGCATCCTGGAATCCCTGTCAGGGGCGGGCATCTTCTACTTGCTGCTGGTCCTGTCGCTGGCGCTGATGGTGATGGTCATCGGCTGGAACGGTGCGGCCATGACCTTTCCGGTGGAAAAAGAATAGCTGCCATATTGTTTATGCAACGTTGAAGTTACTTGACGGCCAGATGGATGACGGCAATTCCATTGGTCAGCGCGCGGTAGGTGACCTGCGAAAAGCCGATGTGCCGTAAGATGGCGGCCAGTTCATCGGGCAGGGGAAACATCCGGATGGATTCGGGCAGATGGGTGTAGGCCTGGCGGGAACCGACGATCAGCTCCCCGAGCAGGGGCATGATATAAAATGAATAAAAATCGTACAGCCGGCGAAACGCGGGAAACGTCGGCTTTGAAAACTCCAGGCACATCAGCTTGCCGCCGGGTTTGAGCACCCGGTACATTTCTGCAAAACCCTTTTGCATGTCGGTGACATTGCGGATGCCGAAACCGACCATGACCGCGTCAAAGTGCCCGTCAGCGGCGCTGATGCTTTCCGCATTTCCCTGGATGTAGCCCACGCAGTCCCGCAATCCTTTGCGATCCACCTTGTGCAGACCCGCCTGGATCATGGCCCGGTTGATGTCATAAATGACAACCCGCCCGGTGGGGGCAACGCTTGCAGCCGCCAGGATCGCCAGGTCTCCCGTCCCCCCGCAGACATCCAGGACCCGCTGGCCCGGGCGCAGGGAAAGCGCCCTAACGGCAATCCGCTTCCAGATATAGTGAATGCCGAAGCTCAGCAAGGTGTTCATAAAATCATAGTGGCGGGCCACGGAATTAAAATGCTGCCGCACCCGGTCGGTTTTCTGGGACCGGGCCACCCGTTGATAGCCGAAGTAGGCTGTCGGCGCCTCCTGGGCTGCGCAACGCAGCTGTTCCCTGCGCTTTTCATCCTCCAACCAGCGTTTTTCCAGCTTCAAGACTGACTCCCTTCGCTGCATGCCATGGGAAAACCCACAGTTAATGTCGACGGCCCAGCAAAAAGTGATTTTCGAGCGGCTTCAAGCGAGAAAATCGACTTTTTACGACCTCTTGAAATTAAAATTCCCCTTTCTCATACCGGTTTTGAGCCCAAATGAAAAGCAGGATTTGCCCCGCAGTCAAGGCCTTGACGCTGGATGTGATTTTTTCTGATTTCATCTGCCGGCGCAATGGCGCCCTTTCCGGTCCAACCAGTTTAAATCAAACCATTTATTGCCCAGCCCCCAGGGCTGGCACAATAACTGCTAGTCATAAAAAAGAGGTTAAGCCTGGCGCCATGGCGGCCGATATATAAAGCAAGGGCCCGGGGCAGGGAACTGACGTGAATCGACGGTCCTGCGAAGGCCCGGCTCAGCGCAACGGCAGACCTCTATCTGCGACAGAAGCGACATTGCGGCAATACTATACGCCCATGGGAAGGAAATTGGAATGACTCAGCTAATGGTAAATTTTTGCAGGCAGGAGCAGATGTCGATCTGTACGGCCGGTGACCAGAAATCCCAGAGCAACTGCAGCTTTTATGAAAAATCACGGTTTGCGGAACGCTGCATGTACTTTATTTTCGACGAGTATTGCGACAGCCTCCGGGCCCAGATCAATGCGGGCGAAAAATCACAAACCATCCGGGCCTAGGGGTTGGAAAATTTCTTCGCCAGGTCACTGTCAATGACGTACATGCAGACTTCCCTGGCCCCCTGCTCGGTGTAGCGGTATTTTTCACACAGGTTGCCAATCAGGTAGGCCACATCCTCCCGGATGCGCTTGTCGTAAGTTTTAAAATCCTCCCCGCCGTAGTCCTTGATGGCCCTTCTGAAGTTCTCGTTTTCCAGGAATGGATCCAGCACCTTTTCCTTTAGATTATGCACATAACGATCGTGCATGGATTGAAAGATATTGGTTTCCGTAATCGGCAGCCCGTCGACCATGATCTCCTGGGTCAAGGTGCGGGTGGTGTACTCTTTCTGGGAACTGCGTCGAAATGCCAGCCGCTGGTCCTTATCGGCCTTGGCGCCCAGCAGGCGCTTTTCCACATCTTCAAAAAATTCTTCGGTGATCTCCAGTTTTTCCCCCGTGTAAGTACAGGTTTCCACCGACCCGATTTCAAAATTAATTGCAAACAGGTAGTTCTGGATTTCCCTGGCAATCTGCTCCTGGTTGTAATAATAAAGCGATTCTTTGACTTCCTGCAAAATGGTGTAGTCGTACATGTGCAGCAGCGAATCAAGCAATCCGGCCGGAATCAGATCCTTGACGCTTTTATCGATTTTGGTAAAAAATTTGCATAAATCCGACATGTTGATCAGCTTGTCGTCTTTTGTGAACGCCGAGTAAAATTTGTTGAAAATCTTGATGGAATCGCGCCCGGAAATGCCGTGGCCGCCTTCTTTTTCCGATTCGGCAATGATGTTGCGCCGCCGTTTGGCGGTCAGCCGCTTGCGGTCCTCTTCCAGCAGCCATTCCGGGATATAGCCGGTGTAGATTTCCATCTTGAGCAGCTGCAGGTTTTCATCGCAATAAAGCCGGTATTTTTTCGGATCACCGATCCATTCGAGCATACTTTCTGATTTGATGTTCAGCCGCGTAGAAATAACGACCCGCGCAAAATTGTGAAGCACCCGCGGCAAAAACCGCTCATCGATGTGCTTGCCGAAAATGTTGCGGTAAATTTCGACTTCGGTGGACAGGTCCATGACATACGGGATGTTGATATATTCCACCCGGTCCAGAAAAGACTGAAAGCCCTGGATGTTTTTTTCATCCTCGGGGTTCATCACCGCCAACAGCAGCGAATTCACATTTTCCTCGATGTCCTCCACCTTGTGAATTCCTTCGCTGATGATGTTGTGCAGCTCGATCAACCGTTCGGTATTATGGGATTTGATGTCCATCAGGGCGTATATGCCGTTGTTAGTCTTTGCATACTGCGAAAAAATGTATTTCACCCGGTTGCTGTCCCGCAGCAGGCTGTTGATCCGGCGCTGCAAGATGGGATTGCTCATGATATTTTGCCGCAGGGGTTTGTCGCCCGGGTTAAAAACACTGATGCCCTCTCCCAGACGCCGGTTATAGCGGTAGGGCCGGGCATAAAGCATCGCGTAAACCTTTTGCGGGCTTTTGAGGCGGTCCAGCAGCGCCTCGTACAGCGAGCTGCAGATGGTGCAGGGGGTTTCGCGAAAAACCCAGTCATATTCCTTTTCAGTGGAAAGCTTCCATTTGAATTCATTATTCTGAAACAGATCATCAAAAAATGCCCGGCGGTGGTGCTTGGGAATCATCAAAAGCGGGTTGTCGTGGCTCGGACAGGGGACCTCGACGAAATCGTCTGCCAGGTAGGGGGAATAGCCGGCCGCCATTTCCACCTCGGAGCCTCCTGGGAAATCCCGGGATTTGGCCCCGGGCGACTCCTCCTGCGCATCTTCCGGGGGAATATTCAGCAGGCGCGACAGCCGTTCCAGCACCGGATGAGTTTCAAGATCCCCGTGAGCCCCCAGGATTTTGCGGTCAAAACGCCAGACGGTTTCATAGCGCTGGCCGGCATCGGTGTTGGCATATTCTTCGAACTTGCGCAGCAGGTTGTTCAAAAAGGTGCTCTTGCCGCATCCGGGAGGGCCCTTGAAAATGTATATTTTGTTTTGCTGGGCGCCACGTTTCAGGGCCTCCACCAGGCTGATCAGCCGGTTGGCAAAAAGCCGATCGGCAAAAAAGGGATAATCCGCGCCTTCAACGAACAGGTTGTTGCAGTCATAGTAAGCGTAGTGGATGGATTCGGGGTCATCGGGATATTCATCAACCCCTTCACCCACATAAGCCTTCATCATGTCGTGAAACACCTGGAAAACGTTGCGCACGACCTGCTGCGGACGGGCGACAAGCTCGGCAAGAAATTCGTCAAATGAAATCGCCTGGCGCTGCTCCAGCTCGGTCATGCTCTGATTGAGATTGAGCATGGCCTTGTGGATGTTTTCCTGCTGAGAACTGTCATCCGATCCGGGTTCCCTGGCTTTGGCCGAAGCCCTCGGCTTTTTGGCAGCCTTTGTTTTTTTTAAAGCGCTCATCTTCTAAATGTTTTCCTTGCTAAGCTTGCGTTCTTTCATGGTATAAACCACGCGCTGCCACTTTATTTCCCGCGGCGCCTGCTCATCTTCGGCCGGCACGGGCAGCCCGGGAATGGGCAGCCGCGTCTGGGCGGGCGCTGCCGGCACCACCTCGCTGGTTTCCAGTTGAACCGGCGCCCCCCACAGATATTCAATGCCCAGCATGGTGTTGCTGATAAATTCTTTTACCAGCGGTTTGCCCTCAAAGCGATGCACCAGATACAGTCGGCCGTCTTTGGACTTTGCGGTGTCGATTTCGATGCATGGCGGATGATAGAGGGTGCCCAGCAGCATCTGGCGATAGGCCTCGGCACTGCGGCTTTTGACATAATACTCCCAGACACCCCTGTCGCGGTTTAACCGCCGGCCGGCGACAAACAGCTTGTAGCGATTGATAAAGTCCTGGTCGACAAAGGTGTTGATGAACAGAAAATCATTGAGGTTTTCGCGAATCGAAAACAGGAAGTTTTTCCCCTGACCGGTTTTGCGATCAAATTTCTCCCGCTTGGTGCGATCCAGCAATCGTTTAAATTCAATAGAATATTTGCCCTTGTCGGCCAGCTCTTCAATGAAGAAAAACAGCCGCATCCCGAGGGCGTACGGGTTGAGTCCCACCCGCGGCATGGAGGTGACGGCCGCGTGGGTGCGGGCAAAGTCAACCTCGTGCCCCTTGATGCGGTCATCCTGCAAAAAAAGTGTTTCGTGCCAGTAACTGGCCCAGCCCTCGTTCATGATTTTGGTGCGGATCTGGGGCTGAAAAAATATGGACGTGCCGCGCACAACTTCGATGACGGGCTTCATCCACCGGTTTTTTTCCCTGTTCAAAAATTCGGAATGGGTCAGCAGGTATTGCAGCAGGTCCAGTGTGCGGGGCGCGGTTTGTTCGAGATGCTTCTTAAAGAGGGCATCAAATTCAGGATAGCGGCGGAAGATGTCGCCAAAAAAGGTTTTTTCCCCCAGCTGCCGGTTTTGCCTCAGGCAGTCATTGTAGCGTTCAACCTCCTTAACATAGTCGCTGATCTTGACTTTTTTTATCGACTGCAAAAAGACATCAAAGTAAAAATCCAGCATTTTGGTGGCATTCGTCCGGCGCGGATGGTTGAGGTGCGCCAGTTCCCCGTGATAATCCACCAGATTGTCCAGGCCCCTGGAAAATTCGATGACGTAATCCACCCAGCGGCCCTTCTCCGATCTGAGCTTGGCGATCATGCGCTTGTCGGAAAGGGCCCGGCCAGTGAAATCATAGTCCCAGGTCTGGCGAAAATACAGATTGTTCTGAAAAAAATCGATATGCGCCAGGACATGGTAAAATATCATCACATTCATCCAGTCCGGATTGTTGTCATTGTAATAGGAAATGGCCGGACGGGTGTTGATGACGGTTTCGTAAGGATTGCTCGGGTACAGTTCGTAGCGGCCTTTTTCTTTCAGCACCTCCACGTCATGCACCCAGTAATCATAGAGGGTCGGAATCATCAGCTTGGGCGTCAGCTCCAGCAAATCCCGGTTGGAGACGATGTACTCCAGGGTTTCATCGTCAAAGTGCAAGCCGGCGTCACGGGCCCGCCGCTTGCAGCCTTCCATGATTTTTTTTGTATGCTGATTGATGAGTTCCATCGTTCAAACCCGGTTGGCGCGTTGCCGGTTTATTCTGAAATCAGGTGCTTGATCCCCTCGATCAGTCGCGGCTCGGTGGCATCTTCCTTCATGACGTCCAGCCGCAGCAGGTCTTTTTTTTCTTCCAGCAGGCCGGATTTTTTCAGGTATTTTTCAACCTCGGTGCTGCCGCTGGCAGCCCCCGCGTGTTCGGCGATTGTGATGCCCACCCGGCTGGCGCAGGTCAGCATCTTTTTGAGCTGCGGCAGGCTCTCCTTGCCGTCGGTGTCCCAGTCGTCGCCATCGGTGCCATGGAAGATATAGATGTTGTAATCCCTGGCCAGACTTTCTTTTTCAATGATCTCGTTGACCAGTTTGTAGGCCGATGACACCTGGGTTCCGCCGGCCACCTTGGAGTTGTAATAGGTGTAAAAATCCGGCACCTCGGTAGCCTCGGTGTCGTGCAGGATAAAGCGGGTATCGACCTGCATGGCATACTGGTACAGCAGCCAGCTATAGATCAGCACATGCTGGGCCACCACCAGGGTGGTGACCGCTCCGGCCATGGAGCCGGAATAATCCCGCAGGAAAAAAACCATGGCCTGGGATTCGTAATCCTTTTCCCGCGACAGGATGCGGTAGACCAGGTCCCGGGGCGATATCAAAAACCGGCTGGCATCGATGTTGCCGACGTCAGGCAGATTGCCCAGGTGGATGTTGGTTTCAACGATTTTGCGCAAGGTCGCCTTTTTATCGAGCAGTTGGCCGAAACCGCGGTTTTTGTCCGTCAGGTCATAGGTGTAGCGGGTCAGGGAACGCTTTTTGCCCTTGTCCTTGAGGTTGGGCAGCTCGAATTTTTCGGTCAGAATCTTGCCCAGATCATAGGCGTTGGACTCCATCTCATGCTGGCCGCCTTCGCCCTGCCCGGGTCCGGTCCCGCCCTGCTGCTCCGGATCGCGCACCGGCTGCTCACCGATCACCTCTCCTTCTTCGCCGTCGCCGGCCCCCCCGCTGCCCTGTTCTTCTTCCGTGCGAAAAGAGGTGTCATGCAAAAATTTTTCTTCCACCGTGGAGGGCACGATGACCACCTTGTCCTTGCCGCTTTTGCCGGGTTTGATCAGGCGTCCCACATTGATCTTGCGCGGAAAGCCGTCTTTTTCCCGCTGCCGGTCGCGTTCGAGAAGCTCATCGATGGACTTGATGCTGACATTGGGGGAAAACTGCATGGCGGTCATGGCCTGCAGATCCAGCAAGTCGTGATAGTCATAGCAACTGTGACGCACCGGCAAAGACATCTGGTCGCCGTCTGCGGACGGGTCGCTGCCGGGCAGATCATGGGTGCCGGAATCGTTGAGCTCCAAAAGGATCTTTTTTTCCCGCTCGGAGGACAGGCCCCTTTTTTTGAGCTGCCGGTAAAGCTGGATGGGTTTGGTTTTCATGGCCCCTATTTTTCATCTTCCTGGGTGCAAAAATATTCGATGGTTTTCTGGGCGCAGGTCTTGCAGTAGCCCAGTTTCTCCAGCATGGTGCTGATCATGCGGTCATAGAGCTTCTGGTTTTCTTCGTTGGTTCGGTTGGCCAGCGCCCCGATCAGGCTGCCCGCGCCGGCGATATCGGATTTGAGCCGCACATCGGTGACGGCCTTGACCAGCTCCAGGTTGTCCATAAAATCGTAGCCTGGATCAACGGAGATTTTCTGGCCGTATATTTTGCGGATCGAAGTGCGAAATGATTCCCGCTGCTCTTCGGTCTTCAGGCCCAGCCGCTCCTCGACGCTGTTGATGTACCGTTCATCGATCTTCAGCGCCTTGAGTTCCCCGGTTTGCGGGTCCTTGTACTTCCACATTTTATCGGGTCCCAAGTTTTCGGCATCGATACCGATGATCATGTTCACATAATTCATCACGTCTTTGCGAATGGCGAAGGGTTCATCCATGTAGGCGTTGAACATTTCGGTCATGATGCGTTCGCGATACAGTCCTTTGGCGGTTTTGAGATCCTCCAGGTATTTGGTCCGGTCATTGGCCTCGGTGACGTAATCCAGGATGATGCGTTCCAGGGCCCTGAAAATATCATAAGCAAACATGCACTGGCCTTCGTTGGTCTCCGAGCTTTCGATCAGAAGCTGGATCGCCCGTCCGAGGTTGCGCTGCCCCAGCCCCTTCTGGCCGAAGCGGTTGATGATTTCAGGGTCCTGGTTGAGGGTGTCAATGACTTCAGCCAGGGTCTTGATGCTTTTTTCGCCGGCCACCTCGCCGGCGGCCAACTTCATGGTTTCCACCGGGGTCAGTTTTTCGGAGCGCGGCAGGCGGGACAACACCACCGCCACCGAGGCCGCATAGTTCAGGTTGGGATCCTGGTGCAGCTCCTCGTAGGTCAATGTGGTGCGGGCCTCACTGCCGATGGTGTAGTTGGTCAGGTCTTTTTGCAGTTTATAGTTGGTGTTGTGCGACACATAGCAGATCCGGCAGCGGTCCACAATCGGCGCTTCTTCCTTCTCAGACAGAAAGCGGTGAAATTCGGAGTTGTTGCTGGTCGCGATGATCAGGGTGTCAATGGGCCATTTATAGCCGTCGATTTCAATGTTGCGGTTCTGGATAACCCCCAGGTAGACCTGGACCAGGTCCTTTTTATTCTTGTAGATTTCGTCGCTGAAATGAATTCCGCCGCCGGCCACCCGGGCCAATGCACCGCGCCGCAGATCAAAGCGATAGGGATTGTTGGTATCGGAGATGTGCAGCAGCCGCTGAATGGACTCTTCGCCCAGCAGGTCCACCGAAGAGGAGGTGATCTTATCCTTGGCCGGGTATTTCCCGGTCAGGGTGCCCAGGCTTTCAATCAGCGGCACCGGAACAATTTCCACATGTTTGAGCATGTCTTCGATCTTGCCGCCGGTGAAATTGGCAATGTCATTCCAGATATATCCGCTGCATGCTCCCAGGGGCCGGTAATTTTCATACACCTCTTCGACCTGTTTGTCGGAAAACCCGACCTGGCCGGCCAGGTACTCCCGGTTTTTATCCGGATCTTCAAACAGATTCATGGCCAGAATCAGTGGATCTTCATAGGTCTGGGATTCGATGATCTTGATCTTTCCGTAATTGCCCAGTTTGTCCATGTTCAAGAAGCGGAAGGTATACTTGCGGTTTTCCTCCTGAAACAGAAACCGGCGGTAGCAATCGGACAAAAATTCGACGAAAAAAGTCTTGCCGTTTCCCGGCTCACCCACGAGGACAAAGGCCATCTCCTTGGATGACCCGCCTTCGGCAGCATCCTTGACATAGGAAACAAAGCTGTTGATTTCGTCATACATGCCGATCACATGCTTGGATCCCTGACGAAAGATACTGAAATCATAGGTGGTTTTTCCGTTAACGACCACCTTTTCAATGCTGCTTCCCAGGATCATGCGGGTGACGGCCTGGAAGGCATTTTCAAAGCGGCGGCGGCCCGCTTTAACCTCGGCCAAATGGTGCTGGAGTGTGCTGGCAGTGCTAGGCATTTTCATCCCTCTCCCATAATTTGATTGGTTGATCTGCGGCCATCTATTTTGTTTGTACTGGCCGGCCGGGTCCCTGCTGCTCGCCATCGGACCGGACGGCAGTTGCGCCAACCGTTACCGTTGCAGATGCCGTGACGCAACCGTTACCCCCCTTACGCTTATCGTTATCTTCCGGGGGGGGTGACAGACTATTGTGACATCTGCTGAATCCCGGTGATGCCCTGCGGATCTTCTAGCTAGATCTTAATCATCATCTGGCAAGCTGCAACTTTTTAGACCGCTAAAAGCCAGCGCCGAGAGCATTGTGCCGACGTTATAATGACGCTCCTGGCACCGGGCCGGATCTGGATATTTGGGTCGCCAGTCGTTGGGCACCCCGGGAAGGCATCCCGGCAGTCAAATTTATAAAAGAACAACCTGCTGTTATCGCTTGCTATTTTGGATTTTCCGCGAACCGGCTGTATTTTTTTCATCCACCGAAACCACTTGTCAAACATTTTGTCGCAGGGTAAGATAAAAGCCTTACAAAGTGGTTATGCCAAATTTAATGCAAAATCAGTACCATCATTAACTTCCAGCGGGAGAAAGGATCGCGATGGGCTTGGGCAAACGGGCAGGCTATTATGCGTTCGGCTGGCTGGCCAAATGGACGGCCAGTCTGTGGCTGGGCACCTGCCGGATCACCGAGTTCGGCCGCGAAATCGAACAGTCCTGCCGGCGACAAAATCCCGGCCGGGGACTGCTTTACGCCAGCTGGCACCGGGGGCTTTTTTTCGTCATCTACTGGTACCGCAACCAGAACGTGGTGTCGATTGCCAGTGCCAGCAAAGACGGGGAGCTGGCTGCCCAGGCAGCCCGGCGCTTCGGGTGGATCACCGCCCGGGGCTCTTCCTCAAGGGGCGGCAGGCAGGCATTTCGTGAAATGGAGACCCTTGTCAGTCAGGGTCATAAAGGTGGATTGGTGGCCGATGCCCCCCGGGGGCCGCGCTTTGTAGCCAAACCGGGAATCATTTACCTGGCCAAAAGAACCGGCCTGCCGATTGTCCCGGTCATCTGGAGTGCCGACCGTTACTGGACCCTCAATAGCTGGGACCGGACCATAATTCCCAAACCCTTTGCCCGCATCGTGGCCCTGTATGCGCAAAATCCCATCGTCGTGCCCCCCGATGCCTGCCGCCGGCAGTGCGAAGCCTGCCGCCGGCAGCTCGATGACGCCCTTAACCACATCATGTATCAGGCCGATCATTTTTTCACCACCCCGTACATCACCGATCCACGCCAGATAAAAGTGCCGCAGCCCATACCGCTGCCGCAATGACCAACCTATTAGTACCGCAGAAAAAACAGGCAGGCCAGGATGGCAAAAACCACGCCGGCCACATCGGCGGTCAAGGCGGCGGCCAAGCTGTGGCGGATGCGGCGCACCTGGACCGCCCCGAAATAGACCGCCATGACATAAAACGTGGTTTCAGTGGATCCCTGCAGGGTGGACACCAGGTAGCCGGTGTAGCTGTCAGGGCCGATGGACGGGTCATTGATGATCGATGCCAGAATCCCGTAAGCCCCCGATCCTGACAGCGGCCGCATCAGGGCCATGGGAAGCGCCTCGGCCGGCAGCCCAAACCGGCTGGTGATGCCGCCCAGCACTCCCACAATGGCATCCAGCGCCCCGCTGGCCCGCAGCATGCCCACCGCCACCAGGATGGCCACCAGAAAGGGAATGATGCGCAGGGCCACCTGGAATCCTTCCTTGGCGCCTTCAACGAACACCTCGTAAATGCTGACCCGCCGCAACAGGCCGAAACCAAGAAAGCCGACCATCAGCAGGGGCAGAATCCAGGGGGAGACCGCCCGCCCGTAGAGCACGGCCAGCGGTATCAGGGCCACCAGCACTCCCAGGGCGATCAGGCTGACCCACAGGGGATAGCCCGGCGGGGTTTCCTGGGACGGCGGGGATGCCGGCCGCTCGGGGGTGCCGTCCTGCGGCGGCAGGGGGTCGCCATCTTCCAGGCGCAGCGGAACCAGGCGCTGATAAAGCTTGGCGGCGATGACAGCCACGGTGGTCGAACCGATGGTGGCAAACAGGGTGGTGGGCAAAATTGCGGCCGGGTCCGCCGATCCGGCTGCTGCGCGCAGGGCAATCACACCGGTGGGCAGCAGCGTCACACTGGACGTGTTGATGGCCAGAAACAGGGCCATGGCGTTGGTGGCGGTGCCGGGGCGGGGGTTTAGCCGGTCCAGCTCCTGCATGGCCCGGATGCCGAAGGGGGTGGCCGCGTTGCCCAGGCCCAGCGCATTGGCGGCCAGATTTAAGATCATGGCCCCCATGGCCGGATGTTCCGGCGGCACATCGGGAAACAGGCGCACCATCAGCGGCCGGATGAGCCGGGCCAAAATGGTGAGCAGCCCCCCGGCTTCGGCCACTTTCATCAACCCCAGAAAAAGCGCCATCACCCCCACCAGCCCGATGGCCAGCTCCACGGCGCCGCCGGCCGAATCGATCATCGCCTTGGAAAGCATTTCCATGGAGGTGGGCTGTCCGGCGGCGGGGAGCAAAAAAATCTGCTGCCAGCCGGCAAACAAAAAGGCAATCAGCACCATCGCTGCGAAAATAAGGTTCATGGAGTCTTTCCCGGCACCATCAGGTTGTTCAAATATTCGGTGAGCATAAATTCGCTAATCTCATAGGGCAGCGCTTCGAGCAGCATGTTGACGGTGGCCATGCTCTCGGGCGCTTCGGTGCCGGTCACCCCGGCCATTTGCGCCAGCTTGAAAAAAGTTTCCTCATCAAAATTGAGCGCAAGCTTTTCAAGCTCGGCCTGCAGGCGCACAATTTCCGGATCCGCCGGCTGCTGCAGCAACTCTTTGACCGTGGCTGCAAGGGCTTCCAGCAGCGCCTCGGCTTGGGGCACGGTGGAGCGGTTCAGGGAGATGTGCAGGTTGGACGGTGAATTTTCCCGGGCGAACTGGGGCTGCAGGTACCATCCCTTTTTCTTCATTTCATCGGCCAGCCGGTAGACGTTCAGCCTTTCATCGGTGGAGGCCACGGCAAACATGCACATATCCGGTTTTCCCAGCACCCGCAAGCCATTGATGCGGCCAATGCCGTCGACAAGCTTTCGGGTGGCCGCCATCACTTCGCTGACGATTTCCATGTAGCCCTCGTCGCCCAGGTAATTCAACACCGCCCAGGCTGCCGCCATGGGGCCGCCGGACTTGCTGCTGGTCACCGCCGCGTTGATGACGGTGTAGCCGGTCCAGCGCGAACAGGCCCAGATCTGATGTTTGCGCAGCTCCTTGCCGGCATACAGAATAATCGAAGCTCCCTTGGCGGCATAGCCGTACTTGTGAAGATCCACGGAAAGCGAGGTCACCCCGTCAACGGCCAGGTTGAAATCCGGAACCTCATGGCCCAGTTGGCGCATGTAGGAAAGATGGATGCCGCCCACGCAGGCATCCACGTGGCACAGCAGGTCTTTTTCCCTGGCCAGCGCGGCGATGGCGGCAACCGGATCCACAACGCCATGGGCGTAGCCGGGGGCCGATGCCACCAGCAAAATCGTGTTGTCGGTGATGGCCTCGCGCATAGCCGCCACGTCGGCCAGAAAGGTGTCGTCATCGACCCTTGTCACCACCGGTTTGACCCCCAGGTAGTGGCAGGCCTTGAAAATCGAGGCATGGGCGGTGATGGGCAGCACCAGTTCCGGCTGCTTGATCTGCGGTTTGACGGCCCGGCAATAGTCCCGGGCCGTTTTGACAGCCAGAATCAGGCTTTCCGTGCCGCCGGAAGTAAAGTTGCCCACCGTCTGGTCGTCGCCGCCCAGCAGCCGGGCGGTCATGGCCACCACTTCGTTTTCCAGGCGCAGCAGGCTCGGAAACGACAGCGGGTCGAGCGCGTTTTCCGGCAGATACATGGTATAGGCGTCGTTGATGATATCATGCACTTTTTTGCCGGGGTCATAAATGTAGCCGAAAACCCGGCCGGACTTCCAGTCCAGATCGTCTCCTTTATAGCTTTGCAGGGTTGTCAAAATCTCATCTTTCGATCTGCCCCGGGGCGGTATCTTCATCATTAAGCGCTCCTTTCATTTGGCGTCGATGCCCAGTTTGTGCAAGGTTTCGGTGGTCGGAATCCCATCGGCGTTGTAGCCCCTGAGCCGATAGTAGCGGTCGAGCATGGCGTCCAGGGGCACCGTCATGTGTCGCGGATCGTCGCGCCGGCCCTCGTTTAACAAACGCTGCGGCAGGGTGTCATCTTTGCGCGATATGCCTTCACGGGTGTTCATGTAGCGCTCCAGGACATGGATGCGGTCCCCGGCGGTCAGAAATTCTGTGCTGGACATATCGATTCCCGTGACCGCCGCAAAGAGCCTGGCGTACATGCTGAAATCCACCAGCCGGGTGGCCACCGCGGGCAGATACTGCATCATGGCCGCCAACACCGGGTCCGGGGTGTATTTGGTCAGCGGCGATTCCAGGGTGTAGGCAAACATGGTGAACTGGCAGGTATGCAGGGAGTTGACACAGCAGGTCGCACTTTCAAACAGCCGCACAAATTCCGGTTTTGCCCGGGTGGTATCGGGACGCAGCAGGCCGAAATAGATCTCCATGGCCAGCACATAGGCCGAAAGGTGGCAGCCTCCCCGGTTGGCCACCGCGTAGGAAAGCCCCTGGCCCCAGGCACCCCGGGGATCATAGGCGGCCATTTCCAGCCCCTTGACGTTGATGGCAAACTGCCGGCCGCCGTATTTTTCCGCCAGCCGGCGGGTGCCGTCGGCAAGCTCGCCCCCCCGGTCGCGGCGTTGGGCGATGTCCATCAGCGTCTCGGCAACTCCCTGGGGGGAGCCGAACTTGAGGTCCGTGGTCAGCAGACCCTTTTCACCGGCTTCCATCACGTAGGACAAGGTCGCTCCTGCCGAAATGGTGTCCATGCCCATGCGGCAGCAGATGTCGTTGAACTGCGTGATGCGGTCGGTATCGAAAATGCCGAGATTGGTTCCCAGCAGGTGCAGGCTCTCATATTCCGGGATGGTGTGACGGCTGCCGTCCGGGTAGGTTCCCCGGTGTCCGCACAGAATCGTGCAGGGTTTGCAGGTGAAGTGGGTGGTGTGGTATTTTTCCCGCAGGCGCTGGCCGGAGACGTCCGCCGCTCTTGCGTCCGAACCCCGGCGAAAGTTTTCCACCGGCAAAAGGCCGGCCCGGTTGCAGGGCAGGGTATTGGAATTGGTCCCGTAATCCCGGTAAAGCTTGCCGGTGTACTGGTTGGAGTTGATGTACGCGGTGGCCTTTTTGCAAAGCGCCTTGAATTCGTCGGGATGCCGGGCGACGATGCTCCAGGCGCCGCCGCGGGCGACAATGGCCTTGAGCTGCTTGGCGCCCATGACCGCCCCCATCCCTCCCCGGCCGAGGAAGCGATGGCCGCTGGCAATGTTGGCGAACAGCACCCGGTTTTCACCGGCCGGACCGATGGCCACGGCCCCGTCCTTTTTGCCCAGGTCAAGCATTTCCTGGGTTTCAAAGGTGTCCCTGCCCCACAGCTGGGAGGCGTCCCGAAAGCTGACCCCATGCTCGTCGATTTCCAGGTAAACGGGCCGCGCGGATCGTCCCCTGATCAGCAGCCCGTCATAGCCGGCGGTTTTAAAGGCCATGCCGAAGGGCCCGCCGCAGGAGGAAGACAGCATGATTCCGGTCAGCGGCGATTTGGTCAGCGCTGCAAAGCGCCCCGAACAGGGCGCGCCGGTGCCCAGCAGCACCCCCATCATGAAAGCCAGGTAATTGTCCTTGCCCAGAGGATCGATGCCGGGCTGCAGACGATCGAAAAGCAGTTTCAGCCCCAGCCCCTTGCCCCCTATATACTGCCGCCGGTCGCTTTCGGACACCTGAATTTCCTTTACGGTTTCCAGGCCAAGATCGACCTCCAACACCCGATTGCCGCAACCCACAATTGGTTTCATTTTGACCTTCCTTTAATTTTTTTCACCGCAAACCACAAAGCGCCCCCGATGAGCCCCACCCCCAGCAGCAGGACGCCAAAGGCCAGCCAGGTCACGCGGGAGCCACCCCTGAGCAAGTGGTACGGATTCCAGCTGGCCGCAATTGTGTGCCTTCCCAACGGTCCCCGGTACCGCTCGGGGATCTCCGGCAGGCCGTCGCCGTCGGTGTCGGCAAAACTTTGCAGATAGGCGATGACGGCCTTGTATTCCTTGAGTTCCTGGATGCCGGCCGCCTGCTTGTCTGCATCCAGGCGCAGGGTCGTCAGATCCTCAACGGGCTTGCCGTGGCGATCCTTGGGAACGATGTTTAAAATGTTCCAGGTAAAACCGCCGATGATCTTTAAAAAGGTGGCGTTGTAAATATCGGCCGTGACCCGCAGCAGGCTGCGGTTGGAAGCCGAAGTGTCCAGCAGCCGGTAGCCGTTTTGTTCATCGCCCAGCCAGATGTCGGTCACCCGGTCAAAAAGCATGCGGTTGGGGTTGTAAACGAACTTGACCCCCGAGACCTGCAGAAAATAATCGCTGCCCTTGAGCGGATAGATGCTGGTCAAAATCTCGAGGGTTTTTTTCAGCTCCGCCGGATAGATGTAAAAAGCAATCAGCGGGTAGCCCATGCTCTGGGTTTCGTCAAAGCCGATCCCCAGGGGAATGGCCCGGAAGGCATCGCACACCGCAACCCGGCCGCTTTTTCCCGGCACGATGGGATCGCGGATGACGCCGTTGGAAATCACGGCCGCCACCACCCGGGTGACGGGGTCTGCAGGATTATAATCATTTTGATTGGCATACCAGCGCATGGCGTCGGCGATCAGATTGCCCAGGTTGGACTCGGTCGTTGCGATGGTCAGCTCAAAACCGGTCTGCGCCACGGCCCGGCGAAAGGCAAGCGCGTCGGCCGCCAGCACCTGGCGGTTGACGGCCGCCTCAAAGCTTTCAATGGTGCGCGACATCTGCACATCCCCGGCAATGGCATCGTTGATGTCCACCAGCCGATAGTCTTTTAATGTCACCCCCCCGTCATCCAGCACGACATCCATGATTCCCAGCTGCTTGCCGTATTGCCAGGCCTGGACAATGAGGGTGTCGTTGACCTGCAGCGCCCGGTCCAGTTTGGTGTGGGTATGGCCGCTGATGATGATGTCGATCCCCTTGACCTCCCGGGCCAGGATTTCATCTTCCGAATGTTTGGGGTCCGGGTCCAGGCCGCTGTGGGACAGGCAGATCACCACATCGACCTTTTCGCTGTCACGAAGAACCCTTACCATCCGGCGGGCGGTTTCAATGGGATCGGCAAAGCTGACCGGGGAAGCAAAGGGGGCGACCTCCGCGGCATCTTTACCCAGCAGGCCGAAAATGCCGATGCGAATGCCGCCTTTGTCCAGGACCCGGTAAGGGCGGACCACCCCGGCGGCAAAAAGTTTTTCCAGGGAATCGTCGCCGGGATCTTCAGGGCTGAAAACAGCATTGGCCAGCACCATCTGCGGCAGCCTGCCGGAGCTTCGCGCGCTGGTCAAAATCCGCGCCAGTCCCTCCGGTTTCAGGTCAAACTCGTGGTTGCCCAGCGCCACGGCGTCATATCCCATCATGTGCAGCAGCTGCAGCTCGAAGGCCTGCTGCCGGCTGAGCAGGTGAAACAGCGAGCCCATGAGAAAGTCACCGGCGTCGACCACCAGCACCGGGTTGCTGCGCTCACGGCGCACCTGCTTGATGACCGTGGCGATGCGCGCCCAGCCGCCGAGGGTCTGATCATCACCGGTCACCAGGGGCGTGTAGTCGATATTGGGGGGCGCGCCCAGAAAGTGGGAATGCAGGTCATTGGAATGGATGATGGTCAGGGCCCTTTCCGCTGCCGGAGCCTGGGGGACAAAAGTAAACGAAAGCCAAAAAACAAGTGCGAGTTGAAACCACTTCATAGGGGAATCTCCAATGAAAATTAACAAATCTTAAATCACAAATTCTAAATAAATCACAATAACCAATAGTCTAAATTCCAAACTGCGGTTCTTTGGATATTGAAATTTGAGATTTATTTGGAATTTGGTGCTTGTATTTTGGAATTTTAGAAACTCGAAACAGAAATTCTGTCTCAGTCATTCCTTGCATTGAATAAAATGATCCTTAATGAGTCTATGGTGTCGTTTTATTTCGGATAGCCCGTGATTTCCCGGATACGTTCGTACAATGGTTTGAGCCGTTTGTACATCTGCCGGTAGACATCGTGATACAGCCGGTCATAGAGCCGGTGGTTTTTCTGATCGGGCTCATAGACCTCCCCCACATGGGTCATGGCCGCCACCGCGGTTTTAAAATCCCCATGCAGTCCCATGCCGACCGCCGCATCGATGGCCGCCCCCAGCCCCGATGTCTCGTAAAGATGCGGGCGGGCGGTGGGCAGGCCGAAAATGTCGGCCGTAATCTGCATGGCTTGGCGGCTCTGGCTGCCGCCGCCGGAAACCCTCAAACTGGTGATCGGGGTGCGGCTGCGTTTTTCGATGCGTTCCTTGCCCTCGCGCAGGGCATAGGCCAGGCCCTCTAAAATGGACCGGTACAGGTGTGCCCGGGTGTGGACATCGCCGAATCCGATCACGGCTCCCTTGGCTTCGGGGCCCGGCATTTTCAAACCCGGTGTCCAGTAAGGCTGCAACATCAGGCCCATGGAGCCCGGTTCCACCTCCTTGACCAGACGGTCGAAAAGCGCTTCCGGCGTCAAACCGGAGCGGGCGGCCTCCTCGCGCTCCGGATAACCGAACTGCCGCTTGAACCAGTCCACCATCCAGTAGCCGCGATAGACCTGGACCTCCACGGTATAAAAGCCCGGCACTGCGGCCGGATAGGGGGGAATCAGCGCCACGGGTTCAACATATTTCTTGTGGGTGACGTTGATGGTGGCGGTGGTGCCGTAGCTCAGACAGCCTGTATCCGAGGTCAGACTGCCTGAACCGATGACCTCACAGGCTTTGTCGGCCGCTGCAGCCACCAGCGGCAGCCCCTCGGGCAGACCGGTCTGCCGGGAGGCCGACCCGGTGATGGTGCCGAGAATTTCACCGGGGGCCACAAGCTCCGGCAGCAGGCGGGGCTCAAACGGCAGCACGCGCCATTTCCAGTCCCAGCTCGACGACCAGCGCTGGCGCTTGTAGTCAAAGGGCATGTAGCCCACCTGACAGCCGATGGAATCCACGAACTTTTCCACCAGCCGCCAGGTCAGGTAACCGGACAGCAGCAGGTATTTATGGGTTTTTTGCCAGACATCCGGCTGGTAAGTGCGGATCCAGTTGGCTTCGGCCTCCGCCTGCAGGTAGGCCACCGTTCGGGTCAGTCCGGCCAGCTTGAAAATCAATCCCCACAGCCCCCCCACCGGCGGCAGCCCCTGGGTCTTACGCTGATCCAGCCACAGCATCGCCGGTCTCAAGGGCCGGCCTTGCTGATCCACGTTGATCACGGTCGCCCGCTGGCTGGTGAGGGCCGCGGCGGCAAGCCGTTGGCGCCAGTCGCGGTCCTGACGCCAGAGCCCCTGGCAGGCCTGGCAAAGCGCCTGCCAGAACACCTCCGGATCCTGCTCTGCCCAGCCGGGCTGTTTTGAAAAATAGGGCGGGGTGAAAGCCACCGCTTCTTTGGCCAGCAATTTTCCCTCAAGGTCGAAAATCAAGGCTTTCAGGCTCTGGGTTCCGTTATCAATGGCCAGTACAAGATCTTTGTCGGTCATGGCTTCGCCCGGGGATTGTGACCCTTGCCGCTAAAATGCATTTTGCGCAAAACCGCGCGCAGGCCCTGAAGGGAAAACACCTTGCGCCGGGCCGACACCGCGTCCCGACGTCCCGGCAGGCAGTAGGCATGCTCCCATTGAATTCGATACAGACGGATTTCTTCGTTCCAGCGCCGCCGGCTCCAGGGCAGGACGCTTTTGCACAGTCTGCGCACCCGTTTCAGATATCCCGTTGCCCCCCCGGGTGTCAACAGTCCAATGCGCACCCGCCGCAGCAGCAAATCGTCCAGATGCCGGATATACTCATGGGCCGCCACATGGGACAGTTCGGCCCACAGGGTGTAAGTGCCGGGGATGAGCGCCAGGTCCTTGCGGCGGGCGGTGGCCACGATGGTTTCAGCCGCCGTACCGTATCGGCCGTACAAACGCCGCCAGGTCTGCGCCGGCAGTCCGAAATTTTCAGCGGGCCGGTCGGGCAGGGCTTCAAAAACAGGCGCCTTGCGGTCAATGACCGTGTCAGGCGGCAGCCAGGGGCGCGCGGCCTTCAACGCGTCCAGGGCCAGCCTGCGAAAAGTCGTCAATTTGCCGCCGGTGACCGTCACCAGACCGCGATCGACCCACACGACGTGCTCGCGAGATTCCTGGGACGGTTCAAGTTTGCCCTCGCTGAGAACCGGCCGCACCCCCGCAAAGGCGCACAGGCAGTTTTCCAGCGAAAGGCCCAGGGATGGAAAAACCGCCTGCAGACCTTCCATGAGGTAGAATGCCTCCTCGGCGCTGATGTTCGGCTCAATGGACAGATCATGGGGATGATCGATATCGGTGGTTCCCACCAGCACCGCACCTTCCCATGGAATCACGAAAACATGACGGCCGTCCCGCGGGTGTATAAAACTCAAGCCTTCGGTCAGCGGCAGGGCTTTGGCGGAAAACACCAGATGGCTGCCGCGCAAGGGGCGCAGGTGAAGCTCGGGGTCCGGTGAGGGGTGCAGCTTTTCGGCCCAGACCCCGGTGGCATTGATCACCAGCGGGCAGTCCAGGGTGCGGCTCTGACCGGTTTCGACATCCCGCACCTCCACGCCCGCCACCTCGCCGTCCTGGCGGATAATGCGCTGCACGGCGGTGTAATTCAGGGCACTGGCCCCGGCGGCCACCGCTTCGTTGATCAGTCGCAGCACCAGCCGGCAGTCATCCACCTGGGCATCGAGAAAATAAAACCCGCCCGTAAGTCCCCGGCGATTGATATGCGGGATCATCCGGCTGAAGGCCGCCGCATCATAATAGCGGTGCTGCCGTTCCCGTGCCATGATGTCGTATAGCGAAAGCCCGACCTGCAGGGTGCGCTTGCCGGGACGCTGGTCTTCGTAAAGCGGCAGCAGGAATCCCAACGGCTCCACCAGCCCCGGGGCCTCTTTGAGCAGCCGCTCGCGTTCTTCCACCGCGGTTTTGGTCATTAAAAAATGCCCCTCCCTGAGATAGCGCAAACCACCGTGAACCAGCTTGGAGGAGCGGCTGGAAGTCCCCCAGGCAAAATCCTTCTGTTCGCACAAAACCGCCCGCAACCCGGCCCGGGTCGCTTCCCGCAGGATGCCGGCACCGGTAATCCCCCCTCCGATGACAATCACATCCCAGCCCTGCGGCAGTTCGCTGATATCCATGACGGCGTCCTTGAAATTGTGCCTTGACAATCTCTGAAAATAAGGCATTTTATTTGTTTATAAAACGTGTTGCCTGAAAACACAAAACAATTTCCACCCCGAGGTGCCATGAACGATTTGATCACCCTGGTGCTGGCCACCCGCAATGCCGGCAAAACCGCAGAAATCCGGGATCTGTTGACCGGCTTTCCCATTGTCATTAAAAACCTGGAGGACTTCGGGCCCACGCCGCCCGTGGTCGAAGACGGGGACAGCTTTGATGAAAATGCGTATAAAAAGTCCAGCTTCGTTGCACGGATACTCGGACTGCCGGCCCTGGCCGATGACTCCGGGCTGGTGGTGCCGGCTCTGGGCGGGGCTCCGGGGATCCACTCGGCCCGCTGGGCCGGTGAAAACGCCACGGACCGGCAGCGCTGTGAAAAGCTGCTGGCGGAATTGAAGGGCAAGGCCGATCGCCGGGCGGCCTTCGAATGTGTGCTGTCGCTGGCAGTGCCCACCGGGGCCGCCCTGACCTATGAAGGACGCTGCGAGGGATTGATCGCCGAAGCGCCGAGCGGTGAGAACGGCTTTGGCTACGATCCGGTCTTCTACTACCCGCCGCTGAAAAAAACCTTTGCCCAGTTGAGCCGGGAGGAAAAAAGCCGTGTCAGCCACAGGGGCCTTGCCCTGCGCGAACTCAGGGATGAATTCGACAAGGTTCTGACCTGGATCCGGCAGCAGATGCCGGTGCAGGCCAAATTCATCTGCCAGGAGAATCAACCGCATGATTGATGATTTAATCCGCAGCAATCGAAGCTGCCGCCGCTTTTATGAAGAGCATGCCGTCGGGCTGCAGACCCTGCAGGAGCTGGTGGACCTGGCAAGGCTTTCTGCCAGCGCCGCCAATCTTCAACCATTGAAGTACGTGCTTTGCTGTGACGTGGCTAAAAATGCAGAAATATTTACATGCCTGGGCTGGGCCGGCTACCTCAAGGACTGGCCCGGGCCCGCCCCGGGCGAACGGCCCGCAGCCTATATCGTCATGCTCAACGATACGCGCATCAGCACCGATGCCGGCTGCGATCACGGCATTGCCGCCCAGTCCATCCTGCTGGGCGCCCGGGACCGGCAACTGGCCGGCTGCATGATCGGTTCGGTCAAACGGAATCAACTCAAAAACATTCTGGCCATCGACGAACACTTTCAAATTCTGCTGGTTCTGGCCGTCGGCAAGCCCAGGGAAACGGCGGTCATCGAGACCATGGGCGCGGACGGCCGGGTGCAGTACTGGCGCGATGCCGACGGGGTCCATCATGTTCCCAAACGCGCCCTGGAAGAGATCATCGTGGCGCAACACGGATCCTGACGCCGGCTGAAAAGATTGCCTTTTGACCGCTGCCGGATATAATATAAATGATGAACCCGCAAAGAAAGGGGAAGATGGACCCATGGGACCGAAAAAAGACGTCATCGACATTACCGTTGAACTGGGAGGCATTACCAGCGAACAAGCCGCTGTTAAAATTTTCGAAGACCGCATGGATGCGGACAACCTGTCCAAGATAAGGCAGATCACCCATCCAGATATCCGCATCAAAATCGCCAACGCCATTGTTATCTGCAACCCGGATACGATTTTTGTCGACAGCGGTACCGCCGCAGACCGGCAGCACGTCCGGGCCATCGCCCTGGAAAACGGGGAAGAAAAAAAACTTCCCCTGGAAAATCATACCATTCACTACGATCTCAAAGAAGAGCAGGGACGCATCATCGACCGCACCTTTTATATCTACAATGAGGGTGAGACCGTCAACTCGCTGGCGTTGAAAAAAGATCGTCGCGAGGCCCTCGAAGACATCAAGGACAAGATGACCGACATCATGCAGGGCAAGACCATGATCATCGGCTTTTACCTGCGCGGCCCCCTGGGAGCCCCGGCCTCCAACCCGGCGGTGGAAATTTCCAGTTCGGCCTATGTCCTGCACAGCGCCGATATCCTGTACCGCAATGTGTTCACCGCCATCAACGCGGAAGTCGAAAAGCTGGGGCATTTTTATGTCAACATTCACAGCCAGGGGTTGAACCGCGCCGAAGACCTGCCCAATGCCCGGGTGTATATGGACCGCAGCCACCTGACCACCTTCAGCTGCAACTGCACCTATGCCGGCAACACGTTGCTGATGAAAAAAGGCAACCACCGCTTTTCAGTGGATCGGGCGGTCTACGAAAAAAGAGAAGAACAGCTGGCCGAGCACATGTTCATCACCGGCATCGAGGGCCCCGGCGGCCGGATCACCTGGATGGCCGGAGCCGCCCCCAGCGGATGCGGCAAAACCACCACGGCCATGGCGGGAGACCATTTTATCGGCGACGACCTTGCCCAGATGTGGATTGCCGAGGATGGTTCGGTGCGCTCCATCAACCCGGAAGTCGGAATATTCGGCATCGTCGAAGACGTCAACTGGGAGGGCGATCCCCTGCTGATGGAATGTTTGCGCAAACCCGGCACCGAGGTCATCTGGTCCAACGTGCTGATTGATGAAAACGGCATGCCCCAGTGGACCGGCAACGGGGAGGATCCTCCCCCTGAGAGGGGAATTAATTTCCAGGGGCCGTGGCAGCGCGGCATGGTCGACGAAAACGGCAAACAAATCCCCATGTCCCATCCCAACGCCCGCTGCACCCTGTCAAACAGCGCCCTGGGCAATTATTCCGAGTTCAGCGAGGATCCTGCGGGGGTCGAAACGCGAATTTTCACATACAGCGGTCGGGACAGCGACACCATGCCGCCGGTCTGGGTGGCCAAAACTCCTGAAGAAGGCGTTGTCATCGGCGCCTGCATCGTATCGGCGGCCACCGCCACGGAAGTCGGCGCCACCGGCGTGCGCCGCCAGCCATGGGCCAATGCCCCCTTTATTCCCGGCTCGCTGGGCGACTACATGGCGGCGCAGTTTGAATTTTTCACCAGTCCCAAAATCGCCCCCGACAAGCAACCCATCCTGGCGGGATTGAACTATTTTCTCACCGAAGAAGCCCGTGGCGGGTCGTCCAATAAACTGCTGGGTGAAAAAAAGGACGTCAAGGCCTGGATGGGCTGGCTGGAAAAACGGGCCCGCCGGGAGGTTGGCGCAATTGACACCCCCATCGGCTACCTGCCGCGATATGAGGACCTCAAGGAGGTGTTCAAGGCCAGGATCGACAAGCCCTACCCGTCTGAGCTGTATGAAAAGCAGTTTTCCCTTTATGTCGACAACATTGTCGGCCGCATCGATCTGCAACTCGACGCGTACGGCAAAGAGGCGGGGATTCCGTCAATGCTGTTCGAAATTTTGAAAAAACAGCGCCAGGAGCTTTTGCAGCTAAAGCAGGCTTACGGCGCGATTGTCCCCCCCGCCCAGCTGAAAGAGGTATAATTGCCGGGTTCAAACCCAAAGTCCATTGTTGAGATCCTGTTCAGCCGGCGGATGCTGGTGGCCTTTGCAATGGGCTTTTCATCCGGGCTGCCCCTGCTGATGACCATGGGGGTGCTGCAGGCCTGGATGAAGGAAAAAAATATCGACCTGACCTGGATCGGGATGATCACCCTGGTTCAAATCCCCTACACCTGGAAATTTGTCTGGGCGCCGCTGGTCGACCGATATACCCTGCCGCTGCTCGGCCGGCGGCGGGGGTGGCTGCTGGTGGCCCAGTTGCTGTTGATCCTGTCCATGATCAGCTTGGGCTATTGCGACCCGGTCCAACGCACGGTCCTGATGGTGGCCGCGGCGGTGATGGTGGCCTTTTTCAGCGCCACCCAGGATATCGTCATCGATGCCTACCGGCGGGAAGACCTGCCGGATGAAGAACTGGGCCTGGGATCTTCCATGTACATTTACGGCTACCGGCTGGGAATGCTGCTGGCCGGCGGCGGCGGCCTGATCATGGCCGATCACATGCCCTTTTCCAGGGTTTATCTGATCATGGCCGGCTGCATGCTGCCCGGGGTGGCGGTCACATTGCTGACTCCGGAACCGGTGGTCACGGCCGGCGCCCCGCGCAGTCTGAAAGAGGCGGTGGTCAAGCCGCTGGCTGACTACTTCACACGGCCCAATGCGCTGTGGGTATTGGCCTTCATCCTGTTGTATAAAATCGGCGACACCATGGCCAGCGCCATTACGATGCCCTTTTACCTGGACATCGGTTTTTCAAAAACCGATATCGGAGCGGTGGTCAAAATATTCGGCACCGGCGCCACCCTGGCCGGGGCCCTGGCCGGCGGCATCATTTTGCTCCAGCTGGGCATCACCCGCAGCCTCTGGATTTTCGGTGTCCTGCAGGCCGCATCCACCGCCTGTTTTGCCGTGCTGGCGCGCATCGGCTACAGCATCCCGGCCCTGGCCGGCGTGATCGCCTTTGAAAATTTAAGCAGCGGCATGGGAACCGCCGCCTTTGTGGCTTTTATGGCCAGCATCACCAACAAAAAATTCACCGCCACCCAGTATGCCCTGCTGACCAGCCTGATCGGGGTACCGCGGGCGGTGGCCTCCTCGGTGACCGGCTTGATGGCCAAGCATATCGGCTGGGAAAATTTTTTTATCACCTGCGCCCTGGCAGCGATTCCCGGAATGCTGCTGCTGTTCAGGTTCGCGCCCTGGAACGCCAAGGCCGGCGCCGAAATGACGTAAACAATGCAAAAGGCAACTGCCGATGAATGAAAATCAACTGGACAGACCCGCCATCGAGCGCCAGCAAAAGCTGCAGCTCAAACGGCGGCAAATCCTGTCGCTGCCCCCGGAAAAGGCCATGGAAGCCATCTTGCAGGATTCCAACCCGGCAGCACTGGTGCATTCTTTTCCGGAGCAAGACTTTTATTTTCTGGTCCATGATATCGGCCCGGAGGATTGCCTGCCGCTGCTGGCGCTGGCATCTGACAGGCAATGGGACCACATGCTGGACCTGGAGGCCTGGCAAAAGGACCGCATTGATGTCCGGGCGGTTTCCCGCTGGCTCGAATTGCTGCTGGAGGCCGATCCGCAGCGTTTTATCCGCTGGACCCTGCAACACCAGCTGGAGCTGGTCAAATTTTTCCTGTTTAAAAACATCGAAGTTCGCATCCGGGAGCATGATCAGGACCCGTCGGAGTTCGGTGACGATTATTTCTCCCTGGACAATACCTATTTCATCAGATTCATCAAAGCCCCCCCGGCGCTGGAAACAGACAAGCTCGAGGATGACCGGCGCCGGCAGCTTGTCTCCCGGCTGCTTCAGCGCATGGCGGACACCGATCACCGGCTTTACCAGAAAGTCCTGCTTGAGGCCACCCATCTGCTTGCCGCCGAAACCGAGGAGGAATGCTACCGCTGGCGCAATGTGCGTCTGGCGGAAAAAGGCTTTCTGCCCTTTGAAGAGTCGGTCGGCATCTATCAGCCGGTCAAAGCCTCCGATCTGAAAAAGCTAAGCCCCAAGTTCATTCCCCGCACCGCCGATGCCGCTTCACTGATGCCGGTGCCGCTGTATCCCTTCGGACTGCTCAAAGAAGACAACCACTTCACCCGGGCCCTGACCGCCATTGAACCGGAAGGCAGCCTGCCCCATCTTCAGGCTGAATTCGCCAGCCTGTGCAACCAGATCATCGTCGCCGACCACAAGACCGTCCGGGACCGGGAAGCGTTGCGCCGGATTGTCAAAAAAGCCTGCGGCTATGTCAGCATGGGGATTGAACGCCTGTCTGAAAAGCAAACCGCAATTGACCCCCACCGGGCAGCGGCCCTGATCACCCGCTTTGCCCTGGTCCAGCTTTTCCGTCTGGGATTTGCGGCTGCGCTGCAACTCAAGTGGCAGGTTGAAAAATGGCTTGCCGGCAGCTGGTTTGCCGGCCGGGGTCTGAGGTTGACCTTCTGGGGGGAGCAATGGCTGGGGGTGCTGGGGGGACTGCTGCTCAAAAAACCGCTTTTTTATGACAACTACAAAACCGGTGTGCTGTACCGGGAATTCGCCTCCCTGGAAGATGTGCAGGCCATGGAGGATGTTTACCGGCAGATCAAGGCCGTGGACGACCTGCTGTCGCTGATCACCGTCGAACTTGATCCGCCTGCCGCCTATGGCTTTTTAACCTACAAGAACCTGTTGCTGACCCGCTGGGCCCAGCACTGCGTGAAAGCCGGGCAGTTAAAGCTGCAGCCCCTCACGCTGCCCGAATTCATCCCCTTTTTCGAGCAGCTGCTGCCAGGCCCTGCCGGGGCCGCCGACGGGCCGCCGCGCAAAATCCCCCTGGCCATGAAACAGCATTTTTTAAACTGGCTGGCCGTAGAAACCGGCCTGCAGGATTTCGAAATCACCGAGCGGCTGGGTCAGACCTTTGAAAGTCTTTTTGACGACATCGAAGCCGAACTGGGGCGGGTGGCCACCAGGGACCTCGATGCCCGCTACATCAACCTGTTTTTGCTGAAACACCAGTAAGACATCAAATCAAAATAAGCTCGATGTGGCCATCATTGAAGAAGCACTGTTGGCCGGCAGCTGTCGTGGTGGGAATAGCCGGATGCAATGGTTCCTGGGCTTCTCGCCATTGAATTTACGATCCCCTGACAAGATGCAACGAGATCAATAATCAAGTATGGATGTCCCCGGAATTGTGGCGCCATTTTTCAACGGAGGGGAAGCGGGCGGTGTCGGTGTGGGGCAAAAATTTGGCCGCCGAAAACCGGTTCATGAAATCCTGATTGACGTTCAGTTCCAGGTAGGTGATGCGGTCCCGGATGCAGTCGATCTCCTCCAGGCAGCCGGCGGATGTCAGGGCCAGGCTCGCGCCTGCCAGGCAGCTGTTGCCCAGCGGCCGGTAGCGGTCCAGGGGCAGATCCGGCAGCATGCCGATGCAGATGGCCGAACGCGGATCAATAAAAGAGCCGAACGTGCCGGCCACGTAAAAAGTCTTCAAATCCTCGGGGTGCATCCCCACCGATGATGTAATGGTCTCCAGGATAGTGTACATGGCCGCCTTGGAGCGGATGAGGCTGTCAATGTCCGCCTGGCTGATGGTCAGTGCGGTTCCGGCGGCGCATTGATCAGCCGGCACCACCACCAGGTGGGCCATTCCGTCAATTTCCTTCAGGCGCTCCCCGCAGGCCGCCGGCACCAGTTTGCCCCGGATGTCGAGCATGCCGCACAAAAACAGCTGGGCGGCCAGATCGATGACGCCCGAGCCGCAGATTCCCCGCGCCGGCCGGTCTTCAATGGTATGGATTTCAAAAGCATGGGTTTGCGGATCAATGCGGATGCGGTCCACCGCCCCGGGGGCGGCCATCATGCCCATGGCCGTCACCCCGCCCTCCAGGGCCGGGCCGGCCGCCCCGGCGCAGGCAATCAGCCAGTCCCGGTTGCCCACCACCACTTCGGCGTTGGTGCCCACGTCCACCAGGATGGCCGTATCCGCCTGCCGGTGCAAACCCGAGTACAGGATGCCGGCAATCAGGTCGCCGCCGAAGTAGCTGCCGACGTTCGGAAAAATCAGCACCCGGGCCGACGGCGCCACATCGAGTCCCAGCCGGGCCGCCCTGAAAATACCGGGCTTGTTGACCACCGGGATGTAAGGCTCGCGGATGATCCAGCGCGGGTCAAGGCCCATGAACAGGTGGGTCATGGCGGTGTTGCCGGCCACCGCGATGGCGTAAATGCTGCCGGGCTCCAGGCCTGCCGAACGGCACAGTCGTTCAACGGCCCGGTTCAGGCCCGTGATGATCATTTCATTGAGCTGCTGCAACCCGTCGGGATTTTCCGCAAAATGGATGCGCGCCAGGATGTCCGGGCCCACCGCCAGCTGGGGATTGTCAAAGCCGCTTTCGGCCAGCGTGCGGCCGTCGGTCAGATCCACCAGTCGCAGCGCCACCCGGGAGGTGCCCAGGTCCACCGCCAACCCGGCCAGGGGGCGGGGGTCATCGGCCGGGGTCACCTCGGTCACCAGCCAGCGGTGACGCTCCTGGAAAAGAAGGCAGCCAACGCGGTATTCCCATTTTCGAAGCCGTGCGGGCAGTTTTTGCAGCAGGTCCAGGTCCAGGTCAACGGCCTCGGTCTGCAGCCGGTCTTTCAGCACCCCGATCAACCGGTCGGCATCGGCGGTGTTGTCCTGCAGGGTGGGGGGCGCCAGACAAACAGTGTGTATCCAGGGACGATCCGTATGGTTCACAGCATCTCTTCCAGCTCTTCAATGATCCGGTTCATGACCTCGCTGGCCCCGCCCATGATCAGGTAGTCGCTGATCTCCCCGGTCAGCGGGGTTTTCTCCGGGTTGATTTCCACCACCCGGGCCCCGCTGTCCTTGGCAATCACCGGCATCAGCGCCGCCGGCTGGACCACGGCGGAAGTGCCCACCACCAGCATCAGGTCGCAGCTCTCAGCGGCGTGGCGCGAGCGCAGCAGTGCTTCGGTGGGAATCATTTCGCCGAAAAACACGGCATCGGGGCGCAAAATCCCGCCGCATTCACAGTGGGGGGGGATCCGGGAAATGTCCACCTTGCCGGTTGCAATCTTTTTACCGCAGTCCATGCAGCGCTGCCAGGCAAAGGTGCCGTGAAACTCGATCACATCGCTGTTGCCGGCCGCCTGGTGCAGCCCATCGATGTTCTGGGTAATCACGGTCTTCAGTTTGCCCAGCTGCTCCAGCCGGGCCAGCCCCAGATGGCCCTCATTGGGCCGGGCGCGATCCACGATTGCTTTCATTTCCCGCACCAGGATATCCCAGACCCGGGCCGGGTCCCGCATGAACGCGTCAATATGGGCGATTTCCATGGGATCGAACCGTTCCCACAGCCCCCCCTTGCCCCGAAAAGGCGGAATCCCGCTTTCAATGGAAATGCCGGCCCCGGTCAGCGCCACCACGTAGCGGGCCGCCGCCAGATCAGTCGCCGCCTGTTTGATCAGGTTCTGTTTTTTCATTTCAATGGTCACCTCCGGCATAAATCCACATCGACACCGTTTTTCCAGCTCGCTCGAACCCCAGGGATCTGTAAAACTCAACCGCATTCGCATCTGCGACCAACATTTGCTGATGAAAAGCCGCATATTTGCGTTGTAAAAGCGCCATCATGGCCCGCCCGATCCCCTGTCCCTGATGATCCGGGTGCACCAGCAGGTGAGGATAGTAGACAACCAGGCACCCATCGGAGATGGCATTGCCAATCCCCACCAGTCTGCCAGAGATTCTGGCGGTAACCAGAGCATCTGAATTTTTTAGCGCCGGGATTAATTTCTCGGGCCTTTCTGCCGACGACCAGCCATTGGCTTTGTATAGCTCAATAACCTCGGCAGTTTCAATATCGTCTCCCAGGCTTACTTCGAAATCCGTGGGTATCTTTTTTAACGATGCATTGATTGGCCGACAAATATACGGATTGTCTCAGCCGCTGGCAAAAGGCCATATCGGTTTGATCTATTGGTTTGTCCCCGGTCTGAGTTTCTGGGCTCTTTGCATTGCGATTAAAACATTGCGCTTAAATAGAGAATAAGGGATGTCGGTGTTCAGCTGACCCAGCATATCCTTATACCCATTTTCCGACAGTCTGCATAGATTTGGCAAATAGAAAGAATCGCCCCAATCCCTGATTTTTTTCTGAAAGTAATCGCTCATTTTTGTCACTAAAGGATGTTCAAGATGCTTTGTGTTCCAGGGACAAGCTTCCTGACATATCTCACAGTCACCGATTCTGTTTTCCATAACCGCCTGCACTTCATTCGGTAGAATTTCATCCGCCAGCAAATAAGACATGCACCTGCTTTTATTCAATACATATGGGCGATCAAGCGCCGAAAACGGGCAGGCATCCTGGCACTGGGTGCAGTTGCGACATCGATTGGTTTCCTCAATGGCGTTATGCTCTAAACTGGCATCGGTAATAATTCCTCCAAGCGCCAGGAAGGTTCCATACTTTTTCGATATGAGCAGGGAATGCTTGCCCTGCCATCCCAGGCCGGCTCTTACCGCAGCAAGTTTCAAAGGCAGAATCGATCCGCCTTCTCGCGAACCATCACAAATCTCAGCTTGAAATCCCTCCTTCTTTAAAAGCTCGGCAATGGGTTCAAGGGGCTTGACGACATCAAGGAAAAAGCCGGAAAGATACAACCGGCTGGTTCGGCCATACCACGCGTCCTTCCACTCCGGCATGGTCACCCCCCCGATATAAATCCCGGCCACAATGATGGATTTTGCGTTCGGCAATGTCAGTTTCGGATCCCGCCTTTGATGCTGTCTTAATACATAGCCGGAAA
Source organism: uncultured Desulfosarcinaceae bacterium (assembly GCA_964527835.1). GTDB lineage: Bacteria > Desulfobacterota > Desulfobacteria > Desulfobacterales > JAFDCJ01 > JAFDCJ01. Next base: position 36,354 of record CAZGNV010000006.1, on the reverse strand, counting down.
ACTCGGTGGCGGCGGCAAAACCTACCGCGTCAATTCCCGAAGCTTCGGAAAGACTGCTTATCTTTTTTGAAAGTAACTGTTGGTCCATTTTATTTGCAAAATAAAAAAGGCGACGCCAGGTCCCGACTTGGGGTTCAACACCCGGAGAAATGACGGCATTCAAGGCTAGACTTCAAACACCATGTCCGCGGCCACCCCCACACATTCCAGGTCGATGCCTTTTGCCGTAATCCTATTTTGACAGTCATTGACAATGGCCTCCATGGCATCGTCGCTGCGCTCCCGGTTCAAATGAAACAGCCCCAGCTTTTTCACCTCCGCCCGGACGGCCAGCTCCAGAACGTCTGCATAACTGGAGTGCCCCCACCTGCGCACGGTTTTATATTCATCGGGGGTGTACTCGGCATCATGCACCAGCAGGTCCGCCTGCCGGCAATAGTCGATGTAGCCGGAAAAATCCAACCCGCCGGGGTGGACATGGCCCAGCTCATTGTCGGTCAAAAACACGAAACTGCGGTCGTTTTCGACAAACTTATAGCCGCTGCCGCCGTTGGGATGACTCAGGGCAATGGGGATGACCCTTACCGATCCGATGTCGAAGGCTTGCGGGCAGGCATCCGCATAGGACATGCGGGCGGTGATATCACTGTAGGACACCGGAAAAACCGGCGGGACCATCAGCTGGGACAGGATATCGGCCATAAAGCGTCCGCTGAATGGACAGCGGTAGAGTTGAATTTTAAAGCGTTTGGAAAACAACGGCTGGAAAAAGGCAAAGCCCATCAGGTGATCCCAGTGGGCATGGGTAAAAAGCAGGTGCAGCTGCTGCGGCTTTGCTGCGACCAGCTGATTGCCGAGTCTGCGGATGCCGGTGCCCGCATCGATGATGATGACGTCCCCGCCGGCTGTTCGGATCTCCAGGCAGGTGGTGTCGCCGCCGTAGGCCAGATACTGTTTTCCGCAAACCGGGATGGCCCCTCTGGAGCCCCAGATTCTAATGATCATGCCTATTCTTTCGCCCGCCAGATGACCGTCAATGGGCTTAATTCACTGCCCCGTAAAATGTGTGCCAGATGCCGTCAGAGGTCCACTGCTTCAGGATCCGCACCGGATGCCTGGCCAGACGGTCGGCAATGGCCCTGGCCTCGCTGCGCAGCAAACCCGAGAGGATAAATCTTTTTTTGGCAATAAACCCGCGCGCATTCACCAGATGCTGCATGACGTCATAATGGATGTTGGCGACAACCAGATCCGCCGGGTAGGCGACGGCCTCCTGGGCCCTGGCCTGGACCACCACGATCTGCCGCTGCAGGCCGTTGCGGCGGACATTGTCGTGCGCGGTCCTTGCGGCCAGCCGGTTCAAATCCACCGCCGCAATCTTTTCGCACCCCAGCCGCGCGGCGGCAAGGCTCAGCAGACCGGTGCCGGTGCCCAGATCCAGCACGCTGCGCACATCCGCCGCCCCAACCGCAATTTCGAGGGCCTCCAGGCAGTGGCGGGTCGTCGGATGGGTGCCGGTGCCGAAAACCAGCCCGGGATCAAGCTGGATCACCAGCCGCCCGGCACAGGGATCGATTTGCTCCCTGTCGAACTGCCACGGCGGCACGACCCGGAAGCGGCCATGTTCAAAGCCCGCAAAGGACTCCCCCAGCCAGTGATCATAGGACATCCGATAGCTGTCAACATAGTCCAGCTGCGGCTGACGGTCCAGCAGCGTTTGCACCTGCCCCTCAGCCGGCTTGGAAAAAAACAGGAAACAGTCGTCTTCCTCCTCCCAGTTGCCGAGAAAATGCTCCAGCTCCCTTTCGTGTTCCGACCCCAGGCGGCCCTTGAAATAATAAATGAACAACTCCCGGCCGGCAGGGGCCCTGTGGGGCTCAAGATTCCCGTTCTGACTGCGCACCGGCTTCATCCTGCGGCAGCTGATCGATGTACCAGTCCATGGGATCGATGATCGTAAAGCCCAGTTCCTGCATTTTTTTCTTTACCCGGGCGACATTCTGGGTCAGCAGGTAGGGAAATACGGCGCGCTTGCTTTCATCCCAGTATCGGGCCACCAGGACACTGCCAATTGAAATGTTTTCCTCGGTGATGGCATCGACGATTTTTTTCAGCTGGCCGATTTTTTCTTCCACCAGAATTCCCAGCAGTGTGCCCGGCTCACCGATTCCCAGCACATTGATAAACGCCCGCAGCAGATCGCGCACCGAGATGATCCCTTTAATTCGGCCCTCTTCATCGACCACCGGCAGGGCCCCGACCTTTGAGTCCTGGATCAGCAGCAGGGCGTCGGGGATGGTAAAGGTCGGAGAAATCGAGAGCGGATCGGGCGTCATGATCTCCTTGACTCTCATGTCGCAGAAGCGCTCTCTTTCCTCGGTGCTGCAGGACAGTTTGAAATACTGGTAGGGCAGTGCGCTGCGGATGTCACGGTCCGTGACGATTCCGATGAGCCGACCGTCGTCGTCGACCACCGGCAGGTGGCGGATATTCTTTTCAGCCATCAGTTCCTGGGCATCCAAGATCCGGGCCTCTTTATCCACCGTGATGACCTTGCGGGTCATGGATCTGGAGACAAACATAATCTTCTCCCTGGTTCAAGTTCAATGGTTTGGAAAAAAATCGCTTTTTTTCGCTCCGCAATCAGGCATCGAGCAGTATCTCGATATGATTTTTGGCAAGTTCCGGCAGCCGCGCCAGGCAGTATCCTCCTTCCAGCACGGATACGACCCTGCCTTGGGCATAGGTTTCAGCCATGTCCACAATCTGCTGCATAATCCAGGAAAACCCATCGGTGGACAGGTTCATGTCCGACATGTCATCGTCGCGATGGGCATCAAAACCGGCTGAAACCAGGAGGACCTGGGGCTTGAACTCGGCAAAAGCCGGCACCAGGTCCCGTTGGATCAGGCGCTGATATTCTGCATCCCCCTGACCCGGCAGCACCGGGGTGTTTTTTGTGTACCCGTAGCCGAAATCCTTGCCATTTTCAAACTCGCGGCCCGTGCCCGGATAGGCAAAGGATGGGTGCTCGTGGATGGAGTAGTAAAACACGCTGGGATCGTCTTCAAAAATATGCTGGGTGCCGTTGCCGTGGTGAACATCGAAGTCCACAATGCCCACCCGGTGAAAACCCCACTGCTTTTGCAGGAAACGGGCGGCGATGGCAACATTGTTGAAGTAGCAAAACCCCATGGCCTTGTTGACTTCGGCATGGTGACCGGGGGGACGGACTGCACAAAAACCGTTATCCAGCTCACCTTCCATCACCCGGGTGACCATCTCCAGGATCCCCCCGACCGCCAGCAGGGCGATCTCGTACGTGTCGGAACACATCTGGTTGTCCGGGCTGTCGAACATGTTTTCCCCGGCAAGGCAGGCCGCCTTGAAACGCTCGATGTATGAACGGTCGTGAACCAGTTCGATATACTTCATTTCGGCCTCCCGGCCTTCGAGCAGGGTCAGCCGGGAAAACAGCCCCGCCTCTTCGATTCCCCGATAGACCGATGCCAGCCGGTCCGGCACTTCCGGATGAAAGTCCCCGGTTTTGTGGGACAGGTAGCGTTGGTCGTACAAAAAACCTGTTTTTTTCATGGGTCTGCCGCCTTGCCGGAGCCGTTTAAAATTCTGTCAAAAATACCGAAGGCGGCCTGGACCGACGCACTGTCCTCCGGCATTTCGATGGTCGGACGCCCTTCGAAATCAAATTCATAAATCGTGCGGTCTTCGGGCACCGTGCCGGCCAGCTCCAGGCCCCCTTGGCGGATCATTTCCAGGGCCATCTCCGATGGGGGTTCTTTGACCTGGTTGATGACCATGTAACTTTTGGCCACGCCGATATTCAGCCGTCTGGCCAGCTCCTCGATGCGCACCGCCGCCTGGAGTCCACGGCGGGAAGGATCGGACACGATCAAAAGAATGTCCACATCGTGGGTGGTCAGCCGGCTGATATGCTCCATACCGGCCTCGTTGTCCATGACCACATAAGGGTAGTTGTTCACCAGTTTTTCCATGAAGCCGGTCAGCAGGGTGTTGGCCGCGCAATAACACCCGGCGCCCTCGGGCTGTCCCATGACAATCAGGTCAAAGCCTTCGGATTCGACCATGGCCTCTTCCAGTTTCATTTCCATAAAAATGTCCTTGGTCATGCCCCCCGGGACGACGCCCTTTTTCATATCTTCCCGGGCGTTGCCCAGGGTTTCCCGGACTTCGAGCCCGAGCACCTCGTTGAGATTGGCGTTGCAATCAGCGTCCACGGCCAGAATCGGCGTTTTGTTTTTGGTCACCAGGTATTTTATGAGCAGACCGGCCATGGTGGTTTTTCCGCAACCGCCCTTGCCGGCAAGTGCAATGGTAAAAGGCATTTTCAGCATTTCCTTTCTGCAGGTCTGATGGTTTCCCCGGCCGGTATCAAGCGGCAGCCGCATTGGCAGTCCCCGCTGCCCCCGGCCGGAGTAATATTTCATCAAAATTAGGTCAGTTTGCACCAACAGTCAAGCCCCTTTTGGCCGCCGTTGAAAACAATCACCAAATTTGCAGTGTGCCAGGGCTTCGGTTTTGCTTTTAAATCCCTTGCATTGGCAGCAGGCCTATGGTAATTTTATTTTTTGATTTCAGTAATCTTTTCCGCGCTTAAATGCGCTCTGCCGGCGATGAGTACAGCCGGAACTTCTGTTAACTGATCAGGTGTCGGGGAGGAACCAGAATGGAATTTGAGTTGAACAAGTCACAAAAGGAGATCCAGAAAGCAGCCCGGGAATTTGCCAAGGGGGAATTTGACAAGGAACTGGCCCTCGAACTGGACCGCACCCACGAGTTTCCGAAAAAAATCTGGCAAAAGGCCGCCGATCTGGGATTCATCGGGGTTCATTTTCCAGAACAATACTCGGGCCAGGACCTGGGAGTCCTGGAAAACATCCTGATTGCCGAAACATTCTGCGCCCAGGATTCCACGATCGGCAGCGCCGTTATCCTTTCAAGCTTTGCCTCCGAATGTGTGCTGCGCTTCGGCAGCGAAGAATTAAAGGAAAAATTCCTGCCGCCGGTTGCCGAAGGCAAGATGCTGTCGGCCGGGGCCTTTACCGAACCCGGCCATGGCTCGGATATCACCTCCCTGGACACCGTTGCCGTAAAAGACGGCGACCAGTGGGTCATCAACGGAACCAAGACCTTTATCACCAACGGGGGACTGGCCGGGTTTTACTGCACCATGTGCCAGACGGATGCCGATGCGAGCCCCTCCTATCGCGGCATCAGCCTGATCCTGGTGGAAGCCGACCGGCCGGGAATCACCACCGCCGATGTGGGCGCTAAAATGGGCATTCACATGATGGCCACGACCGAAGTCAACTTCAAGGATGTGCGGGTTCCGGCCGCCAACCTGATCGGCAAGGAGGGCCGGGGGTTTTACCAGGTGCTCGAATTTTTCGATGAGAGCCGGATCCTGATTGCCGCCCAGGCCCTGGGAATCGCCCAGGGGGCCTTTAACCGGGCCCTGGCCTACGTCAAGGAAAGAGAACAGTTCGGCCGCAAAATCGCCCAGTTCCAGGTCACCCAGCACAAGCTGGCCGACATGGCCACCAAGATCGAGCTGGCCCGGCTGATCACCTACAAGGCTGCCTGGAATTACGACCAGGGCCGCATTGACCCCAAGCTCACCTCCATGGCCAAAATGTATGCCGCGCGCACGGCGGTGGAAGTCGCCGATGAGGCCATCCAGCTTCTGGGCGGCTACGGGTACATGACCGAATATGAAGTGGAGCGCTTTTACCGGGATGCCAAGATCACCGAAATCTACGAGGGCACCAAGGAGATCCAGAAAAACACCATCGCCAGTGCTGTCATTGGCAAACTCAAATAACTTTCAAAAGGAGCAAGTCATGACGGATATCATTAAAAAAACCCTGCTGACCGGAATCGGGCTGGCCCTCAAAACCTGGGACGAGGTGGAAGACCTGGCCAAGGAACTGGTCGACAAGGGCAAAATGGGGGAAAAGGACGGGCGCAAGTTTGTAAAAGACCTGAAAAAACGCTACGAAGAAACCCAGAAGAAGCTGGAAGCGCGCGTTGAAAAAACCGTCAAGGAATTATTGAAAAAGTCCGACGTGGTTACCGCGGATGAACTGAAAGCACTGAAAAAGGAGGTGCGGGAGCTGAAAAAGATGATCGGCAGCGAAAAGGAATCGTCGTAACCGCCATCCCGGGCCTGTAGAATCCATGCTGAGCATACGAAAAATCGGTGTCATCGGCCGGACCTATCGGCACCTGAACCGCTACCGCCAGATCCTGGGGGTCCTGTTCAAGTATGGCTTCGGTGATCTGCTGGAACGGCTTAAAATCGAGCAGTATATCGAGGTCGGTCTGCAGATGATCTCACGCAAGCGGTCCGGGCGGGTGGAACGGCTCACCCGGCCGCAGCGGCTGCGAATCGCTTTTGAAGAGCTGGGACCGACCTATATCAAGCTGGGCCAGGTGCTTTCCACCCGCCCGGACCTGATACCGGTTGACTTCCTCCACGAGCTTGCCAAACTCCAGGACAAAGTCCCGCCGGTTGCCTTTGCGCAGATCCGCAGGGTGCTCGAAGCCGAGTTTCGGGCCCCCCCCGAGGAACTGTTTGACCACCTGGAAGAAACTCCCCAGGCATCGGCCTCCATCGGCCAGGTGCACCGTGCCGTGTTAAAAGACGGCGAAGCGGTGGCCGTTAAAATTCAGCGCCCCCGCATCCGCAAAATCATCGAGGTCGACCTGGAGATCATGCTCCACCTGGCCACCCTGGCCGAACGCCACATCGAAGAATTCTCCCTGCACCGTCCGGTTAAAATCGTGGAGGAATTTGCCCGCACCCTTGAAAGGGAATTGGACTACAAAATCGAGGCGACCAACATGGAACGCATTGCAGCCCAGTCACTGGACAACCCCCACGTTTATATCCCCAAGGTGTTTCGGGAGGCGACCACCTCCCGGGTGCTGACCACCGAATTTGTCGAAGGCATCAAGATATCGGAACTCGACCGGCTGGAGGCCGCCGGCCTGGACCGCAAACTCATTACCACCCGCGGGGCGGACCTGATCCTCGACCAGGTGTTCAACCACGGATTTTTCCATGCCGACCCCCATCCGGGCAACATCTTTGTCCTGCCGGACAATGTCATCTGCCTGATCGACTTTGGCATCGTGGGCATGGTGGACCGCCGCACCCGGGAAGATTTCGTTGAGCTGCTCGACAGTGTGGTGCATAAAAACGAGGTGCGCGCCGCCCAGGTGCTGCTGAAACTGACCGAGTGGGAAACCAAGCCCGACATGCGCATCTTTGAACGCGATATCGCCGATTTTATCGGCCGCCACCTGTACCAGCCCCTGAAAGACATCGAGATCGGCAAACTGCTCCAGCAACTGCTGGAAACCGCCACCCGCTTCCGTCTGCGCATCCTGCCTGACATATTTCTGATGCTCAAGGCCTTCAGCACGGTGGAAGGCGTCGGCCGGATGCTGGACCCGGAATTTGACATGATTGCCGCGGCCACCCCTTTTATCAAGGATGTGAAGCTGGCCCGCTTCAAGCCCGAACGGGTGGCCAGCGATTTCATCGACCTGGTTTCCAAACTGCTGCAGTTCCTGCACCAGTTTCCCAGGGACCTGCTCGAGCTGACGAGCCTGGTCCGGCAGGAAAAATTGACCCTGCGCATCGAGCACAGGGGCCTGAACACCATGCTGGCCACCCACGATCAGATCAGCAACCGGATTTCCTTTTCCATCATCATTGCCGCACTGATCATCGGTTCGGCCCTGATCGTGATATCGAAAACCCCTCCGCTGGTCTACGGCATTTCGCTGATCGGCATCATCGGCTTTTTCGCCGCCGCCATCATGGGCATCTGGCTGCTGGTGGCCATCCTCCGAAAAGGCAAATTGTAGCCAAAACAAAATTTCGGTAACCTCTCAATAAGTTGCGTTATGCGCCGGTCAATTCACACCTTCAACAAACTTCAGCCCAGGGCCACGTCCAGGGTCATCATGACGGCGAAACCGACCATGGCGCCCAGGGTGGCCACGTCGGTGTTTTTGTCCAACTGGGATTCGGGGATCAGTTCCTCGACCACCACGTAAATCATGGCGCCGGCGGCAAAGGCCAGGGCGTAAGGCAGCAGCGGCTTTATCAGGATGACCGCCGCCGCCCCGAAAACGCCGGCAACCGGCTCCACCGCTCCGGACAGCTGCCCGTACCAGAAGCTTTTCAGTCGCGACAGCCCTTCGCGGCGCAGCGGAACCGCCACGGCCGTGCCTTCGGGAAAATTCTGGATACCGATGCCCACCGCCAGCACCACCGCACCGGCCAGGGTGGCGGAAGGAATGTCGGACGCCACGGCACCGAAAGCCACCCCCACCGCCAGCCCCTCCGGGATGTTGTGCAGCGTGATGGCCATTACCAGCAGGATGCTGCGGTGCCAGCTGGTTTTAATGCCCTCGGCTTCTTCAATGGGAAAGCCGAGATGCAGGTGGGGCAGGATTTTGTCAACCCCCCACAAAAACAGGCCGCCGGTCAGGAAACCGGCAGTTGCCGGAATCCAGGCCGGCAGGTGGGATTCGCGGGACATCTCGATGGCCGGGGCCAGCAGCGACCAGTAACTGGCGGCAATCATCACCCCGGCGGCAAAACCCAGCATGGCGTCGAGCACCTTGCGGTTGATGGTCTTGAAAAAGAACACCAGCCCCGCGCCCAGGGAAGTCACCAGCCAGGTAAACAAGGTTGCCACCAGGGCCTGCAATACCGGATTCAAGGCAGTAAACCAGTCGACCATGGCCCTTGCCCCCTTTCTGTTGGCAGGTTATTTGCTTGTTTGCGCCGTTGTCCCGATCTTATCTGCCGGCCAGGCAAAAAGCAAGTTTAACGGCTTTGTAAAAAGCATAAAAACACGAAATCACTTGACTTGGTTTCCAATAATCTTATACCTTTGCGCCCAACGGGTAAGTTCTCAAAAAGCCAGATGAATCTGCTACAATACAAGCGGAATATGTATTTTGGTTGAGCGGCATTGTCCATTTGGGGAAACAAGGCAGCGGGTCGGTTGGCGTTGAAAATTTCAAGCTGTTTGAGGAGCCTGCGACGAGTTCTTGAAATTTAGCCAACCGATGCGCTGACGCCCCAAATGGACACCGGGAGCGAAGCCAAAATGCATATTGCGCGGGACGATCGCAACTATTTGAGAACCTGCCGCAAGGGCAGTCAACCTTTTAAATTTTCGAAGAACCGGTGATGACACTTTATCTGTACAACACGCTCAGCCGGCGCAAGGAAAAATTTTATTCCATTCGTCCCGGCGAAGTCGGGCTTTATACCTGTGGGCCGACAGTCTACCATTACGCCCACATCGGCAACCTGCGCACCTATATTTTCCAGGATGTCCTAAAGCGGGTGCTGCGCTACAACGGCTACCGGGTCAAGCACGTGATGAACATCACCGATGTGGGGCATCTGACCGGCGACCGGGACATGGGCGAAGACAAGATGGAAAAAGGCGCCCGGCGCGAGGGCAAAAGCGCCTGGGAAATCGCCGCCTTTTACACCTGGGCGTTTAAAGCGGACCTGCAGCGGCTGAACATCATCGAACCCGACATCTGGGTCAAGGCCACCGACACCATTGACGACCAGATCGCCCTGGTAAAAGTGCTGGAAGAAAAAGGCTATACCTATCGCATTGATGACGGCATTTATTTCGACACCTCGAAATTTAAGGACTACACCAAGCTGTCCCACCAGGACCTCGACGCCCTGCAGGAAGGCGCCCGGGTGGAAAAAAACCCCCAAAAGCGCAACCCCACGGATTTTGCTTTGTGGAAGTTTTCGCCCCCGGGGGTTGTACGGCAGATGCAGTGGGACTCTCCCTGGGGCGTCGGCTTTCCCGGCTGGCACATCGAGTGCTCGGCCATGAGCATGAAATACCTGGGCGAGCAGCTGGACATTCACTGCGGCGGCACCGATCACATCGATGTCCACCACACCAATGAAATCGCCCAGTCCGAGGCGGCCACCGGCCGCAAGTTTTTCAACTTCTGGATGCACGGCGCCTTTCTGATCATCAGCGGCGGCAAGAAAATGGCCAAAAGCGAGGGCAACTTCCTGACCCTGGAGCATGCCTTTGAAAAGCAGGGCCTCGACCCGCTCGTCTACCGTTTCGCATCTTTTCAAACCCACTACCGCAAGCCCATGGAATACAGTCGGCAGAGCATGCTGGCCGCGCGCAACGGCCTGCAGCATCTGCGCAACCAGGTCCGACAAGTGGCCGGAGATGGCGGCAAACCTGACAGCCCTGTAAGCGATGCGCACCGGGACAAATTCCTCGAAGCCATCAATGACGATCTGAACATGCCGCGGGCGCTGGCCGCGGTGCAGGAACTGCTCAAAAGCGATGTCGCCCCGGATCGCAAATATGCCACCATCCTGGACTTCGACCGGGTGCTCGGCCTTGACCTGGAGAAGGTCGAAACCGATGAAAAGCTGCCGCCGGAAATCCAGGAACTGGTCGACCAGCGCCGCAGGGCCCGTGAGATCAAAGACTGGGCCGCCTCCGACCGGCTGCGCGACGAGATCCAGGCCCTGGGCTATCAGGTGCAAGACACGCCGGAGGGCATGAAGGTCATTAAAAAGGCGTAAATACCATGGCATGCAGGCATAACCGGAAGCAGAGGTCATCCCTGAAGTGGTGGGGAAGATCGGCAGCGTTCTGGGCAGCGATTTTCAGCGCATTGCTGTTGGTGCCGGGCGCCGGCGCCCGGGCTGCTGACCGGCTGTCCGTGTTTGTCAGCATCGTCCCCCAGAAATATTTCGTTGAAAAAATCGGCGGGCCGCAGGTGACGGTAACGGTGATGGTCAAACCGGGAGCCAGCCCGGCCACCTATGAACCCCGGCCGCGGCAGATGGTCCAACTGTCGCGTACCGCGCTCTATTTTGCCATCGGGGTGCCCTTTGAAAGCGTGTGGCTGAAAAAAATCGCCGCGGCCAATCCCGCCATGCAGGTGGTTCACACCGAGGCGGGCATCAAAAAGCTTCCCATGGGTGCCGCACCGCACACCGGTGCCGGACATCGCCGGACAGGTATTACGGACCCCCACATCTGGCTGTCACCGCCGCTGGTCAAAATCCAGGCCCGTCATATTGCCGACGCCTTGCGGGCATTGGACCCGGAACACGAGTCCATTTATGAAGCCAATTATCAACGATTTGCAAATGAGCTCGACGCCCTGCACGCGGAGCTCAAGCAGTGCTTTGCCGCCCGGCAGGGGGGCAGTTTCATGGTCTTTCATCCCTCCTGGGGGTATTTCGCTCAAACGTACGGGCTGCAGCAGGTGGCCGTGGAAATCGAAGGCAAAAACCCCAAACCGGCCCGGCTCAAGGAACTGATTCAAACCGCCGCCACCCACCGCGTCCGGACGATCTTCGTCCAGCCGCAGTTTTCGACCCGAACCGCCCGCCTGATCGCCAATGCCATCGGGGCCAAAGTGGTCGTTGCCGATCCCCTGGCGGCGGACTGGGCGAACAACCTGCGGGCGGTGGCAGCCCGGATTGCTGCGGCAATGGAGTAAAAGATGGATGACACGGTAATCGATATCCGGGACCTTTGGTTTTCCTATAACGGGCATCCCGTGCTGACCAACGTCAACCTCGAGGTTGCCCGCGGCGAGTTCATGGCCCTGATCGGCCCCAATGGCGGCGGCAAGACGACCCTGCTCAAGCTGCTGCTGGGACTGCTGGAGCCGGACCGGGGACAAATCCGCATTTTTGGACTGCCCCCTCGCCAGGCGGTCAGCCGCATGGGGTACGTGCCCCAGAACGTTCATATCAATCGGGATTTTCCGATATCCGTGATCGATGTAGTGCTGATGGGACGTCTAGGCATGGGCCGGCGGCGGCGCGATTCACGGCTGCACCGGGCCGCCGCCAGGCAGGCGCTGGAGCGCCTGGAGATGTGGGACTTGGCCCGCCGGCACATCGGTGAGCTTTCCGGCGGACAGCTGCAGAAAGTGTTTATCGCCCGGGCGCTGGTGACCGAACCGGAAATCCTGCTGCTGGATGAACCCACGGCCAGCGTTGACACCCAGGGTCAGGGAAATCTTTACGAATTGTTAGAGGAGCTGAACAAAGCCATGACCATTATCCTGGCCAGCCATGATGTCATGGCGCTGTCGCGCCACATTAAATCCGTGGCCTGTGTCAATCACGAACTGCTGTTTCACGACGCCGCGGAGCTTACCGGCGAGATGCTGGACATGGCCTATCCCTGCCCGGTGGATATCATCGCCCACGGGCTGCCGCACCGGGTGCTGCCGACCCACAAGGACCGGTAAAAAATGATTGAAGCCCTGCAGTTCGAATTCATGCGCAATGCCCTGCTGGCCGGTCTGCTGGTCAGCGTTGCCTGTGGTGTGATCGGCACCCTGGTGGTGGTCAACCGACTGGTGTTTCTGGCCGGCGGCATTGCCCATGCGGCATACGGCGGCATTGGACTGGCACTGTTTCTGGGGTTGCCCTACCTGGTGGGCACGCTGGGGGTTGCGTTGCTGGCCGCCCTGATCATGGCGACGGTGTCACTGAAGGCCCGCCATCGAGCCGACACCATTATCGGGGTGCTCTGGGCGGTGGGCATGGCCGCCGGCATCATCCTGGTGGATCTGACGCCGGGCTACAATGTTGACCTGATGGGGTTTTTGTTCGGCAGCATCCTGGCCGTGCCCCGGGCGGATCTGTGGCAGATGCTCGTCATCTGCCTGCTGCAGGTGGCCATCGTCATCTACTATTACAATGACTTTCTGGCCATGTCCTACGACAGTGAGTTCGCCCGCTTGCGCAACATCCCGGTGGGCTGGCTTTACTTTCTGCTGCTGGGTATGATCGCCCTGTCGGTGGTTATCATCATCCGGGTGGTGGGGTTGATCCTGGTCATCGCGCTGCTGACCATCCCCCCCTACATTGCCGAAAAATATACCCGCTCCCTGGCGGCCATGATGGTGCTGTCGACGGCTCTCAGCTGCCTGTTTACCACTGCGGGCCTCGCCTTGGCCTACCGGCTGGATCTAACATCAGGGGCCACCATCATTTTAGTGGCCGCCGCCGGTTTTTTAATTTCAATGGCTGTCGAGCGATTAAAAACCAGGCATTGAGGGGACCCTGGGTTGTAGATTTTGTTTGCCGGCCCCGCTGAAAAACAGCGCAATTTCACATCTGTTCTTATTTACCGTAAGATGCCCAACAAGACGCAGCAGGATGGTTGTGATTGGGTTTCTTTTGCAACGGATAAACTGGTTTAAAAATTTTAGATTTTGTTCGAGGGCAAGGCGCGAGAAGGAGAAAACGCGCAGCGTACTGTTAGTACGTGAGCATTTTTCGACGACGAGCAACGCCGCCATCGGGCAAAAGATGAATTTTTTAAACCAGTTTTAGCCGCATTTGTTGAACCCGCAGAAATGACAGATCATACAGCCCTCTTCGAAGCTGACCGTCTGGCCGCACTCCGGACACTTCTCCCCCATCAGGCTGTATTCTGTTTTGTGGTTCTTGACGGCATTTTCGCCGGACAGGTACCGCCTTTCCAGCACCCGGGCGATGGCATCCGGAATGGACAGCACCAGGCCGCCGTCCTGGAAAATGGGATTTTCGCCGCCGATGCCCTTGAGCTGGTCGACGACCTTGTCCACGGTCACCCCGCTTCTCAGGGCCAGGGAGACCAGCCGCCCGATGGCCTCGGTCTTGGCGGTGGTCGAACGGCCGGACTTGCCGATGGTGGCAAAGACTTCAAACGGCTGTCCTTCATACTCGGTCACCGTCACATACAGGTACCCGTAGCCGGTCTTGATCTTGGTGGTAAACCCCTCCAGGGTCTCCGGCCGCTTCTTGACCGCCGTCAAAAATCCGTCCCTTTTTTCATCCTTGACGGCCAGTGACAGAACCTGGTTTTGCTTGCTGCCGTCACGGTAAATGGTCACCCCCTTGCAGCCCAGCTCGTAGGCCAGGTCATAGACCTTGCGCACATCGGCCACGGTGGCATCGCGGGGCAAATTGACCGTTTTGGAAACCGCGTTGTCGGTATGTTTTTGAAAAGCGGCCTGCATGCGGATATGCCACTCGGGAGAAACGTCATGGGCGGTGACGAACACCTGGCGCACATCTTCCGGTATTTCCGCCAGGTCCCTGATACTGCCCTTGCGGGCAATGGCATTCATCAGCTCCGGGCTGTAAAACCCCCTTTTGCGCGCCACCTTTTCAAAGCAGGGGTTGACTTCCAGCAGGCGGTCGTTATCCATCACGGTGCGCACAAAACTCAGCGCGAACAGGGGTTCGATACCGCTGGAACAGCCGGCGATGATGCTCAGCGTTCCGGTCGGTGCGATGGTGGTGGTGGTGGCGTTGCGATAGCGCACCCCCTGCTCCTTAAAAATGCTTTGTTCATAATTTTTAAAAACCCCGCGTTCCTCGGCCAGTTTGCGGGAGGCCTCATGGGCGCTTTGCTGGACGAACTGCATGACCGTCTCAGCGGTCTCCAGGGCCTGTTCGGAATTGTAGGGAATTTTCAATTGATAGAGCATATCCGCAAACCCCATCACTCCCAGCCCGATTTTGCGGTTGCCGCGCACCATGGCGGTGATCTCCGGCAGCGGGTAGCGCGACATATCGATGGTATTGTCCAGAAACCGCACCGACATTTCAACCACATCCTTGAGCCCCTCGTAATCGATGACAGGACCCTGGTCGGCCTCGCGCACGAAGCGGGCCAGGTTCACCGAACCCAGGTTGCAGGCCTCCAGCGGGAGCAGGGGCTGTTCGCCGCAGGGATTGGTGCTTTCGATCTGGCCGAGACCGGGGGTCGGGTTGTCGCGGTTGATCCGATCCAGGAAAATGATTCCCGGATCCCCATTTTCCCATGCCTGGGTCACCAGGGCTTCGTAAACCTTGACCGCATCCAGGCGACCGACCGCCTTTTGGCTGCGCGGATCGATCAGGTCGTATTCGGCACCCTCGGCGACGGCCTGCATGAACGCATCGGTCACCCCCACCGAAATATTGAAATTGTTAAGATCCCGGTTGTCTTTTTTGCTGTAAATAAACTCCATGATATCCGGATGGTCCACCCGCAGGATGGCCATGTTGGCTCCCCGGCGGGTACCGCCCTGCTTGACCTGCTCGGTGGCGGTATTGAAAATCTTCATAAACGAAATCGGTCCCGAGGCCACTCCACCGGTGGTGCCCACCATGCTGTTTTTGGGCCGCAGGCGCGAGAAGGAAAAACCGGTGCCGCCGCCGGATTTATGGATCAGGGCGGCATTTTTAAGGGCCCCGAAAATGCCCTCCATGCTGTCTTCCACCGGCAGAACAAAGCAGGCGGCCAGCTGTCCCAGCCGCCGACCGGCATTCATCAAGGTGGGGGAATTGGGCAAAAAATTAAACTCGGTCATCAGCCGGTAGAAAATTTGCTGCATTTTTTCCACCTGCTGTTCATCGCCGCCGTACTTTTTTTCGGCCTTGGCAATGTGGCGCGCCACACGTTTGAACATCTGCTCGGGGGTTTCAATAATTTTACCGCGGCTGTCTTTTTTCAGGTAGCGGCGCTTGAGAACCCTTCTGGCATTTTCCGAAAGGCTCAGGCCGTTTTTCATGAAAATGGACTGGTCCAACCGGATGGGGGAAGGCTTGGTCAGCCCGTATTCCATCAGTTTGGCTTCAATCATCTTTTCGATAAACGCCATGGTGATGGTCTGAAACTCCATGCGGGTAATTTCCTCCCGCAAAGACCGGCTGATGCCCATGGCCTGATCCGCGTCAATGGGGTTATGGCGGACCAGGATATCGGAAAACAGCTGATCATCCCACATGTAAGTTCCCAGGTCGAAACGCCCCTCTTTGGTAACCAGAAATTTGCCTTTTTCCCCCATTTAAAATCTCCCGTGCTTTAACAGCGATATGCCGGCGCCCACCCCGGCCGCCGGGCCCATCTCCCGTGTGGGTTTATTCGTGGACTATAAGGGTTGATGTCACTCGAAAATGACTTTTTACGGGACCGTCATTATCAAAAGCCGTGCACTCCCTGCTAAAGCAGGCTTGCAACAAAGAAAATACACCTTTTTTAAGAATTTTCAACCAAGGAAAGTGACTTAGATGAAAAGAGCGCCAATGGTGATAACAGATCTAGTAAACCATTGCACACAACATCTTGTATGTCAATAAAAAAAAACCACAATATCTTCATGGTTCGGGAACGCCGCCGGGCTTGCCTGCAGCGGTCAGGGCTGCTTGCTGTCCGGTGCCGCCTCCGGCTTGCTTTGCTGCTGCCCGTCCGAGACCGGTTGACGGGCGTCAGTAGTCTGCTCCGCTTTTTTCTTTTTTTCGTCATCGGCCGGCTCATCAGACTGGTAGATCACCCACTCGCCCTGGGGACCGGTAAAAAGGCCGCCCTGGGTTCCCTCCTCCCGGTGGTTGGGCGGCTGGTAGGGCTTTATCTCGGCACATCCTGCCAGCACAAGCAGGGTGGCCAAAACCAAAGCCATCCATCCGCCTTTTTGTCTCCGGATACCGGAAATCATCATCAGAATTTGACTCTCGCACCGATGGTGCCCACCTTTATGGTCTGGACACTGGGTGCCGCCCCCCGCGAAAGCGAGTACACCCGGTACTGCAAGTAGGCCTCAGTGCCGTATTTTTCAAACTGCTGGACCACCGCCCCGCCGACGGAATAGCCGTCATCCCGGCCGGTGGGCAGGTTCACCGAGCGGGTGTAGTCCAGACCGAAGGCCGTTTGACCCACGGAAAAAAAACGCGTCAGCCAGCCGCCCTTGACGTAGAAGTTCGAGGCGTCACCCTGCTTGTCACGGCCCTCCTGACCGGCGGACAGGGTCAGGTTCAGCCCGGTGGCCTCGTGCAGGGCGGAAAAGGACCCGTCGACGATCAGATCGGTGTTGTTTTTGTTGGGGTCGGAGATCGCCGCCGCCGCGACCGCTTTGAATCCCAGGACCTGTCCGCCCCACCACAGGGAAGCGTCCCAGCGCTGATCACTGACCAGCCCCCCCTGGAGGTGAAAATTCCACAAGGTGGGCGTGTCATAGCGCACCCGGTTTTTACGGCTCAGTCCGTCGAGATCCTTGAACGCATCGGAAACTGAAATACCGGTCAACTTGTCGTCCCGGTTTGTCCGAAACAGCATCCCGCCGGCAATGTCGGCAATGCTGGCGTACTGGACCACGTCGGTTTTGGACAGGTCCAGTTCGGCCGCGTTGTTGGAGGCCGTGTCGCCCTTGCCCAGATAGAGCTTGCCGAAGCGTTTGCTGGCCAAAGACAGGTCCGCCCAGCGCACGTTGAAAAAATCACTGGAATTTTCGTTGTCCTGGCTGACCTCACCCGATTCATTGGAGGTCATCGCCACCTCCAACCGGGAGCCGATCATCAAATCATCGGTGGCCCGGGCGGTGCCGATAAAGCGCACCCGGGTGTTGCTGGCGTCACTGTCCACGAAATAGGCCGTGGTGTTCTTGCCGTCGTCGATGATGTTGACCGCCCGGTGGACCTGCCCGGAAATCGCCAGCTTCACCCGTGGCTGACCCGAGGTAACAGCCTTGTCCACGGGCTGGACCGCCGCCGTGGCGTGTTTGGCCGCATCGGCAGCCTCATCGGCGGTCGACTTGGCTTCCTGGGCCTGGGTCTGCGCGTCGGTGGCGGTCCGCTTCAACTCATTGAGCTGTCGTTGCAATGATTCCAACTGCCGCTGCTGCTGCTCGATGGTTTTTTGCAGCTTTTCCAGCACCGCGGCATCCACCTTGACATCCTGTGCCATGGCCGGAGCCCCCAAAAACACCGCAACTGCGATCAGCATCCCGAAAACAAGGGGCCGCCCCCTGAATTTCTGCAACATGTCTTCCTCCCTTCCCCTGTTTTGCCCTTGATGATTCTTGCCTGGTATCTGCTCCCAATGACCCGTTCATATTAATAGGAATCATTCCCATGTCAAGCGCTATTTCCCACAGAAGCTAAAAACAGGGGACAGTCAGTGGGGTCCTGACAAGCACTGGAAACCGGCAGGCAGGGCTGCAACGCAACGACGCCGGCTCAGGGGCTGCTTGAAAATAATTGAGCCCCGTGATATGCAAAGGCATGGAAAAAAAAGCACGCATTGTGCTGGCCGACGACCATACTATATTAAGGCAGGGGTTGCGGGCCCTGTTGTCGGCCGATCCGGGTTTTGAAATCGTCGCTGAGGCCTGCGACGGTCGCGAAGCCGTGCGCTGCGTCGAAAGGCACAAGCCCGAACTTGTGCTGATGGACCTGTCCATGCCCCGCATGAACGGCATGGAAGCCATCCGGGAAATCAAAAAACACCACCCCCAAACCCGGGTGATCGCCCTGACCGTTCACCCAGAAGAGGAATACCTGGAGACCACCCTGCAGGCCGGCGCCGAAGGATATGTCCTCAAGGACGCCACCCATGAGGAACTGGTGCTGGCCATCAAAAGCGTGCTGGCCGGAAAACCCTATCTGAGCCCCGCTGTTTCCGGCAAGATCATTTCCGGCTACCTGGAAAGAAAAAACACCCGCCAGTCAGTTTCTGCCTGCCGCAAGCTATCCCCCCGGGAACAGGAAGTGCTGAAGTTGATCGCCGAAGGCTACCGCAACCGACAAATTGCCGCCGAGCTTTGCATCAGCCTGAAAACCGTGGAAAAGCACCGGGCCAACCTGATGAAAAAACTCGACCTGCACAACACCGCCGCTTTGACCGTGTATGCCATGGAAAAAGGGCTGGTGCATCAGTGAAATCATCAACCGGTTAAACATCCCAAACCACCCGAATGGAGGTTCCCTCGCCGGCGGCGGATTGGATTTCGAATACACCTCCGGAAAGCTTGGCGCGCTCGCGCATGCTGGCCAGCCCGAATCCCCGCCGGGAAGGCGCTGCGGCCATCACCCGCTCCAGGTCAAAGCCGGCGCCGTTGTCGGCAAGCGTTAATTCGAGACACTCGCCGCTTTTTGCCAGGGTCAGCCGCACCCGGTCGGCGCCGCTGTGCTTGGCCACATTGTTCAGGGTTTCCTGCAAAATACGGTAAATCACGGTTTTAAGCGCCGGGGGGACGTCCTGCTCCTGGATGTCGATGCAGCTTTCGATGCGGATGTTGCCATAGATGTTCTGGAACTGGCGGCAAAGCCAGGTAACGGTGGCCACAATCCCCAGGTCATCGAGCATGGCCGGCCGCAGCGCCTCCACGATGCGGCGCACTTCCGCCAGGGTTTTGCGGGTCAGGGGAATCACCCCCTGCAGCGCTTGGACTTCCGGCCGGTCGGCATCCTTGCCCATTCGGTTCAGGGAGCTTTCGACACTGAATTTGATGGCGCTCAGGGCCTGGCCGATGCCGTCGTGCAGCTCCCGGGCGATGCGCTTGCGTTCTTTTTCCTGCGCCGATAGCAGCTGGTTGGACAAAATCCGCAGCTCCCTGCTCGACTCGCGCAGGGCCGCCTGGGCCTGTTCCCATTCGGAAATTTTTCGCCGCAACTGCCGGTTGCTTTCCTCGAGTTCGACCGTCCGCCTGGCGACCCGCTGTTCCAGCTCATTGCGGGTTTTGCGCAGGGTGATTTCAATCTGTTTGCAGGCGGTAAAATCTTTGACCACCGACCGAATCTGCAGCTGCGGCTGTCCCGCTGCTTGAACTGCCAGGCTTTCCAGGTACAGCCAGACATGATTTTCAGCGGGTTGCGCCAGCTGCACATCACAGGTCTGCAGCTGCCCGGTTTGCAGCACCCGCTTGCGGTGGTCGACAAAAACGGCTTGCGACTGCCGGTGGATAAATTCAGCAAAAGGTCGCTGGAGCATCTGCTGGCGCTCGGCTGACAGCAGCCGGGCACCGGCAGGATTGACATCGACGATGATCCCGGTGGAATCAAAGATGAAATAGCCGATGGGAACAAATTCAAAACAATCCGCATAGCGGCGCCTGAAACCCGGGTGCGCGGGCTGCAATCCGCGTTTTTTTTTCATCGCTCCAATTCCCGGACCATGTCGATGCCCGTAATACAGGCAGTCAGAGTGGCCGTCATTTTAATAATGATAAAATTGTAAAAAGTCATTTTCGAGCGACACCAACCCTTTTCGGGAGCTGTTTCAGGGTATCTCAAATTCAGATGCAGTCCAACATATTAGAAACGTCAAACGAACGGAAATGAATAAGCTTCAAATAACAAAACACGGTTCGCTGGTCAATGACGGCCCAAAAGAGGTTGCACTTTTGCCCTTTTTTTCGTAATCAAGCATCATGATCCGAGTTTCTTTTTTCTCCACCTGCCTTGTGGACAACATTTACCCGGCCATCGGGATACACGCGGTGCAGCTGCTCGAAAAACTGGGCTGTGCCGTCAGCTTCTGCCCAAGGCAAATTTGCTGCGGCCAACCCCTTCTCAATGCGGGATTTCTGGAAAAGGCCAGAAAAAGCATGCACCTGCTCACGGAGGCCTTGCTCGAGGACGATTGCGACTACGTGGTGGCCCCCAGCGGATCGTGCATTCTGCAGGTCCGCGAGTATCCCGAGCTGTTCAGCGGGGATCCTTACTGGGAACCCCTGGCCCGGCGGCTGGCCCCCAAGACCTGGGAGCTCACCGATTTTATCGTCAACGTGCTGCGGGTTGCCGATGTGGGAGCCCGCCTGGAAGGCAGGGCCGCCTATCATCCTTCCTGCCACCTGACGCGGCTGCTCGGTGTAAAGGAGCCGCCTTTGCAACTGCTTGCCCGTGTTCAGGGCCTTGAGCTGGTATCATTTGAAGGCCAGGACAAATGCTGCGGGTTCGGCGGCACGTTTTCCGTAAAACTGGGGGCTTTGAGCGGTGCCATGGTGGCGGAAAAAGTGGACAACATCGCCACAGCCGGGGTGGATTACCTCATCGGGGCCGACGCCGGTTGCCTGATGAACATCGAAGGACGCATCCGGCGGCTGGGACTCAAAATCAAAGTGCTGCATATTGCCAACGTGCTGGTAGAAAACAAATGAGTATCCGAACAAGCACGCTTCCACTGCAAAAACGCCTGGCAACAGAACTCAACGAGCGCTTTAAACGCTCGGCCATCGCCAGGGCCCAGGACCTGCTCAACCAAAAGCGCCTTGAGGTTTTCGAAGAACTCGGCCATTACCAGCAATGGCGTGAGCTCGGCGCGGCGGTACGAAGTCATGTGCTGGAAAACCTGGATTACTACCTGCAACAGTTCACCGTCCAGGCTGAAAAGGCCGGAGCCACGGTGCATTTCGCCCTCACCGCAAAGGATGCGGCCGAGCGAGCCCTGGAAATCTGCCAAGGACAAAAAGCAGCCAAGGCGGTGAAGTCCAAATCCATGGTTACCGAGGAGGTAGGGCTGAACGCCACCCTGGAGGCTGCCGGCATCCAGGTGGTGGAAACGGACCTGGGCGAGTATCTGCTGCAAATCGATGATTACGATAAACCGTCCCATATCGTGGTGCCGGCCCTGCATAAAAATCGTGACAGGATTCGCCGCCTGCTGGCCGAAAAAAAGGGATACGACGGCGATAATCAACCGGAAAACATGACAAGATTTGTGCGCGGCCTGATCCGCAGGGATTTCATGGAAGCCGACATCGGCATTACCGGCTGCAATTTCGGTGTGGCCGAATCGGGCACCGTCACCCTGGTGACCAACGAGGGCAACGGCCGCTTCGTGACCACCGTGCCGCAAACCCAGATCGTTTTCATGGGCCTGGAGCGGCTGGTGCCCACCTTTGTCGAACTGGACATTGTCTTAAGCCTGCTGGCCCGCAGCGCCGTGGGCTCCAAAATCACCACCTATGTCACCCTCATCACCGGCCCCCGGAGCCGGCAGGACCGCGACGGCCCGGCGCAGCTGCACATCATTGTCGTGGACAACGGCCGCTCCAAGGTGCTGGGCAGCCCTTTCCGGGAAGTGCTGCGCTGCATCCGCTGCGGCACCTGCATGCTGGAATGCCCGGCATACCGCCATATCAGCGGACACGGGTACGGGTCCCTGTATCCGGGTCCCCTCGGGCTGGCCCTGGTGCCCGTTATGGCAGGATACGAGCAGTTCAAGGAAATCGTCCAGATCTGCTCCCTTTGCAGCGCCTGCAATGACGTGTGCCCCGTCAGGGTGCCGCTGTATGAATCCATCCGGTTGCACCGCCGCATCATTGCCGAGGAAAAACGGCTTGTGAGCCGGACAGAAAGCTTGCTGATGGGAGGCTACGGGGAAGTCATCGGCAACCGCGTTCTATACAACGGATTGACGAAACTGGCCCCCTGCGTCAATTCAGCGCCCAGAATTGGCCCTCTCGGGCAGTGGCATGGATCACGGGAGCTGCCCCGGGTGGCCGCCCGGCGCTTTCGCGACTGGTATCGCCAACACCGCAGCGGAAAGTAAAACGCCATGACTGTGGGAAAGCAAACCTTCATCAATCGTATCGCCGGCAGTCTCGGTCACAGCCAGGTCCCCCGGATGCCCACCTCCCTGGAACTGCCTTCGGATGTGCATCACAGCTATATGCAGGGCGCTTCAGTGGTAGACTTGCGCAAAACCTTTGCGGCCAATGCGCTGGCCCTGGGCATCCACGTGTTTGAATGCCGGCGGGAGGGCATGAACGAAACCCTCAAAGAGGCCATAGCCGAACTCAACGCAAAGGGTCCCGTGCTTTTGGCCGACGATCCTCTCCTTGGCCGGGAAAAAACCACCGCAGCGTTGGGAAAACATTTTGGCAACGTGGATTGCTGGGATGTCACCCTGTCCCGGGAAGAAAACATTCAAATGGCGGAAAAAGCAGCCGTGGGAGTTGCCGTGGCCACACTGGCGCTGGCCGAAACGGCCAGCGTGATGCTGTTCAGCCACGAAGGCTGCGGCCGCGCGGTGACCCTCCTGCCCACCACCACGGTCATCATCGTGGCCGAAGAAATTATCCGGCCCCGTCTCACCCAGGCCATGGAATGCATCCGCAAGCATTTAAAAGAAGGACTGCCCGCCTCCATAAACTTTATTTCGGGTCCCAGCGCCACCGCCGACATCGAACTGGTCAGGGTCCAGGGAGTGCACGGGCCGGTTGAAATCGGCTATGTCATTGTGCACTCCGAGAATTCCGACGGCGGATAGGTGCGCAACCTGGAAGCGTGGAGACAATAAATAGAAGCGCACCGGATAGCCGGTTGAGCCGCAACCTGAAACCCGGCCGCAGGGGCTGCAATCCGCGTTTTTTTCATCAATCCTGGACCCCGACCATGTCAACGCCCATATCATAGGCCGCCAGGTTGGCCGACACCTTGTCGGCATCCATGGTTCTGGCAATCACGGTTTTAAAATCCGCGCGCCCGATGGGAAGCTCCCCCATGACCGCCAGGGCGCCGATCATCATAATGTTGCCAAAGATGGGATTGCCAAGTTTGACGGCCGCCTCGGTGGCATCCACAAACCAGGCATGGGAGGTCAACTCCCCGATGGCCTGTCGGATTTGAGTCCCATCCGGATAGGCCGCATCGCCGCAGATCACGGCCACCGGCTGGATGGGGCGGGTATTGCACAAGACCCGGGTTTCGGGGTTGCCGTAAACCATGAGCACCCGCAACGCCTCGATGGGCTCCAGGGCCACCACCACGTGGGCTCTTGCCAAGGGGACCTGGGGCGACCAGGCGCTCTGACGTGAGATGCGCAGGTGACTCATCACCGAGCCCCCCCGCTGGGAGGCGCCAAAGGTCTCGCCGATGGTGACTTTGAACCCCCGCTCGCACAGCATGTTGCCCAGCACGCGGGAGGCCATCACGTTGCCCTGTCCGCCCACACCGGTGATAATGATATTATAGGGATCACTTGCCAGGATTGCCTGCTGCATGGCTCAATCCACCTCCTCTTTGCTGATGGCACCCGCCGGGCAGATGGAGGCGCATACGCCGCAGCCGGCACAGATGACTTCGTCAATGCGGGCCACCCCGGCAGCCGCATCCCAGTTTAATCCCGGGCATTTGAATATCCGGGTGCACAGCCGGTTGCAGCCGCAGTCCTGCCCCAGGCAGCTGCTTGCATCCACCCGCATGGCAAACATTTTTTTGGCTTTTTTCTCCGGGCTCAGGGCGCAGATCTGTCTGAACACCAGCACCTTGACCCCGGAGGTGTCGGCCAGCATTTCCAGCAGGATCTGTTCGCTGCGCTGCAGGTCGAACGGATCGCAGGTCCGCACCCGCGCCCCGATGGCCTCGCACACCGCGACGATGTCGATCTGCGGCGCCGGATTGCCAGCCGCATCCACGGGCCGGCCCGGATGGGGCTGAAAGCCCGTCATGGCGGTGCCGCTGTTGTCCAGCACAATGAGCGTGATATCGGATTGCTGGTGCACCGCATTGACCAGGGCCGGCAGCACGGCGTGAAAAAAGGTGGAATCGCCGCAGACCGCCAGTACCGGCTGGTCCATGCCGAAAGCCTTCAGTTTGCCGAATCCGCATGCCAGGCCGGTTCCCGATCCCATGGAATGCAGGGTCTTGAGGGTACTGAAGCCGGAAGGCAGCATGGCCAATGAATAGCAGCCGATATCCCCGCAGACAAACCCCTGCCGGTTGTCCATTTCCAGCACGTTGTGAATGGTCCAAAAAGAAGCGCGGTGGGGGCATCCCGGGCAGAAAGTCAGGTCCCTCGCAGGTGCTTTGGCGGCCAGAGCGGCGGCCCGGGCGGCGTAGCTTGGCGGCACCGGTTCATAATCCAGCTGAAAAATTTTGGCCAGGGCGCCGGCGACCCGATCCGGGTTCAATTCCCCCACCGAAGGCAGCAGCCCGTCTTTTTTGCCGAAAAAAGTCTTGCCGCCGATTCTGGGAGCCAGTTCAGCGGCCAGAACCTTGACTTCATCTTCCAGAAAGCGAATCACTTCTTCGACCACCAGGATTTTGTCCGTGCGCGACAGGTGCTTTTCCATCAGCTGCGGCGGCAGGGGCCAGGTGGTCGCAAGCTTCAGCAGCCCCACCCGATCTTGCAGTCCCAGCAGCTCGATGGCTTCCGTGCTGTACAGGCAGCAGGCACTGCTGGTGATGATCATCAGCTCCGGATTTTCCGGTCCCTCATAGGTGTTAAACGGCGACTGCTCAAACAGGGCAATGGCCTGTTGCAGCTTGTCCTGCAGACTGCGGTGTTTGAGTGCCACCGGATAGCTGAGCATCACCCCTTCCATGGGATCCAGGGGCGGGCCATCGTGCTTGAAGTAAGCCTTGGCGTCAACAGGAGGCAGGTCGCCGAAAACCACGTTGCCGCTGGCATGGGACAGCCGGGTGACACTGCGCACCATGACCGGAATGCGGATCTGTTCGGAAAGCACAAAGGCCCATTTGACCATATCCTTGGCCTGCTGGAAATCGCCCGGCTCCAGCAGGGGAATTTCCACCAGCCTGGCAAAATGCCGCGATTCGCCCTCGTTGGCGCTGGAAAGCGCCCCCGGGTCATCGCACGGGACGATCACCATGCCGGCCCGGGTGCCGGAGCCGGCCAGGTGCAGCAAAAAATCGGAAGCCACGTTTACGCCGTTTTGCTTCATGACGCACAGCGAGCGCAGGCCGGCAAATGAAGCGGCGGCAGTGACTTCCATGGCCACTTTTTCATTGACGGACCATTCGACATACAGGTTGCGCGCTGCGCTGACCTTTGCCAGGCTTTCGATAATCTCCGATGAGGGCGTTCCCGGATACCCCGCAGCCACGTGCACCCCGGCTTCCAGCGCCCCCCGGGCGATGGCCTCGTTGCCCATGAGCAGGTGCTGCGTTGCGCTTCTGCCTTCGATTAGAATTGACATCATCACTCCAGTTTGCATGCAGATTGCCGCGTGCATGTCAGTTATAAAAATTAGATGTGAATTGGCCGGCGCATGGTGTTTTCTGAAAACCGGTATGATTCTCAGCAACTCCTTATTTTCACAGTGTCCCTTGTTTGGGATGAATGGCACGGAACCGATTCAAGTTAACCGAGATAGCGCCTCATCCCAAACAATGGGCACGCTGCTACGTCATGGTTTCATACCGGTTGAAAGAAAATATCATGGGGCGGCCACGATCGATTCCGATTTTTCGACCTTAAGTTAATCCCTCAGAATCCTTGCAACGATTTCAGCCGGCATCCTCACCGCTGCATGCCGGCCGTCCGGCGTGTTGAGCAGGTTGTGCCGCATCAGCATCCGCAGCGCCCGGGCTTTTTTTTCGGCAGCCGCGACCGTGAGCCGGGCGATATTTTCTTTCGGCAGCGCCTCGGTCTGCAGGTAGTTTTCGTCACAGGCCCTGGCAATCAATTCAGCACCCTTTTCCGAACGGACAATGACCGTGTTCCATCCCGGGCGCCCCTCAAACATTCCCACCGAGACATCGGCAAACTCGGCGGTCATGTCCGGGCAGATAAAGCAGCTCTGGGCAATGACGGGTTTGATCCGGGAAAGCGGTATTTCCACCTTGCCGGCGGCAGTTGTCAGAACCAGGATGTCCGCCGGCGGCGGCGGCACATCCATGCCGCGAATATCCGCAATGTCAACCTCGGCGGACAGCACCTGCTCAAGTAGACGGGTATCCAGCGCCCAGTTGCAGAACAGCCCCACGGCCAGCGCAATGCAGTCGCTGAATCCGTCTTCTTCCAGCGGGTTGGTGCGCATCTGGGCGACGGCCGTCATCTGGCAGGCAGTTCCCACCACCCCCAAACCACTGCGGCCCTGCCGCACCGCCTCGTTTACAGCCGCCAGGGTCGGGGCAGCCATCAGCTTGGTGCCGGCATAGTTGACAACCTGCCGCCAGTCCGGTACCAGCCGGGCAACCGGCGTCAGCCCCCGGCGGTCGGTGAGCGCCGCAGCCTCAATAAACCTGTATTTCAGCGCCACGCTGATCAGGGCCGATACGGTGCCGCCGGCCTGAAACGCCCCGGGGGGCATCTTTGCCCCGGCGCGGGCGGCCATCACCTGGCGGTGGTTTCCCAGGGGGCTGCCGTCATAGGCTGTCCGCCAAATTTTCCTCGACAGCTCGTCCAGGTCCACTTCGGCCTTGGGGCAATAGGCATGGCAGCGTCCCTGCACGAGATCGCAGGCAAACAGCCGGGCGGTTTTGCCCCGCCAGGTTTTATAATAGGGACACAAATTGATGCAGGCACCGCAGCCGATGCACAAATCCGCCTTAAAAACCTCCTTTGCCAGTTCGTTGGATCCAAAAACATGCATTGCGTTTGATTCTCCGTTTAAGTTCGGCAAGCTCTTTATAAATCCGGGCAGACGACTACCCATCTAGCGCAGTATGCGTTTTGGTTGAGCGTCATTGTCCATTTGGGGAGCAAAGCCAGCGAAGCGGCGGGCGTTAAGAATTGCAAGCTGTTTGAGGCGCAACGCGCCGAGTTCTTGCAATTTAGCCCACCGCTGCGCTGGCGCCCCAAATGGACACAGAAAGCGAGGCCAAAATGCATACTGCGCGGGGCCAATTCGCCCTTTCGAAAAACCGCACAAAAAACTAGGGTTCTGTATCCTCGGAAAAGATCGCCCGCTTGACGGCATCCGGACCGAATTTGCGGGTAATCTGCTCCACGGTTTTATCGACCGTTTCCCAGGTCGTGTCGGCTTCACCCACTGAGCCGAACAGCTCCATCTGCATTGGCGCATCGTCCGGGGTCAACCCAGAAGCCCCCACTCCGATCAGCCGTATTTTCCGGGTGCTGCGATAATTTTCAAGCAACCCGAGCGCATGGCGGTATATGGTTTCCGACGAACGCGTGGGCCGGTCAATGGTTTTGCTGCGCGTGTGTTGCGTAAAATCCGCATGCTTGATCTTCAGGGTGATGGTCCGGGCCCTCAGGCCGGCCTTTCTGAGCTGGCGGGCGACTTCCGCGGACTGCTGCAAAAGATGCTTGCCCAGCAAGTGTTTGTCACGGGTGTCGGCGGCCAGGGTTCGCTCACTGCTCACAGATTTGGGCGCCGCAGCCGGCATCACCGTCTCCCGATCCCGGCCGGCGGAAAGCTCGATCAGGCGCAGTCCGAATTTTCCCAGCCGCTGCAGCAGTATTTCCTGCGGAAATTTCTGGACATCCCCCAGGGTGCGGATGCCCATCCGCTCAAGCAGGCCAAAGGTTTTGCGGCCCACCCCGGGCACCTTTTGAACTGCCAGGGTTTCAATAAAAGAGGCCACCGCCTCGGCTTCGATGATGGTCAACCCGTCGGGTTTGTCCATGTCAGAGGCGATCTTGGCCAGAAACCGCAAGGGGGCGCCCCCCACCGAGCAGGTCAGCCGCAGGCTGGCTTGAATCTCGGCTTTAATTGCCGCGGCCATCGCCCGGGCATCACCGTACAATTTGCCGCAGCCGGCTATATCCAGGTAAGCCTCGTCGATGGAAACCACCTCCACCAGGGGTGAAAAGCGCCGCAAAATGGCCATGACCTGGCGTGAAACTTCCTTGTAGCGGGCCATGCGCGGCGCCACAAATACGGCTTCGGGGCATTTTTCCCGGGCCTGGAAGATGGGCATGGCCGATCGGATCCCGAATCTTCGGGCCTCGTAGCTGGCCGCCGAAACCACCCCCCGGCCGGAAGTTCCTCCCACGATCACGCATTTGCCCTTCAACCACGGGTTGTCCAGCTGTTCCACCGAGGCATAGAAGGCGTCCATGTCGATGTGTAAAATCATCGCTCGATTTATGTCTTGCTATAATTTACAATTTTGTTATGTTACAAAATTGTATTAACCTTATTGAAACCCAACGGATTCGTGATTTATTTTAAGACGACACCGTAAAAAGCTTGTTTCTGCCGCCAGCGGCAGCCTATGGGCAACGAAATTGTTTGCGTTTTAGCCCATCAGGGAAAAGTCAACTTTAAGCGCCATTCAAGTCTTTTAGGCAAAATTTCAACCATGAAACCTGTCGACGAAATCACCCTGCTGTATGAAATCACCCGGGCGCTCAACGAGCAGTTGGACCTGAAAAACTCCCTTTACCGGGTGCTGGACATCCTCTCGCGCTCCATGAACATGGTTCGTGGAACCATAACAATTTTGGATCCCGTGCGCAACGAGATAAACATCGAAGTGGCCCACGGGCTGACTTCCAATGCCATGCGGCGGGTAAAATACAAGCTGGGAGAAGGCGTTACCGGCAAGGTGATTGAAACCGGCAAGGCGGTGGCCATCGCCAAAATCAGTGAAGAGCCGCTTTTTCTGGACCGCACCGGCTCGCGCAAAAAACACCGCGGCCGGGACCTGTCGTTTATCTGCGTGCCCGTCAAAAAGGGCCGGCAAGTAATCGGCGCCCTCAGTGTCGACCGGCTCTTTGACGCCTCTTATCCTTTGCAAAAAGGGGAAAAGCTGCTGGCAGTGATTGCCGCCATGATCGCCGGCCACGTCATCAAGCTGGAGACCATCCGCATGGAAAAAGAACGGCTGCGGGAGGAAAACCGGCGCCTGCAAAACGTGCTCAAAGACAGATACAGCATCCGCAACATTATCGGCAACAGCAACAAGATGCGCGAAGTCTTCCAGATGGTCTCCCAGGTGTCCAAAAGCAACGCCACCGTTTTGATCCGGGGGGAAAGCGGCACCGGCAAGGAGCTAGTGGCCAACTCCATCCACTACAACAGCCTGCGGGAAAAAAAGGCCTTTGTCAAAGTCAACTGCGCCGCGCTGCCGGCCACCTTGATTGAAAGCGAGCTGTTCGGCCATGAAAAGGGGGCTTTTACCGGGGCCATCAAACAAAAAATCGGCAAGTTCGAACTCGCCCACAAGGGAACCATCTTCCTGGATGAAATCGGCTCCCTGGGACTTGATGTCCAGGCCAACCTGCTGCGCATCCTGCAGGAAAAAGAATTCGAGCGGGTGGGAGGGCAGCGGACGCTCAAAACCGACGTGCGCATTATCGCCGCCACCAACAAAAACCTGGAGCGCGCCGTGGCGGATGAAACCTTCCGCGGCGATCTGTATTACCGGCTCAACGTGTTTCCCATCTACCTGCCGCCGCTGCGCGAACGCAAAACCGACATCCTGCTGCTGGCTGATTTTTTCCTGGAAAAATACGCCCGCCAAAACCGCAAAAACATTAAGCGCTTTTCCACGCCGGCCATCGACATGCTCATGGAGTATCACTGGCCGGGCAACGTCCGGGAATTGGAAAACTGCATCGAACGGGCCGTGCTGCTGTGCGAGGAAGGCGTCATCCACAGCTACCACCTGCCGCCGACTTTGCAGACCGGCAAGGAATCCGGCACCGTGCCGGCTCTGTCGCTGGATGACGCGGTGGCCGGCCTGGAAAAGGAGATGATCATCGATGCGCTGAAGAACACCCGCGGCAACATCACGGCGGCGGCCAGGATCCTCAAGACCACGGTGCGCAAATTCGCATACAAGGCCGGCAAATACGGTGTGGACTACCGCCACTACCGCTGAAAACAATCGGGCAGTTTTTGTGGGGGTTATCACATTTAATGAAGTCGCTCGAAAATGACTTTTTGCGGCGCAGTCTCATTTTATAGTCGATGTAAAAAGCGGCCGCCCGTTGAACGGGCGGCCGCTTTTTTGCCGGATTAGATGTCATAGTAGAGGTAAAACTCATGGGGATGCGGCCGCAGCTTGATGTCGTTGACCTCGTTTTCGATTTTATAATCAATCCACATGTCGATGGCATCCTGGGTGAAAACATCGCCCTTTAAGAGAAACTGGTGATCGGCTTTCAGCGCTTCCAGGGATTCCTCCAGGGAGCCGGGGGCCGAGGGAATTTCGGCCAACTCTTCCGGCGGCAGGTTGTAGATGTCCTTGTCCAGGGGATCTCCCGGATCGATCTTGTTCTGGATGCCGTCGAGGACCGCCATCAGCATGGCCGAAAAGGCCAGATATCCGTTGCACGACGGATCCGGGGTTCTGAACTCGATACGCTTGGCCTTGGGAGAAGTCGAGTACATGGGGATGCGCAGGGCGGCACTGCGGTTGCGACTGGAGTAGGCCAGGTTCACCGGGGCCTCGAATCCCGGCACCAGCCGCTTGTAGGAATTGGTGGTCGGGTTGGTAAAGGCGCACAGGGCCCGGCAGTGCTTTAAAATTCCGCCGATGGCAAACAGCGCCTCCTGGGACACGCCGGCATACTTGTCGCCGGCAAACAGCGGCTGGCCTTCTTTCCAGATGCTGATGTGGGTGTGCATGCCGGTGCCGTTGTCCTCAAAAATCGGCTTGGGCATGAAGGTGACCGTGTGGTTGGCGCGGTAGGCGACATTTTTGAGAACATACTTGAACCACATGAGCTGGTCGGCCATCTGCAGCAGCGGTTTGAAACGCATGTCGATTTCAGCCTGGCCGGCGGTGGCCACCTCGTGATGCTGGGCCTCCACGTCGATGCCCAGGCTTTCAAGGGTCAGCACCATCTCGGAGCGCAGGTCCTGGAACTTGTCCGTCGGCGGCACCGGGAAATAGCCTTCCTTGTGCCGCGGTTTGTAGCCCAGGTTGGGTCCCTCGTCGCGGCCGCTGTTCCAGGTGCCCTCGATGGAGTCGATCTCGTAAAAGGCACCGAAGCGCGAAGAGTCAAAACGGATATCATCAAAAATGAAAAATTCGGCTTCCGGGCCGAAATAGGCCGTATCGCCGATGCCGGTGCTTTTCAGGTAGGCCTCGGCCTTGCGGGTGATGTTGCGCGGATCCCGGCTATATGGCTCCCGGGTGAGCGGATCGACAATATCGCAGATCAGCACCAGGGTGGGGGTCGCGTAAAAAGGGTCCATTTTGGCGGTGGCCGCATCGGGAATGACCAGCATATCGCTGGCGTGAATGGGCTGCCAGCCGCGGATGCTCGAACCGTCAAAGCCGAAGCCGTCTTCAAAACTGGATTCTTCCAGCTCCCCGAGGGGCACGCTGAAATGCTGCCACAATCCCGGAAAATCCATGAAACGCAGGTCCACCAGTTTGGCCCCATTTTCCTTTGCCATCTCCAGTACTTCTTTGGGTGTCATGTTTACTTCCTCCTGTTAATGGTTGAATAGGATAAAGATGATTGGGATAAAAGGATTGAACCTTTTATATTGTTTTGCCAGTCAACTGCTGGCTTTCATTGGTGCTCTTTTCTTTTAATTCCGACTTCCACGTTCGAAACGCTTTGCCTTTTGCGCTAGATTGCATCGGTGCCCGTCTCTCCGGTTCTCACCCGCAGCGCCTGCTCCACGGGCAGCACGAAAATCTTGCCGTCGCCGATTTTGCCGGTGTTGGCCGCCTGCTGGATGGTCAGCATCACCTCATCGACGCGCTGGTCATCGACCACAATTTCGATTTTTATTTTGGGGATAAAATCCACCACGTATTCGGCCCCGCGATAAATCTCCTTGTGGCCCTTCTGCCGCCCGTAGCCCTTGACCTCGCAGATCGTCATTCCCTGGATGCCGACTTCATTCAGCGCTTCTTTGACGTCATCCAGCTTGAAGGGTTTGATGATCGCCTCAATCTTTTTCATGTTGTCACCTCCTGTTCGATCCTTTTACTGAAGCTCGAAAGCCCTCTCCCCATGCACGGAACTGTCGAGACCCTCAATTTCATTTTCCGGCTGCACCCGCAGGCCACCGGTTATCAGGCGGGTCAGCAAAATGACCGCCAGGGTGCCGAGGGCGGTAAACCCGGCGGTGGCCGCAATGGAAATCGCCTGGATTGCGAGCTGGCCGGGGTTGCCGTAAAACAGTCCGGCGGCACTGGCGTTGACCGCCGGATTGGCAAACAGTCCGGTGGCCAGCGCCCCCCAGATGCCGCAGATGCCGTGAACCCCGAACGCATCCAGCGAATCGTCGTAGCCCAGCCGCGGCTTGATCGCGGTGACACTGTAAAAGCCCAGCAGTCCGGCCACCATTCCGATGACCAGCGCCGCGGTCAGGTTCACATATCCGGCCGCGGGGGTGATGGCCACCAGCCCGGCAACACCGGCGTTGATGTGCACGACGTTGCCCCCGGCAAAATCCAGGGCGCCCATTTTGCTCATCCAGCCCCCGCCCCAGACCCAATGGGCAATGGGGGCATAAATGCATGTCAGCCACAAAACCGTGAAGACGATCCAGGCGGAAAATTTCATGCGATCCACGATGGCGCCGAGCACCAGGGCCACCGTTATGCCGGCAAAGGTCATTTGAAACATCACGAACACGTAAGTCGGGATGCTTCCGGTGAGGCTGTTGACATTGATTCCGGCCAGCAGCAGGTGGGCCGGTGCGCCGATCAGACCGGCTTTGTCGGGTCCGAAAGCCAGGCTGTAGCCCCAGATCACCCAGATGACACTGGCCAGGCAGTAGGAGACGAAAGTCATCGCCAGGGTGTTCAAAAGGTTTTTATAGCGGCACATGCCGCCATAAAACAACGCCAGCCCCGCTGGTGTCATAATCATCACCAGTGCGGTGGAAACCATCATCCAGGCCGTGGCCCCCGAATCAAGACCCCCGGAGGCCATGGCCGGGGAAAAGGGCACCAGGCAAAACAGCATCACCAGCGGCAGTGGTTTCAATTTCATGAATTCTCCTTGGCGATCATCAAATCATTCAATGGCCGGCAGCCGTTCGAGGATGGCCGCCTGGATGGCAGCCACCTGCTCGGGGCTGTCCGCCTTTTGCCCATTGAGGTCCCGGACATAAAAAACATCCACCACCTGGTCGGCTTTGGTGGCGATCTTGGCCAGCCAGATATTCAAGTGGCATTGAAACAGCGCATCGGTGATGCGGTACAAGAGGCCGGGAAAGTCATAGGTGACCACGTCAACAATGGTAAAAAAACTCGAACTGCGGTTGTCCACTCTCACGCGGTGCGGCTTTTTGGGCAGGCGCCGTTTCGGCATCCGGCCAGAGGCCAGCTTGCTGTCCAGGGCTTTGGCCGGATCCAGTTTGCCGGACAGCGCGTCGGCCAGCTGCTGCCTTGCATGATCCCACTTTTCATTTTCCAGCAACAGGTCCGGCGGCGGTTTGACCTTGAAAATATCCAGGGCGATCTGGTTGCGCCAGGTGAACACCTGGACATCCAGAATATTGATGTTGTTGAGGGTGAACACGCCGGCAATTTTGGCCATCAGTCCCGGCCGGTCGTGGGTGCAGATGGTGACCGTACGGGTGCCGGTATCCGGCAGATGCTTAATGGCCCAGACAAAGGCGGCCCGGCCCAGCTGCTGCACCAGTTTTACATGTTCGCGGATCTCTTCGACAGGCGTGTACAGCAGATAACGCGGCGCCATGACGTCGATCAGGGCCTGCAGCTGCTGCCGTTTTGGCGTCGATGAAACGGCAGCGATCAGTTTTTCTTTTTTCCCGGTGACGATCTCAACGGCTTCGCGGGTCGCCAGCTCTCCTTTTTCAAGCACATTTAACACCCGCAGGAAAAAATCGCGCAGCAGCGTTGCCACCCAGTCGTTCCAGGCCATGGGCCCGGTGGACATGGAATCGGCCACCGTCAACAGGTAGAGCATTTTCAGACGCTGCACATCCCCGACCCTGCGGGCGCAGGCAATGGCGGTCTGTTCGTCCTGAATGTCCCTGCGGGTGGCGGTTTTTATCAACAGCAGGTGCTCCTTGACCAGAAAGGCGACCGTATCGGCGTGCTGCGGATCCATTGCCTTGTCGATCAGCACCCGCTGCGCGATGGCCGCCCCCTTGGCCGCGTGATTTTCTATCGCCCCGCCTTTGCCGATGTCATGCAGCAGCGCCGCCCACAGCAGCAGCTGCTTGTTTTTAAGCTCCCGGCAAATTTTCTCATACAGCCGCAAGGGGTGGCCCTTTTGGGCGGAACGGAATTGTTTCAGGGTTGCAACGGTGCGCAGGCAGTGGCGATCCACCGGATAAAGGTGGTATTCATCATACTGGATGCGATCGGCAATAGCGGCGAACGCAGGAATATAGCGCACCAGAAAACCCGTGTTGAGCATCTCCTTGAGCACATCGAATTGGGGGTCGGCAACCACCAGGATTTTTTCGAACGCTTCGCGAAGGGCCGGCGAGGATTGAAATTTTTTGTTGACCAGATATAAAAACTCCCTGACCAGGCGCCTGGCCTCCGCAGCGAGCGGAATTTTCAGCCGGGCGCTTTCGACAAAGATCTCCATGAGCAGGCCCGGTGATTTGATAATTTTTTCAGGACTTGCGAAATTGAGCATTCCTCCCCGGACAACCTCCAGCCCGTCAACACGGGTTTCCTTGCGGGGCCGGCGCCGCCGGCGCCGCGCTTTTTCCAGCCCCAGTTCGTACAGGAATATCACCAGTTGCTGGCGTAAAAATTCCATCCACCCATGCAGTTCGGCCATGAAACGCTCGACCGGCTGCTGGCCGCCCTTCTCTTTGTAGTTGAGTATTCCGGCCAGTTCGAGCTGGTTTTCGAATCGCAGCTGATCCAGCTTGCGGCCGCTCAGACAATGCAGATGATTGCGCACGTGCCAGATAAATTGCAGTGCATTTGACAACTGCCGGTATTCGTCATCCGACAGGCGCCCCAGATACAGCAGGTCGCTGATGTGCTGCAGGTTGAATTCGATGCGCGCGATCCACAGCATGGTGTGATAATCGCGCAACCCCCCCAGCCCCTCTTTTATATTCGGCTCCAGCCTCGCCGCGGAATCCCCGAATTCCTCATGCCGCCGGACATTGCGCTGCACCAGCCAGTCGACAACCGCCCGGCTGCGCGAAGCGATCACATCGTTGCGCAGTTGCTCCATCAGGCGGGTGTACAACGGCGACATTCCGCAGATGAAACGCGCATCGAGCAGCGGCGTCAGAACATCGAAATCCCGGCCAGCCCGCAGCAGGCAGTCCTTCATCGAGCGGGTGGCGTAGCCCACATCCATGCCCAGATCCCACAAGGGATAGATGACCTCGCGCACCAGGTCATCGGCCCGGGCCGGCACCTTTTTTTCGAAAAGCAAAAGCAGGTCCACGTCCGAATGCACACACTGTTCCTGACGCCCGTACCCGCCCAGGGCAATGATGGCATAGGGGTTTTTATCGATGCCCAGCGCAGGGCCCACCCGGCTGGCCGCAAACGCATTGCGAAAATAGTCATCGATCAGCCGGGCATGCTGCAGGAGAAAATCCGGCAGCCGGCCTTTCATCAGGCGTGCAACCAGGGCTTCGATTTGCTGTTTCAGTGCCGGCCCGGCTGAACCGGCCGGCTTGATCGGCAGTGGCATGGACATGGAATCAATTTCCGAATAAAGGCAACGAAAACAACAATCACAGAGCAACAGGTGTGCCAGAATTCAGATTTTCTGTTATTTCAGTGCAATAAGGTAAACACTACAATTGTCATAAGATGCATGCAATACAAAATTGTAATATTTAGCGCCTAAAATATACAAATTTGTCAGTTTTGATGGCCCCGTAAAAAGTGGGGCTCAATAAACCAGTCCGATAGAGTTTTCG
>CAZGNV010000005.1:0-110653 GCA_964527835.1 uncultured Desulfosarcinaceae bacterium | reverse complement strand
CGCCTTTATGTGGGCATCAAGGCGCCTGTTTTCAATCTGGCGCCGGCTTTCAGGCTGCTTGTACCAACGATAAAAACCACTGCGAGACACCTCAAGGGCTCGGCACATCTCCGCTACACTCCAAACAGTGCGGTGCTCGCTTATGAACCCGAATACCGATTCGGGTCCTCTGAGAAGATGGCCACGGCTTTTTTTAAGATATCGCGCTCCCGGCGCAGACGCTCGTTTTCCCGTTGTAAACGACGCAGTTGCTCATCCTCGGGCTTTAGATGGCCTTTGCCAGGGAATGCATTATCGCCATCTTGGCGAAGTTGTCGCTTCCACCGGCTAATGACTCCCGTGCCAATTCCCAGATCCCGTTCAACTTGCACGGCTGTATTGCCTGGCTCGCTGGCTAGACGCACAGCTTCAATTTTAAATTCTCTGTCGTATTTTTTTCCCATTTCCGCACACCTCCCATCTCCTTATACAACTTGGCTGTTCGGTGTGTCCACTATTTTAGGGAAGGGGCAGTTCCAGGTTTAGGGTTCAAGGTTTAGCTGAGCGCCAAAGGCTCAAAAGGTTAAGATAGAACATATTTAATATTTGTACCTTTGGGTTTTTACAACCTGGAACGTTGAACCCTGAACCTTTCAGCCTATGCAATAAAGCGGGTTGGTGTCAACTGCCGCAAGTCATCACGCTGTGAATCTGAAAGTTCGCAGCCCAGGTCCGCCGCAGTATAAGGGAAGATCCGGATCAAAGACAGTTTGAAGGATTGCGAAAAAATGGTTTCCAGTTCTTCGTTGGCGGCTTTTAAATTGGAAAAAAACCACAGCTGGCTTGCCTCTACATTCCATATAATGTCATAGACATTCGGTGTTGATGGAATGCGCAGGCTTAAGGCATTGATCACAAGATCCTTAATTTGTTTTTTTTCGCTTCTGGACAAAAACTGGCGACCACTTTTAATCAAACGGCGTTCAACTTCCATGGTCGACTGTTTTTTTATCACCTTGGAAGGGATGTTCTTTTTATCGATGCGCAGCGAAAAAATAAAATAAGGACCATACACAAAAGAGGAACCGCTGAAATCCGGCTGAAACGGTTTTGCAAATGAAGTCCAACCGGCGGTTCGATCTGTGGATTGATCGTCTATCTCTTTGATTATATAATTATTTAAACCATCAGCAATTGTTTCCATCACCGGTGACTCAATTTGACCCTGGACGCGATAGCGGGTAATGGATACAGAACTGGATAAAATACTCATATTGAAAAAAATCGGGTACAATTTTTCAGGTTCACAATTCGAGGGTTGCAATCTCTGGGATTATTAATGACCCTGAACCCAAAACCTTGGACCCTTTACCTCAATTATACAATATATTGTGTTGAAAAGATATTAAAATAAATATATAGCGTGTTTAAGCCCCCTTTACAAGAAAATTTTCCCGTTTTGCGGCTTTATTATAATTTGTTTGATCTTCCATGAAAATCATTGCCGATTTGCATGTTCATTCGAAGTTTTCAAGGGCAACGGCCAAAAACCTGGACCTGGAAAATTTATACATTGCCGCCCGGATCAAGGGCGTGACCGTGGTGGGAACCGGTGATTTTACCCATCCGGCCTGGTTTGCGGAAATTTGCGAAAAACTGGAGCCCGCCGAGCCAGGACTATTCAGGCTAAAATCCGAAATTGCCGCTGCCTGTGACCGACAGGTGCCTGATTCCTGCCGGGGAGAGGTTCGTTTTATATTATCTACTGAAATCAGCAATATATACAAAAAAAATGAAAAGACGCGCAAAAACCACAACCTGGTTTTGGTGCCGAATATGGAGGTGGCTGAAAAATTCAACGACCGGCTGGAGCGTATCGGCAACATTCAATCCGACGGCCGGCCCATTCTGGGACTGGATGCCCGTAATTTACTGGAAATTCTGCTGGAAACTTCATCTGACGCCTATCTGATACCGGCCCATATCTGGACGCCCTGGTTTTCGGTTTTAGGATCCAAATCCGGTTTTGATTCCATTGCAGAATGTTTCGAAGATCTGAGCCCCCATATTTTTGCCGTTGAAACCGGCCTCTCCTCGGATCCTCCAATGAACTGGCGGGTGTCGGCACTGGATGGATTGACCCTGGTTTCCAATTCAGACGCCCATTCACCCTTCAATCTGGGCCGCGAGGCCAACCTGCTCGACTGCGAGCTTTCCTATGACGGTATCAAAGCTGCCATCCGCAGCGGGGATCCGGAGGTT
This sequence comes from uncultured Desulfosarcinaceae bacterium, assembly GCA_964527835.1. Taxonomy (GTDB): domain Bacteria; phylum Desulfobacterota; class Desulfobacteria; order Desulfobacterales; family JAFDCJ01; genus JAFDCJ01. The sequence goes on along the minus strand of CAZGNV010000005.1, from coordinate 108,412 downwards.
TTTCCGGCCACCTTCGAGTTTTTTCCCGAGGAAGGCAAGTATCACTTTGACGGACACCGCAACTGCAATATCAGTCTGCAGCCGGAAGAAACCAGGCAGCATGACGGCAAATGTCCGGTGTGCGGCAAACCCCTGACCCTGGGCGTTCTGTACCGGGTGGAAGAACTGGCTGACCGCCGCCCGGCAGGCAGACCCGCCAACCATCACGACTATTCAAGCTGCATTTCCCTGCCCCATATTTTTGCTGAAATTTTAAGGGTGGGCGCCAATTCCAAGAAAGTCAAAAAGGCCTGGCAAAATGCCGTCGAGCAGCTGGGAAATGAGTTTGGCATTTTACATTTCATGGAAATCGAAAAGATCGAAAAAGCGCAGATTCCCCTGCTGGCCGAAGCCATTCGGCGCATGCGCCGCAACGAAATCGATGTCATTCCGGGCTATGACGGCCAGTATGGCCGGGTAAAACTGTTCAAGGCTCATGAACGCGAGCAACTGCTGGGTCAACAAAACCTTTTTGCCGGGGTTGCAATTCCGAATGACTCGTCACCGGTTTGCCGGGATTTAAATCTTTTGCCGGCGGCACCGCCGACAGCACCGCCTGAAGACCCTCAGCCCAAAAAGGACCCACCTGCACATTTAATTCAACTCAATGAACAGCAACGTCAGGTGGTGGAGCATCCCGGCGGAGCGCTGCTGATCGTCGCCGGTCCTGGCACCGGCAAAACTTTTACCCTCACCCAACGCATCGCCCGCCTGATCGGTGAAAAAAACGTGTCCTCGGAGCGTGTTCTGGCCGTCACCTTTACCAACAAGGCGGCGGAGGAAATGCGTGCCAGACTGCTCAAATCATTGGGCGACAGCCGTCAACTTCCACGGGTGGCCACCTTTCATTCCTTTTGCCACCAGCTTCTGCAGGAGGAAGGTCGTCAACCGGGTGCCGTCATAAGTGAAGACCATCGATTGAGCCTGATTGCCGATGCCCGCCGGCAGTTGATCGACAGCGGGGTGGCGGTTGCTTTAAAACCGCGCCGCATTTTACGGCACATTCTGGAGGCCAAACAGCAGCTGCTGGACCCGCAGGAATATGAAAAAGCAATTCCGCCCACACCGCAAAACAAACTGGTTGCAGAACTGTATCGGCGTTATGCTGAAACGATGGCCATCCAGGGCCTCTGCGATTTCGAGGACTTGATTTTCAACGTCGTGCGGCTCTTTGAGGCCGATGCGAATGTTCGGCGCAAATATCGGCGGCGGTATGCCCATATTTTCGTGGATGAGTACCAGGATCTGAACCAGGGCCAGTACCGTCTCGTCCGGGCCCTGGCGCCGGATGAAAGCAGTGTCAGGGACCTGTGTGTCATCGGGGATCCGGACCAGGCCATTTACGGTTTCCGCGGTTCGGACGCCAAATATTTCAACCGTTTCGTCCGGGATTATCCAGCGGCGGTGGTGATTCAGCTGACCCGCAACTATCGTTCCACCCGCAGCATCGTGGATGCTTCCTTCCAGGTGATCGAAAACCATCGGCATCAGCCGTCCAGGGTCAGAACCCATGCCCAGAAAGACGGGCCCAAGACGATCCGCATCGTTGCCCTGGCCAATGAAAAAGCCGAAGCCCGGGCCGTGGCCGACATCATTCAGCAGCAGATTGGCGGCACCGGTTTTCATAGCCTGGACACCGGTATTATCAGGCATCCCCATGGTGCACAACTGCACGGGTATGCGGATTTTGCCGTGCTGTGCCGGACCCACGGGCAGTACCGGGTGTTTGCCGATGTTTTCCGGCAATGGGGGATTCCCTTCCAGGCCGCCAGCCGCCGCCAGATGCTGGACACCCACGGACTGCCGCAGATCGTTTCCCTGTTAAAGCTGGTTGAGAAAAGCGCCGGCTACCAGGATTATCAAAGCGTTGCGCTGAGCGTCATCCCCGGCATCGGACAGAAGACGGTGGAAAAATTTCAAAACTGGTGTTGCGCCAACCAATTCAGCGTGCAGCAGGGCATGTCCCAGGCGGTGCGTTTTCCCATCAGCGGCCTGAACGCCTCCCGCCAGCGCCAGCTGAATGGTTTATACCGGCAGCTGCAGCAATTCGCCCGGGAGATGAGCGCCCTGACCGTGGCCGACAAGCTGCGATACCTGGCAAAGCACACCGCGCTGGCCGCAATCCTCGACCGCGACGAGGACACCCGCCGGGCCTTTGCGCGGCTGGTGGGTCTGGCCGCTGCCTGCGGCACCCGGAGCGAAGATTTTTTTACCGCCCTGGCCCTGACCACGGACACCGACGTGCTGGACCCGGCGGCTGAAAAAGTGTCTTTGATGACCATGCACGCGGCCAAGGGGCTTGAATTTCCGGTGGTCTTTATCGTGGGCTGTGAACAGGATCTGATTCCCTTCCGACGTCCGGATGAACCTATGGCCGATGTCGCGGAAGAAAGAAGGCTTTTTTACGTGGCCATGACCCGGGCCCGGCAGCAGCTTTACCTGACATGGGCTAAAAAGCGCCGGATTTTCGGCAAACTTGAAAACCGGCGGCTGTCTTCGTTTGTGGCCGATATCGGAGAGCGGCTGAAGCAGACGGAAACACTGCGGCGCCGAAGGAAAAGCAATTCGGCGGTCCAGCTGAAATTATTCTAAAGCCATTGCCCCACCATGCCGATAATCTTCTTGATCCCTCATTTTTTAAACCAGAAAGCTTAATACATTAAAAACCAGAAAACCATATAACTAATTGTATTAATAATATAAAAAAATAAACCTCTTGTTTTTTGGCCACAATTGGGGTATAAATAATTAATAATCCCCTTTTTCATTGATCAACCTGTTAAGAAATGGCTATGGATCGCAATACCGGCAAATTCATCGCGGCTGCAGTTTGCTGTTTTCTGTTGATTCTGATGGCAACCGCAACGGTGGCGCAGGCGGATATCTACCGTTACATCGATGAAAACGGGGTCATGCATTTTACCAACACCCCCACCAACTCTTCCCGGCAGTACCAGGTTTTCATCAAGGAACGGCCGCGGCGGTCAACGCTGCGCTATTCCCCCCGCAAGTATGACCGGGTGATTGCCGATGCATCCCAGCGCTACGGGGTTTCAGCCCCCCTGATCAAGGCCATCATCAAGGCCGAGTCGGATTTTGATCCCATGGCCGTTTCGAAAAAAGGGGCCATGGGGCTGATGCAGATCATGCCGCAGAATTTCAAACCGCTGGGGCTCAAGGATCCCTTCAACCCGGTGGAAAACATCCATGCCGGGGCCCGTTATTTCAAACAGCTCTATGACCGCTTCAAGGGACGGCTGGCACTTTCCCTGGCGGCTTACAACGCCGGCCCCTCGGCCGTGGACCGCTACAAGACGATTCCCCCCTATGAAGAAACCGAGCAGTACGTCCAGCGGGTTTTGAAATATTATTATAACTTCAAGAATCTGTAGGCGCCCTACTTTTCCTGTTCGGCAATGCGCTGCGCCTGCTGGCCCACCCGCAGCAGCCAGGTGGGATCCTGATTTAAATAGGTTTCCGCCAGGCGGTTGAACTCCCGTGCTTCGGTCAGATGCCCTTTGATCAGCCAGGCTTCGGAAAGGTAGTAGTAGTTTTGTCCGTTGACCGGATTCAGGCTGATGGCCTGCTCCAACACCCGGATGGCCTTGTCCGGCTGCCGCCTTTCCAGCAAATGGCGGCCCTTTTCGGTGAGTTTCAGTGATGCCTGGATGCGGGGGTCCGGTCGGGGGACTTTTTCGGTCTCGATGGCCGGCGAGGGTTGTTTTTTGACGGCCGCATCCGGCATGCAGCCCGCCAGAGCGACAATGGCGATCAGCACGGTGGTCGTCGCAATCCATTTAGTGGTCATTGAGCAGTTCCTTCACTCCCTTGAAAAAGTTGGACAGTCCGCTTTTTTTATGCAGGGGACAGAATTCTTCCGGCATATTTTCGGCCAGGAAATATTCGTCAACCGGGTCGGGGCAGGCATCTTCGACCGCCAGCAGACCGGTGACCGGACAGATCAGGCGTTTTTCGACCCCCGGCGGAACATTGAACCGGGCTGCGGAGACATGGCCGGGAATGGCGGTCATCAACTCCGCCCAGATGGGCAGTGCGGCGGAAGCACCCGTGGCAAAAATGGAATCCCCGTTGTCGAATCCCACCCACACCAGCGCCAGGATGTCGGGCGTATATCCCACGAACCAGGCATCCCGGAAATTGTTGGTGGTGCCGGTCTTGCCGGCCACCGGCCACGAAACTCCCAGCGCTTTCAACGACCGCGCGGTTCCCTCGCTGACCACGCTTTGCAGCATGTCGTTGATGATAAACGCCTTGGACGGCGGGATCAGCCGCTGGATCTGCAGGTTTTTTTGCTTGAGAGTTTTGCCGTTTTCATCCACCACGCTTTTGAGGGACAGTGGATGGGGCTGCACACCGTCGGCCGCAAACACGCAATAGGCGCGGGCCAGCTCCAAAGGGATGACTTCAAAAGCGCCCAGGGCCAGGGACGGGTAAGCCTTGAGCGGAGTGGAAAAATGAAACCGCCGGGCGGTGTCCACGATGTGATCGAGCCCGGTTTTGAGCGCCAGGTCCACGGTGGCCAGGTTATAGGACATGCTCAGGGCCTCGCGCATGGTGACCGTGTAGCGGGTGACCGGTTCGAAATTTTTCGGCTCCCAGCGCTTGCCTTCCACGGTATAGGTCAGGGGCTGATTGGACAGCATGGAGACCGGTGTGAACCGGTCGAGGCCTGCCAGGTAGACAAACGGTTTAAAGGCGCTGCCGGGCTGACGCCGGGCCTGGACAATGCGGTTGAACTGGCTGCGGCTGTAGTTGCGCCCACCCGCCATGGCCAGGATGTAGCCGGTTCTGGGCTGCATGACGATGACGGCCCCCTGCAGCCGGTGTTCGGGTGCATCGCGCTGCAGCTCCGGCTTTAAGAGCTCCAGTCGGGCCAGGCCTTTGGCCAGTGCCTTTTCGGCGGCGGCCTGGACCTGGGTGTCCAGGGTCGTGTAGATCGAAAGTCCCTGGCTGGCGAGAACTTCGGGCCGGTACAGGGTTTTGAGCTGCTGTTCGAGGTAGTCGACAAAATAGGGCGCTTTTTTGCCATAGACCGTGTAGCCGACCGTTTTAACGGGAATTTCGAGATCTGCCTGCAGCTGCTCCCGGGTAATCCATCCCTTGCGGTGCATGGCGCGCAGCACGAAGTTGCGCCTCCGGCGGCAGTCTTCCAGGTGGCGGTAGGGGGAGTAATGGTTGGGCGCTTTAATCATGGCCGCCAGGGTGGCGGCTTCGGCCCGTGAAAGCCGGCTGACCGGTTTGCCGAAATAAAAATCCGCGGCCTCCCCGATGCCGTTGATGCTCACGGATCCCTTCTGACCCAGGTAAATTTCATTGAGATAAATCTCCAGGATCTCGTTTTTGTCGTAGTTCAGCTCGATTATGATGGCAATGAGCATTTCCTTGAGCTTGCGGCGCAGGGTGCGTTCCGGGGTGAGAAAATAGTTTTTGGCCAGCTGCTGGGTGAGGGTCGATCCGCCCTGCCGCACCGCACCGTGGCGCAGGTTGGTGGCAAACGCCCTTAACACACCGCGCAGATCAATGCCGTGGTGCTGATAAAAGCGGCTGTCCTCGGCGGCCAGCACCGCAAAAATCAGGTGCCGGGGGACCGCATCGATGGCCACCAACCGGCGCCGTTCGCGTTCAGGCCCGAAAAAAAGACGGATTTCCTCAGGCTCCAGCTCGAGCAGGGCCAGGCTGCGTCCATTATCGGCGCGCACCAGGGAGGTGATCACGTTTTCGGCCATGCCCAGGCGAACCACAAATCCCGGCCGGGTTTTCCAGGGAGTTTTCAGGTCATGCAGATAAATGGTGAGCATGCCGGGTCGTTGCTGCATTTCGCCTTTTTCTGACGGCCGGTGCTCCACCGGCCGGTAGCCCAGGGCCTGCAGTTTTTTTTGAAAAAAATCAGGGTTGATGCGCTGTCCGGGATACAGTAAGGTGGTGTCGGAAAACACCTTGGAGGGGATGGACCAGCGCCGGGCTGAAAAGCGCTGGTCGATCTGCGCGGCCAGATGCCGGCCGTAGAAAAACAAGGCCCCTGCGGCACACACAATGATCAGCAAAATGATCAGGATGGTTTTTTTTAGCATGGCTCCAGTCAACGTTCAACCCTTCACGGCGCTCTTCCCGAAAAGGGTTGAAGTCGCTCGAAAATGACATTTTACGAGGCCGTCCGTTAATAACTCTGAAAGATACCCAATAGTCTGAACAAACAATCCTAATCGGTTTTATGTAAAAATTCAATCTTTGGAGGTTCAAATGGCGGTTTTTATTCGCAATGCCCCCTATCGCGGACCCGTGCGCGCGGTGGTCCTGGACTGGGCAGGGACGGCCGTGGACTACGGCTGCATGGGCCCGGCGGGCGTTTTCGTGGACGTGTTTAACAAATTCACAGTGACGGTCACCATGGAAGCAGCCCGGCGTTTCATGGGCTTGGCGAAAAAAGACCACATCCGCAGCATGTGCCGGCTGCCGTCGGTGATCGAGCAATGGAAGGCGCAGCACGGCCGCCCACCTGATGAAAGCGATGTCGACGCACTATACGCGCAAACCGAACCCATGATGGTGGCCGCCATCGAGCGGCACGCGGACCCGGTTCCCGGATTGATGGAAACCGTTGCCGCTTTTCGCGGCCAGGGGATCCGGATCGGCTCCACCACGGGGTACACGGCCCCCATGGTGGCGGTGCTCGCACCGGCGGCGCGCAACAAAGGCTACGCGCCGGATGCCGTGGTCTGTGCCTCGGATGTGCCGGCCGGGCGCCCCTATCCCTGGATGTGCTATCTGAACGCCGTCAAACTGCAGACTTATCCGCTGGAGGCCATGGTCAAGATCGGTGATACGGTCAGCGACATCCAGGAGGGGCTCAACGCCGGGATGTGGACCATCGGGGTCACCCAGTCCGGCAACGAGCTGGGGTTGGACCGCCAGCAGGCTGAAGCGCTGGCACCGGATGTCCGGCGCGCCCGGCTCAACGACATCGAGCAGCGCTTCAAAGCTGCCGGCGCCCACTATGTTGCCGACGGCATCTGGCAATGTGCGCCCATCATCGATGCGATCAACCAGCGCCTGGCCCGCGGCGAGCAGCCGCTGACTGCCGGTTGAGGGCAAAACCGGCTGCCAGCACGGTGCTGATTGCAAGTCGCTGGATTGAAAGGAGAAAACATGAAGAGATATCACGTAACGACCGGATGGCGCTTGCTGGCGCTGATTGTCGCGATGGTTGCAATCTTTTCCGCCCAACAGGTTGCGGCCGGGCAAGCCGGAACATTCACCGGAACCTGGATTGCCAACGGCAAGCTGCAAGCCTTCGATTTCGTGGAAGGCCGGCAAGTCGGCACCTTCAGGCTGGCGGGGACCGTCAGCCTCAAGGACGGAATCAACGGGATCGACCACTTCTGGGCCGAATGCGTGGGCATTGCGGACTCCATATCCGGTGGCTCGACGCGCTGCGTCTGGCGCAGCCTGGAGGGATCCAAGGCCTACAGTGTTCTCAGCGGCCAGCCACTGGAAAAAGGTGTGCAGGTGACCGGGCAATTTGTGGGCGGCACCGGCAGCTTGCAAGGCATTTCAGGCTCGCTGACGTTCACCTGGAAGTCCACTTATCTTGATGAAGACCAGGACATGTTTACAGGCCAGACCACGGATTTGAGTGGCAACTATCGTATTCCCTGAAGGGGGGAAAATTCATATGTGGATCGTCGAATTGTTGGTCGTATTGTTTTTCATTTTTCTGGGCGCCCGCCTGGGAAGCATCGGCATCGGGTTTGCAGGCGGCCTGGGGGTGCTGGTGCTGGCCCTGGTTTTCGGTCTCCCACCGGGCTCCATTCCCATCGATGTTATCTTGATCATCATGGCCGTGATCGCTGCTATTGCCACCATGCAGGTGGCCGGCGGCCTGGATTACCTGGTACAGCTGGCTGAACGCATCCTGCGCAGCAACCCGAAATACATCACCTTTCTGGCTCCGCTGGTCACATACAGCATGACGATTTTTGCCGGCAGCGGCCTGACGGCCTTTTCAACCCTGCCGGTGATCGCCGAGGTGGCCAAGCGTGAGGGGATTCGCCCATCGCGCCCGCTGGCGATTGCCACCGTTGCCTCGCAGATCGCCATTACCGCTTCTCCCATATCGGCGGCGGTGGTGTTCTTTGCGGCGGCCCTGGAACCGTTGGGAGTCGATTATGTCAAGCTGCTGCTCATCTGTATTCCCACCTCCTTTAGCGCAGTGATGGTTGCCGCCGTGGTGACCAATTTTTTAGGCCCGGAACTCAAGGACGATCCGGTCTACCAGGATCGGCTCGCCAAGGGCCTGGTGGCCCTGCCTGCCGATGACAGGCGACAGCGACAAGCGCTGCCGCCGGGTGCCAGAACCTCCGTGCTGATCTTTCTAATTGCCATTGTTGCCGTGGTCTGCTATGCCATGGCCATCAGCAGCACCGTGGGACTGATCAAGGATCCAGTATTAAAGCGCGATGCGGCCATCATGACATTTATGCTGGCTGCGGCTGCCGCCATTGCCCTGTTTTGCAAGATCGATTGCAGCAAGGTGCTCAACGCCGCCACTTTCAAATCCGGCATGAGCGCCTGCGTGTGCGTTCTCGGGGTTGCCTGGCTCGGCACCACTTTCGTAGCGGCGCATCTGGAAGAAATCAATGTTTTTGCCGGGTCTTTGCTCGAGACCAAACCGTGGCTGCTGGCGCTGGTGTTGTTTTTCGCCAGCATGCTGTTGTATTCCCAGGCGGCCACGACCAAGGCCCTGATGCCGGCGGCCATCGCCCTGGGCATCAGCCCGGTGGCGGCCATCGCCGCCTTTGCGGCCGTCAGCGCCCTTTTCGTTCTGCCGACCTATCCGACCCTGCTGGCGGCCATCGAGTTCGACGACACCGGCTCGACCCGCATCGGCAAGTACGTGTTCAACCATCCGTTTTTAATTCCCGGCGTGCTGACAATTTTTTTGGCCGTGGCCTTCGGCTTTTTGCTGGCCCCGGTGATCATTTAAAATTTTTCGCGATCTGAACCGACCCAGTTAAAGGAGCATGCATTATGAGCAATGTTGATAAAATTCTTACCAGGGCATCCAAGCGGATGGGCATCGATATAGCCGAGTTGATGATCTTTTTTGACCATGGGCAGCAGCACACCTATGGCGCCGAGGAATGGCTGTTTCACGAGTCCACCCCGCGCCGGTGGGGCGGCATCATTTTGGACGGGGAAGTGGAAATCGTGCGCGGGCTGCACGGGTCCACCAGGCGGTATGCGGTATTGGGGTCCGGCGAAATGATCAGCGAAGACGCGTTTCTGGGGGATGTGCCCCACACCAGCGGTGCGTTCACGCGCTCGGGGGCGACGGTCTGGCAGATATCGAAGGAACAGATCGAGGCCTTTCGCTCTGAAAAACCGGATCTCTTTTATCGCATCGTGGCCCGGGTGGCGGCCAGTATCAGTGAACGGCTGCGGGTGGTTTCCCAGAGCATCGCCCACGTTGAAAGCCCGGTGCATCTGAAAGGCGAGGTGCGCTTTGAGCACGATTCGCTCGGCGAACGGGAGATCCCGGAGCAGGCCTATTATGGCGTGCAGACGTTGCGGGCCATGGAAAATTTTCCCATCTCCGGGGTCTACATCAAGAATTTCGATCACATGATCGAAGCGCTGGCGTTTGTCAAAAAGGCCGCCGCCCTGGCCAACCACGAACTGGGGGTGCTTGATGAGGAAAAAATGCGTGCCATCTGTGCGGCCTGTGATGAACTGCTGGCCGGCAAACTGCACGAGCATTTTACCGTCGACATGTTCCAGGGCGGCGCCGGGACCTCCACCAACATGAACGCCAACGAGGTCATTGCCAACCGGGGACTGGAGATCCTGGGACACAACAAAGGGCAGTACGAATTTTTGCATCCCAATGACCATGTGAATTGCTCCCAGTCCACCAACGATGCCTACCCCACGGCGATCAAGCTGGCGGTGCTGCTGTCACTGAAAGACCTGCTGGGCGCCATGGGTGAACTCAGGCAGGCGCTGGCAACCAAGGCCGCCGAGTTTGCCGATGTGCTCAAGATGGGGCGCACCGAAAACCAGGATGCCGTTCCCTTGACCCTGGGCCAGGAATTTTCCGCCTATGCGGTGATGATTGAAAGCGCCATGGCGGCCCTGGAGCGCAACGCGGAAGAATTTCATGCCACCAACATGGGAGCGACGGCCATCGGCACCGGTCTGAACAGTCCGCCGGGCTATGCCGATCTGGTGACCCGCAAGCTTGCGGAGGTCAGCGGTTTTGAGCTGCGTCGGGCCGCCAACCTGGTGGAGGCCACCCAGAATGCCGGTGCGTTTGCCCAGATGTCGGCCACCATGAAACGGGCCGCGGTTCAGATATCCAAAATTTGCAATGATCTGCGCTGGATGTCCTCGGGACCGCGCTGCGGCCTGAACGAAATCAACCTGCCGCCCATGCAGCAGGGCTCTTCCATTATGCCTGGCAAGGTCAACCCGGTAATCCCCGAGCTGGTCAACCAGGTCTGCTACCAGATTATCGGCTACGATGCGGTGGTCTCCATGGCCGCCGAAGCCAGCGAGCTGGAGCTGTGCATGGCCGAGCCCATCATCGCCTATGACCTGCTGCATGGCTTGCTGATCCTGAAAAACGCCTGTATCATCCTGGTCAGTCGCTGTGTCGCGGGCATTGAAGTCAACCGGGACGTTTGCCGGCAATATGTGGAAAACAGCATCGGGCTGGTCACCGCGCTTAACCCGGTGTTGGGGTATGAAAAATCGGCGGCCATTGCCAAGGAGGCCTTGAAAACCGGCGGCAGCGTTTATGACCTGGTGCTGGAAAAAGGGTGGTTGACCAAGGACAAGCTGGATGACCTGCTGCGCCCGGAGAATATGACGGATCCAAGGGAGATACCGCAATAATGTCCATGGCAGTCTGAAGAAAAAAATATGGAGCCAAGCTATGAAAAAATCCTGTGTCTTCGTGATGATCGGGTGTCTGTTTTTAATTGCAGCCACCTGCCTGGCCGGAGAAATTGAACGCATCCAGCAAAAAGGGGAGGTTATTGTCTCCCTGAATCGCGATTACCCGCCGTTTTCCATGGAAAAGGACGGGAAGGTCTTCGGGCTGGATGTGGATCTGGCCAACCTGCTGGCAGCCTCCCTGCACGTAAAGGTAAAATTCATCCGGCCCGAACACTATGACCGGCAAATCCCCAGACTGCTGGCCGGCGAGTCGGACATCATCATCGCCGCCATGACGCGCACGGTGGAGCGGGGGCTGAAAGTCAACTTTTCCACCCCTTATTTCGAAGTCAGCCAGGCGGCCATCGCCCGCCGGAGTCTGCTGCCCGCCGGTGCGGATTCCTACTTCGATCTGCTGGAGGTCAAGGGCTTGAAGCTGGGAGTCAAGGCCGGCACCACCCATGAGCAATTCGCCCGCCAGCTGTTTCCCGCCGGCGCCATCAAGCTTTTCCCGACCGCCTCAGCGGCGGCGGCCGCCCTGGTCAAGGGCCAGGTGAACGCCATGGTGGCCGATTCGCCCTTCGTGCGGGTGTGGCGCAACACCCATCCGGAGCACTACCGTCAGTTTGCAGCCCTGCTGGTCCCCGTCACCCGGGAGTACTATGCCTTTGCCATCCGCCAGGGGGATCCGACCTTTCTCACCTGGGTGAACCTGTTTGTGGACCAGATCAGCACCGACGGCACCCTGGCTTTGCTCAAATATGAGTATTTCGATCAGATGGCGTGGGCCGGACAAAAAACAATGCCCGCAAAAAAGCTGAACCGGGCCCAGTTTTTGAAAAACCGGTTCATGCTGCGCAAAAAAGCCGCGATAGAAAAAAGACGGCAGGAATTTCAGGGAAGCGGAGATCAATATGAGTAGCAGCTAAGTTGGGGACGATGAAGAACAAGCGCAATCGTTAAAGGGGGTCCTTCATGAAATTGATCAACTGGTATTTCAAATCCAACCTGTTAACGCGCATCCTGTTGGGCCTGATCCTGGGGGCGGTTTGCGGCATTATTTTCGGCCCCAAAATCGCATGGGTGCACCCGTTCGGCGAGATATTCATCCGGCTGCTGAAAATGATCGTCCTGCCGGTGATCGTTTTTACCCTGACCGTGGGTGCGGCCAGCGTGCATCCCAGCCAGCTCGGCCGGGTGGGCGTTAAAGCACTGCTCATCTATATGGTCACGACGGCCTTTGCCGTTGCCCTGGGGCTGTTGTTCGGCAACATTTTTCAGCCCGGCGAGGGGATGAAAATCGCCGCTGTGGCCACCAAGGCGGCTGCGGCCACCAACATCGCCCCGCCTTCCCTGATCGACACCCTGATCAACGTCGTGCCCACCAACCCATACGGGGCCATTACCCAGGGCAAGATTCTGCCGGTGATTTTCTATTGCCTCATCTTCGGCATCGGCCTGGCCTACATTAGAAACAGTGAGGATGAACGAATCCGCCAATCCGGCGAGACCCTGTTCCGCTTTTTTGACGGCAGCGCCGAGGTGATTTACCTGGTGGTGCAGTGGATTTTGCAGTATGCGCCCATCGGTGTTTTTGCACTGATTGCCGAGGTGTTCGGCAAGCAGGGAGCCGAGGCCTTCGGTCCCCTGGGCCTGACCACCCTAGCGGTCTACCTGGCCTTTATGGCCCACATGGTCTTGGTTTACGGCGGTGGGCTGGCGATTTTCAGGATCAATCCGGTGGCATTTTTCAGCAAGGCCAAAGAGGCCATCGTGACGGCCTTTGTGACCCGCAGCAGCGGCGGCACCCTGCCGGTCAGCATGGAGGTTGCCGAAATCCGGATGGGCATCTCCAAGGGGGTCTTTTCCTTTTCGCTGCCCCTGGGGGCGACCATCAACATGGATGGGACGGCCATCTACCAGGGGGTTTGCGCCATTTTCGTCGGTTTTGCCATCGGGGCCCCGCTGACGTTTTCCCAGCAGCTGACCATTATCGCCACCGCGGTGCTGGCCTCCATCGGCACCGCCGGCGTTCCCGGTGCCGGGGCGATCATGCTCATGATGGTGCTCGATTCGGTGGGCCTCAAGGTGGAAAGCGGCACCCCGGTGGCCATGGCCTACGCCATGATTTTCGGCATCGACGCCCTGCTGGACATGGGGCGCACGGCCTGCAACGTCACCGGCGATCTGGCGGTGACCTGCATTGTGGCCAAAACCGAAAATGCAATGGACGCCTCCTGCTGGCAGAAAGAAGCCCGGGCGGCTGGACAACTCAAGGAGGCGACATGACAACGTCGATACCCATTGTGTGCCCTTACTGCGGTGTTGGCTGCAATCTCGACCTGGAGCTGGATGAAAAGGGCCGGCCGTTCAAAAGCCGGGCGGTGGGGCGCAACCCCGAATTGAACGCCAGATACGCCTGTGTCAAGGGGTTTACGGTTCACGAACTGCTGCGCCATGAAGAGCGCCTGACCCAGCCCTATATCCGCACGGCAGACCAGCTGGAGCTGGTGTCCTGGAATGAAGCCATTGAATATGCCTCCCGGCGGTTGAAGGAAATCGCCGCCAGGCACGGCGCCGAAAGTATCGGCCTGCTTTGCAGCGGCAAGATCCTCAACGAGGAGGCTTATCTTTCGCAAAAATTCCAGCGCGCCGTCATCGGCAACAACCACATCGACAATTGCGCCCGGCTGTGCCACGGTCCCACCGAAGCCGCCTTAAGACAGCAGCTGGGCTACGGGGCGGTGAGCACCTTTTTAAAGGACTATGAGGCCACCCAAACGGTTTTTCTGGTGGGAGCGCACACCACCTTTACCCACCCGGTGATCTGGATGCAGGTCAAAAAGCGCGCCAAAAAAGGCGGCCTCAACCTGATTCTGGCCGATCCACGTGAAACCGATCTGGTAAAAAACGCGGCGGTCCACTTGAAAGTCAAACCCGGCACGGACATTTTCTGGATCAAGGCCCTGGGCAAAATTATCCTTGACAGGGGCTGGCATGATCGGGCGTTTTGTGAAAAGCAGACCCTCGGCTTTGATGCCATGTGCCAGTCGGTGGCCAACCTGGATGTCGATGCGGCCTGCAGGCAGTCCGGGGTGCAGCGCGCAGAACTGGAAAAAGCCGCCGGGCTGATTCACGACAAAAAAACCATCTTCATCTGGGGCATGGGCCTGACCCAGCACGCCCATGGAACCGACAATATCAGCGCCCTGGTGAATCTGGCCCTGCTGACCGGCAACATCGGCAAGCCCGGCTGCGGACTGTCTCCGTTGAGGGGGCAGAACAACGTGCAGGGGGCCGGTGATATGGGGGCGCTGCCCAACCTGCTGGCCGGGCACATGGAGGTTGACGATCCGGCCGCAAGGGTGCATGTCGGTGCCGTCTGGGGAGTTGAGCTGCCCAGACAGCCGGGGCTGGCGGCGCCTGAAATGATCCATGACATTGCATCCCGCAAGATCAGGGCCCTTTATGTGATCGGCGAAAACCCGGCGGTCTCCGAACCCCAATCCAATTTTGTGACCTGGATGCTGCAAAAGCTCGACCTGCTGATCGTGCAGGACATCTTTCCTAATCAAACCGCCCGGTATGCCCATATCGTTTTGCCGGCCGTCGCCGTGGGTGAAAAGGAGGGCACCTTCACCAACGCCGCCCGGCGGGTTCAGTACACGGCCGGCGGCCTGAAGCCCCCGGGTGAAGCCAGGGCGGACTGGCAGATCCTCCAGGACATGGCCAATGCCATGGGAGCGCGGTGGCAATACCGCTCAACGGCCGAAATCTGGGAAGAAATCCGTCGCGTGGCTCCGGTTTTCAGCGGCATCACTCACCAGCGGCTGAAGGAAACTGCGGGCATATTCTGGCCCTGCTATGACGAATCCCATCCGGGCACCCCGCGCCTGTATGAAGACGGCTTCGGTTTTCGGGACCGCCGGGCCCGCTTTTTGCCGGTTGAACTGCCGGAGACCCTCATGGAGCCCACCGAAGAATATCCCTATCTTCTGATCACCGGGCGCCTGCTGGAGCACTTTAACACCGGGGAGATGTCGCGGCGCTCTGCCAGGCTTTCCAGGCTCAGACCGGCGTCTTTCCTGGACATGAACCCCCAGGATGCGGAGGCCGCCGGCTTTTGTGAAGGCGACACAGTGCGCATGACCAGCCCCCACGGATCGGTTAAGTTGCCGCTGAAAATCGAGGCCAGCTTGCAGCGCGGCTATCTTTTCGCACCCATTCATTTCAGCGAGCCCAATTTCAATTCCCTGATGAGTGCGGTTCCCATCGATCCCAGGGCCAGGATGCCGGCGTTAAAGGTGGTTCCGGTCAAGCTGCAGCAGGAGAAGGGATAGACCGGGGCGTCGGATAGCCAGGGCCGGTTTTGCTGTCAATATTAAATTTTTCAGCCGGGATTGCAATTTCAGGCCAGTTGACAAATGGAGTCACATAGATTAATATGAGACTACATTTAAACCGCCTGAGAGACGAATATTATGGAAACTGTCGGTATCAGAGAACTCAAACGGAATCTTAGCGCATATCTAAAAAGTGTTAAGGCCGGGGAAAGGGTCATTATTACGGACAGGAAAAAAGAAATCGCTGTTATCGTGCCTTTCAGAGAGGCTGACAGCCAGAAAATTATCTTCCAGTTGGTTCGGGAAGGCGTTGCCGACTGGTCCGGGGGAAAACCTCACGGAATGTCTGTCAGAATCAAGTCCAAGGGAAAAAGCGTCTCTGCAGCAGTGGTAGAGGACAGAAGGTAGCCGTGATTTTTTACCTGGACACCAGCAGTCTGGTTAAACTCTATGTGGAAGAGACGGCATCTGCCGATGTGGAGGGTTGGGTAAGGTCTGCCGAGATAGCCGGAACCTCTCTGATAGCTTATGCCGAGGCTAGGGCGGCATTTGCCCGCAGATTCAGGGAAAATTCTTTTTCTTCTAAAGACTACAAACGGATGCTTTTGCAATTTGAATCCGACTGGAAAAATTACCTGGCGATCCATGCTACCGCTGAACTTGTTCGACTGGCTGGCGGCCTTGCCGAAAAACACGGATTGCGCGGGTTTGATGCCATCCATCTGGCCTCGGCGGTAACCTTGCGTGAAAAACTAGCTTCTCCTGTCACCTTTTCATGCTATGACATTCGGCTTCAAAACGCATCACAGCACGAAAAACTGGATCAGCCCCGGTAAAAATTCATCAGATTCCAGCAAGAGAAGGGATAGAAAATACAAAGCCCGCCCCGAATGTCCCCTCGCCAGGCGGTACCCGTATCCACAAAAAACGGCGGCCTGAGACACCCGCTAAGGGATACAGGGATTAAGAGATTTACAGCACCGTTTTCCATGAAATTGCGTGACATCCGCTAACTTCCATCGGATTATCGATGTTGGCAACGATGACCCCTTTTGCAGCTTCCTCTCCTGCAAGGCTGCGCCATTTATTCAAAGCCCTGGCGTGCCCTGGAAGCAATGTGGCGCTTGCTTTCGCTTCCAACGGAAATAGACGTTGATTACGATCAATGAGCAGGTCAATTTCCAGCCCGGCTTTACTTCGCTGTCCAAATTTAAATTTCAAGTTTAAATTTGGACAGATTATACATGGCTGTAATTTTAAGGCGCCCAATCCTGTCAAGGTGTCCGTTGGGGGGGCGTTGAATTTTAGGGGCCCAGCGGAAACGCTTCGGACGGATTTGCAATCTCAGTGTGTCTGCGATAAACTGACCGGCACCGGGCGATGCCCCGTCTGGGGTACAGGCACAATTTGACCCGAACCCGGCAGGTGATGTTTGTCCGGTCAGTCCGAAGCAATTGGAATCTGTGCGCAAAAGGTGTGAAAACTCGTGAACTATTTTGTCATCCTGGCAGTTGCCCTTGTGCTGGCCCTGGCCAGTGGCCGAGTGGCTGCCTTTTTCCGGGTTCCACGGGTCACAGGCTACCTGCTGGCCGGTGTTGTGCTGGGTCCTTCCTTGACCGGGGTTCTGACCCGACAGTACCTGGCGGCGTTTGTCATCATCAGCGAACTGGCCTTGGGAATCATCGCTTTTTACATCGGCTGTGAATTTAAGGCTTCCCACTTTAGGCGGCTGAAAAAGACTGTCTCCTTTTTTTCGGCCGCCGAGATCATGACCACCTTCGCCCTTGTTCTGCTGACCCTGCTGGTCGTTTATTACCGGACGCCTGCCATGGCCTTGCTGCTGGCAATCCTGGCCATTGCCACCGCCCCTGCAGCGACCTTGCTGGTGATAAGGGAATACGATTCTGAAGGCCCTCTGACTGATCATGTGCTCGCCATGGTGGGGTTGAACAACCTGATCTGCATCTTGGGCTTTGTCATGGGGCTGGGTCTGATTGAATTGACCACTGGCGGGCAGGCCGGTTTTTCTTCGGCGGCAGTCATGATGGAGATGGTCCGCAAGTTATTGCTGCCGCCCCTGTTGGGGGTCGCTTTGGCGCTTTTATTGCAATTTTATCTGCGCCGCAATCCGGAACAAAATGAATTGCTGATCGTTTCGCTGGCGGGAGTGATGCTGGGCGTCGGATTTTCGCATTATTTTTCGGTGTCTCCGCTGCTGACCAACCTGGTCATGGGAGCGGTTCTGGTCAATACCTGTGACCGGGCCCAAAGGGTCATTGACCGGCTCAAGCAGGTTGATGACCCTTTTTATGCGTTGTTTTTCGTGCTGGCGGGAGCCAGTCTACATCTTGAAAGGCTCCCGGAAATCGGGCTTGCCGGCGGCTTGTATGTGGCGTCCAGGATTGCAGGGAAAATTATTGGAACCGGTCTGGGAAAAAAATGGGCGCAGGCAGCCGAACCGAACGGCCTGTACCTGGGCATGGGCCTGTTGTCCCAAGCAGGGCTGGCCATCGGCCTTTCCACATGGGCGGCCAAAGAGATGCCGGTTTTGGGAGAGCCCCTGGCAGCGATTATCCTCAGCACCACGGCCGTGTTCGAAATCGTCGGTCCGGTGCTGACGCGTTTTTCTTTAATTAAGGGCGGGGAGGTGAGAATTGTAAAACTGTTGTCATCAATGACTGTCGGCAGTTTTAAGGCGCAATTCGAAATTTTTTCGAATCGCCTCAGGGAGGCGTTTGGGATGCAGCACCGCTACCAGCAGGCTGATTTTACCGGGCCCATCCAGGTCAGGCATTTGATGCGCTACCATATTGACACCATTCCCACCGACGCCGGTCTGGACAAAATCGTCAAGATCATGAAACACAGTCGATACAGCATGCTGCCCGTCATCGGCAAAAATAACGAGTGGATCGGCATGATTTTGCTCACGGCCATCCGGGACCTGCTTTTTAATAAGGAGCTGGGGCGGTTGATCATCGCCCAGGACATCGCCCATTCCATGACCGCGCTATCTCCGGAAGACAGCCTGGAGCATGCCATGCAGGTGTTTGAAAGCGAATCCGTGCCCTTTCTGCCCGTGGTGGAACCCAACGGACAAGGGCGTTTTGTGGGCGTTATCCATCACCGGGACATCAATTTGTTCCAGGTAGACAAGGAAAAATGCAATTAATGACACCAGGGCGGGATTCTATCGTGGTATGCGGTCTGCTTATTTTGTTTTTGCTGTTCGTCTTTGTGGGCGCATCGGCGGAGCTGAGCCCGGAAGATGAAAAAGGGGATTTGAACGTGCCGCAAGAAATTTTGACCAACCCGCCGGCGATCAGCAGTGCCGTTGGCAACCAGTTCGCAAACCCTGCCATCCGCTGGTTTCATGCCCCGGCAGCGGGACAGCCGCGGGGCGTCGCCCTGGTGATCCACGGGCTGAACCTGCGTCCCGACAAAATGCAGTCCGTGATTTCGCAGCTGACGGCATCCGGCGTTGACGTCTGCAGCCTGTCACTGCGGGGACACGGCGACAATTATGACCACGCGGCCGGGCTGGACAGTGCGGCCGCCCGCATGGAGTCCTTTCGGGAGGTCTCCTGGCCGCTGTGGGTCAACGAAGGCTACCTGGCCTATTTGCAGGTACAAAAAAGGGCCTTGCAAAAAAAGGTTCCCCGTTTTCTGGTGGCCTATTCTCTGGGAGGCCTGCTGGGGCTGGATCTGTTTGCCTCCCGGACGGATGTGGCCTTTGAGCGCATGGTTCTTTTTGCGCCGGCCGTCAAACTGCACGGCTTTTACTACCTCGAACGGGCATTGAGCCCGTTTCCGCGGCTGGTCATCCCGAGCCTGCTGGCTCCCAGGGACTACCTGACCAACCCCACCGGAACGCCGGTTGCCGCCTACAACGCCCTTTTTGACGGGCTGGCGCATTTCGAAGCGCATGTCGGCCCCCGGATTAACGTACCGACTCTGGTTTTCATCGACGCCGAGGATGAATTTATTCCCCTGAAGGGCCTGCAAAGGCTGATCCGGAACCACCACCTGGATCAATGGGATCTTTATCTGGTGGAAAAGGGCCAAGAGGCCTTCGGCAGGTACCATCATCACATGATCGATGCCTATTCCACCGGTAAAGACGTGTGGCAGGAAATGATGACCGCCGCCACCCGGCATCTGTTAAACCTCCGCTAAAACCGGTAGCCAACTTCCAGCATATGAATGTTGACGCCCGGATTCGGGCTGTAAAGGCCGGCGTTGGACATGTGCTGGAGGCGGTAGCCAAACGCCCAATGCCGGGTGACGTGAAAATCGATGCCGATGTGGGAGGTGAACTGAACAGCGCCCCCAAGATCGTCGCTGCCGAACTGGTGCTTGCTGATTATCGTTGGGTTGACCCCCATGAAGATGCGGGTGGTTGCGTTGAAGCCGGTAAAGTAGATGCCGGGTCCGGCCGAGCCGACAAAGCCCGAGGTTCCGCTGGCCCGGATCAGGCCGGCGTTGGCTTCCACATAGGGGGTCAGCGACCAGCCGGTGCCCAGCTCCCATGACCAGGGCAGGTTCAGGATGGCAAAAACCTCGTACTGGTAAAAATTGTTGTCATTGCGGTTGTCCGAAATCCCCGCCCGGATGCCAACCATTTCCCAGTCCGCGGCCAGCCCCCCGGCACAGAACACCCCCCCGCTGATCAATGCCAATGCCGCGGCGACGGCAAACAGCCTGACGGGGCGCCAATTGATTAAGGCGTTGAAACCACGGCGGTTCATGGGACCGTTCGTATTCATGTTTTTCCTTTCATCAGCAGTTGCATCCTCTGCCCGGCAGCGCGGCGTGCCCGCCAGTTTGCCGCGCCAGGTGGCCTTTGTCAAGCGGGTGATCGTTTTTGGCTGTGCATCCAGGCGCGGTATTGCTCGATGGAGGCCGGCTCCAGCCCGCAGGCGGCCACAACGGATGCCACGGCAGCCGCAGAGCGTCGGGCCTGCTCGATGTCCAGCCGGCGGTGGGCAACTCCCGCCAGGCCCTCGCCGGGCGGCACCAGCGAGGTGACCACATTGGCCCCGGCGTCCAGGCGGCGCTGGAGTCCTTTCAATCCATCCACGTCCAGCGAGGCGGGGATCAGGCGGTCCGCAAAGACCAGGCGCATCACCGAGATGATGAGCGTTTCGCGGGTCGCATCCGGGGGGGGCACGTCCTGCAGGGGGGTGTTTTTCTGGGGGACCAGCCCCATGACCCGAACCTGGTCGGCCTCCAGGGACTGCATGGCGGCCAGTGATTGCGCGAGATCCTGTTTGCTCTCCCCGATGCCGCATAAAATGCCTTCTTCGATCAGCAGACCGAGGCTTTTGGCGGTCGTTTTTTTCTCCAGGCGCCGCTGAAAGCTCTGGCCGCCGCGCAGCTGCTGGAAAAGATTGGAATTGTGGGTTTCCTGGTAGCAGGCATACCAGTCCACGCCGGCCTGGGCCAACCCTGCCAGAACCCGGTTTGGTACCACCCCCGGGGAGACCATGATCGGCAGGCCGGTTTCGTTTTTCACCCGCGAGATCATGGTCAGCAGGGAATCAAAGCCCCCCGGAGTGTCAAAATAAAATGGATCTTCCCCCATGGTCAGGTCCAGCAAATGCACGCCGCTGGCGGCCAGCTTCAATGCCGCCTCCAGCACCTCTGTGTCGGTTTTGCGGTAGCGGCGCAGGGCCGTGTTCGACCGGCGGTACTGGCAGAACCGGCAATCGTTGCGGCAGTGGGTGCTGAAATACAAAAAACCGTAATAAAACACCTGGTTGCCGAAATACCGCCGGCGCAAACTCCGGGCGCAAGCGGCCAGCCGCCGGATATCCTTGGCCGATTTGAGCTCCAGCAACAGCTTGATCTCACCGGTGCCAAGCGCAGAACGCTCCAGGGCCTTGTTCAGGATGCCTTCTATTTTGTCGGAAGCTGCCATGGTCATGTCGGAAAATAATGCCGGCCTCAGGCGCGCCAGTCGCTGCGCCGGAGCGGGCCCGGGTTGTCGTGGCGAAATGAGCTGAACACCAGACCGGCCACACCGGGTTGGTTGAGCAGAGCCAGTTCTTTTCGAGGCGCTCGCGGCTGCCATTGGCGAGCCAGAAAAAGCTTTGCCGACTGTTTGTGAAAAACCGGTCGGTAGACGCGCTGCAGGTCGTCTTCCAGAGGCGGCAGGTTGAACCCGTCGGCGTAGTTTTGGCGGTAGCCGTAGCCCCGGTGCATGGGCCACAGATCGTGTCCCATGGACGGGCAGCGCGAGGAGTCCTGATCGATGACCAGCTGGTCGACGAGGCCGCGTTGCACCCAGCGCTCCCACTGCAGGCTGGCGTTGCCCAGGGGAGGTCCCAGGACATGGCCTCGGGCGGCCCCCACGGCCAGCAGCAGGCCGCGGCGGTTCAATTTTGCCTTCAACTCCGCCAGAAAAACCGTCAGGTATTCTCCCAAAAGGTCCCGCCAGCGCTGCAGGTCGAAATCTTCGCGCCAGATGTCCCGGCCGTGGCGCTTTAAGAATTCGTCGCGCACCGGCCGGTTGAAGCCAAACTGATCGGCGAAATCAGCCGGCCGGCTCTGGCTGCGCAGGCACACGAACAGTCCGTCGAAGTCGCCGGCTGCCAGCAGGCGTTCAAAGCGGCCGCTAAAATGCCGGCGCACCGCGGGATAGGCCAGGCACAAAACCCCCCACTGGCGGGTTTGCCGGCTGCGGTCCAGCATGCAATAGCCGGGATGGCGCCGGCTGAAGTCGCTTTGCCAGCTGACGTGCTGGCAGTGCATCTTGTTGTGGTAACTCACCTGCCGGACTTTTTTGGGCGCCAGCGGCCAGCCCTCGTCAAAAAGGGAGACGTACAAAAACACCTTCAGACCGCGCTCATGGGCGCATTTGGGTATTTGCTTGAAATCGTCCCAGTCCACCCGGGCGGCAGCGGATCTTGAAAAATGCCGGTACCCCCGGCCCTGGGAAAACCGGCCCTTGATTCGATTGCGGGTCACCCGCCAGTGAATCGAGCCGGCGCCCAGCTCGGCCTGCCAGCGGTCCATGCGCCGGCAAAGTGCCGCCACCGAATCCAGCCGTCCGTCTCCCTCGCCGAACACCAGGTGGTCGCCCCAGGACACACTGACGATGTTTTTATTTTCAACGGCTGCCATTTCAACTCTCCGGTTGCAAAACCAAGGCGGTGCGGGTGGGAAGATACAGGCTGAGAAGATGCCGGGTGTGTCCGGCGGCGCCCTCGGCCGCTGTGCGGTGCTGCTCGCCGGGTTCCAGCCGTCCGTGGCCGCCGTAGCGGGCGGCATCACTGTCGAGGATCAGGCGGTAGCTTCCAGGCGGGGCCTCGATACGGTAGCCGGCATGGGAGCGGGTCGGGTGGAAGTTGAAGGCGAACAGCAGCCCGGCGCGTTCAAAAATCAGCACCTTGTTGTCGGAGTGTTCGTGGCG
The DNA here is from genome assembly GCA_964527835.1 of uncultured Desulfosarcinaceae bacterium. Classification (GTDB taxonomy): domain Bacteria; phylum Desulfobacterota; class Desulfobacteria; order Desulfobacterales; family JAFDCJ01; genus JAFDCJ01. The sequence continues at coordinate 85,660 of CAZGNV010000005.1, read as the reverse complement.
CAGGTGGGGGCCGGCGGCTGCGAGCAGGTTGAATTTTTTGGCCACGGCGATCATGTCGCGGTCAAAGCGGGCCAGCAGGCGGTATTTCAGGTTGGGATCGTCCACCAGGTGCCACTGGCGCCGGGCATGGGCGTAGGACCAGTTGTTGCCCTGGCGGGGAAAGTCGATCCACTCCGGGTGACCGAACTCGTTGCCCATGAAATTCAGATATCCCGCGCCGGCGGTTGCCAGGGTGATCAGCCGGATCATTTTGTGCAGCGCCATGCCGCGGTCCACCCGCAGGTTTTCATCGCCCAGCTGCATGTGCGCATACATGTCCACCCCGATCAGGCGAAAAATCAGGGACTGGTCGCCCACCAGGGCCTGGTCGTGGGATTCGGCGTAGCTGATGGTTTTCTCCTCGGCCCGCCGGTTGGTCAGCTCATGGTACAGGTGCCCCATGGGCCAGTCTTCATCGGGCACCTCCTTGATCAGCTTGATCCAGTTGTCGGCGATGCCCATGGCAAAACGGTAGTCGAAGCCGAAGCCGCCGGCCTGCGCCGGGGCGGCCAGTCCCGGCATGCCGCTGACATCTTCGGCAATGGTGGCCGCATCGGGCCGCAGGCGGTGAATCAGCTTGTTGGCCAGGGCCAGGTAGGCCAGGGCGTCTTCATCCACGCTGTCGTCGAAATAGTCCTCATAACGGGTAAAGGCCTTGTTCATGCCGTGGTGCAGGTACAGCATGGAGGTGATGCCGTCGAAGCGAAATCCGTCAAAGCAATATTCATCCAGCCAGAACCGGCAGTTGGAAAGCAGAAAATGCAGCACCTGGTGCTTGCCGTAGTCAAACAGGCGCGAGTCCCACAGTTCATGACGCCCCCGGGGACCGTCGTGAAAGTACTGGTACAGGGTGCCGTCAAAGCGGCTCAAGCCCTCGGTTTCGTTGGATACGGCATGGGAGTGGACCAGGTCCATGAAGACGGCCAGCCCGGCGCCGTGGGCCGCGTCTACCAGGGCCTTGAGCTCTTCCGGGGTGCCGAAGCGTGACGAGGCCGCAAAAAAGCTTGACACCTGGTAGCCGAAGGAGCCGTAATAGGGATGCTCCTGGATGGCCATCAGCTGCAGCGTGTTGTAGCCGGCCTCGATGATGCGCGGCAGCACGGTGGCGGTAAATTCGGCGAAAGTGCCGATCTTTTCTTCCTCCTGGGCCATGCCGATGTGGGTCTCGTAAATCAGGGGAGCCTGCTGCGGCCGGCGAAAATGGCTGTGGCGCCACCGGTAGGGGGAATCCGGCTGCCAGACCTGGGCATTGAAGATCAGGGTGTGCGGATCCTGCACCACGCGGCGGGCGTAAGCCGGGATGCGGTCTCCCTGGCCGCCGGCCCAGTGCACGCGCAGGCGGTAAAGATCCTGGTGGTGCAGGGTCTCGGCGGGCAGGCGGATTTCCCAGACGCCGTCTGCGTTGAGCCGCTTGAGGGCGAATTCGCTTTTTTCCTGCCAGCCGCTCATCTGTCCGATGACAAACAGGGCCGTCGCGTTGGGCGCCCATTCGCGCAGGACCCACTGGTCGGCGTGCCGGTGCAGCCCGAAATATTCATGGCCGGAGGCAAAGTCGGCCAGGGTCATTTGTGCTCCGGCAAGGCGCTTTTCGGTTTGCCGGATTTTCGCCAGGCGCCGGCGGATGATTGTTTCGTAGGGCTTTAGATAGGGATCGGTTCTGATCAGCGCGGCAGCGGCTTGATGGACCGGATCGGTTGCGGCTGCGTCGGTATTTTTTGGTAATGGACACATACACACATTCACTCGACAATCAGCGGGCGCTGCAGCATTTTTTCGTACAGCCGGATGTACTGGCGCGCCGTGTTGGCATGGGTGAAGGTGGCTGCGCTTTCGGTCATGATGCGCTCGATCTGGGCGGCCTTCACTTTTGCGGGCAGATCGTAAAATGCCATGGCCTGGGTGATGGCCCAGAACAGCCCCTTGGCATCATGGGTTTCAAAGAGAAAACCGTTTCCCGTGCTGCGCGCCACATCCAGGTGGGTGATGGTATCGTGAATGCCTCCCGTGTCATGGGCCACCGGCAGGGCGCCATAGATGGGGGCAATCATCTGAGGCAGGCCGCAGGGCTCGAAGTTGGACGGCATCAAAATAAAGTCCGCCGCCCCGTAGGCCAGGTGCTCCAGGCGGTTGGAAAAATCACAGATCGCCACCCGGTCGTGGAAGCCGTGAAAACCGACGATGTTTTTGAACACCTCCTGGTAGTCGCCGTTGGCCACAAAGACGATCTGCAGGTGTTTGTCCCAGTAGGTGGAGATCAAGCGGTAAAAGATGTCCGCCAGCAGCTGGCATCCTTTCTGGATCGGGTCGAGCCGCGACGGCCAGAAAAACAAAGGGGCCTGCTGATCTTCAATGAGCCCCAGCATTTTTTGCAGGTGGTGCTTGTTGGCCTTTTTGCCCGGCCCATGATCCTGCGGCCCGTAAGGCTGCACCAGGTCCTTGTCCGCTTCCGGGCGAAAGGACGGATCCGGTGCGTTGAGAATGCCGGCCGCACATTGGGCCTGCACCTTGTGCGTCAGTTCCCGCCGCACCGGGGCTTGCACGAAGGGGTGTTTGCCGTCGACAATTTCCTGCAGGAAGGTGGGGCTGACCACGTTGACAAAGTGGGCGGCGAAAATACCGCTGGTCAGCAGATCCACCGGATTGTTGTCCCGGGCCTGCTCGTAATTGAAGGCCATGTTTTCATAGTAGAGGTGCTGCCAGAAATAGGCCGCATCGATGCCCCGGTCTTCGATGGCCGCCAGGGTGGTTTTGACGGTGTGGACGTTGTGGATCGTAAACAGGCAGGGAATGCCCTGCTGCCGGGCCATGGCCGGGATCAGGCCGGTCATCCAGTCGTTGCAGTGAATCAGGTCGGGCTGCACCCGGGGGACGATATTGTTGATGACTTCCCGTTGAAATGCCAGCGAGAGCTTGATGTTTTCCTCGCCGTAATTGGAATAGACGCGGTTGATGTAGTAAAAGGCGCGGTCTTCGGCCAGGTGCACGCGGTCGTCGGGCATCTTGCGCTGGATGCGGTTGATTTCCTTTTTTAGAACCGGCGCCAGCTTGTCGCTGAAAATCTCGCGGTAATCCGGGATGGCCACATGCACGTCGGCACCCTGTTCGAACAGGGCGCTGATCAGGGCGGCCGAAACATCGGCCAGCCCTCCGGCCTTGGCCGTGTAAAAGGAGGCCAGCCCACCCATGCGGTGGGGCAGATAGGTGACTTCCGGAGTGACAACCAGCACCCGTGGATTGCTGACGGCGGCGTTCATGCTTTTTTCCTCGCTGCCTAGGCCCAGGTCAGCAGCCGAGGCGTTGATTTAATGCGTTCATCGCCCCGGGGGCTCACGCGGACGGTGTAGCCGAAGCGGCCCGAAATTTCACAAACCAGGTCGCAGCCGTACAGATAGTTGCCGTTTTCAAGGTCCTGCAGGACTTCCATGGGGGCCACCCGGCTGGTGGACAGTTTGTCAAGCGACTCCAGGATGCCGTAGTACAGTTCGACATCGACCTCGTCGGGCTGCAGCCGGCCCAGGCTGATTTCCACGGTGACGTGAAAGCGGTCGCCCACGCGGTAGGGCCCTTCGGTTTTGCTTACCGGCGGATTGATCCGGATCTCCGGCCACAGGCTGCGCAGGCGTTTGATGCGTTCGGCCAGCTGCCGGGCCTGGTCGGCATTGCCGGCCATTAGAGCGTCGTGACGCTCGGCGGCCGGTAAGTAATAGCGCTGTTCATAATCGGAAACCATGCGCAGGCTGCAAAACGACTCCATGGTCATTTTCATGGAGGCCTTCATTTTTTTCAGCCAGGCCCCCGGCAGGCTGCCGTTGTTGCGGTCGTAAAAACAGGGAAGGATTTCATTTTCCAGCGCGTTGTAAAGCGCCTGGCTTTCCACGGCGTCCTGGTAGCCGTAATCTTCGTATTCTTCCCCGTTGCCGATGCGCCAGCCCCGGTCTTCGGAATAGCCTTCACACCACCAGCCGTCCAGAACGCTGAAATTGAGCACGCCGTTGACGGCGGCTTTCATGCCCGAGGTGCCGCAGGCTTCAAAGGGCCGGCGCGGGGTGTTGAGCCAGACATCGGCGCCCTGCAGCAGGTGGCGGGCCAGGTGCATGTCGTAGTCCTCCAGAAAGACAAACCGGTCGCGCACCTCCGGCCGGCCGGCAAACTCGAACAGCCGTTTGATCAGCTCCTTGCCTTCGTTGTCCTTGGGATGGGCTTTGCCGGCGAAGATAAATTGAACCGGGCGTTTTTCGCTGCGAATGATCGCTATCAGCCGCTCGGGATCCTGCAGCAGCAGATGGGCGCGTTTGTAAGTGGCAAAACGGCGGGCAAAGCCGATGGTCAGGATGTTCGGATCCAGGGAGGATTCCACGGCCTGCAGCACGCTGCGCGGTGCATTGCGCCGTGCATACTGCTTGACGAGCTGCTCCCGGCAGGTGCGCACCAGCCGTGCGCGGTTCATTTCGTGGGCGCGCCACAGTTCTTCGTCGTAGATTTCGTCGATGCGCTCGATGTTTTCCGCCTTGCGCGATCCCAGGTGCCATTCGGGGCCCAGGTAGCGGTCGAAGAGATGGACAAATTCCTGGGAAATAAATGACGGGATGTGAACGCCGTTGGTGATGTGGGCAATGGGGACCTCTTCCTCGGGGCGCTGGGGCCAGACGAAGGACCACATGCGGCGGGCCACCGCTCCGTGCAGCCGGCTGACGCCGTTGCACGAAGATGACATGTGCAGCGCCAGGATGAACATGGAAAGGGGTGCATCGGCGTTGGAGCCTTCCGGCTGCCCCCAGGACAGCATTTCCTCCACCGGGCAGGCCAGTTGCTGTTCAAACTCGTTCAGGTAGGGGTTGACCATTTCAACGGCGAATTCATCGTGTCCGGCGGCCACCGGCGTATGGGTGGTAAAAACCGTGGTGCGCGGTACGATTTCCAGGGAGGTTTTCAGATCCACCTGCGCATCGGCCATGGTCTGGGCCAGGCGCTGCAGGCTGGCAAATGCCGAGTGGCCCTCATTCATGTGCAGCACCTTGACCTTGATGCCCAGGGCGGTCAGCGCCCGCATGCCGCCGATGCCCAGCAGCATTTCCTGGGCCAGCCGGATGCCGGCATCGCCGGCGTACAGCCGGTTGGTGATCCGGCGGTAGGACGGGGGGTTGTCGGCGATATTGGTGTCCAGCAGGTAAAGGGCGATGCGCCCCACCATGATTTTCCAGACAATGGCATGCAGGGGCCCTTCGGGACCCTGCAGGGTGATGACCAGGTCATGGCCGTCGGCCGTCCGCACCCGCTGGACCGGCAGGTTGTAAAGATCGGTCCGGGGATAGGCTTCCTGCTGCCAGCCCTCGTGGTTGAGATACTGGCGAAAATAACCCTGGTTGTACATCAGCCCCACGCCGATCAGGGGCAGCGCCAGGTTGGAGGCGGCCTTCAGGTGATCACCGGCCAGAATACCCAGACCCCCGGCAAAAAGCGGCAGGCTTTCATGGATGCCGAACTCCATGGAAAAATAGGCGATCGTCTCGCCGGGGCCAAAGGCCGATTGGTCCCGATCCGCCGGCGCCAGGACCAGCTTTTCAAAGTTCGCCCTGACCCGCTCGAGATGGGTGAGATAGCCGTCGTCTGCAGCCAGCTGCTCGAACCGGTCCTGGGGCAGTCTGGCCAGAAAGGCGATCGGGTTTCGGCCGCAGGCAATCCACAGCGGCGGGTCAATGCGGCGAAACAGCTCGATGGCGTCTTTTTGCCAGCACCACCACAGGTTGCGGGAAAGGGTTTCCAGAAACGCAAGGTTGTCCGGTATGTTCGGATAAACCTGGAAGGTCTGAAAATTTTTCATGCGCTCAAAATCTCCGGTTTTGCAAATACGATTTTACAGGCTGAAAGATATGGATTAAACTCAAAAAAATCAACAGGATTCTTAAAACAGTGCCCGCCACACCCGCAGCAGTTCGCTGACCCCCCAGGCCTGGGCATCGCATCCACGCGGGGTGTGGGGAAAATCACCGTCCATGATTTCCGGGATGTGCCCCAGGCATCCCGTCGAGGCCAGGTCCACGGCGCTGGTCAGCCAGGCCCGGGCGGCATCTTTGCCCGGCTGGCCGTAGGTCAGGGCCCAGGCCTCGCAAAACGATGGCAGCAGCCAGCTCCAGGCCGTGCCGTTGTGATAGGCGGGCTTGCGCCGGGTGTCTTCATCCCCGCTGTAGCGCCCCTGGTAGGGGTGATGGGGATCGTTGAGCGGCTGGCCGTGATGGACAACCGCGATGGGATGGCGCACCGGCCGGTCCGCGAGGCTGCGGATGGCGCCCGGCACCAGCAGCGACTGGCAGGCGGACAGGATCTGCCGGCAGATGCCCGGGTTTTCGATAGCTTCCAGGGTGACGGCCAGCAGCTGGTTGGGCCGCAGGGCGTCGTCAGCCGTTGCCCGGGTGGCGGGATGGCCGGGGTCAGCGTGCAGGCAGTCCGACAGGTAGCCGAGCTGCGGCTGCCAGAACCGTTTTTCAATGGACGTGCGCACCCGGGCGCCCAGCTCCCGCCAGGGACCGTTGCTGTCGATGGTCGCCGCAAACCCCAGGGCCGCCAGCCACAGGGCCTGGATTTCCACCGGATACCCCTGCCGGGGGCTGCCGGCCGGATGGTCGGTGTCCATCCAGGTGAAGTGGGCCGGGCTGAAAACCAGGCCGGTCTCCGGGTCCATGCGGATGCCGTTGGCGGTGCCGTCGCGATAGGAGCTGGCGATGGCAACCAGGATTTGACCGATGCTGCGCCCGCCGGCGTCGGCCTGCAGAAAATCGCTGCTGTTTTCCGCCTGCACCAGCTCCCGGCAGGCGACGGCAAACCACAGGGGCGCATCGCTGGTGTCCCGGTTGGCGGCGTCGTTGCCGCGGATCATGTTCGGCAGGGTGCCCTGCTGCTCGAAGCGGCCGAACTGTATGAGAATCTGGCGGGCGGCGGCTGGGCGGCCGGCGGCGATCAGGCCGCGGACAAAAATCAGGGCGTCCCGGCCCCAGTCCAGAAACCAGGGATAGCCGGCGATGACGGATTTGAGCTCCCCGCGGGCGACTACGAAGTCGTCCAGCGCCCGGGTGAGCACCGCCAAAGGAGCGCCCCGGCGCTCCTGCCGGGATTCGAAGGGCCCCTGGAGCCGGGCGGTGAACGGTGTGGAGTCGTCAGCGCTGCTGTCGGCGCCGGGGTTGACCCGGCCGGTCAGCGTGACGGTCCCGCCGCCGTTCAGGTCGGCGGCGAAATAGCCGGGGCTGAACAGGTCCGAGTCCGGGTCCAGGCCGCGTTCGGCATCCGCGGCCCGGTGGATCATATACTCCCACTGGGGCTCGCGCACAAACTCGCCGGCACTGATGCGCATGCGCAGGTGATGATCGGCGTCCGGTGTGAAGTCAAAGCCGCCGCCGCCGGCGGCAACGCTTTGCGGCCAGTGCGCTTCAGGGCCGGTGTAGGCCTTGGTGGTTTCATGAAAGCTGCGGTTTTCGATGTCGGGCCTCAAAATCAGGCGCACGGCGCGCGAATCGTCCAGCCTTCCGGCAGCCCCCCGGGTGGGATGGCGATGAAAAAACAGCTGCACGGCATTTTCGCCGGCGGTCATCTTGAGTCCCATGGTGATGACGATGTGTTCGCCCTGGCCAGTGGGCACGTGATAGCGCCAGTACCCGGCGCCGTCATTGTCGACGGCGAACCCGTGCAGGCAGTCGGTGTTCAGGGCCTGGGAAAAATCCTGGAAAACCACCCACACCCGGCAGCGGGTCCACATGATCCAGCGGTCTTCAGGGAATTGCCCGCTGAGGTTGGCCGCCAGCAGGGCGTCATAACGGCTGTCGAGCCGCCCCCAGCACGCCGGGATGCGCAGCATGGCGCCGCGCCCGTTGGTGTTGAGCAGCATCGGTTTTTTTTGCAGCAGCTCGGTGCGCGAAAAGATGCGCTTGACGGCCGCCTTTTCCGGCGGCTCCAGCGCCAGCAGCGGTGCGTTGGCATGGCGGCATCCGTCGGCTGCATAGACGGACAGCTTCATCGTCAATGGACGGGCAGCCCGGGGGGAATCGACAGGCGCAAACAGGACAAAATGCGCTCCGGCGGCATCCGGCAGACTGTCGCGGACCGCCAGTGTCCGGCGCTCATCTTCCAGCCGGGCGCGAAACGCCGTGTCCGCCTGCACCAGCAGAAAATGCCCCGCCGGCAGCATGAGCTGCCGGCGCAGGTCCCGGGGCCATTGCCAGGTGATGACCCGGGTTTCGGCGCTCAAGGGGTTGAGCTGGGCGCAGAAAGCCAGCGGGTCTTTTTTCAACTGTCCGGCGGCCGCATCCGGGTCGAACCCGCCAAGATCGCCGGTGCCGTTGTAGCAGCGATGCACCTCGAGGGCCCAGGCCCGCAGCTGCTGGTGTTCGGTTGGCCCGGGCAGGGCAAAGGAGGCTGCCGGCGCCCGCTGCACGGCGGCCAGCTCCGTCTCATCGGCAGTCAGGCACAGCACCTGGCCGGGCTTCAGCACGCAGGTGTGGAGGCCGTCGGCGCTGGCAGCGGTGATGCGGGCGCCGGTCAGCAGATCGAAAAATTCATTTTGCCGCTCCGGGGCCGCCCAGGCGGCCGTCGTCGGCTGCGCGTCGTCCAGGTTGACGACGATCACCAGCTGTTTGCCCGTGGGCAGATGGCGGCGGCGCAGCACGATGTGGTTGCCCTCGCCGGCCTGGATCATTTTCAGCTCGGTTCGGGGACCGAAGGCCGGATGGGTTTTGAGCAGCCGGCTGAGCCGCTGGAGGTGTTCGACCTGGTTGGGCGACCCGCCCCAGTTCAGCGATGGACTGCGGTGCACGTCGATTTTTTCAGTGGCAAACCATTCCACCCCGTTGGCAAAACCAAAGGCCCCCTGGGTGGAAAGCAGGGCGCACAGGGCGGTGCGCAGGCGGGCATAGCCCGGGGAGCGCGCGGCCAGGCGGGGATTGTCGTGGGTTTCGGCAAAATGCACGGCAATGCCGTCGCTGGCCGAGATGGCGATGGCTTCGGGCAGGTAATTTTCGATTTGAGCGCGGTCGTAATTTTGAAACAGCTCCGAATAGGCCCAGTTCAAGTTGGCGGAATTCAGCAGCTGGCGGGTGACCGCAATTTTTCCCCCCAGCCCCTCCAGCAAAAAGACCGTGTCCGGGTAGCAGTCGCGCACCCGGGCCACAATGTATTTCCAGGCCGCAGCCGGAATCATGTAGCCCGCATCGCAGCGAAACCCGTCCACGCCGCGGCGGCACCATTTCAAAAAAACTTCGGCCATGTACTGCCACAGGTCCTGGTGGCGGTAGTCCAGCCGGGTCAGGTCCGCCCAGCTGACCCCCCAGGCGCCGGGCACCTCGATCTTGCCCTCCGGGTCGCGGACCAGCCAGCGCGGATGGCTTTCGTGCAGATCCGCCGCCCAGCCGGTGTGGTTGATGGCGATGTCGATAAAGATCCGGCCGCAGCGCTGGTGGACGGCATCGACCAGCTCGATGAACTGTTCCAGGGGCGTGGCGTGCGGATCGAAGCGCGCCAGGGCCGGGTCCACGGTGGTGAAGCTCAAGGCCGCGTAAGGGCTGCCGAAGCGGCCCATGCGGCCGTAAGTGGTGGGCGTGGGATGAATCGGCAGCAGCATCAGGATGGTGCATCCCAGGGTGCCGAAGATAAAATCCAGCTCAGCGATCAGGTCCCGAAAGGTCCCCGACGGGGGGATCACCGTGTAGCCGCGTTCGTCAAGCCGCTCCACGACTTCTTGCTCGCCGGCAGCCAGCTTTTCTTCACCGGCCTTGTTGGGGCCGAACTGCCGTACGAAGGCGTTGTAGATGATATTCGCGCAGCAGGCGCCGGCGCCATCCACATTGACGGCGGTGTTGGGGCCTGCCGGCCAGACCGGGGTCTGTCGGTTTTGGGGCAAAAAGAAGCACTTGGCTTCAAAATGGCCGCATTCGCACAGGGGCAGGGTGGCCTGAAACGTGTGCGCGTCCAGGCGCTGCATGGGGATGTCGAACCAGTCGCGGCCCAGGGGCGGTTGCGCTTTTTCCACCTGGCGGATGATTTCACGGCGAATGATGGCCGCCCGGCCGATATTGGTGCGCACCCAGGCCGTGCCGCTGGCAGAATTTGCCAGCCCGAGGGTGAAGGTCACCGTGTCGCCGCAAAATTTCACCACGCGCTCGCCGGGTGCCGGGTTCTGGGTCAATTGCTCATCGGGAGTCATGGAAATTCAGTCTCTCCTTGGGACGGCGGCAAGCTGTTGCCGGCCGCAAAATGCTCAACGACAGCCCAAGATACCCGAAAACGGACACAATTTGCAAAAACTTTCGTGTTTTTGCTTGAAAAAAATTCAAATTATAACGATAAGATATTAGCATAAATGGAGGTAACTTCTTAATCAGTTGCAGTATGCGTCGCGCAACATGCATTTTGATTTCACTCCCGGTGTCCATTGGGGGCGCTCCGCCAGAGGCGGATAAACATCGGATCGGCTGGCTAAATTTAAAGAACTCGGCGCAAGCGCCTCAAACAGCTTTAAATTTTTAACGCCAACCGATCCGCTGGCTTTTCTCCCCAAATGGACAATGACGCTCAACCAAAATACATATTGCGCTCAATTGCCAGCAGATTGCCTGGCTATTAAGACATTACAAAAAGTCTCCTTTTGTATTTCATTAAAGGGATGTGATCATGTGTAACCATCGTATTGCTATGCCGCTGGCGGCGATCATTGCAGGATTGCTGGTGGTGCTTGCCGTGCCGCTGCCTGCCGGGGCGGGCGACAACGCCAAGGCTGCCAAAGATCAAATCACCCTGGTTCAGGCGGTGATGTGTGAAGAGATCCAGGGAAACACCCCCCGGAATCCGACCTCCGTTTTTTCCATCGAACGGCGCAAGGCCATCTGTTTTACTTCCTTTGATCCCGTGCGGAAAAAAACGGTGATTTATCACCGCTGGTTGCACCGGGACCGGCCCAGCGCCAAAATACGATTGACCCTCAGGCCTCCGCGCTGGTCGGCATACAGCAGCATCCAGTTTCGGGTGGAGGATATCGGCCCCTGGCGGGTGGAAATCATCGACGCCAGGGGCAATGTGCTTGGCATTGTGCGCTTCAGCATCACGGAATAACCGGCTATGGACAGGTTCATTTATCTGATTGCCAGCCTGCGCTGGCAGGATCTGGTCGACATCGGCCTGGTCAGCTACATCCTGTTTCGCTTTTATGTTCTTTTCAGGGGCACCAATGCCTTCCGGGTGCTCATCGGCATGGCCGTGCTGTGGTTTTTTCAGCAGGTCGCCGTTTCCCTGGGCCTGATCGTCACCAGCTGGGTGGTGCAGGGCATTGTCGCCCTGGGCGCCTTTATCATCATTGTTATTTTTCGCAATGAAATCCGCAGTGTTTTGCAGGCCCGCAATTTAAGGTCCATCCTGTGGGGCGTTTCGTCAAAGACCGTTTTTTCGGTCATCGAGATCATTGTGCAAAGCGTTCGCGAAATGGCCCAGAACCATTGCGGAGCCCTGCTGGTGTTTCCCGGCAAGGAAGACCTGGAAGAAGTCATCCAGCGCGGCATTCCCTGGAACGGCCGGGTTTCAAGGGAAATGATCCTGAGCATTTTCTGGCCCAACAACCCGGTTCATGACGGGGCGGCCGTTATCCGGGGAGACCAGGTCGAGCAGGTCGCGGCCATTCTGCCCCTGTCACGCAGCGAGGACATTCCCAGCCATTACGGCACGCGGCATCGGGCGGCCCTGGGTCTGGCCGAGGTCAGCGATGCCCTGGTGATCGCGGTTTCCGAGGAAAGGGGCGATGTGGTGGTGGCCCGCAAAGGCGGTTTGCAGGTGGTTCGGCAAAGGCGCCGGCTCGAGCAGATTCTGCGCGAGCACATGGGCGTGGCCGTCCGCCGGGGGCGCGACGCGCGCCGGGAAAGACTTCAGCTGGTGGCCGCCGCCCTGTTTTCCATTGTTTTTGTCACCGGCGTGTGGCTCAGCGTGTCCCGGGGAGGGCACACCCTGGTTTCCCTGGACGTTCCGGTGGAGTACACCAACCGGGATCCTGCCATGCAGATCGTCAGTACCTCGGTCAACACCGTCAGCCTCGAACTGGAGGGCTCGGGGGCTCTGATAAAATCCATCAAGCCCGACCAGGTGCAGGTCAAGCTGGATCTCAAGCAGGCCAAGCCGGGCCAGAACACCTTTTCCATTACCCGCAAAAACATTTCCCTGCCGCCGGGCATTATCCTGAAGGGGGTGACGCCTGCGGTGGTGGACGTCGAGCTGGATGTGCTCATGAAAAAGAAACTGCCGGTGCAGATCGACTGGGTGGGGCGGCTGCCGGACCACTTCATTCTGGTCGAAGCCACCATTGTCCCGGACACGGTGGAGGTGATCGGTGCCCGACGCCTGCTGGAAAAAATGACGACCATTTACACCGAAAAAGTACCCATCGACAATTTGCAGCTGCAGGGGACCATTACGGTGAATCTGGCCCTCAGCCCGGCATCGTTGAAGATTGCATCCGGCTCCAGCGAGAAGGTCACCATCACCTACCAGACCCGGCTGAGAAACCAGTAAACCGGCAACGTCTCTAACCAGGGTTGAGCGGTTCAGGGGCTGAAAACCGATTCGCATCAAATATTAAGTAAAAAGTGGTTGTAACCCTGAACCCTGAACCTGAAACGTGTTTGTTTACCAGTTTTCGGCCAGCAGTTCAAAAACCTCCCGGGGTTTCGCACAGGCCGGGCACTGTTCCGGCGCCTCGGAGCCCGTGTGCAGGTACCCGCAGTTGCGGCACTTCCAGACCACTTCCTGGCGGCGTTTGAAAACCGCCCCATTTTCAATATTGGCGGCCAGTTCACGGTAGCGCTTTTCATGCTGTTTTTCGGAAACACTGATGGCATCCCAGGTGTCGGCGGCCCTTGCAAAGCCCTCTTCACGCGCGATGCGGGCAAAACCCGGATACAGCTCGGAGTGCTCAAATTTTTCTCCGGCCGCTGCTGCCAGCAGGTTGTCATGGGTGGAGCCGATCACCCCGGCGGGGAAGCTGGCGGTAATTTCCAGCTCGCCGCCGTTGAAAAATTTGAAAAACCGCAAGGCATGCTCGCATTCGTTGGCGGCGGTCTCCTCGAATATGGCGGCAATCTGGTCATAGCCTTCTTCGGCGGCCCTTCTGGCAAAATAGGTATACCGGTTGCGGGCCTGGGATTCACCGGCAAATGAGGCCAGCAGGTTTTTGGCCGTCCGGCTTTCTCTGAATTTTCCCATTGCAGGGTTCCTTTCTGTCCGGCTGCGCCGCTGCCGGGAACCGCTGCCGGCGTTTCCCGGGCGCTCCGGCTGGGGGGGTGCGCGAATCAGTCTTCCTCGATTTCAATGGCGTGGGCGCCGCATTCCTCGGCGGCTTTTCGCACCAGTTCCTTGTATTCTCCCGGAATTTCGTCAAACTTGACAATCGACTTCAATTCATCCTCGTCGTATTCGAACACCTCGGGGCAAAGATCATTGCAGCGACGGTCTCCCATGCAATCCTTTGTGACTCTGGCTTTCATGTTATGCTCCTTTCTATTTCCAGGGTTTATAATATCGCAATCCTGACGGTCCAGTAAAAAGTCATTTTCGAGCGCCATCAACCCTTTTCGGAAAAAGAGCGGTGAAGGGTTGAGCGCTAAAAATTGCAATCAGAACACCAGGTCCTGATCGATAACCGAGCCGGCCTTGATCACCGCCTGGGACGGCCGGCGGTTTTGAATGCGCACCGATCCTTTGATGGTCACGTTGGGTTCAAAACATACATCTCCTTCCACCACCAGCGAGTCGCATTCCAGCAGGGAAGGGGCGCTGTCGGCAATTCGCTTTTCCAGCCCGTCCAGGGTGCCGTAATAGCGGGGGTCCAGTTTGATTTTCACCCCCTCCGTTTTCTTGCGGGCCCGGCGCCGGGGATTGAGCTGAACGGATTCATCCTCGGTGCGGATGAAACAGTCCGAGCGCACCGCCAGCAGATCGTTGCAGGTCTTGACCGGGTAAAACCGGGTTCTGGGAACCCGCACGGCCGCCGTATTGTCAAACAGGGAGATGGCTGCGCCCATGGCCGATTCGATCTGGTAGACCGCCGGGCTGTTTTTGTCCCGGGGGTCCAGCGTTTTGGGGTTGAGAATCATGGGCAGGTTGATCATTTTCTGTTCGTCCAGCAGGGCGGCCAGCGCCTCGAGATTGATCCAGATGTTGTTGGTATTGAAAAAGCGGTACCTGCGGATGTCCTGAAAGGCATCGATCTCGTCTGCCGGGCACTGGGCCGCTTCGCGCAGCACCATGCGGCCGTTTTTATGTCGCGCCAGGTGGCCGCCTTTGATGTCCGCCGGTGTTTTTTCCGCAACTTCCATCATGAACGCAAACCGGTGCTGCACGAAATATCCCAGCAGGGCTTCATCCATCCGAGCGCCCAGGTTGTCGCAGTTGGAGATAAACGCATAGGTGATTCCCTCATCGAGCAGCTCCTGGAGCATGCCGGAGGTCGCCAGGGCGGTGTAAACATCGCCGTGGCCGGGGGGGTTCCATTCCAGCAGCGGGTTTTGCGGCCACACCGCCGGCGAGTAGTCCTTGCGCAGCACCTTGGGAAATCGGTGCTGCAAAAACATGAGGGGAAATGGGTCCGGCTTGCGCCTTTCTAGCGCCGCCCGGGTTTCATCATGGGTGTTGAAGCTGTTCATGAAGATCAGCTTCACGCCGCTGGTGGTCGCCTGACGGATGATGATGTCCAGAAAGCACAAGCCGTCCTTGATCTCAACCAGGGATTTGGGGCCGGTCAGGCCCATGCTGGTGCCCAGCCCGCCGTTTAAAACGATGCGCACGGTTTTGGCAAAGGCGTTGCGGCCGGCAGGGGCATATTCTTGCAGTTTTTCAAAATCGGCCAGCTCATCGGGGCGCAGCGGCGCGATGTCCCGGTCGCAGATCAGGCCGGTTTCGCCCGTGATCATTTTGTAGTAGTAATAGGCAAAGGTGTCGATGACCAGGGCCGGCAAGCCTTCAGCCTGCATCTTGTCAATGAAGGCCGGCAAAAAACCTGTCGTCTCGGAGTATTTCATTATTACCTGACGCCGGCTCCTGGATTCTGGCTCATTGTTACAATTGCATCCATCCTCAGCATTCCGCCTTCCGCCTTCCCACTTCCCACTTCATAAGACCGGCACGATCCAGTTTTGCGGATCATCCGCCTTGCCGTACTGGATGTCGGTAATGGCCTGGTAGTATTTTTGGGCCACGGGCCCCACCTGGTTGCCGGCGATGGTGATCACCCGCTCGCCGTACTTGATCTCTCCCACCGGTGAGATGACGGCCGCCGTGCCCGCACCGAAGACTTCCTGCAGGGTGTCCGCGTCATGGGCCGCCATCAGTTCATCGATGCTGATTTTGCGCTCGGCCACCGGCTCGTTCCAATGCCGGGCCAGGGCGATGACCGAATCCCGGGTAATGCCCGGCAGGATGCTGCCGTCCAGGGCCGGGGTGATGATTTGGTTGTCGATGACAAAAAAGATGTTCATCGAGCCGACCTCTTCCAGGTATTTTTTCTCCACCCCGTCGAGCCACAGCACCTGGGTGTAGCCGGCTTCATGGGCCTGTTCCCCGGCCAGCAGGCTGGCGGCGTAATTGCCGGGGGTTTTGGCCTCCCCCACCCCGCCGCGCACGGCGCGCACGTAGTCCGCGGTCACCATGATTTTCACCGGGTTGAACCCTTCCGGGTAGTAGGCGCCCACCGGTGACAGGATGATAAAAAACCGGTAGGTGTGCGAGGCCCGGACCCCCAGGAAGGGATCCATGGCGATGATCGTCGGACGAATATACAGCGAGGTTTCCGGGGCATCGGGAACCCAGTCTTTTTCCAGGCTGACGAGCTGCTGCATGGCAGCCAGGACCAGGTCTTCGTCAACGGCGGGGATGCACAGGCGCTTGCAGGAGCGGTTGAGCCGTTTGACGTTTTCCTGGGGCCGGAAGAGCTGGATGTTGCCGGCTGCCGTGCGGTAGGCCTTGAGCCCTTCGAAGACCCCCTGCCCGTAGTGCAGAAACATGGTGGCCGGGTCCATGACGATGGGGGCGTACGGCTCGATGCGCGGCGCATGCCACCCCCTGTCAGGGCTGTAATCCATGTTGAACATGTGATCGGTAAAAATCGTGCCGAAACCCAGTTCGTTGGCATTTGGCTTCGGTTTCAGCGTCTGGCTGCGGGTGATGGGTATTTCCATGGCTTTCTCCTCGAATGGATGGGTCGCAACAGGCCCCGCGATAATTGCGGGGTCTAAAAATTTCCGGAAAAAAGCGGAAAACAATTCGCTTTTATTCCATCGGTATAGTATATTCTGCCGATAAATCAAGAAGTTTATTGAAACGGATCGGTTCCAGGTCCCGAGCCCGGGACCATGAACCCCGAACCTTTTGTTGAAGGACATCACCCATGGACAAACCCAAAACCGAAGCGCGGATCGACCCGGTCATGCTGGGCCCCGCCAGCCAGTTCAAATTCAAGTGCCACAAGCAGATCGAGTGCTTCACCCGCTGCTGCCGGGACATCAATATCATGTTGACCCCCTATGACATCATCCAGTTGAAAAATCGATTGGAGCTGACTTCAGACCAGTTTCTGGCCATGTACACCGAGCCGCAGATTCTGGAAAAAACGGATCTGCCGGTGGTGACATTGAAATTTCTGCCCCAGGAAGGCGCTGCTGCGGGCGCCAAAACCTGTCCCTTCGTGCGTGAAAAGCAGGGGTGCCTGGTGTATTCCGACCGGCCGACCACCTGCCGTTACTATCCCCTGGGAGTCGCCAACCTGAGTCACAGGGAAGCAGCCGAAGGCGAGGCGGTTTATTTCATGGTCCGCGAGCCTCACTGCCTGGGTTTTGAGGAAGACACCCGCTGGACGGTTGAACAGTGGCGTGCAGACCAGGGCGTGGATCTGCGCGACCGGGTCAACGCCGAGTGGACCGACCTGCTGGTTCGCAAGCGCTCGTTTCCCAAAAATATCCAGCTGACCGAGCAGAGCAAGAAAATGTTTTTTATGGTCAGCTACAATATCGACAAGTTCCGCCAGTTCGTCTTTGAAAGCTCTTTTTTAAAGCGCTACGAAGTGGATGCGGACACCCTCGAAAACATCAAAAATGATGAAGTCGCGCTGCTGCAGTTTGGGCTCAAGTGGCTCAAGGGATTACTATTTAAACAGGATGGTAGTAAAGGTGCTCCGGAACCCGGATAGGCAGTTTCCATAAATGGTCTTTTTTCCGCTGGGCTGCGTTCTCCGCGGTTTTGAGGCTGCGACATACTGAAAGTACGTCTCGCCACAAAACCTTGTGCGGCCTTGCCCAACGAAAAAAATCCGCATTTATCAGTTCGGATATTGACTTCCAACGAAGTCAACCCAAGTTCGTTGTTCATAGGTTGCCGCTAGCGGCCTAAACAAGCTTTTTACGGCTTCATCAGATCTTTATTTGCTGCCATT
Organism: uncultured Desulfosarcinaceae bacterium; assembly: GCA_964527835.1. GTDB lineage: Bacteria > Desulfobacterota > Desulfobacteria > Desulfobacterales > JAFDCJ01 > JAFDCJ01. Next base: position 68,178 of record CAZGNV010000005.1, on the reverse strand, counting down.
ATCCATATTCCGGGTAATACAACTCCGCCCAGTTCTGCGGGTCTTCCAGGCGCCGGCCGATGTCGACATTGAAAAAATCGGCCACCGGCTGCAGGATTTCAGGGGACTGGCTGTAAACCGTGCGCACCGCCTCCAGCACCACGTTGATCCCGTTGCGGGTCATTTTGCCCAACGGCTGGCGGCACATCCCCGCCGGCATCCCTAAAATCGACATCAGCGTCTTGTAGGCCAGGGGGTTTCTGGCCCGGCAGACCACATCGCCGTAAGGGGTCTGCTCGGTGGTTTTGACCGTCACCAAGCCAAACAGGGGCTGCAGTTTCTGCTGCAAGGCCTGGGCTTCGGCCGCCTTGCCCTCGTTGAGCAGAGCGACCATTTCGCTGACCGCCTTCGGCGCCACGTTGGAGGCCACCGAGATCACCCCCGCGGCGCTGATGCGCGCATCGGTCATCATTTCATAGGTCAGACCGTCATCGCCGGACAGGATGGTAAAATCCGCACCGCAGCATTCACGGGTGCGCCGCATGTTGTCCAGGTCGCCCGTGGCCTCCTTGACGGTGCTGACATTGGGATGGGCGGCGTGCAGCAGGGCCAGATCTTCGGGCAGCAGCTGGGCGCCAGTGCGCCCGGGAATGACATAGGGAATGACGGTGACATCCGGCAGCGCCGCGGCCACCGGGACGACGTATTCCCGGCGGATTTCAAGGGAGCTGGGCCCGTTGTAATAGGGATCCACCAGCAAAACCGCGTTTGCACCGGCCTCGGCCGCATGCCTTGACGCTTCAAGGGATTCTCTGGTATTGTTGCTGCCGGTGCCCGCGATGCAAAGGCAGCGCCCCCTGGTTTTGTCAGCCACGGTTTCGATGACCCGGTTGTGTTCATCCCAGCTGAGCACCGGGCTTTCACCGGTGGTGCCGACGGCCAGAATACCGGTGATTCCGTTTTCGATCTGGAAATGGATCAGTTTTTCCAGGCTGTCATAATCAACGGCGCCATTTTCAAACGGGGTGATCAGGGCCGTGTAGCATCCGGCTTTCATGGCTTACCTCCTGTTGATGAAAAAAGGTTGGCTTTATCCGGCCAAGCGCGCAACCGGGCAGCAGCCGGCTCGGTGCAGTCGTGAAAACGGTAGATAAAACCCCTTGCGATGTCAAGCAAAAAGATAGTCTTTGACAAAAACACAAGGTGCAAGGTACAAGGTGCAAGGTGCCAGGGTTCAGCGTTGAGGATTCAAAGGTTTCGATCGTGGGACCCGGCCCAACCTTGAACCTTGAAGCGAACATCCTCCGTAGAAATCAATATGCAATAATAAGGAACGACACTATGGGAAAAGCGAAAAACGTTGAAGAATTCATCGCCATGCAGCGCCAAGCCATTGCCCAGAATCCGGAATGCGGCAATTCGCACTATAATTTAGGGGCGGCGCTGATGGGGCAGAAAAAATATGATGAAGCCGAAAAACACCTGCTCGAGGCCATTGAATGCAGTCCCACCCTGGCCGAGGCCTATGTTTTGCTCGGGGGACTCTGCCTGCAGCGCGGTGACCTGGAAGGCTGTCTGGATTGGAACCACCGGGCGGTCAAAGCCCGGCCCGGTTTTTCCGAAGGCTACGGCAACATCGGGTTTGTCGAGCTGCAGCGCGGCAACATCGATGAAGCCATCAAGGCCCTGAAAAGGGCGACTGCCTTTAATTTCCGGTACGTGCAGGGATTTGCCAACCTGGCCAATGCCTACCTGCAAAAGGGACAGCTTGACGACTGTATCGAGGCCAACCTCAAGGCCCTGGAACTGCATCCCGACTTCGCCCCCGTCCACAACAACCTGGCCATTGCCTACCTGGAAAAAAAGGAGTATCAACTGGCCGCCAAACACTGTGACCGGGCCGTGGAGCTGGGCTACGAAGTTGCCCCGCGGATTCGCGAGGAAATCGACGCCCACCGGCAAAAATAGCCCCGGCCGCCTCCGGGGTTGCAAACTGCAATCTTAATCAGTCTCCGAGCAGAGCATGCCGGATTCACCGCATTTTGCCTACTTCATATCCAGCCGTGCCCTCCGGGTGCAGCCGGACAGCGATGACTGGCGCCGGCCCCTGCCGCTGGCGCGCCAGCCGGATGTCCGGCCTGCCGCCGGTGCGTTTTGCCTTGGGGACTATTTTCAGGCCGCACGCTCGTTTTTAAAGCGCGCCGGCCTGGCGATGATCTGCGCCGAGCTCGGCCGTCGGCTGCAAAGGCCCCTGGCCCCCCACGACATCGACGAGATTCGCATCTGCCTTGAAAAGCACGGCGAGTTTTATCATCCGGCCCGCATCGATGCGCTTGCCGGTCAAACCACGGCCAGTTTCGTTCTCAATGTGGCCGTGTCCGAAACCGGGCTGCGGCACATCGACCGGGAATACCGTCTTTTAAAAAAGCTCAACGACCAGTTCAAGCCGTCCTTTCTGCCCCGGGTATGGGGCCGGGGCGAGGTCCCCGGCCCACAGAATTGCACGATCGCCATGTTCCTGGGGCAATGGTTCGACGGCTACCATGAACTGCATCTTGCCCGGGAGGGTCGCAGCGGGCGGCTCGGGCTGCAGGTCTGGGACCCGGTCCGCGGCCGGTTTTTCCTGACCGCGGCGCAGGCGGCGGATTTTTACCGGCAGGCAAGCCGGATTTTGACCGGCTATTATCACCTTCAAACCTTTGAGCAGATTGGCCTGTGGCACCATGCCGCCGGTGATTTTGTGGTCCGGCTCGACCCGTCCGGGCTGGATGTGAAACTGGTCACCGCCCGCAAGTACGCCCCCCTTTTCGGGGATCCCGGCCCGACGGAAGGCGCCAACCGGGATGCTGGAATGATTCTGCAGGCCCTGCTGATCTTTTTTTTAAACCTGTCGCTGCGCATGCGCCTGGATCGGCTGGCCGGTGTGGGGGAGATGGGATGGGCGCCCGATGCTGCCGTTGAAAGCACCCTGGCCGGGTTTATAGAGGCCCTGGCCCTCAAGCCCGCGGTCGGCGGCCTGCCGGACACCCCGCGGCGCTGCTTCCTTTATTACCTGTCTACCTGCACCCGGGAAGATCTGCTGGACCTGGGCCGGTCCCTGGCCGACACCTTCAATGCCCGCGGTGACGAGGCCGCACTCGTCAAACGGCATCTGACCGGGCATGTGAATGCTCTGTGCCGGGCCATTGCTGCGGCCACTACATGATGCGGTTTTTCAGTTTTCGGCCGCAAGATGATGGGTAATTGCCGATTGCGAATTTTTTTAGCCTGTTAACCGGTTGAAAGACGGCTTTTTTATTGACAAGCTGGGAGATTAATTTTATATCTGCTCCTTGATTGAAAAAATACGCTGTTTCCCATGAATTGCAAATATCGCACTTTGAAAAATCCAACCATCGAGAGGAGGTGACTGCGGCGGACCCCGCGCGGACGGGAGTGTTTTTCGTTTATCGGCTTTAATATCAATCAAAATGGAGGTAACTAATGGCAAAACACGATACCCCTTTGCTGGACCAGCTTGAAAGCGGGCCGTGGCCAAGCTTTGTGTCGGATCTCAAGCAGCAGGCCGAAGTGAGGGCAAAAAACGAAGCCAAGGTGGAGTTCCAGATTCCGGAAGATGTGGTGGAAGACCTGCTGGGGATTATGGAACTTTCTTACAAACACGGCCGCGGCCACTGGAAGCACGGCGGCATCGTCGGCGTCTTCGGCTATGGCGGCGGTGTTATCGGCAGGTACTGCGATCAGCCGGACATGTTTCCGGGTGTGGCCCATTTCCACACCATGCGCGTCAACCAGCCCAGCGGCAAATTTTACACCGCCGAATACCTGCGCAAGATCTGTGACCTGTGGGATTTTCGCGGCTCCGGCATCACCAACATGCACGGCTCCACCGGCGACATCATTTTCCTGGGCACCACCACCCCCCAGCTGGAAGAAATCTTCTACGAGATGACCCACAAATTGAACCAGGACCTGGGCGGCTCGGGCTCCAACCTGCGGACCCCTTCGGATTGTGTGGGTGCGGCCCGCTGTGAATTCGCCTGCTATGACACCCACGCCCTGTGCTACGCCCTGACCCAGGAATACCAGGACGAGCTTCACCGGCCGGCGTTTCCCTACAAGTTCAAGTTCAAGTTCGACGGCTGCCCCAACTGCTGCGTGGCGTCCATCGCCCGGGCCGACCTGTCGTTTATCGGCACCTGGAAAGACGACATCCGCATCGACCAGGAAGCGGTCCAGGCCTACATCGGTGGCGAGATTGCCCCCAACGGCGGCGCCCATTCCGGCCGCGACTGGGGTCCTTTTGATATCCAGAAGGAAATCATTGACCGCTGTCCCACCAGCTGCATGTGGATGGAAGGCAACAAGCTGATGATCGACAACAAGGAATGCAATCGCTGCATGCATTGCATCAATGCCATGCCCCGGGCCCTGAGAGTCGGCCAGGATACCGGCGTGACCATTCTGGCCGGCGCCAAGGCCCCGATTCTGGACGGTGCCCAGATGGGTTCGCTGATCGTACCCTTCATGAAGGTCGAAGAGCCCTATGACGACATCAAGGAACTCATCGAGAACATCTGGGATTGGTGGATGGAAGAAGGCAAAAACCGCGAGCGGCTCGGCGAGCTCATGAAGCGTCAGGGGATGCAGAAGCTGCTGGAAGTCACCGGCCTCGAGCCCGATCCGCGGATGGTGATGGAGCCCAGGACCAACCCGTATATTTTCTGGAAAGAAGATGAGGTTCCGGGTGGATTCAAGCGCGACATCAACGAATTCAGAAAATATCATCAGAGATAGGGGGTAAAATATGGCTTTTATATCATCAGGTTACAATCCCGACAAGCCGATGGAAGACCGCATCACCGACATCGGGCCGCGCAAATACGATGAGTTCTATCCGCCGGTCATCGCCAAGAACAAGGGCCAATGGCTGTGGCACGAGATTATCCAACCCGGTGTCTACTACCACGTGGCCGAATCCGGCGACAAGGTTTACACGGTGCGCGTCGGTGGTGCCCGTTTGATGAGCACCACCCACATCCGTGAAATCTGCGAGATTGCCGAAAAGCACTGTGACGGGTATCTGCGTTTTACCACCCGCAACAACATCGAGTTCATGGTGGACAGCGAGGACAAGGTCGAGCCCCTGATCCAGGACCTGGAAAGCCGCAAGTTCGCCGGCGGCAGCTTCAAGTTTCCGGTGGGCGGCACCGGGGCCGGCATCACCAACATCATTCACACCCAGGGATGGATTCACTGCCACACGCCGGCCACCGACGCCTCGGGCCCGGTCAAGGCCACCATGGATGTGCTTTTCCATCACTTTAAAAACCATGATCTGCCGGCCCACCTGCGGGTGTCGCTGGCCTGCTGCCTGAACATGTGCGGCGCGGTGCACTGCTCGGATATCGCCATTCTAGGATATCACCGCAAACCGCCGATGCTCGACCATGAGTATTTGGACAAAATGTGCGAGATTCCCCTGGCCATCGCGGCCTGCCCCACGGCGGCCATCAAGCCGGCCAAGGTGGAGCTGCCCGACGGGACCAAGGTCAACAGCGTGGCCGTCAACGAACCGCGCTGCATGTTCTGCGGCAACTGTTACACCATGTGCCCCGCGATGCCCCTGGCCGATGATGTCGGCGACGGCATCGTGATCATGGCCGGCGGCAAGGTCTCCAACCGGCTCAGCCCGCCGGCGTTTTCCAAGGTCGTGGTGGCCTTTATTCCCAATGAGCCGCCGCGCTGGCCCAAGACCACCGAAACCATCGAAAGAATCGTCGAGGCCTATTCCAAGGACGCCATGAAATACGAGCGCCTGGGCGAATGGGCGGAGCGCATCGGATGGGAGCGGTTTTTTGAAAAATGCGAGCTGGAATTCACCCATCATCTGATTGATGATTTCCGTGATCCGGCTTACTACACCTGGCGCCATACGTCGCAGTTCAAGTTCTAGGTGTCAATCTCCGTTCGGGGGCCCGGCATCGGGCCCCCTGGATTGCATTCAAAAGAGGACAACCATGGATTACGAGGAAGCAAAAGAAAAAATTGTCGCCGGCCTGGAGAAAAAGGCCAAAACCAAGAGCAAGTTCTACTTCAACGACCTGACCAAGATCCTGGACATGAAACCCCGGGAGGCCAAAAAACTGATCAACCGGCTGGTGCAGGAAGAGGTGCTCGAGTACTGGTCCAGCGGCAGCACGTCGCTGTATGGCCTCAAGGGTGCCGGCAAACAGGCCCATGCGGAACACGAAGACTAGCGGGGTTTAAGCCCGGGGGCTGGTTCTGTTTTTCCCGGGTTTTTTCAGCGATCCATGCAGTCCGATGCCAAGGCGTTTCCCAGAATCATTATTGCTGCTCTGCGCGGTGGCTCGGGCAAGACCATCGTGTCCATCGGGCTGATCTCCGCGTTGAACCAGGCGGGCCATTCCATTGCGCCGTTCAAAAAAGGTCCGGATTATATCGATGCGGGCTGGCTGGCCCTGGCGGCCGGTCGGCCCTGCTATAATCTGGACTCCTTTCTTTTAAGTGCCGCCGACAACCGGCAGTCCTTTTTCAGCCATGCGGCCGACCATGACATTGCCGTCATCGAAGGCAACCGCGGCCTTTATGACGGCATCGATCTTGAAGGCAGCACCAGCACGGCCGAACTTGCCAAACTGCTCAAAGCACCGGTGCTGCTGTGCGTGGACTGCACCAAAATCACCCGCACCATGGCCGCGGTGGTGGCGGGCTGCTGCCGGTTCGATCCGCAGGTCATGATCGAGGGCGTTATTTTGAACCGCGTGGCCAACGCCCGGCATGAGCAGAAACTGCGCGACAGCATCGAACATTACTGCCGCCTGCCGGTGGTGGGAGCGATTCCCAAACTCGGCCGGCAGCACTTTCCCGAAAGGCACCTGGGTCTGGTGCCTTCCGCTGAACACCAGTGGGCCACCGGGGCCATCGAGGCGGTCACCGAAATTGCCCAACAGCATCTGGATCTGCCGACCATCGAGGCCATTGCCCGGGGGGCACCGGAATTGAAGCCGGAAGCCGGAAGGCGGAAGGCGCAAAGCAAAGACCGGCGACCGGCGGCCGGCCGGCAGCCACCTGTCACCAGCGGTCTGCAGGCGAAACCGCGGATCGGGATCATCAAAGATTCGGCGTTTCAGTTTTACTACCCGGAAAATATCGAGGCCCTTGAGATCCACGGCGCCGAGGTGGTGTTTGTCAGCCCCCTCAAGGACGCCGGCCTGCCGCCGCTGGACGGGCTTTACATCGGCGGCGGGTTTCCCGAAACCCACGCCCGGCAGCTGGCGGCCAACCGCAATTTCTGCCGGCAGCTCAAGGAGCGGGTCCAGGCCGGATTTCCCATCTATGCCGAATGCGGCGGGCTGATGTACCTGGGAGAAAAACTGGTGCTGGAGGGAAAATCCTATCCCATGGCGGGCATTTTCCCCCTGGGGTTTGATTTTTTCAAACGCCCCCAGGGACACGGATACGTGGTTGCCGAAGTGGAGCATGAAAATCCCTATTTTCCCGTGGGCAGCGAGATCCGGGGCCACGAGTTTCATTACTCCCGGGTGTCCGAATGGACCGGTCCCCAGGATGCGCTGGTCTTTCGCTTGCAGCGCGGCGCCGGCATCCGGGGCGACCGCGACGGGCTGGTTTATAAAAACGTGCTGGCCACCTATATCCACATTCATGCCCTGGGGACCCCCGGGTGGGCCGAGGCCATGGTCCGAAACGCCATCAATTTTCAAAAGGGATGACGCTGCCAGAAACTCATCTACTGCGTTGTGCTCGCCTTTCGTCATTCCGGCGTACTGACCGTACGCCTCACTCCTCAAGACTCGCGCGCCTTGTATATGAGTCCCTGGCAGCGTCATCTTGATTGTCTTCAAGAATTTAAAGATTAACGGTTTTGTAGCATTAATTTCTTCAGGATTATTTTGCTGTCCGGATACAGTTAAATTCTAAAAAATTTGTGTATGATCTGGTTGTGATACGAAATAATGCTCTACGAACGGTGGCTGAATCGAGAGCCGGAGTGACACCATCGGCGCTTGAAAAAAAGCTGATCGAAGCTTATGGCCTTGATAAAAAGCAGGTCAGATGTGTGATCCGGGAGCTGGTGGAGGCGGGGGAGCTGGCCTATGCTTACGAGCACGGGCGCACACTGCTGGAAGTTTCCTATCACCGGCCCGTGCGGGTGTCGCCGCGGCTGGTGCTCAAGCCGCCGCGCTGTTCCTACCGTCCGCGGCCCGGCGAGGTGGTGGTGCAAATCCAGGCCGGGGCGTCTTTCGGCGCCGGCCGGCATCCGACCACCCGGCTGGCGCTCAGGGCCCTTGACGCCCTGTTTGCCTCCGGACGGGCACCGGCATCCGGGGACCGGGTCCTGGATGTCGGTACGGGCACGGGGGTGCTGGTGATCGCCGCCGTGCTGCTGGGCGCCGAACAGGGCCTGGGCCTGGATATGGATGCCTGCGCCCGGGTGGAAGCCGCCGCCAATGTGGCGGCCAACGGCCTTGAGCGGCGCATCCGCATTTCCGCCCGGCCCGTTGAAGCCCTGCTGCAGCGTTTTTCACTGATTACCGCCAATCTGCGCTCTCCCACCCTGATCCGGCTGGCACCGATCCTGGCAAGGCTGGGCGTCGAGGACGCGGTGCTGGTGTTGTCCGGCATCCGGGAGGCCGAGCAGCCGGAGGTGCTCGAAGCCTATGCCGCCGGGGGGGGTGTGCCGGCCTGGAGGCAGACAGAACTGGGCTGGACGGCCGTGGTTTTGCGAAAACAGGCGGCTTGAACGCTGGGCCGCCAGGCGGCAACCCGAACAAAAAAGGCCGGCCCCATTGACGGGACCGGCCTTTTTTTTATTGATCACTCAGGACTTTTACTTCTTCTTTTTTTTCGGATGGCACTTGGAGCAGGTGGTCGGCGCTTTTTTGGGTTTGTACTTTTTGTTGAACTTCTTGTGGCAGCCCTTGCAGTTGTAATGCAGGGCTTCGGCATGATAGGCCAGGCGCTCTTTTTTGCTCAACTTGGGGGCTTTTTTGCCCTTGGGGCGCTCACCCGGCTTCTTGTGGCACTCGATGCATGTTTGAACCTTGTCGTCGCAGGTCAGCTTGGACAGCGGTTTGTTGTCCTTGTCGTGGTGGCACTCCCCGCAGCCGTTTTTATACAGATCCGGGTACTGCTTGGCATACTCTTCTTCATGCTTTTTATGATTAAACTCGACGATGCCTTTCTTATGCTTTTTATAGGCTTTGTCCTCCATTTTGATGATGTCCGGACAGGCCGCATAAACCACCGCCGCGGCGGCAAACGCTACCGCCAAAACCATTACCACCGACACCAGAGAAAGCTTTTTCGTCATACCGTATCCCCTCCTTTTCAAGATGTTTCCAGCAACCTTTTTATCTTTCCACGCTGCAGGCTTGCAACCGCTGCAATGCATCCCCGGCTTTAAGGCCTGGCCACAGCCTGGCATGATCTTTGCCAGGCAGGTTTTCGCCCCCGCGAACCGGCTCCCTGCCCCGGCATGCAACACTTTCAAGAGGTTTCAGCTGACAAAGTTTTATTTATCAGGACCGCTGGAATCTGTCAACTTCCAATTTCACCATCCGCCGGAACTTCTTCTGCTGCGGGCTTTTTGCGGCCGAAGATCTTGGCCCCGATGATGCTGATTTCATATAAAACAATCAGCGGCAGCGCCATCATGACCTGGGTGACCACATCCGGCGGGGTCAGGATGGCGGCCCCGGCAAAAAACAGCAGCAGGGCGTATTTCCTGTTTTTTTTCAGAAAATCCACCGAAACAATGCCCAGCCGGGCCAGGAAGGTCAGCACCAGGGGCAGTTCGAAAACCAGGCCGAAGGCCAGCAGCATCTTGGCGGCAAAACCGAAATATTCCTTCATGGAAGGCAGGGGCCGGATGGTCTCGGTGGCAAAGCCGAGGAAAAATTTAAAGCCCCAGGGAAAAACGATGAAATAGCCGAACAGGGCGCCGCCGATAAAAAAAAAGGAAGACAGCAAGACGATGGGCACCAGGATGCGGCGCTCCTTGCGATACAGTCCGGGGGCCACGAACATCCAGAACTGGTAGATCAGCACCGGGCTTGCCAGGATCAGCCCGGCCAGCAGGGCGACTTTTAAATAGGTAAAAAACGCTTCCGGCAGGCCGGTATAAATCAGGGTCTGCCCTTCTTTCATGACCGACACCAGGGGCCGGACCAGGATCTTGAACAGCTGCTCCTTGAACCCGAAGGCCGCGACAAAGCCGACGCCCACGGCAATGAAACAGCGAATCAGGCGTTTGCGCAGCTCATCGAGGTGGGCCGTGAACGGAGCTTTATCATCCTCATGCATCGTCAGCAGGTCCTTTTACCGTGGGTTCAGCTTGGTCATCGGCATCGTCCTTGTCTGGCGGTGAGGACGCCCGGGATTTGTCCGGCGCCGAAGCCGGTGTTGCGGCATCCGGCTGGAAATCGTCAAAAGCGGTTTTCAGCTTTTCCAGGGGCGGCGGATCGTCATCTGACGCGGGGGCGGCGGCGGGATCGGTTTTTTCAGCGGTTTTTTCCCCATCGGCGGCGGATTTTTTCAGGTCCGGTTTCAGGTCGATGGCCTCTTTGACATCCTCATTGATCCCGTCAAAGGCCTTTTTGACCTCGGACAGGTCCTCGTCGATCTGCATGGTCTCTTTGAGCTCGTTGGTGGCCTTTTTAAATTCCCGCAGGGCGCGGCCCAGGGACTTGGCCAGGTCGGGCAGTTTTTTAGGGCCGATGACGATCAGGGCGATGGCCAGGATCAACAGCATTTCGGGCATGCCGATGCCGAACATGGGTTACCTCTTCGGGGGTTGCATGGACCGGGTGGTTTAAATTTTGTTGAAAAAAACTATTAGTACTGGTTTCCGGGACCGGTGTCAAGGGGCGGCTGGGCGCATCACGCATCCGGCTTTAAAACCAGCAAATACAGCTTGCCCGGCTGTTTCATGTAGCCGGCGGCGATTTCGGCATAGGATCCGCTGCCCCAGAAAAGGTCCGCCCGTCCCGGCCCCCGGATGGCGCCGCCGGTATCCTGGTTGAGCACGAACCGCCGGCAGGCTGTCCAGCCGGCGATCCGGCCGCTGCCATCCACCAGGGGTTTTTCGGTTTCGATAAATGCCAGGGCCGCCGGCGGAAACAGCCGGTAATCCAGCGCCAGGGAACGGCCCGCGGTCAGCGGGACATTGATGTTGCCCAGGGGGCCAGCGGGCTCGATTTTGAAAAACACGTAGCTGGGGTTGTGGTTTAAAATGCGCTGTCTTTCCTCGGGATGCTCCTGCAGGTAGCGGCGGATCTGCTGCATGGACATCTGCTCCCGGGATATCTTGTTTTCGTCGATCAGCAGCTTGCCGATGCTGCGGTAGGGCTGCCCGTTGGTGATGTCGTAGTGGACATTGATCACCTGGCCGTTGTCCAGGTAAATCTTGCCCGACCCCTGGATCTGCATGAAAAAATCGTCCACCGGATCCTTGATCCAGGCCAGCACTTCGGCACGCTCCAGCAGGCTGTTGGCAGACGTGATGTCCGCTCGTTCGTCATAGGGCACCACCTGCTGTCCCGCACAGCGGCCGATGAGCCTGGTGCCGTTGTACTGTTCGGAAAAAAGCGCCAGGTCGATGGTGACCAGGTCCCGGGGGCGGGCGAAAACCGGGTACTGGTAGTCATCGTGGCGTACGAGGCTGCCCTGAAGATGGGGTTCATAATACCCGGTGAACAGGACTTCGGCGTCGGCATTGCGGCCCACCGAACGGTAGATCCGGTAGTGGGACCGGATAAAAGCGCCTAAATCCCGCCCCGACGGACGGGTCTGGATGAAATCCAGAAATTTTTCCATCGAGGCGATCATGTGCGCGGTGTCGTAGCTGTCGGTGCCGAACACGAACCGGCGCTCGGCGGGGATTTTTTGCAGGTAAGACAGGCTTTGCAGAATGCCGCGCTGCAGGCCGTCATAGTCCATGTCGTCGGAAAATTCCGGATACGCCCCGCGGCTCAGCTCCTGCAGCGCCTGCTGCCGGGGGGTCAGCCGCACGGTCGGGGCACAGCCCGCAAGCCACAGCACCAGGGCCAGGGCAGCGGCGAGACAGGGCAGATAATAAGATTTGTTTTCAGGTTTCATCGGGGGTGTCCGTCTTTCTTTTGAAAGTGCCGCTTTTGCCGCCGGATTTTTCCAGCAGCCGGACGTCGGCAATGGTCATTTCGCGGTCATGGGATTTGCACATGTCATAGATGGTCAGCGCGGCGGCCGCCACGGCGGTCAGGGCCTCCATCTCCACCCCGGTCTGGTCGATGGTGCGCACCCGGGCCGTGATGCCGATGGCAGGCCGGGACGCGTCGGGCTGGAAGTCGACCTGCACGTGGGTCAGGTGCAGGGGGTGGCACATGGGAATCAGCTCCGATGTTTTTTTGGCGGCCATGATGGCCGCGATGCGGGCGGTTTCCAGGACATTGCCTTTTTTGATCTTCTGGTCCCGGATCAGTTCAAAAGTGTCGGCCTGCATGCAAACCCGGCCGGCGGCCAGCGCCTCGCGCACGGTGGGCGGCTTGCCGGTGACATCCACCATCCGCACCCGCCCCTGTTCGTCAATGTGAGTAAATGCAGCCATGATGCCTCCTTCAGTCGACAAAAAACTCCGTTTTGGCGGTGACGGTGGTCTTGATCAGATCGAGGGTTTCGCTGAGCACGGCGATCACGTTTTGCCGGATGTCGCCGGCCACCGCCAGCAGCATGACGTCTTCGCCCACGGCCAGGTCCCGGTCGGCGGCGATTTCAACCCGGATGTCGACGATGCCCGGCTTGCGCTTCTGCCGGGCGACGATCTGCTCCAGCTTCGGGCGGTTCACGGCCACCCGCAGCCCCTCCACCCGGCGCCCATCACGCGAAGTGGCCCGCACCACGCCGTTATGGCACAGCAGCATGCCGACCTTGTCAAAATCCGGATGCTGCCGCATGGCTTCCAGCATTTTGTTGATATCCATGTGAATCCCCTTTTTCCTATCCCCCATTACCCATCACCTATTCGTTATCATTTCTTCGGCCCGCGCCAGGTCCTCGGCGGTGTTGATGTTGAAAAACGAGCGCAGGTCCGCGTCTTTGGTGCGCAGCATCTCTTCGGGGATGTTTTTCGTCCGGCAGGAGCGAAAGGCCCACTGAATCTTCAGTTTTTTTTCTTCAAGGTGCTGCTGGGCAGCCGGCAGGCAGCGTTTCGAATAGACGGCGCACAGGGGTTCAAATCCGGCGGCGGTCTTGGGCATCACGATGTCGGTGTGGGGGTCCATCTGTTCCAGCAGCATTTTCACCAGCTCTTTTTCCAGAAAAGGCGTGTCACAGGCACAAAAAAAACCAAAGTCATGCGGCATGTAAAAAAGTCCGGCATGGATTCCCGTCAGCGAGCTTCGCAAGGCGAAAAGGTCGGTGACGACGGTCAGGTCCCATTCGAGAAACTGCAGCGGATCGTTGGTCACCAGGATGATTTCATCAAACAGGTCCGCAAAAACGTCATACAGGCGGTCCAGGATGCGCCGGCCGCCGATGCGCGCCAGGGCCTTGTTGCGGCCGTTGAAACGGGTGTTCAGCCCCCCGGAGAGGATCACGCCGGTGCAGGGAAATGTCATTTTAAATTCAGTTTGTTATTCTGGGTGGACAAAAAGAGACTCGCACAAAGCTAAATATTTAACATAGGAAAATTCACTTTTAAAATCAAGGCAAATCCAGCACCGGTTTCTTGCACCCGCCCGGGAAAACCCCCCGGGGCCGGCACGAATGCAGGTTGATCTTGATCGCCAAAATGGTATACAGGAAAGTGAACAGCTCCCGCAAAGGCTTGTGAAGCGGGAAAATCGATTTTTTACGGGTTCATCAAGGATGATTATGGGCACTGCAGAACACAAAAAACAGGCACCCCAAGCGGTGCGGGTGGGCATCCTGACGGTGTCCACCACCCGGGCCCTGGCCGATGACGCCAGCGGCAACTGGATCAGCGACCAGCTCGAGCAGCGCGGCCACCAAGTCGTCTGCCACCAGGTCGTCACCGACGACGCGACGCTCATTGCCGGCACGGTTAAGCGCATCATCGAAGATCACCGCCCCCGGGTGATCCTGGTGTCGGGCGGCACCGGCATCACCCCCAGGGATGTGACCATCGAAGCGCTCAAGCCCCTGTTTGCCAAGGAGCTGACGGCCTTCGGGGCGCTGTTTGCCAGCTTGAGCTTTGCCCAGATCGGATCGGCCGCCTTTTTATCCCGGGCCACGGCCGGTGTCATCGCGGGCACCGTGGTGGTCTGCATGCCCGGCAGCCTCAAGGCCTGCCAGCTGGCCTGCGGCGAGCTGGTTTTTCCCGAACTGGGGCACCTGGTCAAACACGTGCTGGACTAGGGCCGTGTTCATCCCGCCTGGTGGCGGTGCATGTAAATTTCAATGCGCTCGACCGCCAGCGACAGGCTCAGGGCCAGCACCAGGTATAAAACCGTGATGGTGATCCAGCATTCAAAGGTCAGGTAGGTGGCCGACATCAGCTCCAGCCCCTGAAAGGTCAGCTCCTGGATCGAGATCACCGAAACGATGGCCGAATCCTTGATGGTGGAGATGAACTGCCCGGCCAGCGGGGGCAGGATGCGCTGGACGGCCTGGGGCAGGATCACGTGGCGCATCTGCTGCCACCAGGACAGCCCCAGGGCGTAGGAGGCCTCCCACTGGCCTTTTTCGATGGACTGGATGCCGGCGCGCACGATCTCGGTGATAAAAGAGCCTTCAAAAAGCGCCAGGGTGATCAGGGCCGATAAAAAAGCCGTGAACAGGGCGGGTTTGGCGGCCACAAGCGACAGCACCTGCCCGGCGGCGGGGGAAAGCCCGCGGATGAAATCGTCGACTCCCAGGATGGGCATGATCTGCCCGCTGACGAAAAAATAGAAGATGAAGATCAGCACCAGCGGCGGGGTGTTGCGGATCAGCTCGACATAGGTGCGGCCCACCAGGCGCTTGAACAGGCTGGGGCTGATGCGGAAAAACCCCATTACCGTGCCGATGAGGGTGGCCATCACGGTGGCCCAGATGCTGAGCCGGATGGTGGTGAAAAGCCCTTCCATGAGCAGGTTGGGCACCCAGCGGCCCGTGGCGGCGTCATGGCGAAAGAGGTACTGGGGGATGGCCGCCCAGTTCCAGCGGTAATTCAACCCCACCCGGATGCGGTAGGCCAGGTAGACGGCGGCTGCCAGCAGCAGCACGGCCAGCACAACGTCGAGCCGGGTTATTTTCGCCTTTTTTTTGCCTCTCAAGCGCATGGGATCTATTGCCTGCCGCCCATCGGGGGGCGGATCACAGAATCTGGCTCAGGAACAGCTTGGTCCGCTCCTCTTCAGGGTTGTTAAAAAAATGCTCGGCCGTGCCCTCCTCGATGATGCGGCCGTCTTCGATGAAAATCACCCGGTTGCTCACCTCCCGGGCAAATCCCATTTCATGGGTCACAATGACCATGGTCATTCCCTCCCGGGCCAGGGTTTTCATGACATCGAGCACCTCGCCGATCATCTCCGGGTCCAGGGCGCTGGTGGCCTCATCAAAGAGCATCACCTTGGGCATCATCGCCAGGGCCCGCGCAATGGCCACCCGCTGCTGCTGCCCGCCGGACAGCTGGGCGGGATAGCTGTCGGCCTTCTCCCGGATGCCGACCTTGTCCAGCAGGCTCAGGGTGGTCTCCAACGCCTCGCGCTTTGATTTTTTGCGCACCAGCCGCTGGGCCAGGTTGATGTTTTCCAGCACCGTCATGTGGGGAAACAGGTTGAAGGACTGAAACACCATGCCGACTTCCTTGCGGATTTCCAG
The DNA here is from genome assembly GCA_964527835.1 of uncultured Desulfosarcinaceae bacterium. Lineage (GTDB taxonomy): Bacteria > Desulfobacterota > Desulfobacteria > Desulfobacterales > JAFDCJ01 > JAFDCJ01. The sequence goes on along the minus strand of CAZGNV010000005.1, from coordinate 52,356 downwards.
GCGGTTTTTGTAGTTGTCGTCCAGCGGGATGCCGTCGATGACGATCGATCCGCTGTCGATGTCTTCAAGACCGTTGAGGCAGCGCAAAAAGGTCGATTTTCCCGAACCCGATGGTCCGATCATGACCACCACTTCCTGGCGGCGGATGCGGGTGGAAAAATCATGCAGGGCCTGCACCCCGTTGGCAAAGGTCTTGTTGATGTTATCCACCCGGATGATGTAGTCTTCGTCTGCTGAGGCCATCTCAAATGTTCTCCCGGCCCGTCCTAGCTCAGGACCTTGAAGCGGCTTTCCATGATTCCGACCACCAAAGACAGGCTGACGGTGATCAAAAGATAGACCGCCGCGACGGTAAACCAGATTTCAAAGGTCAGAAATGTTTCCGATACGATCACGCTGCCCTGCATAGTCAAATCGTAGACCGCGATGGTGCTCACCAGGGCCGAGTCCTTGATCAGTGAGATCGCCTGGCTGGTCAACGGCGGCAGGACCCGGCGCAGGGCCTGGGGCAAAATGATCCAGCGGTAGGTGTCGTAGGTGCTCAGCCCCAGGCTGTAAGCCGCTTCCCACTGGCCGACATGGATCGAAACGATGCCCGCGCGCAGCATCTCCGAGGCATAGGCGCCTTCGAAGAGGCTCAACGCCAGAATGGCCGAGGCAAAACGGCTGATGTCCAGGATCGGCGCGACAACGAAATAGATGAAGAACAACTGCACCAAAAGCGGGGTGTTGCGGATCAGCTCCAGGTATCCCCGGGCCAGGGCCTTGCCCAGCACGGAATGCGACAGCCGCAGCAGGGCGGTCACCAGGCCCACCACAAAGCAGAGCACCAGGCTGATGGCGGTGATCTGCACCGTCACCATCAGCCCTTCGAGCAGCGGCCCGGCGACGAATTTGGAATTTTCAAAGGTAAAGAGGTAGCGGGGCACCTGGTACCACTGCCAGTTGTAGCCCAGCCGGTCGCCGCTGTGGATCAGAAACCAGATCAGTGCGGCGATGAGCACCACAAACTTCAGGATGTCCATCGCGGTGGAACGCAAAAAAGAACCCAACGCACTCATATGAAATAAAACCCATCCGCTTTGCTGCGCAGATGCGCCCGCCGGACAGGGGGGCCGCAAACCCCATCAGGCGTGCGCCGGTATTGCAATGACAAAAGCAGGTGTTTGATATGAATTCAGGCCTTTAGATGTACGACAGCCAACCGGGCCTGTCAACGGGTTTTGCCTCAGGTCTCAAACTGAATGCCCGGTTTCACACCGCCGCCCGCAAGGGGATTGAATTTTTGCTGACCCTGAAGTTCATCCGGCGCCGGAAGGGATTCAAGGCCACACCCATGGATTTTTTGATCCTGGTCATTGCCCTGGTGGTGCCCAATTTGCCGGACCCCACGATCCAGAGCTTTCACATGGGCTTTCTGGCGGTCAAGATCTTCAGCTTCGAGGTGCGGGTCGGAGAGCTGCGCGGGCAGATGGCGCGGCCGGGGGTTGGGACATTTGCAGCGCTGCTGGTGGTGGCGGCCAGGGGGTTGTTTTAGATTGAATACCGGATCAGATGAGGGCCAAAAACCAGGAAACCGGCAGCATGATGGCATTGGCTCCGATTTCAAAATCTTTTTTAGAGAGCAGCAGACCGTGGTTAAAATGTCTTACCATGGTGATGCTGTCCCTTAGCGTGACCCGATTCTGATATTTTACTTCAACAGGCTGCGGCCCCTTTTGCTCCAGAAGTACAAAATCAACCTCTTTGCCGGCTTTGCTCTGCCAGTAAAAGAGATCGGAAACCGAAGACAGGCCGGCATGCACGAAGCGACTTTTCCGCAATAGATGACTGCCCACAACCGCTTCAATCAGCGCAGGGTTTTCAATATGTAAATACGGATGATAATCAATTAATACCTTGCTGATGACCGGGTCAAAGGGATAAATCTTTTTGCCTTTTCGTAATTTCGGCAGATTTTTATTGGTATCCAGCGCTTGAAGAAAATAGAGCCTATAAGAATCGGCCAATATCCTGACGTAATCGTGCGCGGTGTGGTGGGATCCCATGCCGGTTTCATCGGCAAGCTTTTTCCAATCAACCGGGTTGCCAATGTGCTTTAAGAGAGGAAGGGCCAGATGCATCAGATGGGAGGTGTTTTTTCTCAAGCGGGCCATATCCCCCTCAATGATCGCCCGGAAAGTCAGCAGCAGGGGTTCATCAGGCTCTGCCTTGAGGTGGGCGTCAATCCAGGCCGGAAAGCCGCCGGTTTGAAGATAAGTCAGCAGGGCCCCGTCCAGTTCGGTTTTATACATTTGCAAATCAAAAAAATCCTCAGGGGTTTTTTGTGAAAATTCGCAGATCGAATCAACCGCGGCGAGTTGTATTTGCGGATAGACAATGCCCAGAAATTGACCAAAAGACAGCGGCAGCAGCACAAAGTCTCGCCCTTTGCCGCGCCTGCCAGGAAGTTTTTCGGAGCTTTTTTTCAGATCAAGGGCCGAAGATCCGGTGACAACAAACGTCGCATTTTCGTCAAACCCCATATCGACAAGGACCTTTATTGCCTGCGGCCACTGCGGATGGAAGGAGGCCTCATCCAGGAAAAGGTATCTTCGGTTTGAGGTTCTGACGGTCTTAAAATAATAAAGGATTGTCTCCAGCACTTCATCTACGGTTCGGGCGGCATCCAGGGAAAGAAAAAGAATGTCTTTCGCGGCAACCTTTCTGTCGGCCAGCAGATTTCTGATGAAAAGCTTAAGCAGGGTCGTCTTGCCCACCTGCCTGGGTCCTTTAATGATATGAAGCGCATCTTCGGTCAGAGAGATCTTGAGCAGGGGGGGGAGCCATTTGATGTGGGAGGCCTCAAAGACTCGGATATGTCTGTCCTGGTCAATTGCTTGGCTGTCTCGCCACCAGGGGTTCATATCAAAAATAAGATCGGTTAGTGCCATAAACACCCCCTTTTTTAGATTCATAATGCCATAAATTCCATATATAATGGCAATATGATACTATATATCTATATTGCAGCTGACTTTTTGTCAACGAATTTCAATTAAAAAGATAGTTTGGGTTAATTTTGTTGCATTCTAGTATAAAATCACTATAATATTTATACGATGGAATTTGAATGGCATGAAAAGAGGAATCGGGCAAACAAATCAAAGCACGGGATTGATTTCAATACCGCTACCGCATTATGGAACGATCAAAACCGAATCGAAATTCAAACGAATTTTCCGGGTGAAAACAGAAGTGTTCTGATCGGCAAAATCGGAGAAAAGCTTTGGACGGCAATTTTTACCCGACGGACTGAGACCATTCGGATAATATCGGTGAGGCGAGCAAGAAAAAAGGAAACAACGTTATATGAAAACAAATAAGTTTGCGAAAAGCGCTGAGGAATTTGATCGTCGCTTTGACGAAGGTGAAGATGTCCACGACCTTGTGGACATAACCAAAGCGACGGTTATCCGCCACGGCAAGAAGGTGCGTATCACCCTTGATGTCGCCGAAGAACTGGTGCAGGATATTGACCGGATCCGGCAGCGCATCGGTGTCGACCGCGCAGCCTTAATCAAGATATGGTTGCATGAAAGAGTCCAGCAGGAAAAAGCCGGTATATCCAGGCAGTAGCCATTTTCCCGGCAACATCATAAGCTTGCAATCGAACACGGAATCATCCTGCTGCATCGCAACAAGGATTCTGAACGCACCTCCCGCACCTGCCCCTGCAGCAGCAGTGCTTTCAATGGATTTGATCTGCCATGACAATCACTGGAGGGCCATGCTCCAGGCCTCAAACCGAAGGCCTGGTTTCATACCGCCACCTGCTCGACTTCGGCTTCGAAAAAAAATGAGTGAAGTCCAAAATAAAGAATTAAAAGTTGACAACTTTAATTTATCTTTGTAAATATGAAACTATGGCTTACAAATTACAAAGATATATAAAACGCCGGCTGGAGCGCAACCTGCGGGAGTCACTGAACTCTTTTCCCGTGACGGCATTGCTGGGGCCGCGCCAGTGCGGAAAATCCACCTTGGCACGACATGTTGTCGCCGGCCGGCCGAAAACCGTTTATCTTGACCTTGAAAAACCCTCTGATCTGCGCAAGCTGGAAGATGCCGAGTTTTTTTTCCACACCCAGCAGGACCGGCTGATTTGTATCGATGAAATTCAAATGGGGCCGGAACTGTTTCCCATTTTGCGGGTTGCCGTGGATGAGGATCGCCGCCCCGGCAAATTCCTCATTCTGGGTTCAGCCTCCCAGGATCTGATTCGGCAAAGCTCAGAGACCCTTGCCGGGCGAATCCATTTTATCGAGCTGGCGCCATTTACCTATGATGAATTGCTTGATGAAGACCCTCGCAAATACGAGGACCCTGTGTTCCTGTGGACCCGGGGCGGTTTTCCAGAGGCTGTTTTAGCAAAATCGGATTCCCATAGTTTTGACTGGCGGCTGGATTTTATCCGCACCTTTCTAGAACGCGACATTTCCCAGTTCGGTTTCCGTGTTCCGGCGACCACCATGAGGCGCTTCTGGACCATGCTGGCCCATTATCACGGCCAGACCCTCAACGCCTCCCAATTCGGCCAGGCCCTGGGTGTCAGACACCCGACCATCCGCAAATACCTGGCTATCATGGAGCAGACCTTTATGGTCCGGATGGTGCCTCCCTTGAAGGCAAATATCAAAAAACGGCTGGTAAAAACACCGAAAGTTTACGTACGCGACACGGGCATCTTGCATGCGCTGCTTGAAATAGAGAATACGGAAGATCTTTTGGGACACCCCATTGCCGGAGCATCCTGGGAAGGCTGGTGTATGGAGCAGATTCTGTCCGCGCTGCCGGCTTGGCGGGCGAGCTTTTACCGAACATCGTCCGGGGAGGAAATCGACCTTGTGCTTGAACACGGCCGCCAGCGGCTGGCCTTTGAATTCAAGGCCTCCATGGCGCCAAGACTATCCCGCGGCTTTGCCGACACCCTGGCTGTTTTGCAGCCCGACCATACCTGGGTCGTGGCGCCGGTTTTAGAGCCATACCCCCAAAGTCCAGGCGTGACGGTTTCAAACATCAAAGGGGTGCTGCAGGATTTGCTGCATCCGGTGAACCAAAACAACTGAAGCTGTCCGCAGCAATCTGCAGGGAGCTTCCCAGTTTTTTTATCTGCCTCATACGATACAGTCCGGCTTTATTCTGGCAGCAGCGTTTTCAATTGGATTGATCTTTGTTGCCTTTATGCCTGCGCTTCACATAAAGCAACCCCATCAGCCCGGAGCCCAGCAGCCAGACGGTGGTCGGAATGGGCACCGTCGGCGATTCGGCAATATCGACCGTGCATGTAGAAGCCGATGCTGCATCCCCGCCCAGCCAGGCGAGCTCTTTTAAAATGAATACCCAGGTTCCGGGTTCGAGCGGGTCGAAGACAAAGTCAATGCTGGCTCCTGAAATCTCCCCGGGCGCCACCGTTCCGAATGGAAAACAACTGCCGGTGCTGCCGGTTAAAGGCTGTCCATCATCGGGGGGCCCAATTGCGAACAATCCTCCGCCCGTCCAGCCCCAGCCGGGGGTGAGGATCGTCTCGTGCCAGTCCGTCCATGCCGGCCCTTCGCCCACCTGCAGCACCTCGAGCAGGGTGAACGGTTCATCCGTCGGAACAGAACCGGCAAAGGGATTTTGCAGGCGTTTGAGCCAGTAGCCGGCAGACGGCTCTGCGCTGACCACTTGAGGCCCGGCTCAGCCAGCTGCTGGAGGCGGAGAGAAAGCGCAATGCGGACCTGGTTTACCACTATACGCGGCTAAAAACCAAATACGAGGCATTATCCCGCATGTGGCAAAGGCAGGTGAAAGGCGGCAATGGATAAATAGCAGCCAGCGGGATAAGGGCCGGGCTTTTTCGGCAGCAATAAAACGGCAGGGTTGTTTTGACCCTGCCGTTTTGTTTTCAGGGAAGCGCCTCCGAATATCCTGATATTTTCCTGGGTAATTTTATTATAAAAATAAAGGCAACCTTGTTTTAAAATAAGGATTGAATCGGGGGTGATCAGGGAAAAAATGCAGTTGACTATTTTGGCCGCTTTTTATATAATACGTTCAGTTATTTGACTGTATTTATATAAATTCAGTCATTTTAGTTCGATCAACCAATGCCGGAGAATCGATCATGTACATACCGCAAAAACAATTAGAAAATCTAAGCGCTTTGGTCCGGTCCGGAAAAGTAATTGTTATCTATGGTGCTCGTCGGGTTGGAAAAACAACCTTGCTGCGCAGGTTTATCGACAACCTGGACAAGGAAACCGTCCTTTTTGTCAACGGAGATGACATCACCGCCCGGCAGTTCCTTGAGAGCCAGTCGATTGAAAAGTTGAGGGATTTCGTTGGCAGCCACCAATATCTGATTGTCGATGAGGCGCAGTACGTCCGCAATATCGGGCTCAATCTGAAACTCATCGTTGATCACATTCCCGGCATCAAAGTCGTTGCGACCGGCTCCTCTTCTTTTGACCTGGCTCAAAACGTCGGCGAACCGTTGACCGGCAGAAGATTTGTCTTAAAGCTGTTCCCCCTTGCTCAGATGGAAATATCCAATTTGGAGAAAGCGCATGAAACATCCGCCAACCTTGAATCCCGGTTGCTATACGGGTCCTATCCGGAGGTGGTCACGTTGCGTGACAATAAGTTGCGAGAGGAGTATCTGCGTGAGCTGATTGCCTCCTATCTGTTTAAGGATATCCTGGCCCTCGAAGGGGTTCGCTATGCCGATAAGCTGGTTCGTTTACTTCAGCTGCTTGCATTTCAGATCGGAAACGAAGTTTCCCTGGCCGAAATCGGAAGACAGCTTGCCATGAGTAAAAACACCGTCGAACGATATCTCGACTTGCTGGAAAAAGCCTTTGTCATTTTTCGATTGACTGGATTCAGCCGCAACCTGCGCAAAGAAATCACCAAGAACAATCGATATTTTTTTTACGATGTCGGGATTCGCAATGCGGTGGTGGGGATGTTTAACCCGCTTAATTTACGCGATGATACGGGTAAAATCTGGGAAAATTATATGATTGCCGAATTCCAAAAACATCGGGAGTATCAACGCCAACCATCCAGATTCTATTTCTGGAGAACATATGACAGAAAGGAAATTGATTTAATCGAAGATTATGCTGGAAAATTGTGCGGCTACGAAATCAAGTGGACAAAGCGCCGTGTAAGCGCCCCAAAAGACTGGCAAAAGAACTATCCCCAGGCCGGTTTCGAGGTGATCCACAGGGACAATTACTTGCATTACATTCTCAATCCAGGGGAAAAATTGTAAAGCAGAACCGAATTGAAATTCAAACAACTTTTCCGGGCTAAAGCACCTTGATGATCACCAGGGTTTCGTCGTCTTTGCGTTCGGCCGGGTGCCGGAACTGCTCCAGGGCGTCGAAGACCGCGGCGGTGATTTGTTCGGCGGACCGGGCGGTGTTTTCGCGGATGACCGCCATCAGCCGATCGTTGCCGAAAAGCTCAAAGCGTCGGTTGACGGCCTCCTTGATGCCGTCGGTGGCGATGGCGATGATCTGCCCGGAGCGGATCGGTTTTTCGGACTGGGTGTAGGCCCAGTCTTGCATGACCCCCAGGGGCACTCCCTCGCCGCCCAGGGCTTCGAAGGTGTCCAGGGCCGGGTCGTAGAAAAGCGCGGATTCGTGACCGGCGTGCACCCAGCGAAAGCAGCGTTGCTGCAGGTCGATTTCACTGTAGAACATGGTCACAAAAAGGTTGAGCTTTTCGATGTCCTGCACCAGCCGTTTGTTGACGTCGCAGACAATGGCGCTGCCCGAGCCCGGGCTCAAAATGCGCTCCTTGAGAAAGGCGCGCACGGAGATCATCAGCAGGGCCGCTGAAATGCCGTGGCCGATCACATCGGCTACGACCACCCCGACCTTTTCACGGCCCCATTCATCCGGATGAATGAAATCGTAATAATCCCCGCTGGTTTCGTCGCACCAGATGCTTTTGCCGGCAATGTCGAATCCGTCGACCCGCGGGGCGGATTTGGGCACCAGCTGCTGCTGGATCTTGCTGGCCTGGGCCAGGGAGGACTGGACTTTTTTCATCTGGCTTTGATCGGTGGTGACCTTGCGGTATTCCTCCACCCCGCTTTGAATGGTCTGGCCCAGGGTTTCGGCCGGGCACGGCTTGGGATGAAACTTGTAAATATTGCCCTCGTTGACCGCTTCGATGGCCGTGGACATGTCAGCCGAGCCGGTGAGCATCATGCGCACGGTGTCGGGGCTGGTGCTTTTTACCCGGCTTAAAAATTCGATGCCGTTCATGCCCGGCATCAGAAAATCAGAAACCACCACGGCGTAAGGTCCGTCTTCGGTGATTTTTTTCAAGCCCTCCTCGGCGCTCAAGGCGGTTTCAATACGAAATTGTCGCCGCAGCTGGCGTTTGAGGGCCGCCAGCACCTTGTCATCGTCGTCGACCAGGAGGACTTTTTCCTTCATTGCGTTTTCCTTTCTGTAATCTCGCGGCAGGCCTGGCGCCATTGGGCCAGGCGCTGGGTTGCGCCCACGCTGTCCAGGTATTGCGCGTCGATTGGCAAAGCCGCCGGCTGATCGGCAGCCGGCGGGTCTTGATGGTCAATGGCATTGCCCACATGCACGGCGGTCAGTAGGCCCATGGTTTGGGCCAGGCTGCCGGCCGGGCGGTGATGAAAGGCAATGGCCTCGATGATCGGGGTTTCCACGCGCCACAGCCCCATCAGGTATGCACCGATTTCAGCATGGCTGGTGCCGAAGGCTTCATATTCCAGCTCCCACAGGCTGCGGCCGCAGCTGCGGGCTTCGGCCAGCAGCTGGCGGTAGGGCTTTTGGAAATTGGTGGCCAGGATCAGTTTGCCCAGGTCATGCAGCAAGCCCGCCATCAGGGCATGATTGATCATGACCTGGGCCATTTTCTGGGCGGCGACGATGGCCCGGGTGTGGGTGCTGACCGCCAGGCTGTGATGAAAAAGAGTGTCAATATCAAACCAGCTGAAGCTTTTCTGGTTGAACTGGGCAAAAATTTTGACCGACAGCACCAACGACTTGATGGTTTCCAACCCCAGCAGCGCCACTGCCTGCTGGGGGCTTTCGATTTTACGGGGCAGTCCGAAAAAAACCGAATTGATCACCTGCAAAATTTTGGCGGTCATGCTGGGGTCGGTGGCGACGATTGCTCCCACTTTTTGAATCGATGGATCGGCGGACTGCATTTCGGCCATGATTTCGGTGTAGATGGAGGGCAGGCTGGGAAGCGATTCGATCCGGGCGACAATCTTCTTGATGGCCGCATCCGACAGGATGTCGCGCAGGGCGAACAGCTTGGCCAGGGTCTGCTGCAGCACCCGGGCATCGCAGGGTTTTGCCAGGCTCTGGTGGGCGACCTGGAGGGATTTAAGGGTGGTTTCATGCTCCAGGTGTCCGGAAAGAATAATGCGCACCACGTCGGGGTGGCGGTTTTTGACTTCGGTCAGCAGCCGGGTGCCGTCCATCTCCGGCATTTTCAGGTCCGAAACAATGACGTCCACGGGGTTTTTAGCCAGGATCTCCAAAGCCTCGGCGCCGCCGCCTGCAAACGCCATGTCCCATTCATGGCGCATTTTGCGCAGGGTTCGCTGAAGGCCTTTGAGGACCATGGGTTCGTCATCGACAAACAGGATTCGTTTTTTCAGGTGGTCATCCATTTTTTTTGGCAGCCGTCTGCAGAGGCAGTCCGATGATAAAGGTGGCGCCCCGCCCCGGCCGGCTTTTCAGGTCCAGGGTGCCCCCGTGTTTTTCAACAATCACCGAATGGGCGATGGCCAGTCCCTGGCCCGTTCCCCGGCCGGGTTCCTTGGTGGTAAAAAAAAGATCAAATATTTTATGCTGGATTTCTGCAGGGATGCCGGCCCCGGTGTCGCTGATATAAATCCGGGCCTGGTTTTGCCCATGGACGGTCCGGATGCGAATCAGCCCTTTTTTCGCTGAATCGCCCCCGTTGGCATCGGTGATGGCATGGGCCGCATTGACAATCATGTTCAAAATCACCTGGTTCAGTTCAGCCCGAAAGCAGGGCACCGGCGGCAGGGACGCATCAAAGTCGGTTTCCAGGTCCGCCACGTACTTCCATTCATTGCGGGTGATGGTAATGGTTTTTTCGATTTCAGCGTTGATGTCGGTGGGCTCCTGGTCGGCCATGCCCGGGTGGGCGAATATTTTCATGGCCTGGACGATCCGGGCGATGCGCTCCACGCCCTTGAGGGTGTGCCCGATGGCCACCGGGATTTCGTCGCGCAGGTAATCCAGGTCGAATTCCTCGATGCGTTCTTCAACCGCGGCAATAGCTTCTGCAGTCAGCGGCCGGGTTCGAGCCGTTTCCAGCAACTGTTCGTATTCTTTGATGATCTGCAGCAGATCATCAAAGGCATCCTGGAAAAAGCGGGTATTGTCGCCCACGAACTGGGTGGGGGTGTTGATCTCGTGGGCGATGCCGGCCGCCAGCTGGCCGATGGCCTCCATTTTGTGGGACTGCTGCAGGCGGGCTTCGAGCTTTTTGCGCTCGGTGATGTCGGCCCCGATGATGGTCAGCCCTAGGATGCGCTGGCCATCTCCGTTTAACGGGTTGATGGTGATGCCCAGATAGCCCTGGTCAGCGTTGGCCCGGCGAAAGGCGATGTCATCGACCCGCACCGCAGCGCGCTGCGCCCGGCTGCGGGCGATGCCGGCTTCAATTTTTTGCCAGTCCCAGTCCATGCCGCACTGGCCCATGGGCCGGCCCATGACGGCCGCGGCCGGCCGGCCGAGGACTTTTTCCGCCTTGGCATTCCAGTGGACAATCTCGTTTTCCGGGGACAGTCCGATCAGGATGGTGGGAATCGAGGCAATCAGGCGCTCGATTTCCCGGTGGCTGTCCTTCAGATGGGATGCAGTTTTCACAGTTATCTTATCGACCGTTTAAGGGGAATCTTTAGGGGATTCTGGGCGACCGCAGACCCCAAGCAGGAGCTGTATTTAATGAATTATCAGAAGGTTGGAAAAAAATTAGTGGCGACGGGGGATGTACGGCGGCGGCTTTGCGGCACCCGGCGAGCTAGAGTTTGTAAACCGGGCGCTTTCCCTTATTGGCATAGGGCTTGAGCATTTCGACGTAGGCTTGCCTGGAGGCGGCAATGGCCGGGTCCTCCGAAACCAGCATGAGCTGGTGGCGCAGGCGTACAGCAAAACGACAAGTACGCAAAGCAAAACGCTGGCAGACAATCTTTTCATTGATGAAAAACTCAGATCCATATTGCCGGCTGTCAAGCGCGGTCCCCCGGGTTTTGCCGGTCCCTGCAGGGGGTGTTGAAAAAATGCTTGCAAAAGATTGCAGAACCCGGGATTAAGATATCGTCAGGGAGATTTTGCAAACCCGGAACTCACCGGCCAACTTCAAATTCAGCTAAAGGGGGGGCAAAATGAAAAACAGCACTTATGCGAACCTGTTCAAGCCCTTGACGGTCAAGGGCTTACGACTCAAAAACCGGATCACCATGGCGCCTCTTTATCTGGGCTATGCGGCTGCGGGGGGCAAGGTTTCTCCGCTGCTGCTGTATCATTACCGGCAGATGGCCGCCGGGGGCGCGGCCATGGTGATGGTGGAAAACGCGAGCATCACGCCCGCCGGCAGCGGCTCGCCGCGCACCCTGCGCTGCGATCACAGCCGCTACCTGCCCGGGCTCGAAAAACTGGCTGCCGCGATCAAATCCCAAAAAAGCCGGGCCGGGCTGCAGATCAATCACGCCGGGCGCTTTGCCTTTACCGCCGACCCGGTGGCGCCCTCGGCGGTGACGGCTTTTAAAAGAACCCCTCGGGAGCTGACGAAAAAAGAGATCACCACCATTGCCCGGCAGTTTGCCAATGCGGCGCTGCGGGTGCAAAAGGCCGGCTTTGACCTGGTGGAACTGCATGGGGGCACCGGCTATCTGCTGTCCCAGTTCGTTTCCCCGCGCACCAACCAGCGCAGTGACCAGTACGGGGGATCGCTTGCCAACCGCATCCGGTTTCCGCTGGAGGTTTTAAAGCGTGTCAAGGACGCGGTGGGGGATTTTCCGGTGGGCTACCGCTTTTTGGCCGATGAATGGCTGCCCGACGGGCTGCAGGTCAAGGAATCCGTGGTGCTGGCCGCTGCCCTGGCCGAAAACGGGATTGCCTACATTTCCGCCATGGGCGGGACCTATGAATCGTTTTTTCTGCCCGCGGTGATCAAGCGCTCTCAAAAACCCGGCTACATGGTCTCGCTGGCGGCGGCCGTCAAAAGGCAGGTGAAAGTTGCGGTGATTGCCGCCGGCCGGATTTCGACCCCCGCCCGGGCCGAGTCGATTATAAAAGCCGGCAAAGCGGATTTGATCGGGCTGGCGCGCCCGTTGTGGGTGGATCCCCTGTGGCCGGTCAAAGCGCGCCGGGGTCTGGAGCGGACCATTGTCAAGTGCAGCCCCAAGTGCAATGCCTGCATGGAGCTGGTCATGCAGGGCAAACCGGCATTCTGCCCGCGCTGGAGCCGGGAACAAAGGGCCGCCTATCGCGAGTTGTTCCGATAGCCATGAAAATCCGAACGGTTGAACTAAAGGGCGTGGCCCCGGTACTGCTGGAGCGCAGCCAGCGGGCCAAACACATCAGCGTTTCCATCCGCCCTTTTCGCGGGGTGCGGGTGGCGGTCCCGCGGGGGGTATCCTTTGCCCGGGCCGAGCAATTTGCACGCTCAAAAGCCGGCTGGATCAAAAAGCACCTCGAAAAGATGCAGCGCCTGCAGCGCAGGGCCGAGGCCCTGGCCGAGGAGCGGCCCATTGATCGGCGGGCAGCGCGCCGGCAGCTGATCGAGCGGCTGGAGCACCTGGCGCAGCGCCACGGATTTTCCTACAACCGGGTATTTGTCAGAAACCAGAAAACCCGCTGGGGCAGCTGCTCGGGCAAAAACAACATCAGCCTGAACATCAACCTGGTCCGGCTGCCCCCCGAATTGGTCGATTATACCATCCTGCACGAACTGGTGCACACGCGGGTCAAAAACCACGGCTCCGGTTTCTGGCGGCAGCTGGAAGCTCTGCTGGCCGATGCGCGGCGGCTGGACCGGCAGCTCAATGAATATACGCCCCTGCTCGTCTGATCGGTTTTATCCCCATAAGGCATCGGTGGCCAATTCAGCGGCGAACCCACCGGGGTTGGCCAGCAGCCGCTGGCAGGTTTCCTCGGATAGCAGGTTGACCACAACCACGAACAGAGCCGGTGACTTGAATTTTGGGCCAGCGGCGAGGATCTATTGGAAAAAGATGGAATCGAAATGGTTCAGGGGGTGAGCCAGTCTATTTTCACCAAATTTTCGACATGCTTAAATTCAGGATCACCGGTCAGGATAACGGCATTTTCTCGTTGGGCCGTGGCGACCACAAAGCAATCTGCAAAAGAAAGCGCATGCCGGGCTTTTATTTTCGCTGCAGCAATAACCGCGTTAAAATCATTTGAGATCATAGAAATGGGCAGTCCTGCCAGAACCGTGTCCAGAAAATATTCGGCCTGTTCATGACCGCGTTTGCGATAGAGAATATAATAGGTTTCACCGACATTCAATTCATTCATCAAAACAGGAAAGCCGGATTTCCAGGCATCTGCCAGTATATCGCGCACCTTTTTAAAGCCGTTTTCCCTGTTCAGATAGGCTAACAGTGCATAGCTATCCAGCAATTTTTTTGTCTTCACGACGTTTATCCTTTTGCCGGTGCTCGGTCAACGCCCGGGTCAGTGAGGATTTCTCTTTAAAAATTCCGCAAAAAGCCTCCACCGGATCGTCCGGCAGTACTGTGAGCAGCACCTGATCTCCTTGCGCTTTAACGGACAGCCTTTTGCCAGCAACAATATTGAGCCGTTTTCTAATTTCCTTCGGAATAACGATTTGGCCTCTGCTTGACACCGTTACCACTTGCATCACAAACCTCTTTTAGTGTGTCAATTGAATTCAGCATTCATAAATCATGTCTTATTGTGTTAAAATTAGCAACATAATCAAATATTGTCAATCATTATTACAATCGACTTATTTATTGCTAATAAGTTGGATAACAATAATTGGTAAGACAAATATCAATCCGACTTGATGTCGGTATTATGACAGCAGCCCCAGTTTGCGCAGGGCTTCGGGAGTGGGAGCGCCGGTTTTGGGGTCCCAGCCCCATTCCCGGTAGTAGTCGGCGGCCATCTGCTCGATGTCACGGCGCTGCAGCTGTTCGCCGGTGACGTAGTTTTTAAACCCGGCCCCGCTGACCCAGCGCGGGGGGATGGCCTCGGCCTTGCGGCCGATGCCTTCTTTGACGTTGATCAGTTTGTAAAGGGTCCACACGCGGTCGGCGCGCCGCCTCAGGGCGTCCAGATCCGTGGGGATACCGGTGACCGCCTCGTAAAGTTCGGCGCCCAGGGCGGCGCTGTAAAAGCGGTTGATCTGCGCCCGGGCGCACACGCCCAGCGATCCCAGGATACAAAACCAGCGATGGGAATATTTCAGCAGCGCGCCGATATTGAGCCGCTTCTTTTCTGCGAGCAAACTTAAATCCGGCAATATCCGTTCGATGGCCTCCCGGCCAACGCCCATGCGCTGCAGATGGCGGGGAAACACTTCCAGGGGCCGTTTGGCGAAATAGGTCGGCGAGCCCCCCGAGCCCACATGGGGCCCGCGCGGATCGAGGATCTGTCCCAGCTCCATGGTGCCGAAAAGATCCCAGGGCAGGGCCGAGCCCGGGCCGGTGTAAGGGTGCATGCCCTTGACCAGCGCCGGGGCATGGGCGGCGGCGGCCTCCCCGCAATGCTCCAGGATGGCCGTGAAGCCGCCGGCCAGCAGGTCTCCCAGGCCCTGGCGCCGGGCGATTTTCTCTGCCCAGCGCAGCATGGAATCCAGCGATTCGATGACGATGGCCGGTTGCCCATCGGCCCCATCGATCAGGCCGTGTTCGGCCAGGGCCCTGGCAAACCCCATCACTCCCATGAACTCGAACATGTCCAGCCCGTAGCCATCCAGGGTGGCCACCAGTTTTACGGCCTGGCGGTAGTCCGCCATGCCGTACATGGTGGGCACCAGCAGGTTGATGGCCGAGCTGGAGCTGGCCGTCAGCCCCTTGAATTTGCCGTCTTTGATTTCCACCACGTCCTTGCAGCCGATGGGACACGATATGCAGGCAATGCGCCGTTTTTTAATCTGCAGGTAGGTTTCAACGGAAATCGCGGGCAAAGATTTGATCAGCCCCAACTCCTGGGATTCCTTCAGGTAGGGGTATTGCCGGATTTTGTCCACAAAGTCATCGCGCAGGGATTGGTAGCGGCGGCGGTCGGCCACCCGGATGCCGCGGCTGCCGGTGACCACCACGGCTTTCAGCATTTTGGCGCCCAGCACCGCGCCCAGCCCTCCCCGGCCCATGGTGGCGATGCCGTCGACATAGGCCATGGAAAAGGCCACCCGGTTTTCACCGGCCTGGCCGATGCACAGCACGCCGGCCGGCTGGCCGGATTGCCGGCGCAGGGCCTTGCAGGTTTGATCAATCCCCTGGCCCCACAGGTGCCCGGCGTCGCAGATTTCGACGTGCCGGTCAATGATTTTCAGAAAAACCGGGCGCTCGGCACGGCCTTCGATGACCACCAGGTCGTAGCCCGCATTTTTGAGCAGGTAGCCGAAGCTCACCCCCCCGGCCCCGCACCAGCCGATGGCACCACTGGCGGGCAGCTTGCTCACCGCGTACACCCGGGATGTCGATGGCAGATCGGTTCCCACCAGGGGGCCGGCTCCCAGCACCACGGGGTTGGCCGGCTCCAGGGCGCCCGTTGCCGGCCGGATCCGGTCGCCGGCTGTTTTCAACGTCAGGCCCAGGCCCCCGATGAATTTTTCGGCCAGGGCCATGTCCAGGGGCTCGATGGCGGTTCGGCCCCGCGTCAGGTCGACATAAAGCACGTTTCCCGCAAATCCGTAGGGCTGATGGTTCATTGAACGGCCTCCCCCCTGGGCTGCTTTCGCAGCGCGTCGTAGAAGCAGTTGTCCGCACAAATGCCGCAACCGTTGCAGTCGTCGGTAAAATGAATCGCGCAGGCTGTATCCGCCAGGTCCACCTGGATATACGCTGCCGGGGTGTTGAAGGCCCGGGTGTAGGTGTCCGAACAGGCCAGCGCGCAGCGCAGACAACCGGTGCAGTTGTCGGTCGTGACCAGGAGTTTGTATGCCTGCATGCGATCCCTCCTTTATCAGCGGGCGGCGGCGACGGGTTTCCAGACGGTGCCGTCATACCAGATCCGTGAAAAATCTTCTCCCACCGGCAACACCGCCGCCGGCAGATCGTCAGGGTTGATCTTTATTTTTTGCTGGTGGTACATGGGGTCCCAGGGCTCGACGATCATCGCCCCCTGCTCCAGGGGCACCAGCCGCGGCATGAGGGCCGGCCCCCACGGCCGGTTGGTGGCTTCTTGGATCAGGCTTTGCAGATCCGGGTATTGCAGCAGCTGGTGCAGGGTCACCAGGGTCGGCGGGCTCAATAAAATTTTGCCGTCCAAATTGGCCGCTAACCCCTCCCGGGGGCTGATCCATACCCCCTGGACCGTTTCGGTGAAGTCCGGGCGGCAGGACTGGTCTGCGGGCATGAGGGCCACGAAAAAGCGGGTGTCGTAGCGCTGTTTCATCAGCTCCGGGGTAATCCAGCGGGCCCAGCGCATCAGGGCCGACAATGCCAGCTGCCAGCCGTCATCGTGCACCAGGGCGGCAAACCAGTCGCCGGTGCGTTTTGCCTCCAGCCGCTGTTGGCAGGCCTGTTCCAGGCGGGCTTTCATTGCCGGCTTTTGCAGGGCGAGAAACACCCCGGCTTCTTCCAGGGTTTCGCGGATGGCCGCCACCGCATAGGCCAGGATGGGGGTGTGCGCCGGGTCGCCGTTGAGCCGCCGGGATATTTCAGCCGGCGTCAAATCGCAATGGTTTGCAAACAGCTCCACCTGCCGGTCCGCCGCATCCACCGCACCGCCGGGAAAAACAAAATTGCCGGCCATAAACCGGCTTTTGGGGCTGCGCTTGAGAAGGTAGACCTGCAGTTGGCCGTCCTGCTGCCGGGCAAGGATGACGGTGGCCGCCTCGGCGGCGGCGGGCGGCGGGCGGCGGGAAGCGCTCATGCTGCAGGTTATACACCGGCCTGCAACCGGCGTCAATTCCTATTGACGGTTGACAAGACGTTTCCATCCAGGCCCAGATCGTCAACCGCTGCCCCCGGACGCAGAAGATCTGCGCCGAGCAGGCCCCGGAAATGGCCGAAGTTGAGCCCGGGCACTTTGCCGCCTGTCACTGCGCTAGCAGGGGCTGCAGGCCATTGTCTGTGTTCTTGATAAATTCAAGAAATTTCGTTATCACGAGGTATAATTGTCGGGACAATACCATCATGAAGGTATCAGGATGGGGCGGACTCAAATCCAGATTGAAGAAGATCCAATTCAATTTAGGGCAGGAGCAATTAAATGCATGGATTTTACGGGCGCATTTTAAAAATTGACCTGGGCAGTGCGCAGTTTGACATTCAGACCGTCAGCGATGACGTGCTGGAAAAATATTTGGGGGGCAAGGGCCTGGCCGCCCATCTGCTGGTGGCGCTCAATCCGCCGGGGGTGGATCCGCTGGGCCCGGACAATCACCTGATTTTTGCCACCGGCCCGCTGGGCGGCAGCACGGTTTGGGGCGCGTGCCGCTACGGGGTGTTTACCAAAAGCCCGCTGACCGGCCTGTTCACCGAGTCGTATTGCGGCGGCCGAACCCCGGATGCCATCGATGCCGCCGGTTTCGATGCCATCGTGATCCGGGGGGCGGCCGAACAGCCCACGGTGCTGGTCGTGCACCCGCAGGGGGCGGATTTTTATGAGGCCGGCGACATCTGGGGCCTGGAGACCTATGCAGCCGAAGACGCGGTCAAAAAGCGCCTTGCCACGGGTGAATACCGCAAAAAGGGGGCGGTGGTCATCGGCCCGGCCGCGGAAAACCGGGTGCGTTTCGCGGTGATCGAAAACGACTACTGGCGCTCGGCCGGCCGGACCGGCGCGGGCACGGTGATGGGGGCCAAAAAGCTCAAGGGCATTTTCTTTACTGGCGACCGCAAGCGTTCCCATTTTGATGCGGCGGCGGTCAAGGCCTTTGCCAAAAAGATCATCACCGAGTACAAGGACAGCCCGGCGGCCAATGCCTACCGCAGCCTGGGAACCCCCATGCTGGTGAAAATGACCAACGCCGCCGGGGCCTTTCCCACCCGCTACTGGACCCGGGGGACTTATGAGCACTGGGAGAAGATCAGTGCCGAAGCCCTGGTGGAAAAAATGGCGCCCACCCCCAATGCCTGCGGCAAGTGCTTTATGGCCTGCGGGCAGCTGGGCACCGTGCAGCAGGGACGCCACGCCGGGCTGAAAATCGAAGGGCCGGAATACGAAACCATCTACGCTTTCGGCGGGTTGTGCCTGATCGACAGCATCGAGGAAATCGCCTATTTAAACGACATCTGCGACCGGCTGGGTATGGACACCATCACCGCGGGCAATCTGTGCGCCTTTGCCATTGAAGCGGCGCGGCGGGGCAAAGTCGACTATGCGATCGATTACGGCGATGTGGATGCCATTGCCGGGCTGCTGCGGCAAATCGCCCACCGGCAAGGCATCGGGGCCGTGCTGGCCGAAGGCATTAAACACGCTGCCGCCCAATGGGGGCTGGAGGATATCGCCGTGCACGTCAAGGGGCTGGAGCCGGCCGGCTATGACCCCCGGGTGCTCAAGGGTATGGGCCTGGCCTATGCCACCTCGGACCGCGGGGCCTGCCACCTGCGGACGACTTTTTACAAACTGGAGCTTTCCGGCATGGTGCCCACTGAGAAAATCGAGGGCAAGGCCGAGCTGCTGATCGAAATGGAAGATCGGCTGACCATTTTCGACACCCTGGTGCTGTGCCGCTTTTACCGGGATTTTTACGTCTGGGAGCCCCTGGCGCAGATGGTGCGGGCCGCAACCGGCCTGGCAACGGGCGGGGCGGACCTCAAGCAAAAGGCGCGCCGGATCGCTGATTTGGTGCGGCAGTTCAACCTGCGCGAAGGCATGGGGCCCGAAGATGAGCGGTTGACCCGGGCCCTGCACCGGCCCCTGGCCGATACCGGCAAGGTGATCACCGAAGATGAACTGGAACGCATGCTACAAGATTACTACCGCCTGCACGGCTGGGAAAGTGGTTTCAAAACCCCATCTCAGGCCCAATGACGGCGTTGTTGCTCGAATTGAAATGCTCACGTACTGACGCGTACGCTCCGCTTTCAATCCGCACAACGCCTTGTCCTTAAACCTGATCTAAGGTTTTGAAACCACTTTCAGCAAATTGTTTTGGTTCCTGAAAACCTACGGGGTCGGTGGTAGCTAGCAGTTTCTACCAGATTGTATTGACCTGCGTATATTTGAGGATCCGTTTGTCAGCGGTCACCAGCGGCATTGCCAGAACCCGGGATGTGGCCACAATGATCTGGTCTGCCGGGTCACTGTGAAAGCCGTGCAGCAGCGTGCTTTCGACGGCGATTTCCGGGGACAGATCGGCGACCCGGATGTTGAACTCATTCAGAGAGCGCCGGATCCAGGTCAGTGCCGGTATTGAAAAGCCGATTCTTTTCTTTTCCACCAGCTTGGCAAGTTCCCAGCAGGAGATGGCGGCAATCCATTTACGGCCTGCAGATTGGACCGCTCTTGCCGCTTTGGCGGAAAAAGTCTGATCCTGTTTCAACGACAGCCATATCCAGACATGGGTATCTAAGAGCAGGTCCGTCACTTCAAAGCCTCCCAGTCGTTTTCAGCGACCGGTGAAATAATATCATCCATAAATACAATCGTATCTTCCAGGGGGATGTCTTTTCTGTCCGGGTCATAAGGAATGACTTCAGCGATGGGCTTTCCCCGTTTGGTGATGAGGACCCTTTTTTTCTGCCTGCTGACGTCTTGCAAGACCGCAAGGCAGGTGGCCTTGAACTTTGAAACTGATAAAGACTCCATAATGCCTCTCCGTTTATAGTCATAATCATTTGACTATGGTCATAATATGCATTGAAGATCTCCTTTGTCAATTGTTATTTGCCGGTGCCCATGGAATTTTCCGCCGCGAGAGGTTGTCGCAGCTGCAAAAGTGAAAATAAAATTGGATGGTCAGCTTTCAATAAAGGCTTTGAACTTTCCAAGCCCTTCTTTGATTGCAGCGGTGTCGATGCCCGAGTAGGCCAGGCGGACGTAAAAGCCCTTTTCACCTTCCAGGGGGCTGCCGAAGTGCAGGCGGGTGCAAAATGAGACCCCGGTTTGCTGCAGGACGGCGCGGCGAAACTCGTCATAGTCGGACATCCCTTTTTGCTGCATGGCCCCGGTGACCTCCGGGTACAGGTAAAAGGTGGTGTTGGGGCGAAAACAATGCACCCCGTCGATGCTGTTTAAAATGTCAACAGCCGCATCCCGGCGTTTTTTCAGCGTGCGCAATATCTTCTGAGCTTCGGCCTGATCCCCGGTCAGGCCCTCGAGGGCCCCGTACTGGATGAAGTGGTTGGGGCAGGATTCGTCATTGACATTGAGCCTGGTGATCACGTCGATCAGCGGCTTGGGGCCGATGGCCGCGCCCAGGCGCCAGCCGGTCATGGCGAATTTCTTGGAAAAGGTGTATAAAATCAGGCAGCGCTCGGCCATGCCCGGCAGGGACGCAAAAGATGTGCTCCTGCCGGCATAGCGAATGTCGAAATAGGCCTCGTCGCACAGTACGTAAAGGTTGTGCTTGAGCACCAGTTCGGCCAGCCTTTCCAGTTGCTCCCCCGAACATTCCGCGCCGGTGGGGTTTTGCAGGTCGTTTAAGACCAGCAGCTTGGTGCGTGGGGTGATCTGCCTGGCGAGCATCTCCAGGTCGATGTCAAAATCGTCGCGTCCCGCGATATAGGTGTAGGGGACTGCCTTGCCGCCGTGAAATCCGATCAAGGACTCGTAGATGGGATAGCCCGGATTGGGGTACAGCACCTCGTCTCCCGGGTTCATCAGGGCCAGAAAAAATTTGCCGATAACGGGTTTGCCCCCCGGCTGGATGGCCACGTTCTGCATGCCGTAGCTGACGTGATGCGAGGCGCTGACATCGGCCGCCAGGGCTTCGCGCAGCGGGGCGATGCCCGCATTGGGGCAGTAGCCCGTCTTGCCGTCGTGCATGGCGCGCACGGCGGCCTCCATCACGTTGGCCGGGGTGGGAATGTTCAGGTCTCCCAGATGAAACGGGTACACCTGATTGCCCCGGGCGGCGAACTCGGCAGCCTCGGCCGAGACGGCAAAGGCGGTTTCCGTTCCCAGGCGCCGGATGCGATCGGCGATTCTCATTTTGTCCTCCCGGTTTTATTGATCGGCTGGCTGTGTGAAAGACTACATGGCGCTATTCAATGATTAAATAAAACTGATGAAATTGTCAATAACAATTTAAATAGCTTCTGATTTGCGCAATTAAAATTGAAATATCTATTGAAATCCGCAATCAGCTTTGTTTTTTCCAGTAGGGATCGCGCAGAGCTTTCTTGAAAATTTTGCCGGAGCCGGTTTTGGGCAGCTCGCGCAGGAAGAGGATGGACTTGGGGGCCTTGTAGGAAGCCTGGTGCTGCTTGCAGAACCGGATGATTTCCTGCTCAGTGGCCGATTCGTTTTGTTTGAGCACCACGGCAGCAGCCACCGCTTCCCCCCATTTTTCGTCCGGCACGCCGAACACGGCGGCCTCCAGGATCTTGGGATGCATGTAGAGCACGTTTTCGACTTCCGTCGAGTAGACGTTTTCCCCGCCGGTGACGATCATGTCCTTTTTGCGGTCCACGATGTTGACGTAGCCCTCGCGGTCCACCACCGCCAGGTCCCCGGTGCGCAGCCAGCCGTCGCTAAAGGCCCGGCGGGTTTCAGCGGGCAGGTTCCAGTAGCCGGGGGTGACGGTGTCGCCGCGCACCCAGATTTCGCCGACCTGCTTTTCATCAGGCGCCACGGGCCGGCCGTTTTCATCCACGACTTTGAGATCGACGGCGATAAAGGGCCGGCCGGTCTTGGATTTGTACCGCAGCTGCTCTTCGGCCGGCAGCTTTTGCAGGTGCTGCTTGAGGATGCTGAGGGTCAGGTAGGGGCTGGTTTCAGTCATGCCGTAGGTCTGGATGTAATCGCAGCCGAAGGCCCGCCGGATGCGTTTGACCACTTCCGGGGCGATGGGCGCCCCGCCGCTCAAAATCACCCGCAGGCTGGAAAAGTCAAATTCGCCGATTTCGGGGTGCTTGATCATCAGGTTGAGCATGGTGGGAATCAGGTTGCTCAGGGTGATGCCCTCTTTTTCAATGGCGGCCATGACAGTGCGCGCCTCAAACTGGTCGATCATGACGTGGCGGCCGCCCACCCAGGTGACGGCAAAAGTGGCCCAGGCATCGGCCAGGTGAAACATGGGCGCTACATGCCCCCAGGTGTCGCCGTCGGTCAGTTTGAGCTCGGCAATGGCCCCCAAGGCATGCAGGCAGACATTGTTATGGGTCAGCATGACTCCCTTGGGACGGCCGGTGGTGCCGCTGGTGTAATACAGGTGGGCCACCTGCTGCCCGGCAACGGGCCGGGGCTGAAAATCCTCGCCGGTTCCGGCCACGATGTCTTCGTAACTGAAAAAAGGCAGGTCTGCGGATACGGATGAAGGGATGCCGCCGATCCAGATGACGCCCTCCAGGGCGGTTTTGGACTTTAAAACTTCCTGCACCAGCGCTGCGAACCGGGTGCCGGCCACCAGCCAGCGCGAGCCGGCATCTGCCAGGATAAAGGCCATCTCCCGGGCGGAAAGCCGGTAATTCAACGGGTTTAAAAGCGCCCCCATGCCGGCCGCAGCATAGTAGGTTTCCAGAAAAGGCGCCGAGTTGACCTCCGCAATGGAGATGCGCTCTTCGGGCTGCAGGCCGCGGGCCTGGAAAAAACAGGCCAGCGCGGCGGCCCGCTGCAGGGTCCGGGTGTAGGTAAAGGAGCGCTGGCCGTCCACCACGCCAATTTTATCGGGATATAGCTCGACGGCCCTGCGCAGGGTCATCCAGATGTCCATGGGATATTGATTTCCTCTGGTTGTAAATTTGCCGGGAACTGAGGGCCAACCGTGGCGATGCACCCTTGCGGCCATATTATCATGGCTGGCGGTACAGTCAAGGTGTGGGTGGCCGGCTGAAAACAATGATAATAGCAAAATTTAAGGGTTGATGGCGCTAGAAAACGACTTTTTACGACACCGTAAAAATTTCTTGACTGCAGGGCAATATTAATATATGTTATTTCAAAAATACATATAGGCCTTATTAGGTATTTTAAAATAACATGCCGAGAATCAGCAAAATTTCAGAAGCCCTGCCTGCCGCGGTTGAGAACGCCCTGATTAGACTGGGACGCAACATTCGTACCGCCCGTTTGCGCCGCAGGCTGAGCCGGGAAGATCTTGCCGGGCGCATAGGCGTTTCGCGTCAGGTGCTTGCCCAAATCGAGAAGGGCAAACCGACCACGGCCGTCGCCGCCTATCTGGGGGCTTTGTGGGCGTTGGGTCTGCTCGATCAACTGAGAGATGTGGCTGACCCGGACCGCGATGAGGAAGGCAAGATTCTGGAGCGGGCCAGAAGTCCAAAGGCGGCTCCGAAAAGAAGGAAAATGGACGATGACTTCTGAACGCGAGTGCTACGTGTATATCGTCCTGCCGGGAGAGACGGAATTTGTCACCGCCGGACGCTTCCGGGTGGTCCCAACACCTGAAGGTCAAGCTGTCGGTCAATTCGTGTATGGACGCCGTTATCTCGAGCGTGATGATGCGGTGGAGCTTGATCCTGTGGAACTGCGGCTTCGCAGAGGTCTATATGAAACCGCCCGGATGCAGGGGTTTTTTGGTGCGATTCGGGATTCAATGCCTGATTTCTGGGGGCGGCGCATCATCGAAAGAAACGCCGGTTCTGTGCAGCTTGAGGAATTTGATTATCTCATGCAGGGGCCGGATGACCGGGCGGGTGCCCTGGGGTTTGGGTTGAATGTCGTGCCGCCGGCACCGCAACATGCATTTAACCGCACCCTTGACCTGGAGCGTTTGCAGATCGCCGCCGATGCTGTCATCAATGATACGTTCGATATCACCGGCGCTGCTGCCGAACAGGTGGAAGCGCTCATGCTGATCGGCACCTCAATGGGCGGAGCCCGCCCCAAGGCCGTTGTGGAACACATGCAGTCGCTTTGGCTTGCCAAATTTATCCGACCGGATGATCGTTGGAACCATCCGCGTGTCGAGCATGGTTTGCTGCAGCTGGCAAAAGCCTGCAGCTTAATCACCGCTGACAGCAAAATCACCACGGTTGCAGGGCGGGATGTTCTGCTTGTGCGTCGGTTTGATCGCGCCCGGGCAGCTGACGGCTATCTGCGGCATCGCATGGCAAGTGCGCTTACGCTGCTGCAAATTGACGATAGTCCATTGGCGCGCGGGAACTGGTCATATATCCTGCTTGCCGATGAAATTCGTCGGGTCAGCGCTCAACCGGCGGCAGACCTGCGCGAACTGTTTGCAAGAATGTGCTTCAATGCGGCAGTCTCCAATCTGGATGATCACCCCCGCAATCATGCGCTGCTGGCCTCAGGGCGGGAATGGCGGCTGAGTCCGGCCTATGACTTGACACCTGCGCCGGTGATTGCGATGGATAGGCGCGATCTGGCAATGGTTTGCGGTCGGTTCGGCCGCTGGGCCAACCGGGAAAATCTTTTGAGCATGCATGGCCGCTTTCTGCTTTCAAAAACGGAGGCGGTGGATATTCTGGATCGCATTGTGGGGACCATTCGCTCACAATGGCGGCCCACTATGCAGCGTGCGGGCGTCAGTAAGGCGGACTGCGAGGTGATCGCCGGCGCTTTTCTATACGAGGGATTCTTTCACTCGACTGTTTAACGGCCGCTTTTTTCTTGGTTGTGGATCAAGTTTGATGAAAGGGTTGATGTCGCTCGAAAATGAATTTTTATGATTGCGTCAAGTTTTATAATAAAATAAAATCGTTTAACATTTTGCGTTTTAACAAGATAAGAATATGACAATTATCTTGAGACTGCAGCCTTTATTTCCGGAAAGGAAAGACTTGCATGAGCCTGGAAATTGAAAGTTTTGCCGAGGATTTTGATCCGCGCTTTAAAATCTTCCATGAATTGATGTCCAGGAAGGTGCGTGACATCCTGCTGGTTTCCACCCCCTATGACGCCTGGATCATGGAGGAGGACTGCCGGCTTTCAGAGCGGATCATCAACGAGTACCGCGGCTTGAACCTGAGCAACCCGCCGCGCTTCACCTGGGTGGCCACCGCCGAGACCGCCCTGGCGGCGCTGAAGGAAAAAAAGTTTGACATGGTGATCACCATGCTCCACCTGGTGGACATGGATGCCTTTGTGCTGGGTGCCGAAGTCAAAAAAATCGATCCCGAGCTGCCGGTGATCCTGCTGACCCACAGCGTGATGCCGGCCGAACAGTCAAGCCGGGTGTACACCCAGCCGCCGGGAATCGACCGGACCTTCATCTGGTCCGGGGACACGGACATCCTGGTGGCCCTGGTCAAAAGCGCCGAAGACTGGATGAACGTGGCCCATGACACCCAATCGGCGGGCATCCGGGTCATCTTGTTCGTGGAGGACTCCCCGCTTTACATTTCAAAACTGCTGCCGGTGCTTTACCGCGAGCTGGTGAGCCAGACCCAGGAGCTGCTCGAAGAGGGGCTCAACCAGGAGCACCGGCTGCTGACCATGCGCGCGCGGCCCAAAATCCTGGTGGCCCGCAATTACGAAGAGGCGTTGGAGCTGTATCAGACCTATGAACGCTGCGTGCTGGGGGTGATCTCCGACGTGCGCTTTCCGCGCAACGGCAGGGTGGATGACAATGCGGGAGTTGATTTTTTGTCGCGCATCAAAAAAGAACGCTTTGACATCCCCCTTCTGCTGACCAGCTCCGAGGCGTCCAACGCGCAAAAAGCCGCCCGCATTCCCGCGGTTTTTGTGGACAAGAACTCCCCTTCGCTGATCGCCGAGGTGCACTCGTTTTTCAGGGATCAGCTGGGATTTGGCGATTTTGTCTTCCGCACCCCCGAGGGCCGGGAGATCGCCCGGGCCTCGAGCATGCGTTCGTTTGAAAACCTGCTGCAAACAATTCCCGATGACTGCTTCATGTACCACACCAGCCGCAACGATTTTTCGCGCTGGTTTTTTGCCCGCACCGAAATCATGCTGGCCTCCAAGGTGCGCCCCATCAGGGACGATGATTTTTCCAATGTCAACAGTCACCGGCAGTACCTGCTGTCGCTCATCGGCGCCCGCCGCCGCCGCCGGCAAAAGGGGGTGGTGGTCAATTTCGAAGCCGGTGATTTTGATCCCGATACGGAATTTTTTAAAATCGGCAATGGGTCGCTGGGAGGCAAGGCCCGGGGCCTGGCCTTTGTGGCCAACCTACTGCAGCGGCTGCCGGCGATTCGCAACAAGTTCAAAGATGTCAACCTGTTTGTCCCCCAGACCATGGTGATCACCACCGAAGGGTTTGACACCTTCGTGGCGGAAAACGACCTGAAGCACTTTTCCAAGACCGAGGCGGCCGACAGGGAGGTGGCCGAAGCCTTCTGCCGGGCCAAATTTCCGCAGTGGATTGCCGACGACCTCAAGGCCTACCTGGCCAAGATAACCTACCCGCTGGCGGTGCGCTCCTCCAGCCTGCTGGAAGACGCCCAGTTTCGCGCCTATGCGGGGCTTTACCGGACCTACATGCTGGCCAACGACCATGCGGACCTGGACGTCCGGCTGGAGCAGCTGCTGACCGCCATCAAGCTGGTGTATGCCTCCACCTATTTCCAGGACCCCAAGGCTTTTTCGCGCCGGGTGGGCCAGCGCACGGAAGAAGAAAAAATGGCGGTCATCATCCAGCGGCTGGTCGGCGAGCGCTACGGGGACCACTTCTACCCGGCGATTTCCGGGGTGGCCCAGTCCCATAATTACTACCCGTTTGCCAAAATGAAGCCCGAAGAAGGCATCGCCACCATTGCCATGGGGCTGGGAAAAACCGTGATGAGCGGGGAAAAGGCCCTGCGTTTTTCCCCGAAATATCCGCACATCCTGCCCCAGCGCACCAGCGTCGAAGACATTCTGGAAAATTCCCAGCGCTTTTTCTATTCGCTGAAGATGGGGGCCTTGCGCGGCGAATGCGGGCTTTCCGAAGACGACAACCTCGCCAAGCGCGAAGTCGACGACGTTGCCGATGAGCCGCCCATGAAGCTTCTCGCCAGCACGTATCTGCCCGATGACCACCGCATCCGGGACACCACCGCCATTGCGGGCTACCGGGTGCTGACCTTTGCCCAGGTGCTCAAGTTCGATCTGTTTCCCCTGGCCGAACTGCTTTCAGATGCGCTGCAGATGGGCCACGAGGGCATGGGCTGTCCGGTGGAAATGGAATTTTCCATCAACTGGCCCCTAGCCGAGGACCGGCCGGTGGAGTTTGCGTTTTTGCAGCTGCGGCCCATGACCGCCCGGGCGGAGCTCGACCAGGTGCAAATCAGCGCAGAGGAAATTTCCCGGGCCTTTTGCCGTTCCCATCACGCGCTGGGCAATGCGGAAAAATCCGACATGGCCGACATCCTTTACGTCAAGCCGGATGTTTTCGAGGCCCGCCACACCGTGGAGGTTGCCCGGCAGATCGCAGATCTCAATGCGCAGCTGATGGCCGAGGGCCGCAAGTATCTGCTCATCGGCCCGGGGCGGTGGGGCTCGGCGGACCGCTGGCTGGGAATACCGGTCAGCTGGGGGGACATCTGCGGGGTGGGCGCCATGGTGGAGACCTTTTCGGCCCAGTTGAAGGCCGAACCCTCCCAGGGCTCGCATTTTTTCCACAATATCTCAACGCTGGGCATCAACTATGTCACGGTTTCCGATGATGAAGAGGATTTTTTAGACTGGCAGTGGCTGACATCCCTGCCCGTGGTCAACGAAACCGCCTTTGTCGCCCGCACAACCCTGGGCGCACCCTTCGTGCTCAAAGTGGATGGCAGAACTTCGCGCTGCGTGATGTATCAGGTTTAATCCCCTTGACTTTCCTTGCAAAAATGAATATAGACTTCAAATATGCAAGGATTAATACCCAGACAACTTGCGGGTACGATTAAAAGACGGCTGCAAAATAATCCGGCGGTAGCGATTCTGGGGCCACGGCAATGCGGCAAGACAACATTGGCCGGTCAAATAGTAAAAAAGTTCGCCCCATCGGTTTACCTGGATCTTGAAAACCCCGCTGATCTGGCAAAACTCTCCGATCCGCTTGCCTATTTCAATTTGCACCATGAGGAGCTGGTGTGTCTTGACGAAATCCAGCGGGCCCCCGAACTTTTTTCAATTCTTCGAAGCATTATCGATAAACGCGCAAAAAATGCTCAATTCTTAATTCTGGGTTCGGCGGGGCGCGATTTAATCCGCCAAAGTTCGGAATCCCTTGCAGGACGAATTGCCTATCTTGATTTGACTCCGTTTGTTATTTCAGAGCTTGAGGCCGCCCGGAAAGACAATCTCAGGCGGCTGTGGCTTACCGGCGGGTTTCCCAGGAGTTATCTCGCGCCAGACCTTGATATCAGTTTCGAATGGCGGCAGGACTTCATCCGAACTTTTCTTGAGCGCGATATTGGGATGCTTGGATTCCGCATGCCGCCGGCCCGACTGAGCCGCTTTTGGAAAATGTGTGCCCATCTTCACGGTTCTTTATTAAACGCTTCAAAGCTGGCGGATTCCCTGGGGGTCAGTTCTCACACGGTGCGTTCCTACGTCGATCTTCTGGAGCATACATTCATGTTGCGGGTACTCTTGCCGGACGCTCCGAATTTGAAAAAGCGCCTGGTTAAATCCCCCAAGATCTATATCCGTGATAGTGGAATTCTGCACGCGTTGCTTGATATCCGCACCCATGATGATCTGTTTTCCCACCCAATCCTGGGGGCATCCTTCGAGGGTTTTGCCATGGAGAACATCCTCGTGGCTGCCAGGGATTATGAACCGTCCTTTTATCGAACCAGCGCGGGTGCAGAAATCGATCTGATTTTAAGAAGAGGACGGCGCACCTTGGCCCTGGAGTTAAAATCATCATCAGTGCCCAGAGTTGCCAAGGGCTTCTGGAACGCGCTGAAGGATGTTGCTCCGCAGGAGGCATACGTGGTGGCCCCGGTAACAGAATCCTACCCCATTAAGGAAGACGTAATGGCAATTCCGCTTCAAGAAATCATGGCCAGGCTTCAGGATGAACACTGATCCGCCCGTGGTCAACGAAAGCGCCTTTGCCGCCCGCACAACCCTGGGCGCACCCTTCGTGCTCAAAGTGGATGGCCGAACTTCGCGCTGCGTGATGTATGTGGATAGCCGAGCAAATGACGATGACCGCAGCGGAGAGTCCAGAATTCAGATGCTGTAGTGCTGTTCGGCCTGTCCGCGGTATTCCACCCCCAGGATGCTGACATCATCATCCGGTTTTGCCGGCCGGCGAAAATCCAGCGTGGTGTTGAAGACCGAAGCCACCAGATCAGCCACGGGCTGACGGCGGTATTGCTGCAGGATGTCATAAAAGCGTTGTTTTCCCAGAAAATCCCCGGTGCGGTTTCGATTTTCAAGCAGCCCGTCGGTATACAGCACAATCTTGTCGCCCTCGTCCAGCGTCAGCGTCTGCTGGTCGGCACACTGGCCGCTTTCAAGGCCGACCACGGGGCCATGATGGTCGAGGGTTTGAAGGCCGCCGCTTGAGCGCAGCAGCACCGGCGGCGGATGACCGGCATTGCTGTAAGTCAGCAACCCCTGCTCGATATCGATGGTCATGCAGATGATGCTGAAAAAACTGTCAAAGCGCTCATAGGGAAACGCCTGGTACAGTTTCGTCAGCACAAGCTCCGGTGATACCAGCTCGCAGTTGTTGCCCAGCAGACCGTCGCCGCTGTTTAAAAACTGGGAGACGGCCACCGAAATCAAAGCCGCCTGCACGCCGTGGCCGCACACATCGAGCATGTACAGGCCGACCTTGCGTTCATCCATGTGGTGGATGTTGAAGATGTCGCCGCCGATCTGGGTGCAGGGCTCGAACTCCCATGCGACCTGCATGTTTTCAATGACCGGGGAGCGGGCCGGCAGCAGGCTTTTTTGGATGGCCGCTGCGGCTTCCAGGTCCCGGTCGATGAGGTTCTGCTTTTGCTGCAGTTCGATTTTTTGCTTTTCAATGTCGGTGACATCGTAGATGATGACCAGAAACATTTTGCGGCCCTGAAAGGTAATGCGGCGGGTGCTGAACTGAAGATACTTCTGCACGGGTTTGCCCTTGATGTAAAAGACGCGATTCAGCGGCTGTTTGTCCACCGGCGGCTGGTCGGTGAGGTCGAGGACCAGCGAGCGGCGCAAAAGGCAGTTGGCGCACTGGGAGGTTTCGCCGCAGGTCTTGTTTTCCAGCACGGCGTTGACGCAGCCGGCGGTTTCGCCAAAGCCGGCTTCCAGAATGGAATCCGCGGCATTGTCGAACAGATCCAGAAAGGATTTGTTGAATTGATGAATTCTCAGGTTTTCATCGGCAATCAAAACCGCCGAGTCCATGTTGTCGAGCAGAAGATTTAAAAACTCGTTGGATTCTTTTAAATTTTGCAGGTCTGCCAGCATCGAGGAAACGTCCTGCGGGTTCTGATGGAAATCCGGGCTCGTCGATAGCATTTTCAAGTCCTTTGCATGCAAGCTTGAAATTCCCTGCAGTCACGCCATGGCGTGACTGGGCTGACACTTGCAGTCTGGTTCAAGTGTAAATATAGGTCAGTAATCGGAATTGTAAACAGCACCGGACTTCAGGCGGGCCTTTTTTCCATTGTTGGCACTTCAATTCCTATGCTATTGAATGTTACCTGAGCCCAGCGTTCCATCCCTGGTGAAGGAAAGCGGATATTGAAAAAATCGTCCCATGCAAAAAAGTCATTGCTCACCGCCCTGGTGGCCAACCAGGCCGGGGAGATATTCGAGCTTGACGGCTATGCGGCGGTCGGCATGGCCGACGAACGCATCGAGCCGCTGGCGGTGGAGGCCACCGGCAGCCTGCCGTTTGGCAGCGAATTGATGTATCTGCCGGAGCGCCGGCCGATTGTTTACAACCGCCGCACCGGCAGGCTGGAGTGCCTGCGGGAAAATCCCTATGCGCCGGGGCAGCCGCTTTTTCCGGTGGCGGCCTTCAACTCTCCCGGCTACGTGGTGACGGCCATTGCCGCCTTTCGCGAAAATACAAAAGCCCGGCAGCTGCCCCTGTTTTCATACGGGGCGGTGGGTTGGCAGCGGGGGAAATTCAGATCGGCCGTCATCCGGGTGGATGCCGAAAGGCGCCAGGATCTCAGGCTGATGAAACACGAGGATGTCGTGGCCGGCATCGAACGCCAGCGCCGGCGAATGCCCCAAAACCGCCTGCGGGGGCACCTGGAAAAGTGCGCTCTGGAATACGGCTGTCCGGCCGCTAAAAATTTTTTCCTGGGACGCTGCGAGGCGCCGTTGCCCACGGCCCGGCAATGCAACGCCCACTGCCTGGGATGCCTGTCCCTGCAACGGCATTCGGGGATTTCCCACAGCCAGCAACGCATCGGTTTTACCCCCTCGGCCGGGGAAATCGCCGAGGTGGCCCTGGCCCACATCCAGCAGGTCAAACGCAGTGTGGTCAGCTTTGGCCAGGGCTGTGAAGGCGATCCCCTGCTGGCGTTTGGGGTCATCGAACCGGCAATAGGGCTGATCCGCCGGCAGACCAGCCGCGGCACGATCAACATGAACACCAACGGCAGTCTGCCCGGACGCCTGGCAGCGCTGCTGGATGCCGGCCTGGACAGCATTCGCATCTCCATGAACAGTGTCCGCCCAAAATGCTATGAGGCCTATTTCCGGCCCCGGAGTTACGGCTTTGCCGATGTGCTCAAAAGCATCGATCTGGCACTCGAGCGCGGCAAATTCGTGGCCCTCAATTACCTGAACATGCCCGGCTTTACCGACACCCCGGCGGAGGCGGCGGCCCTGGAGCGGTTTCTGGACAAATTTCCCGTTCACATGATCCAGTGGCGCAACCTGAACCTTGATCCCCGGCGCTACTGGCAGGCCATGAAGCGGGTGGCCGGGGGCGGCAGACCCATGGGCATGCAAACGGTGCTGGAGCGGATTCGACAGCGATTTCCTGAATTGAAACACGGCTATTTCAACCCGCCCAGGGAAAAATTCCGTTAAACTTGAAATCAGGCGCTGGCCGTAAATTTATAAGGCGTCATTTTGGCGCCAATATTCAAGAAACAAGTTGCCATTTTGGCACCATCGTGTTAAGTTGCAATTATATCAAGCAGGATGATTTTGTTATGCGTTGAAAGGGGTTTAATATGCCGATATTAAAAGAAAAAGAGCGTGTTTCAGCGCGGATTCCCATCCACGTTTACCAAACGCTGATACGCGCAGCGGAGATTTCAGGTGCAACATTGAATCAGTTTCTCGTGCAGGCGGCGGTTGAAAAAGCACAAACAATTATTGAAAAGGATCAAACAATAAAGCTGTCAATCAAATCGGCAAACGTATTTTTTCGTGCGATTGAAAATCCACCGAAACCCGGGAAGAAACTTAAAGAAGCGATGAAAGCATATAAAGATTCATTGGGCCCGAATCTTTCGTGAAAAAACCCGATGTCCATGCAATATCCGGGTGACGCATGCTGAAAATCGAGACTCTTAAGAAAAATCATAATAGAACTGAATTTGATTGCGGCACCGATGAACTCAACCAGTATCTGCGAAGAACTGCTCGGCAGCATCTCGATAAGGGGATGTCAAGAACCTTTGTGCTTATCGATGATTATCGTCCAACCGAAATTCTTGGGTATTACACCTTGGCTGCGTGTGAAATATATGTGGCGAAATTGCCCCGCAAATATTCCAAAAAATATCCGTCGAAGGTTCCGGTCGCAAAACTCGCGCGACTGGCGGTTTCAAAAAATAAACAGCGACGGGGTTTTGGCACTGTCATGATGGTTAATGCCATCGAACGGATTTTACTGGTTTCAAACAATCTTGGAATCATCGGCTTCTTTGTCGATGCGAAACACAAAGAGGCCAAAGCCTATTATGAACAATTCGGTTTCATCTCTCTGCCGGATAATCCTTTAGAACTTTTCCTTCCGATTGCAACTCTCCGGCATGCCTATGAATCAATTGTCCAAAAGTGATTTACGATCAGATGGTATCCAGTCGAGATACGTGAGTTTGATTGCAAGTTTATCTGCACGTTTAGAGAAAAACTATGAAATGGATCGAAGCCCGGGTTGTATTTCAGCATTCGGATATGGAGCTTGCCGCGGATCTGATCACCTCCGTGTTTTGTGACTTTGGGCTGCAGGGGGTGGTGGTGGAAGACCCCGGTCTTGAACCGGAAGACGATTGGGCCGAGGATGCTGTCGGCCGGGCGGATTGCCATGCCGTCACCGGTTATCTGCCCCAAAACCGGCAGGGCGAACAACACTGCAAAATCCTGGAGGAAAAGCTTAAGCACCTTCAGCTCAACGAGGACCTGGTTTTTCGGATCAGCTACCGCCTGCTGGACGAGCAGGACTGGGCCGAGGCCTGGAAGGCTTTTTTCTGGCCCCAGCCGATCAGCCCGCGTTTTGTGGTCAAACCGACCTGGCGCGAATATGAACCCGAAGCGGGCCGGATGGTCATCGAGTTGGACCCCGGCATGGCCTTTGGCACCGGGACCCATCCGACCACCCGCCTTTGCGTGGGCATGATCGAAAAGTACCTGCGAGGGGGCGATGCCTTTCTGGACATCGGAACCGGCTCCGGGATCTTGATGATTGCCGCGGCCATGCTGGGTGCCGGCCGGCTTTGCGGCATCGACAAGGACGAGGTGGCCGTGGCGGTGGCTGAAAAAAATCTGCGGCTCAATGGCATAGCACCGCAAAAATTTCAATTGCAGGTGGGCAATCTGGTTGACGGTGTCCATGAAAAGTATGATTTTGTGGCCGCCAACATTTTAACCTACGTGATCCTGGAGCTGCTCGAGGATATCGTCCGGGTGATGGCCGATGGGGCGCTTCTGGTCTGCTCGGGAATTATCGATGAGAACCGGGACCTGGTGACGGCCGCAATGGGCAAACACTTTGATCTGCTGGCGGTTGAAGAAAAAGAGCAGTGGGTGGCAATCTCCGGCCGGCGCAAGGTGCAGCGCGCCTAGGGCATGGCGAACCAGGGCTGCGCCGGGATCCATGAACATAAAAAAACCGGGGTTTTTCCCCGGTTTTTGTTTATGATTCATGTCAATGGCTGGCTGTTCAGTCTTCAGAGCAGCTGCAGTCGCAGGGAACCCGCTGCATCCGGCACACGGATTCATGCTCTCCGGTTTCGAGACATTTCCTGAACAGAGCCTCACAGTTCGTGGAGCACTGGCTATGTTTTGATTGATCGGTCATGATGCACCTCTTTATAATTGCATTGTCGGTACGGCCGGACGCTGTCGGGCGACCAGGGTTTCGGCACTGTTTGAACCGCCGCTTCTATACCACAAAGTATAACCACGATAGGATGGAATTCAACCTGCATGGAGCCTTGCCGAGTGTTAAGGCTGAAAAGATCAGGGGAAAACTTTTTGCGCATGATCCCGCCGAAAGTCGGCGGCGCTTTTTTCCATGTCGCGGACGATGGAGTTGACCCCTTCGGTGGTTTTTTGCAGGTGGGGTTTGAGGGCCTCGTCGAACTGGTGTTCGACCTGTCCCAGGCGGTTTAAAAAAAGAAGGTAGTTGGTGCGGTTTTTGTAGACGGCTCGCACCAGGGCTTCGTAGGTGTCGCCGTCGGCTCGCAGCAGGTCCATGTAGTGATCCACCAGCACCCGGATCCATTCGGCATAGGCGCCGTGGGTTTTGGCAGGGGCGCTTGAAAGGGAGACCACCTGCTGGACGTGGGGCCCGCCGCCGGTTTGCACCGCCCGGCAGGCTTCATCCAGGCAGCGCTGCCGGGTGACCAGAAAGTTGTCGACAAAATCCTTGCTGCCGTCGGCATATTTTTTCAGGCGGTAAAAGTAGTAGACAAAAAAAATCGGGACCAGGATCATCCAGACACTGAGCACCGGTTTTTCGATGACGATCCGGGCCACCGCACGGGCGGTGGTTTTTTCATGGGCCAGGATCAGCGCCTTTTTTTCTTCAAGACCCGCCATTGTCGTTTGCATGCCTTCCTATAGCACGGCAGCGCAGCGGCGGCAACCGTTCAATGGCCGGTCTAGTCCATGGGCAGGTAGCGGTAGCCCAGCCACAGCAAAATGAAGCAGACGGCCATGCCGGACAAAAACAGAGGGGTGAAGCCGGCCTCTCCAGGCACTCCAAGATCCAGGGCCCCTTTCAGGTAGCGCTCCCCGTTGTAGGAAGCCTCGATCTCGGTATAAAAATAGGCCCCCATGTCGATGTCGCGCTCATCTGCGATTTGAACGATCTGATCCATCAGGGGGATGCGGTGCTGGGCCCAGGGGCCGACAACGAAGGCAAAGCCCCACAGCAAAAACAGCACGAACACCAGCACCGCCCACCCGTGCAGCCGGGACTTTTTGCCGGGCAGAAGGGGGGCGGGATCCGCACCGGTTGGGGGAGTGTTGCGCATTGGCGATCTCCTGTCGGGTGCCGGCCGAATTGATCCGACCGGCACCGCGGTTTTTATAAAGTTCAGGGGACGGCGGCCCCGAAGATAGAGTCCCGGGACCCGTCGCCGCCCTGTGGATTGGGACGTTAGATGGTCGCCGTCAATTCCGGAAACACCACGTAGAACATGATGTAGGCCACCACCAGCGTCATTACCAGGTTGAACGATTGTCCGCAGACATAGAGAATCAGGGGTTTGCCGCCCTTGAAGTGCTCTTTGAGTTCGCGGAAGTTCGTGGCCAGCCCGATGCTCACAAACGACAGGCAGAAAAACCAGCCCCTGAAAAGGTCGCTCATTCCCTTGATGGTCCCCTGGTCGATCATGGTTGCCCCGAGACCATCGATTTGGTTGTTGAAATAGGTGTAAAACAGCGAGAAGACGATCGAGGCGGCGATAAACCCGAGCACGAATTTCGGAAACCGGTACCAGATTTCCATGGGGCCGACTTGGACGCCGGTTTCGGCCACTTCGACCTTGGTGGTAAAGTACAGGGCGATAAAAAAGGCGATCACCCCGATGAGCACGTTCTGGATCATCTTGATGGTGGCGGCCACGTACAGGGCCTTTTCCCCCAGAAACGCACCCGCCGCGGCCACCGCGCCGGTGGCATCGATGGTGCCTCCCATCCAGGCCCCGCCCAGGATCAGCTGCTTGTCCACCGGGAAGGTGGCCTTGATGACAATGGGCATCAGGATCATCATGACCGAGGTGAAGACCAGCGACAGGCCCACGGCCAGGGTCAGCTCCTCTTTTTTGGCCTTGCAGGCCGCGGCAGCCGCGATGGCCGCCGACACCCCGCACACCGACATGTCGGAGCAGATGGTGGCGTTGAGACGCTTGGACGGCATCTTGACGATTTTCTGGCCGAACCAGTAAGTCACCAGCCAGACCGTCGGGGTGACCACCCAGGCGACGAAGATGCCGGCGGTTCCGATGACGATGATTTTTTCAAACAGGATCTTGGCGCCCAGCAGGACCAGGCCGGTCTTGATGTAATATTCGGTCTGCACCGCCGGCATGGCCCACTTGGGGGTTCCCACGGTGTTGCTGATGAGCATGCCGAAAAAAATCGCCCAGGCCGCATAGCCGATGCCGTAATGCTTCATGGTGGCCTGGTTGGCCGCAATGTAGGCAAGTATGGCGACCAGGAACACGAAAATAAAGCCGGTCAGAAACTTGGGAACGGATTTTCCCATGGCTGCGATGCCGATGGCGAAAAACAGCGCAAAGCACACGCCGAGGGCGATGAGAGAACCGATCTGGTTGTAAGGCTTGGCTTTGGTTTTCTTCTTGGCCTTGCCGGCGACCAGCTTGGCGTCGCGCCACTTGTTGATGGCCGTTTTGGCCTTTTCGTTGAGCATGGCATCGCTGAAGCCGGCGGCTTCGGCGGCCTTTTCAGCCGCGACCGCCGCCGCAAACGCCGCCTTTTCGGCTGCCTTGGCCTTGTCATATTTCACCTTGGCCTTGGCCACCTTGGCGTCAGCCTCGGCTTTGCTCATGACGAACGCATTGACCGGATTGGTGGACCATTTCTTCGGTTTGCTGGTGAATTTTTTAAGCCATTTGCCGGCGGCAATGTCCTTGGCCTTGACTTTTTTCTTGGCATCGTAGAGTTGATACC
Source organism: uncultured Desulfosarcinaceae bacterium (assembly GCA_964527835.1). Taxonomy (GTDB): domain Bacteria; phylum Desulfobacterota; class Desulfobacteria; order Desulfobacterales; family JAFDCJ01; genus JAFDCJ01. The sequence continues at coordinate 14,989 of CAZGNV010000005.1, read as the reverse complement.
AGGCGATGGTCTTGAGCTTGTCGGTTCGCTGGGCCTGGGCCGCATACTTGGCTTCGGCCGCTGCCAGCTTGGTTTTCAGGGTCCCGGCATGGGGAAAATAGATGATGATGCCAGCGATCAGAATCGCAAACCCCAGCCAGATCGCCCACCAGTCCTCTTTTTTCCACAGTTCGGACCACTCCCACTTACCGACGTCTTTTACGACGTCGCCATTGCCTTCAGCCATAATTTTCCTCCTTTCTGCTTTTGGTTCACGGTGTTAAGGTTGACAGTCCCGTAAAAAGCTTGTTTAGGCCGCTAGCGGCAACCTATGAACAACGAACTTGGGTTGACTTCGTTGGAAGTCATTTTCGAGCGCCATCAACCCTTTTCTGAAAAAGAGCGGTTCAGGGTTGAGCGTTGAAAATTGCAAAATGTTATCTGCTCCAGCAGAGCAAAGAGTGTGCCACAGGCGCCAGTGGCAAGTAACCAATTGTATTTACAGGTTAAATTTAATATATCGGCGGTTAAAACCATCTGCATGCCGCCTTGAGGTGACATGCAGGTTCCTGGGGCAACGGCCGGCTTTCTTCGAAAAAACCAATAAATACAAAATGTTGAAGACAAGAAGCGGGCTTGATTAAAACCGGTGGGGGTGCCGCCAAAAGTTGGCAGCCGCAGGATGGATGCCACTGGCCGGCGGCATTTAATCCGCCGGAGGTTTACCTGCCTTAGGAAGGTTTACCTGCCCCAGGATGGCGGGCAAGGGATTAATTTCCCGCCACTCGGGGCAATTATAAATATTCCGATTGATACTCTGTTGTTTGCAGCAGGGCAGTCCATAATCAGCAGCGGTATTTTTCCACATCGACCCCGTAGCGGCTGATGATTTTCTGAAGGGATTGACGCTTGATGCCGCTGATTTCCGCCGCCAGGCTCACGTTGCCCCGGGTGTGGGCGAGCAGTTGGTGCAGGTAGTTGAGGGTAAACTTGCGGATGGTTTCCTGTTTGAGAACCTTGTAGGGCAGGGAAAGATCCCCGGCATTCAGCTGCGGGGATGTTTCGTCCGTGGCATCGCCGGTCCCATCCAGGGTCAGCACATCGCCGGGGGTGGTGGCGCACCATCCCCGCAGCGTGTTTTCCAGTTCCCGGATGTTGCCGGGCCAGTCTCGGTGGCACAGGTGATCCAGGGCCTGGGGGGAGATGGATTTGGGTGGACGGTTCTGTTCTTGGGCCAATTTTTCAAGAAAATGGGTCACCAGCAACGGGATGTCCTCGCGCATCCGCCGCAGGGGCGGCATGACCAGGGAAGCCACGTTCAACCGGTAATAAAGGTCCTCGCGAAACCGGTTTTGGGCCATGCGCTGTTCCAGGTCCTGGTTGGTGGCGGCGATAATGCGCACATCCACCCGGTGACTGGCACCAGCACCCAGGGGCTGAACCGTCTTGTCCTGGAGCACCCGCAGCAGCTTGGTTTGCAGCCCGGGCGGCAGATCGCCGATTTCGTCCAGGAAAATGGTGCTGCCGCGGGCCTGGTCGAAAAAACCAACCTGGTCCCGGTCGGCACCGGTAAACGCTCCTTTGCGGTAGCCGAACAGTTCGCTTTCGAGAATCGACTCCGGAATCGCCGGGCAGTGGACCGTGACCAGGTCCCGCTGTCCCCGGTCGCTGAGGCGATGGATGGCCCGGGCCGCCATCTCTTTGCCGGTGCCGGTCTCGCCGCGGATCAGTACGGTCACCTCGCTGCGGGCCAGCATTTGAATGGTGGAGAAGACCTTGAGCATGGGCTCGCTTTTACCGATCATGTCCTCGAAAGGTTCCATCTGCCGGATTTTGCGCACAAGCCGGGCGTTTTCGCGCACCAACCGATTCAGCTCCACCCCCTTTTTCAGCAGATGCAGCAGGCGGTCCTCGTCCAGGGGCTTCTGGATAAAATCGTACGCGCCGGCCTTGAGGGCTTCGACGGCATATTCAATGCTCCCGTAAGCGGTCATGATGATGACGCTGATGGCGGGATCCAGTTTCTTGACGGTCTGCAGCAGGGTGAGGCCGTCCATTTCCGGCATGCGGATGTCAGCCAGGATCACATCCACCGGTTCGTTGCGGATAATTTCCAGGGCCCTGGCACCGGACGCGGTTGAAAGCACCCGGCAGCCGATTTCCATGGAAACCGTTCGCACCAGGCCGCGCAGCAGGTCCGGTTCGTCATCGACAATCAAAATGGTATCGGTCATGTTGTTTTCTCCGCCCTTTGAGGCCCTTCATCCAGGGGCAGACGAATGGTAAAGGTGCTGCCTCTGCCGGGGGCGCTTTTCACCGTGATATCCCCCCCGTGGCGTTGCACGATGCCGAAGCTGACCGAAAGGCCCAGCCCGGTCCCCTGGCCCTCAGACTTGGTGGTAAAAAACGGGTCGAATATGCGATCGATGTATTTTTCGGCAATGCCCGGCCCCGAATCGCTGATTTGAATGACAAGCCAGCGGGCGGTTTTGTCCAGGGTCGTTTTGATTTTGATTTCACCGCCGTTGGGCTGGCACTGCACGCCGTTGATCAGCAGATTCATAAAGACCTGCTCCATCTGGGAGGCATCGGCGGTGATCCTGGGAATGTCGGAGCCGAATTGCTTGTGAATCGATATCTTATGGCGTTCAAACTGGAGGTTCAATATCGAAAGCACCGTTTCGATGCAACCGTGGATATTCACCGGCGCCTTTTTGGGATCCGAAATCCGGGCGAAACTGAGCAGCGCTTGGACCACGGACTTGCATTGTTCGGTGTGTTTTTTGATGATCTGCAGATCTTTGGCGGCCGGCGAGTTTTCGTCCAGGTCCTTGCCGATGAGGTTGGAGTAGCACGCGATGACTCCTAAGGGGTTGTTGATTTCATGGGCCACCCCGGCGGCCAGCTGGCCGATGGCGGCCAGTTTTTCAGCCTGGGCCAGGTATTTTTCCAGTTTTTGCTTTTCCGTAATATCCCGGAATATGCCTTCGATGCCGATGACCGCCCCGGTCTCGTCACGGCGCGCAGCAGCCGAAATCATGGCTTCGATCCGGCGCCCCTCGCGATTGACCATGGACACTTCCAGGCCCTGGACGAATCCCTGGCTGGTCAGCTTTTCAACAAAGGCCTCGCCGTCGCGGGTGTCCCAGAACAGCTGCAGCAGGGTTTCGATGGACAGGGCTTCTTGCCGGTCTGTAAACCCGAACATCCGGATGCCGGCCGCGTTGATGTCGCTGACCCGGCCCTGGCGGTCAAAAATGAAAATGGCATCCCGGGAGTTTTCGAACAGGTGGCGGTACTTGGATTCGGAGGCGGTCAGTTCACCGTGGGCCTGGGTCAGATCTGCGGCCACGGTTTCGAAGGCGTTTTTGAGCTGGGCGAATTCATCCTGGGACGCCTCGATTTCCATAAGATTTTCATCAGCCGGCTTGCCGGAAAGGCTGCGAAAGGTGGACAGAATGCCTTTGAGTTCAAGAACGACGGTGCGGTTAAAAAGCAGGTAGAGCATGGCAATCAGCGTAAACAGGAAAATAGCGGTGACCAGAAAGGCCCCCAGGGCGGTTTCCTTGATGCGGACAAAAGAGACATCCACCGGAATATAGATCGTGTCGGCGGCCACCACGTCTCCGACCCGGTAGCCGTAGCCGCCCCGGGTGCCGTACAGCTTTTTCATGTCCGCCGGTGCGTCCCGGGGATCTCCATGGCAGACCAGGCATTCGGATTCCGCATAGATCGCCCTGAGCCGTGAGTAATAGGACGCCCCCTGCTTGTGAATGAGTCCGTGCCATTCGCCGGCCGATGGATGCTCCCTGAACCAGTCGAGCATCGAGATCTCGAATGCATCGGCCTGGTTGATGGGGTTCATGGGATTGCGGGCGGCCCGCCGGTATTGAAAATCGGGGAAGCGCTGCCTCAGGCGGGCCATGATTTCCCGGCCGACAAAGGAAGTCGACATGGCCTGGGGAATGAAGGTTCCGGGCGGCAGCCGCCGGGTGATCTCCGGCCGGAGCACGTCCTTGACGTAGGTCCGGGTGGCGTCGGCGGCCTGGATGAAAATCTCGGTTTCCTTGTAAATGGTCCGGGTCGCCGATTCCTTCAGGTAGTAATAGATGAGCACCGAGACAACACTGCAGAACAGCAAAACGATGACCGCGGTTCCAATGCGGTATCTGGCTTTTACCGAAAATTTTTTCATGGCGGTTCTCCCGGTCTTACAACCACACGGCCTCCTGTTCAAAAAAACGCTGCACAATTTCCTGGTAGCGCTGCAGCTTGTAGGTGCGCTGTATTTTTTTGCGGATGCTGCGCCCGTTTTCAAAAGATTGTGAAAAATAGGTCCAGAACCCCTTCATGCGGTCCAGCAGGTGGCCGGGTCCGGAAAACACCTGGCGGTACTGGTCGAACAGGTCATCATAAAATCTTTTGAAGACTTCAACCTTATTCGTAAAATCATCCCGGCCGGCTTTGAGGATCGCCGGCAAAAAGGGGTTGGCCACCGCTGCGCGGCCGATCATCCAGCGTCGGACATCCGGGAAACGGGTGCCAAGCGCTTTGAAAACCGCCGGGCTGGTGATATCCCCGTTGTAGACCACCGGATGCTGCGACAGGGCCAGGCATTTTTGAAAGGTCTCGAGATCCGGCGCCCCGGTGTACATCTGTTTGCCGGTGCGCGGATGGATGATGATTTCCCGGAGGGGATAGCGGTTGAAAATCGGCATCAGTTTCAGGATTTCGTCGGCTTTTTTGCGGCCCAGCCGGGTTTTGATGGAAAGCCGGTTGGGAATCGCGGCCATGGTTTTTTCCAGAAAGGCCTCGATTTTTTCCGGATAGGGCAGCAGGCCCGAACCGCGCTGTTTTTTGGCCACCATGGGAAAAGGGCAGCCCAGGTTCCAGTTGACGGTTTCGTGGCCCAGTTCGTACAGCCGGCTGGCCAGGGAAATGAAATTTTCGGCGCGGTTGCCGATGATCTGGGGTACGATGGGCAGCTGCGGGTTGTTGGGCGGCAAAACGTCATTTAAATGTGAGCGCTTGAAACGGTTGGCATCCACGGTGGGGATAAAGGGGGTGACGGCCAGATCCAGCCCGTCAAAATGACGGCAGAAGGCATTGCGGAAGGTGCAGTCGGTAAAACCGCGCAGCGGGGCCAGGTATAAGGTAATATTTGCGCCATCCGGGTTCATGGGATGATAAATTAACCCAAAGCGGCCCCCATGAAAAGCGAAAAATACATCCCCCAACAAAAGCGGCCGGGCACAGGTGCCCGGCCGCTTGCGGTTTTGCCATCGATGGGGCTTAGCGCCGGTTGTCGTTGTGTTTGGCGCGGTAAATGTTCCAACTGGCACGATCCTGCTGCAGTTCAAGCCGCGCCCGTTCCCTGCGGGTCAGGGTGCCGTCACTCCAGGCCCGGCGTTTGGAGCGCTGCAGGTGGACCTGCTGGCGTTCAAGCCGGTAGGTTTCGCGCCTGGTAAGCTCACCGCTGTGCACACCCTGGTGTATTCGCTTCTGCTGATGAATCTGCCGGTGCTTCACCCGCCCGGCAAACGCAAAATCCGCCCAAAACAAAAAAGACACCGCTGCGATCACTGTCATGGTCCAACCGAATTGTTTCATTTTTAATTCTCCTTTCCCGGCTGTTGTGTGTGAAAAACGCCTTGTTGGTGACTTAAACCCGCCAGGATCGAAAAAGTTTCGCCGGCCGCTGAATTTTTTTGCCGGCACAAACAATTTGGTGGATTACAGACAACCACTGTCTGGTGATTTCTGACGGGGGGATCCGCGGTATAAATCATGTGGGAGTTTTGCTTGACGACATGCCGCTCAGTGTGCTTTACATCCTCAGGGATTAAAACTGCGTTGTGGGCTGAAATTTTCTTCGCAGGCACATGCCGGTCATGCAGACATTTACAAGCTATTACAAATCGCCGCTGGGAATCCTGAAAATTGTCGGGGATGCGGACTGCATCCTCTCGCTGGACTTTGTCGAAAAACAGGGATCGGAGAGCGCCGAACGCGCTTTTTGCGTCAAGGAATGCCTCAAGCAGATCGACGAGTATTTCCAGGGCCGGCGCCGGGAATTTTTTTTAAAACTGGCTCCCCGGGGCACCGAATTTCAACAGGCGGTCTGGCGCGAGCTTGAGAAAATACCCTTCGGCGCAGTGGTCTCTTACGGCGACATCGCCCGAGCCATCGGCAAACCCAATGCCAGCCGGGCGGTGGGGGCCGCCAACGGCAAAAACCCGATTGCCATCATCATCCCCTGCCACCGGGTCATCGGCAGCGACGGCAGCCTGACCGGTTACAGCAGCGGGCTATGGCGCAAGCAATGGCTGCTGCAGCACGAGAAAGGGAATTTTGCCCCGGACGATATCATCGCTTGATCGTATCAAGTCAGTGGAAATCGCTGGTCAGTTAAAAACGGCGGGACTCAACTAGATGGTTATGGCTTGTTGACACTTTTTACAGGACACGGTCTTTCCACGATGTTGTACACTGATCCCTTTATAAGTATGACCACAGCTGGTACATGAGATATCTATTTTGTCTGAGACCTGAGAAATTTCAGGGGGCTGTACATTAGGTTGGGGTTGCGCAATCGATGCCGCTACCGTCTGTGCAATCGCATTCTGGTTTTGCTTGTGGTGTTCAATAATTTGTTGCAGGATTTGGGCGTTTGATTTCAGATAGATGATAAATTCATCCTGGGCCGTCTCAACGGTTGCAGGCATCACTGCTGGAGGATTCTGGCCTTGAAATGATGGTACGGCTTGGGCGGGAGCAACTGCCATGTTTGGCGCGGGTTGTAACCCGGAATTGTATTTCAAATTAAAGTCTTCGGCCGACATTGTAGCATAACCGATTAAATCAATCAGAGCTAAAAAACCAGGGACGGTGGTCCAGAAAAACACAAGGTAGAGCACCCCTTTTTTGGTATTGCCAAGATAAAAGTGATGAACACCAATACCGCCTAAAAAAATCGACAGAATGATTGCCGTTGTTTTGCTCTTCATTTTTATCCTCCCAAACTTACAATATTTTAATCCATATATCCATTTTATTCTATTTATTATATTCGGTATATTCGCAAATTTGTTTAGCTAAAATCATGAATGGCAGAAAAAGTGGCGAGCCAGGTGATAAGAGAGATGGTCCCCTTTGACATTGAATTGTCAAAAAAATACCGCAGGCGCAGTGACAATTTATTTTGCATGATAATAACAACCTATTTTTTTTAATATAAATTGTGGTTTTAAGTTTCAATGATCCCGCTTATGACAACAAGAATGAGAATACTATACATAAAAATGGTTGCCGATAAAGAACGGGAGGTCAATTTCAAAGCCGTACCGCTGGAATTTTTCAAAACAGGAATAAATCTATACTTCACAGTAAAAGAATTGAGTTCATCCAGGACCAAATGGATTAAACAGCCTGTAAATAAGGCTAATCCGGAAATAAAGGCCATTTTTTGCCCTGAAGAGTTGAATAGCAGATAACCAAGGCTGCCGCATAGCGCCGCGAAAGGTACGCTGTGCATAATTCCTCTGTGAACAGTCAACTTTTTTATCGCCGCGCAAATGACATATTTCACGAAAAGGTATGCCAGGGTAAAATAGCAGATTAGAAATTCCAGTGAACTGCCCGTGAATTCAGTTGCCCTATAAAAAAACATCGCAGGCAAAATCAACGACAATAGCTGAAAAATAAAAGCAAGAGGTTTTCCGGAGTCACTATCTAAATCCGGCAGCAGCCCGGCAAAGGTGCCGATGATAAAAACAGCAGTAGCCTGAGTCAGTGTCAGCGCGCTGGACAAAAAACCAAATAGCGAAAATCCAGTCGCCGAAACAATTCCACCAGTTAGATGGGTTTTAAATTCTGCCATCTATAGAATCCTATTCAGAAGCTTAAGCTTGTGGTTTCCCCATTCATCAAGGTTAGGGTTTTGTTTTGCTGATTCCAGGCATTGTAATGCTAACTTCTTAAAATTAGATAAAGATAGAGCTTCTACTAAATTAACCTCTGCAAATTTATGGTGAGGGTTAAAATATAGTGCTTGCTTTAAAAAAGGTATCGCTAGCTTATGGTTATTCAATCTTATTAAGGTCATGCCAATCATGTTTAACAAATCGGCTGACAATGTATCTTCAAGTGCATAGAAATAAGCTTCGAGCGCTTTTTGAAAATGATTGTTCTGGAAAAACCTATTCCCCTCATAGTAAAACTTGGAAATAGTTCTAGTTTCGCTGGATGGTATGGTTCCTATGCTTTTGATTATAAATTCGGCCTCATAGGGGAACTGAATATTAGAGGCTGAATAGGCCTCAGAAATGGCAGGGCTAATAGTCATAATAAATTGTATATCATTTACCGAATCGGAAGTTGTGCAACTAGCAAGGTGGTCATAATTGATGGCAAGCTTTTTTTCGGAGTAAAACAATTTTGTTCCTGCATTATTAAAAAGGCAAGCGGTTTTGATAAATCCGGATTGTCGAAATTTTTCACTTGCAGCGTAACTGATTAAAGGGTCATAAGGCATTTCATTTAAAAAAAATAAAATTTCATCTAGTGAAAGGTTTTTTAAAGTTGAATGATTCAATTTGTTCCTGTATTCATAGCGGTTCCGCCAAATATCAAAAAAGTTTTCTATTGGTTCTGAATTTATGATTTTTGCGACGTTGCTTCCATAATTCTTGTCAAAATGCATCTTAATGGCCTTTCTAATATAAGTAAGACCATCTATTTCAGGACAAATTTCATAGGCTAAAAATGGATCAAATTCGGAGTTTTCAACACAAATACGATCTTTGAGAAGGTGATTAAAATCCAACTTTGCAGAGGTTTTTAGATGTTCTATTTTTTGTTTCCGCGCACCTACAACAACTGTTGCACAGGTCCCATCGAAATCAGAATAAACAGTAGAAACGCCACTTACTTTTATAAGTTTTGAACTCTTGGATTTAACAAGTTCTTGATGCAACTTTTTTGCAAGTTTGTTTGAAAGGTAGTCGGTTAAATGAGTGCCAGTTTTTAATTTTGGGGTAATCAAGTAATTGGATAGGATCAGAAAGGCACGATGTTTTGCTTTTCGTTTGGCGTATATGATAGAATTTGATGAGTCAGTAGCTGGAAATGAAGTTCCTTTTGAAAAGATAAAATTGTTAAAAAGAGTGATATCTTGCGATAAAACTCGTATTCTGCATTTTTGGAATACTTCAGATGCAGTAGTTGCATCTGAAGTATTCACGGAACATATTATAGATAAGATTACAAAAAACTTTATCTTAAATGTTCTAAAATGCATCTTCATCGGCCTCAGCTCCAGATCCAGTGAGTCCAGCGTGATCAAGTTTCTTCCTGCTATAGGTCGAGTTTCTAGATGAGGCTGTGGTACCAACTCCTTGGTGAGCGTTTGAATTCAATGTTTTTCCTAGTGCTTTGGCTCTCGCAGCTGATTGGGGTGACCATGCCAACACCACTCCGGCAACCTTTTTACCAGTTAGCGGGTGTATGTGCTTCCACTTTTTAAGGGTTTTAATTCCAGATATATTCAGCTTTTGGCTATACGATTTTATGATATCATCAAATTTACTTTGCTCCCTATAATTCTTTGTGTTGTCATCAAATTCTGTGGTTGTTTCAGCATTTATGGCATCACTGGTTGTCATATAATTTTCTCCGGCAAAACTGCGAATATAGCCCATTCCTGCGATTTTTGCCTTTCGATAGGCCATTGATATTGAATTGCTAGAAGATGTTCTTGGGGCGCCTTGGGCAAACGCTACCAGAACCAAATTACCGTTTTCATCAATCTTTTGTTGAATACCGAATGTTTGCATTAAAATATTATTATCTATCGGTATTTGCTTTTGGATCGGTTTCTTAGGGGCTTTGATTTTGGGTTTTTTACCTGTGTATATTGACGAAGCCATTTCCCTTAGCTTATCACTATAAATCGTTACGACAACTATCGCGTACCCTTGCCCTTCTCCCGGTCCTTCAAAACACTTAAACACTTGCAATCCAGATAGGTAAGTTTTAGCCATGGTATTGGTCATCTTTTTAAACTCTTCACTTGTTGCGATAGCAGGTAAAACTTCTGCAATCTGATCAGTATCAGCTTCCTTTGGATTGACACCCTCTGCTTTGAGCATTTTGTCCAACTTAGCATGAGCAAACATACTTAACTTATCAATAATTGCAGATTCAGATCCAGAGGAAGACTCGGTGTCCTCAGACTCCTCATTTGCATTTGGTTCAGAATATTTTCTAATCAAGGTATTGGATATTTCTGTCCCTATAAATTCTGCAAGTTCCTGTTTCGACTTTGCAAACGCCTTTTCAAAAGCGTTAATTCTTGCTTGCAGATAGCGAGGGTGATTTATTGGCGCCTGGATTGAGCCTTCACCGATTCCGATGTAAAACTTTTTGCCATTCGACTTTATATTTTCTCCTTCTTGCCAGCCTTTTTTAGCCAAAAATTCATCTGCCATATCCTTGGCAGTCTTCTTCGCGGAAGTATTTTCACTATCCGTATCAATCTGAAATTCCGGTTCTTTAACAGAAGCCGCTGAATAGACAGGCGGCACAGACAATACACTCATGTAAACTAAGATCAGAAGTCCTAAAATAAGATAAGATATTCTTTTCATATTCCCTCCCGGTTTAATTTATTAACTTCCTATTATTTCAAAAATAGCTTCATGGGTTCCTATCTTTTCAGCTTTTGGTTTGCGTCGTTTACCTTCCAGTTTATAGGCGTCATATAATTGATGCAGGACCCCATCAAAAGCCTGTGACAGGCTACCTGGGAACCTATACTTTAAACTTAAAGATTTGTTTTTAGAGCTATAATTCCATGAGATGATTCGTCCTTCGCCACCTGATTCAAGACAATGTTTAAAAAGCCTATAATCCCGTCTGTTTGCGTTTCTAATTAAGATGTTATAAACTTGGCCAGTCCTTGATCTTTGTGCTAAAGCATTAATGATTTCTGCAGTCATTTTCTTTTTTAATTGCTTCATAGCAGCCTTTTCAGATGCAACCTTGCTTACAGCCTTTGACGACAGAAAGATTTGAGTTCGTTGCGGATTATTCCTGATCGTAAACAAAATCTCACTATTCTTTAGATCGACTAAATTCACCGCAATTTCGGTTGAATACGCTGAAGGCCCACCAACTGAATTTGGAACTTCATGTTGGTTTATTGCAATCTCAAACGCATGAGAAGCATTCCCATTTCGACCGATAATGTTAAATCCGATTTTTTTCAGCTCACTTGAGAACCAGTTATAGTATCTGCCTGGTGCATTAACTTTAAAGGTTGGGGAGGCTAAAGCTTCGAGATACAAATCTACATCTCTTACTAACGCTGAACGATTAACAACCGCCTCTATCATGACCTCATAATCGCCATATCTTGGGCCTTCCTTCAAAACCTTATATGTTGAAATATAGCCCTCAGTTCTTGAAGAAATAGCATTGGAAACGTGTTTACCCCATCGTCCAGATCTACCTTGGATAATAACACCGTTAACCTGTTGGACGGCATTTCTCAATGCATCTCTAATGGCCTCATTTCTTGCAGTTGCCGTGCTGCCGTCGCGCATGGGTGCAATACCTGTTACGGTAACAAGCTGGTCCCTTCCACCGGTAGACGGGCCGGATATAAAGTTATTTCGTTGCGCCGAACTGAAGCTACCGGATGAATTGCTTGATTTTGAAACATCAGTGGCGCCCAATTTTTTGAATACGCCCCGCTGTTTAAGACCGGTTTCATCTAACAACATCACAACATATACTTTTTTTCCCTTTGTAGCTTTTTTCCAAGTTTGTGCACCGGCAACGTTGCCTTTAAAATAAGTTTTGGTTACAGATAAAAATTCTTCGTAAAGGGAAGATGATTCCTGACCGTTCTGATATCGATAGGATTCGCCAGATTTCATTTTTGTCTGCCCAGAGACTTCGACACCATTGATAAAATGGCTAATTTCCTTTAAAGCGTCTAATCTCGCAGCTTCATAGGCCTGGGTTAAGTCGCCTTTGGCTGGATAAAACGATAAAGCAACTATATAATTACCGTGAATAGTATCATGACTTGCACGTACGCCGCCTCCGTTGGATCCGAGTTCGGCCACTATTTCAAAAATATTTTCATCCCATGCAAACTTGCTTTTCGCATTAGAAGCGCATTGACTATAATCGGCAGAAAAAATAATAACGAATAACAATAAAAGAAAAAATCCTACTTTACGAAGATTTTTTAAAATAATCATTATGGAACTCCCAAATTATTGATTTCATATTTATTTAGGGGCAAATAAAAAGCCGGCTCCCTTTGTAATTGGTGGTGAGGAAATCATGAGCCTGTGAGCTGGGAGAGATGGCATACCCGCACAAGCAACAAAATTTGGTTATGCACTTAGGTTCTACCTAATTGAGGAGGAAACCTAATCTTACTATGCATATATTAATCAGTACTCGTAATCTTCGGGCATTCCAGCAGATACCGCATAGATTTCCTGAGTTTTTAAAAACTCCTTGCCAGCATAATCCATTTGGCTTCTAATTTTGGCTGCGTAAAGCTCATTTTTCCATTTTAAAATTCTTCCTGCACTCTTTTCGGCTGATGGTGTAACTTCTCCTGAAGCGATGGGCGTGATTATGCCATCATCGTCAACAAACAGAATTACCGTCTGACGAGTTGAAAAACCGTGCTTGATACCTCTGTCAATTGCAAAACGGCCATTACGATAATTTGTCACGCGCCCACCGCAGGGATAATAATTGCCAACCCTGTTGACTAATAGAGCAATTGCCTCACTCATAGGCTCTAGATAGGCATCCAACAGCTGTTGAGGGTCCTTAATATTAAATCCACCTAAATGCTTTCCACTCATACTTTCAAAATAAATTTTTGGCTTGGATTTTACATAAATCGGGGGAAAGCTTTGTTTGATTTCAAAAGTTCTGGGGTCCTTTATACTGGAAGTTATCTTAACCGAGAATGTAATTTTTTTGTGGTCATGCAGTCTTTTTTTCTCATAGCCAACAATTGCAGTAACCGCGAGCACGCTATCCGGATTTTTGATTTTTTGATTTCCTGCAATTGACAGCTCATCTTCTTCAGAACCTCTAATTAACTGAAATGCGTTTTCTCTGTCGATAGCTCCTGTCTGTCTGGTAAAGACTGTAAATCGTTTGGTTCTGCTGATTTCATTTTCAAGTAGCGTGTTGATTGCCTGCGCGTTTAGTGTTGTTGGTTGCACCAGAGAATTTTTTGTAAAGGAAAGTTGCTCTAAATATACAGCAAGTCCGACTTTTCGGAAATAATTGACATCATAATTATCCGGTAATTCTATATTTGCGCTTTTCATTAGCGCCTCTTTGTCACTTGAAACTAATTTTTTAGATTCATTGCGCTTAAAGCTGGAAGATTTGGTCATCGGGCCTGGGGTTGCACAACCCAAAAGCAAAAAGTTCAATAAACCCAGAAAGATGACAAATTTCGATAAAATTTTCTTTTTCATTTTTCATCCTTTTGTTAATAACTCCCGGCTTTGGAAGCCGGGAGTTCTGTTATTTCGCTGAATACAGGGTGTTAACCTTGATTTTTAAACTTTTGATACATGTTATATTCATCTTTCATCAATTTTAAAACTTCCACCGTATATACAATTTGATCTTTAGAGTCATCGAGGCCTGAAATGATAGATCTTGCCTTAAACACATTCATACCCGCCTTTTTGGAAACTTGCTTAAAATCAAGTTTCTTAATATTATCTAGCAACTCCAGCGCTTTGGGCAACATGGAAACCGCTTTCGCATATGTCTCCTCATTTGCTTGGTTAAATTTTAAGATTGCTTCTCTATCGATTGGATTTAACTTGTTATTCCAAAAATTATCTCTTTCTTCTTCTGTCATGGTTTCGGTGAGTTTAAGCCATTGGTGATATTCTGCGCTGTTTTTAACTTTTTCGTCGTACGAGACAGCCAGTTCACCAGTTGTTTTATAGATGTCGCAAATAGTAAACCTTACTCTGTCAACTTCTTCGACTTCAATTGGTTTGATTTCTTTTTTGGGCTGATTTTTTACATATTTATCCCAGCAATATTCCGAATAACCATCGCTTTCCTTAACATCTTTGCTGGTGCTGGAACAGCCAATAAGCATTGCAGTTGCTAACAATAAACCCAAAACAATTTTCGTTAATGCATACTTTCTCGGTTTCATTTTTCTCTCCTTTGTTTATAAATTTAAGTTTTTGCCATAATTTAATGAAGCTGCTTTGATCAAAAAAATAATTTAATGCCGGTTGATCGCTTTTGAACACACCGGGCTTGCTCTTATCTGGTTTCTTCTGTCAATGATTTGGGCCATAGATAGCTTTTTTATAAATTACTTTTATGCTAGTCTAAGACGGAAATAATTGGTACCGGAAAAATCGGTTAAAGCAGATCAGATGAAGTAAGCTTAGAGATGCTGGTCAGGAGATCCGGTTTTTTTTTAGCATAATGCAATCTAAGACGCTAATGTGCCTTGTTTTTCTTATCGGCTGGTAAAAAAAAACTTAATTAAATTCCAAAAAAAACTAAAAAAAATTTAAACCTCTGAAATTACGCTAAAAAATATTTGCGAGGAATAATTGCTCAGGTATCATTTCCCCTTTTATAATTGCGTTGTCAGGTAAAGACTTAAATTGCTTTTTAATGGTAGTATTGGGAAGGCTCTATTGTTCTGGATCGAAAAACAGAGGCCTGTGTCCCTCCTTTTTTAGCTAACTTGATTCACTCGAATTTTTAAGAAAAGCTGCAGTGCAAGGCCGTGGACGCGGTTGGAGTATTAAATTGTGATTTAAGGACAGGAGTATTTTTTGTTGGCAGCTACCGATAGGTTCTGTTTGTTCGTTAAAAAATTGACTTAATCATCGTTTATCGGGCCTATCCCGCAAAAAAAGGCTACGATTGTCCGGATCTGACAAACTGCTTTGATATAGTTTCCTCCAAAACAAAAAGG